>NZ_JBIBUO010000014.1:0-214519 GCF_043079545.1 Streptomyces sp. NPDC015171
GGCCGGACGAACTCCCACTCGGCATCAGACAGTTCATGACGACGTATCACGCCACCATGATCCACCAGGCAAGATCATTTGAAGACACTGCCTAGCCCCCTCAGCCCCGAGCCCCGTGGCCCCGCAGCCCCGAGCCCCCTCAGCCCCGGGGCAAGGGGCCCCTCCGCCCCGTAGCCCACCCATAGCCCCCGTACGCCGCCCCTAGCCCGGGTGGTCGGTGATCCCTCACTCCGGGGCGGCGCCGCCCGCCCCCGCGTTGTAGCGCTCCAGGTAGGCCGCGAACCGCACCAGGTCTTCCTCCGGCCAGTCGGCGAGCCGTTCCCGGAAAGCGGCCCGGCGGCTGTGGGTGACCTGGGCCAGGATCTCCTCGCCGGCCTCCGTCAGATGCAGCACCTGGACCCGGTGGTCCTCCGGGTCCAGGCGCCGCTCGATGAGGCCGGACCGCTCCAGCGCCGCCACCTGGCGGCTCACCGTGGACTTGTCCAGGGCGTAGTGGGCCGCGAGGTCGGTGGCCCGGCAGCCGCCGCGCTCCTCCAGATGGCCGAGCAGGGTGTACGAGACCAGGGACAGCTCGGGGTGCATGCGGCCCGCCGAGGCGCGGGCCCGGCGGGCGAAGATGGTCATCTCGCGCTGGATCGTCTCGACGGCCGACTCCGCTGCGGTCACGGGAATACCTCCTCCGGGGTTCTAGTTGTATAGTACAACTTGAACTGAGAGTTGTATAAGCCAACCTTTGGAGGTCGCGCTCGATGAGGTCGCCGGCGCTGCGCCATGTGCTCACACACCTGATCACCCCGCTGCTGATGTGCATAGGTATGGGGCTCGCGTATATGGGGGCGTTCGTCACCCCGGAGCCGCACCACATGCCGGTGGCGATCGTCGGTACGGGACCCGAGGCGAAGGTCTTCGCGCAGACGGTGAAGGACACCGCGGGTGACAAGCTCGACGTCCGTACGGTGGCCCACCGTGCCGACGCCGTCGAGCTGCTGAAGTCCCGCGAGGTGACCGGCGCCTATGTGCCGGGTGCCAAGGCGCCCGAGCTGCTGGTGGCGAGCGCCGCCTCCGACATGGGTGCCACCGCCGTGGAGAAGGTGTTCACACCGGTGGCCGCCAAGGAGGGCGCCCCGCTGAAGGTCACCGACGTGGCCGCCCCGGTCGCCGACGACCCCACCGGCCAGGGCCTGTTCTTCCTGCTGATCGCGGTCAGCATCGGCTCGTACGCCTCGGTCGCCGCGCTCGGTGCCGCGGGCGCGGGTCTCGCCATGCGGGTACGGGCGCTGCTGGCGCTCGGCGTGGCCGTGGTCGTCGGCGGTATCGGCGCGCTGCTCGCCGGGCCGGTCTTCCACCTCGCCCACCACGACCTCGCGAGCGTGTGGGGCATGGCCTCGCTGTACTCGGCGGGCATCCTCCTCATCGGTGTCGGCCTGCACACCTTCCTGAAGCGGTGGACCACGCTGACCATGATGGTGCTGTTCGTGATGCTCAACTTCACGAGCTCGGGCGGCCTCTTCCGGCCCGAACTCCAGAACGGCTTCTTCGGCACCCTGCACGCCTTCTGGAACGGCGCCGGATTCGTCGAGGGCGTCCGCAGCCTGCTCTACTTCGCCGACGACGGCCTCGCCCGCCCCGTCCTGACCCTGGCGGTCTGGTTCCTGGTCGGCCTCGCGGCGACCGCGCTCGCCGCCGTCTGGGAGCGCCCCCGCCGGGCAGCCGCCCACGCCGCGCCCAGGACCGACGCCGCCAGGGCGGCCGAGCCCGAGCACGGCGCCGGGCGGGAAGCCGCAGCGGAGGCGGCGGAAGCCCAGGAGGAGGCCGAGGAAGAGGTCGAGGAGACGGTCGGGGTCTGAGCGGCCGGCAACCCCACCGCGGGGGACGAGTCGCCCGGCGCCGGACGGCACCCCCGCGGCGGGGGAGGAGCGCGGACCGCGGCCGTTTCGGCCGGATCCTCCCCGGACGTATTGCGCCGGCCGGCCGCCGGGGCGCCCGAGTGGCCCGCCCCCGGCGGCTGCCTGCCGACCGGGCCCGGCGAACGCCAGGACCCGGCCGCCGTACAGGCGGTCACGGACGCGCGTCCGACCCGGCCCGTCCGGCGGTGCGCGAGGCTCCCGTCCGCGCTGGTGGCGGTCGGTGCGCCGCCCCAGGTCCCGCCGGCGGGTTCGCCGCAGGGGGCTCCGGCGGCGGCCCCGCCGGTGCCGGCCGCTAATCCAGCTCCTGCGCCCGGGCGATCAGCAGGGCCACGTCGTCGTGGTTGTCGGGGTGGTGCAGTGTGCGCAGGAGCAGGTCGCAGACCTCCTCCAGCGGGCGGGCCGGGTCGTCGAGCAGGGACAGGAGGAAGTCCAGGCGCTCGTCCAGCGAGTGCCGGCGGGTCTCCACCAGGCCGTCGGTGTAGAAGACCAACTCGTCGCCGGGTGCGAAGTCGACCGTGACGGTGGAGAACTCGACCCCGCCCACCCCCAGCGGCACCCCCGTGGGCAGGCCGAGCAGCTCCGGGGGCCTGCCCGGCCGGACCCGGGCCGGCGGCAGATGGCCGGCGTTGGCGATCCGGCACTGGCGCAGATGCGGGTCGTGGACGGCGTACACGCAGGTCGCGATGGAGTGGTCGAGGGCCGAGGTGGTCTTGTCCAGGTGCTCCAGCAGCCGCGCCGGGTCGAGATCGAGGGCGGCCAGCGTGAGCGTCGCGGTGCGCAGCCGGCCCATCGTGGCGGCGGCGCTGATGCCGCTGCCCATCACGTCCCCGACGACGAGTGCGGTCTTGCCCCCCTCCAGCGGGATGACGTCGAACCAGTCCCCGCCGACCTCGCTGGTGGCACCCGCCGGCTGGTAGCGGGAAGCCACCTCCAGGCCGGTGGTGACCGGCGGATGGCTGGGCAGCAGGCTGCGCTGCAGGGTGAGCGCGGTGTTGCGGGCGTTCTGGTACCAGCGCGCGTTGTCGATCTGCACCGCAGCGCGGGCGGCCAGCTCCCGCGCCAGCAGGACGTCGTCCTCGTCGAAGGGCGCCGGATTGCGGGTGCGCTTGAGGTCGAGCGCGCCCAGCACCACGCCGCGCGCGATCAGCGGTACGGCGAGGTAGGAGTGCAGGCCCGCGCGGCCGAGCAGGACGGCCGCCTCGGGGGAGCGGGCGATGCGCGGCAGGTCCTCGTCCTTCACCTGCGGCACCAGCACCGTCTCGCCGGTGCGTACGCACTCGGTGACCAGGCGGTCGGGTGCGTACCGGGCGATCCGGCCGGGCGGGTCGGCGGCCCGTACCGCCTCGGTGCCCTCCGTCGGGCGCAGGGCGAGCGCGCGGATCACCGCCGACTCGGAAGGGCCCAGGGTGCTGGGCCGGCCCTCGACCACCGCGTCCAGCAGGTCGACCGCCGCCACGTCCGCCAGTTCCGGCACGGCGACCTCGGCCAGCTCGCAGGCGGTGCGTTCCAGTTCCAGTGTCGTACCGATCCGCGCGGAGGCGTCCGCGACGACCGCGAGCCGGCGCCGCGCGGCCTCCGCCTCCACCGAGGCCCGGTGCTGCTCGGTGATGTCGTGCAGGGAGACCGCCACACCGAGCACATTGCCGCCGGCGTCCTCCAGCCGGTACAGGGAGTGCGACCAGGTGTGGTCCTCGTCCGGGTCGGCCGGGGTGCGGCCGACGAGGGTGTCGGCGATCAGCGGTTCCCCCGTGTCCAGCACCCGCCGGGCCGCGGTCTCCCAGGCGTCGGCGTTCATCAGCGGCAGCACCTCGGGCAGCCTGCCGCCCACGTGCTCGGCGGCCGGCACCCCGCTCAGCCGCTCAAGCGCCGGGTTGACGGAGACGAACCGCAGGTCGTTGTCGAGCACGGCGTAGCCGATCGGCGACTGCCGCACCATCCGCTCGGACAGCGCCACGTCCTGCTCCAGCCGCCGCACGGTCGACTGGTCGGCGGCCAGGCCGAGGGCGTAGACGTCCCCCCGGTCGTCGAGCAGCCGCATGTTGCGGAACTCCACCAGCCGGGTGCTGCCGTCCTTGTGCCGGATCGGGAAGCCGCCGGCCCAGCTCTGCCCGGTGCGCATCACGTCGGCGAAGAGCCTGCCGACCAGCTGGATGTGGCGTTCGTGCACCATCAGCCGCGCGGCGAACTCACCGAGGGCCTCCTGCGCCGTGTAGCCGAACAGTTCCTCCGCCTGCGGGCTCCACAGCACGATGCGGCCGTCGGTGTCCAGCACCACGGAGGCCACGCCCAGTACATCGAGCAGACCGCCCGGACGCACCGGCCCGCGCGCCGGCTCGCCGCTCTCCGTCACCGGAGCCTCGGCTGCACTCATGCCACGCACCGCCTTCGCCCGTCCGCACGGCACGCCGTCCCCCGTGCCGACTCCCCTTGTTCTACCGCGCTCACACCCGACTCTCCGCGCCCTTCGCCTACCTCCACCATCTCTCAACACCTCGGCGGACGTCCGCCGAAGTCGCCGCGCCGGAGGCGGGCGCGGGATCGGGGCCCCTTGCCGAGACCGTACAGCGGGTTCCGGCGGGCCGTGAGAGTTCACGCTCATGTTGCTCTATTGGTCTGTACATGACTACGACGCCACGCCAGACTGTCGGCCGACCGGGTGTCCCGCGCACCCGTCCGCTGCCCCCCGCCCCCCGCCCGAGGAGTCGGCCATGCCCGCGTCCGCCAGGCAACGTTGTCACGCAGTCCTCGCCGGACTCGTCACCCTCGCCGCCGCCGCCGTCGTGTCCCTCGCCGCGCCCGCACCCGCCAGCGCGGCCGACACCTGGACCGAGACCGGCTCCGACCGCGCCGAACCGCTCACCGAGAGCCAGGGCCTGGCCTCGGTGGAGGTGCCGGCGAACAGCCCCAACCGGTACACCGGCATAGGCACCATCCCGATCGGCGTCTCCAGCCGCGGCTGGAACCACGTCGGCGACCCGGACGCCTCGTACAACGGCTACTACATCGAGCCCTACCAGCGGGACTCCGGCAACGCGAAGATGTTCCGCGTGCAGGCGCCCGGCGGGGCCTGGTCGGAGTACGTGCACACGCTGAGCGCGGGCGAGGCGCTGAACAACTCCTGGGTCGCGATCTCGCCCGACGGCCAGTGGATGCTCTCGGGCGAGTACGGCACGATGGACCGCCTGCTGGTCTTCCCGACCCCGGGCGTCAACCCGGCCACCTCGCCCTCGGCCGATCTGCCGCGGGCCGCGACCGTCCGCCTGGACCACGCCGTCCGCGACGTCCAGGGCTGCGACTTCTCCGGACCGACCACCCTGCTGTGCTCCTCCGACGACCCCGAGGGCAGCCTCTTCGGCTTCGCCAAGCCGCTCCTCCAGGTCGACCTGTCGGCCGCGCCGAACGGCTCCGGCGATGTCTCCGGGCATGTCACCGCCCTGCGCCAGCTGCCGCTGCGCAGCGCCTGTCCGGGCACCTTCGAGGCGGAGGGCATCGACTACGACCGCCGCAGCGGGGTCCTGCGGGTGATCGTGGTCTCGCCCGGCTTCTGCGTGCTGACGGACAGCAAGACGTACAAGTTCTCCCGCGGCTGAGGTGTGCGCGGTGCCCCGCGGTGCTTTGCTGAGCATGGACGCGGTCAGACGGGGTACCTCCCTGCCATCGCGGCGCGGTCCATGAAAGGAGCGATCAATGGCACGCACGGAGCGGTCGCATCCGGAAACCGTCACGGTGGAGATCAGCGGTTCCAAGGAGGACGCCCGCCTGGTCTTCGACGCGCTGGGGTCCTGCTTCGCCTCCGACCGGGGTGAGCACGAGGACCCGCAGCAGCTGCACGAGACCCGGCCCATGGTCTGGCTCGGCACGTACGACGTCGCGGACGTCCGCGGATCGGGGTGCCCTCCGGTCCACCTCGACGCGTCCGTCCAGGCGGACGTCCAGGGCGGCTACTGGGCCGTGGACCGGTTCCGCACCACCCTGGACTCGATGTTCACCGTCCGGGAGACCTGTACGGCCTCGGGCGACCAGGAGCGGGACCTGCACCTGCGCCTGGAGAGCCGCTGAACGATCAGGGCAGCGCCCCGGCCGGCTCCCCGTCGGCCGGGGCGTACTGCGCCAGGCCGTGCCCGAAGGACCAGTCGGCGTCGCCGTTCTCGGTCAGGGTGACGAACACGTTGCGCGGCTCGGTGCCGGTGCGCTCGTGCACCAGCTCGGCGATCCTGCGGTACATCGCCCGCTTGCGGTCCGCGTCGCGCCCGGCGCGCAGGGTGATCGCCACGAACACCAGCGAGTCGTCCCGGCGCACGCCGGGGTAGTCGCCGTGGCGCAGGGTGCTGGTGACTCCGTCGTGGCCGGTCAGCACCTGGAAGCGGTCCTCGGGCGGGACGCCGAGGCTCTCCACGAGGGCGTCCTGGACGGCCCGGCCGAGCGCGTCGAGGCGGGCGGGGTCGGTGCCGAGGGTGTCGATGCGGACGAAGGGCATGCGAGGCGTCCTTCCGGTTCGGGGGCGGGTCGGTCGCCCGGAGGCTGTACATACTAGTAGGTACAGAGTGGCTGGAGTCACCCCCTCCCGGTTGTGCAACTAGTTGCATAAAGCGGGGGGCTTCCTCTACAACAGGGAGTGACGACACCGCGCACGGAGGGCCCCATGAGCCGTTACCCGCACCTGATGACCCCGCTCGACCTGGGCTTCACCACGCTGCCCAACCGCGTGCTCATGGGCTCCATGCACGTCGGCCTTGAAGAGGCCGAGCACGGCTTCGAGCGGATGGCGGCGTTCTACGCGGCCCGCGCCCGCGGGGGAGTGGGGCTGATCGTCACCGGCGGCATCGCGCCCAACGAGGAGGGGCGGCCGTGGGGCGGCGGAGCCAAGCTCACCACCGAGGCGGAGGCCGAGGAGCACCGGCGGATCACCGGGGCCGTGCACGGCGAGGGCGGCCGGATCGCCCTGCAGATCCTGCACTTCGGCCGGTACGCGTACCACGAGGACCTGGTCGCGCCCAGCCCCGTCCAGGCCCCGATCAGCCCGTACGTGCCCCGTGAGCTGACCGAGGCCGACATCGAGCGGACCATCGAGGACTACGCCCGTACCGCCCGCCTCGCCCGGCAGGCCGGCTACGACGGCGTGGAGATCATGGGCTCCGAGGGCTACCTCATCAACGAGTTCATCGCCGCGCAGACCAACCACCGCACGGACCGCTGGGGCGGCTCGTACGAGAACCGGATGCGGTTCCCCGTCGAGATCGTCCGGCGGGTGCGCGAGGCCGTCGGCGAGGACTTCATCATCATCTACCGGCTGTCCATGCTGGACCTGGTCCCGGGCGGCTCCTCGCTGGACGAGGTGATCACCCTGGGCAAGGCCGTCGAGGCCGCCGGGGCCACCATCATCAACACCGGCATCGGCTGGCACGAGGCCCGCATCCCCACCATCGCCACCTCCGTGCCGCGCGGCGCCTACACCTGGGTCACCAAGAAGCTGATGGGCGAGGTCTCCGTGCCCCTGGTGACCACCAACCGCATCAACACCCCGGAACTCGCCGAGGAACTGCTGGCCGGCGGCGTCGCGGACATGGTCTCCCTGGCCCGCCCGATGCTCGCCGACCCCGACTTCGTCGCCAAGGCCGCCGCCGGCACCCCGGAGGCCATCAACACCTGCATCGGCTGCAACCAGGCCTGCCTCGACCACACCTTCAGCGGGCAGATCACCTCCTGCCTGGTCAACCCGCGCGCCTGCCACGAGACCGAGCTGGTGCTCGCCCCGACCCGGCTGACGAAGCGCGTCGCCGTGGTCGGCGCCGGTCCGGCCGGCCTCGCCTGCGCGGTCTCCGCCGCCGAGCGCGGGCACACCGTCACCCTCTTCGACGCGGCCGCCGAGATCGGCGGACAGCTGAACGTCGCCCGCAAGGTGCCCGGCAAGCAGGAGTTCGACGAGACGCTGCGCTACTTCCGCCACCAGCTCGACGCGCACGGCGTCGACGTACGCCTGGACACCTGGGTGGGCGCCGCCGATCTGGACGGTTACGACGAGGTCGTCGTCGCCACCGGCGTCTCCCCGCGCATCCCGGACATCCCCGGCGCCGACCACCCCCGTGTCCTCGGCTACCTCGACGTGCTGCGCGACGGAGCCCCGGTCGGCGACCGCGTGGCCGTCCTCGGCGCCGGCGGCATCGGCTTCGACGTCGCCGAGTTCCTCACCGACGGCGGCGACAAGGCGAGCGAGGACCCGGAGACGTACTTCCGCGCCTGGGGCGTCGACATGGACTACGCGGCACCCGGCGGCCTCGCGGCCCCGCAGCGGCCGGCCCCGCCCCGCCAGGTCCACCTGCTCCAGCGCAAGACCACCAAGGTCGGCGCCGGCCTCGGCAAGACCACCGGCTGGATCCACCGCGCCGAGCTGAAGCACCGGGGCGTGACCATGGTGCCGGGCGTGCGCTACGACCGGATCGACGACGCCGGACTGCACATCACCGTCGGCGAGGAGAGCACCGTCCTCGAAGTCGACACGGTGGTGCTCTGCACCGGCCAGGAGCCGCGCCGCGACCTGTACGAGGAGCTGATCGCCGCCGGGCGCAGCGCACACCTGATCGGCGGCGCGGACATCGCGGCCGAACTGGACGCCAAGCGCGCCATCAAGCAGGGCACGGAGCTGGCGGCGGCGCTGTAGCGCCGGGCGCGTCCCGGCCCCGTCCTTAGGATGAGCCCATGTCACTCCCGCACGCGATCCTCACCGCCCTGCTGGAAAAGCCCTCGTCGGGGCTGGAGCTGACCCGCCGGTTCGACAAGTCGATCGGCTACTTCTGGTCGGCGACCCACCAGCAGATCTACCGGGAGCTGGGGAAGCTGGAGGGCGAGGGGTTCATCCGCACGCTGCCGGCCGAGCAGCCCGCCCGCGGGCAGCGCAAGAGCTACGAGGTCCTGCCGGCCGGCCGCGCCGAACTGGCCCGCTGGACCGCCGCACCGCAGGATCCCCGGACCCTGCGGGATCCGCTGCTGCTGCGGCTGCGCGCCGCTGCCGTGGTCGGCACGGCGGGCCTCGACGCCGATCTGCGCCGCCATCTGGAGCTGCACCGGCGGCAGCTGGCCGAGTACCAGGAGATCGAGCAGCGCGACTTCCCGCCGGACCGGGACACCCCGGAGGACCGGCTGCGCCATCTGGTGCTGCGGGCGGGCATCGACCTGGAGACCTTCTGGACCGGGTGGCTCACCCAGGCCCTCGCCGAGTTCGGCGAACTGCCGGGGGAGGGGCCGGAGCGGAGCTGACGCCCGGCGGTGCGCTCGCGCACGGCCGGTACGGCCGCCCGGGCCGCCCGGCGCGGTACGGCCGGCGGCCCCGGTCCGGCTGTCAGAGCCGGTACGGCTTCGAGCGGCGGCGCAGGACCCAGCCCGTGGCGACGACGCCCGCACCGACCAGGGCCGCGCCCACGCCGAGGGTCAGCGGGCCGTAGTCGCGTGCCGCGCCTCCGAGGCCGCCCATCACGCCCCGGGACGGTGCCGGGCTGGAGGTCGCCGAGATCGTCGGGCGCGAGGCGGCCCCGGAGACGATCACCGACTGGCTGCCTGCGGTGGTGCCGCTGGAGCAGACCACCACCACGGTGTACGTTCCCGGGCTCACCCCGGACCAGGCCGCCGACTGGCTGACGGTCGTGCCGGACAGGGTCACCTGGCGGCCCTGGGAGAAGCTCGACTGCCCGTTGGCGAGCAGGGCGGCGGTGCCCCAGCTGCTGTTGATCTGGGTGCAGGCGCTGGTGACCACGGAGACCGTGGAGCCGGTGGTGCTGACCGAGATGCCCGAGACCGCGGCGGACGGCCCGGCGAGCGCGGCCGGGACCGCGGCGGCGGCCGCCAGGGTCAGGCCGGAGCGGAGCAGGAGTCGCGAGTTGTGCATGGTCTGACCTCCGACGGCACGGTTGGCGGTACGTCCGATGCGCCGCCGAGGGTCGGATACGCCCGTGCTGCCTCAACCGCAGCCAACGCGGTCCCGGGTCCGCCCGCACGCGGAGCGGGCCCGGTCAGGTGACGGATTCCGTCGACCGGCGCACCCCGGCAGGCGGGCGCCGGGGAACGCCGCGGCCCGGGGACGCGGTCAGCGGCCCGTGGTCACCGTCCGCAGCGCCGAGTAGCCGCCCCAGGTGCCGTCAGGCAGCCGCGCCCGCAGCCGCACCCGGTGCTCCTCGCCGGCGGCGGTGCCCGCGTAGAAGCTGTGGTGCGCCCGGCCGCGCGGCGGTGTGCCGCCCCAGACCAGCGAGGTGGCCGCGGTGCCGTCGAGCTGGATCTGGTACTCGGTGATCACACCGTCGGCCCGCGGCGGATCCCAGGCGAGGTCGATGTAGCAGGCCCCGTCGGCCCGGTGGGTCGTGGCCGTGAACCCGGTCGGCGCGGTGTCGCGGCCGTCGTCGCGGCCCGGTGTGGTGAGGCGGACCGGTGAGCCGGCGGGGGAGAGGTTGTCCGCGGCGTCCCGGGCGCGGACCGTGAAAACGTACCGGCTGCCGGGGCGCAGGCCGGTGACGACGGTGGCGGTCTGGTTCCCGCCGACGCTGTGGATCTTCACGCCGCCCTGGTAGACGTCGTACGACACCACACTCCGGTCGTCCCGGGACGCGCCCCAGGACAGCTGGACCGCGCGGCTGCTGACGGTCCGCCCGGTGGTGTCCTTCGGCCGGGTCGGCGCCGAGCGGTCCGCTGCGGCGGCGGCCGGGGTCCGCGCCCGCACCGTCCGGCTCGGCGGACCCAGCCGGTCCCCGGCACCCCGGGCCCGCACGGTGAAGGCGTACTGAGTGGACGGCCTGAGCCTGGTGACGTCCACCATGTGCTGCGAACCCGGTACGTCGACCACCTTCGTGGTGCCGCGGTAGACCTCGTAGGCGCGGACCCCGGCCTCCCCCGGCGCCGCGTTCCACATCACGTGCACGCTCGTGGCGCTGCCCGCGGCGGCCGTGACCCCGGCCGGGGCGCCGGGTACCCGGCCTTCCCCGCCGCCGTCGTCGGCCCGGCTCCAGCCGCAGGACGCGACGAGCAGCAGCATCCCGCAGGCCAGCACGGACGGAAGAGGAACGCGTCGCACGGCTCTGCCTCCCCGGGGACGGCCTGGACATCACGCAAAGGTCCGGACCAATATGGCCCGGCCGGGGCGGCCACAGCAAGGGGGCCGCGTTGGTGAGGATCCCCGGACGTTACGTATGCTGAGCCCCTCTACGGCCGAACTGCCCCCGAGAGGTGGGCAGTTCGGCCTGCGGCGCGGACACGCTGTCGTCGCCGATCCCGCGCCGGCACGGGTGGCCGGGGATCCGGTCCGGCCTCCGGCCCGGATCCCCGGCCCCCGCTGTCCCGGCCCCCGACGCCTGCCCGCGCCGGTCCCGCGCTGTCCCCTGACAGAGTGTCAGAAGCGTGCTCCATCCGGCCCCTTCGCGGCGGCCCCGATGGCCGGGTGGCCGCCCCCGCAGCACAGTGGGCTGGTTGTCCCCCATGTTCCCGACGAGAGGGTCCCTCATCGTGCGTGTCACGTCCCTGTCGCTCGCCACGGCCGGCGCCGCCCTGCTCGCCCCGGCAGTGCTGCCCGTCCCGGCCACCGCCGTCCCGCCGCCCCAGCGGCCCGCCGCGTCCCGTGACAAACACGAGGTCACCGCCGCCGACCTGCTCGCCAGGGCCCACGCGTGCACCCAGCCCTCCCGGGGCCGGTTCCGCACCGACGCCGACAGCCCCGCGACCATCCGCGTCTGCGGCAACCGCGACATCGTCTTCTGGAAGGCCGACCTGGACATCGACTGCGACGGCCGGCCCACCGCCCGCTGCAACCGCGGCACCGACCCGCTGTTCGCCGCCACCACCGCCTTCCAGCAGGCCGACGGCCGCCAGCTGAACGCCGAGCGGCTGCCGTACATCGTGGTCCCCGCGCCGAGCAAGCGCTGGAACCCCCGGACGTCCGGTGTGCGCGGCGGCTCCGTGGCCGCCGTGATCTACCGCGACCGGGTGCAGTACGCGATCGTCGGCGACACCGGCCCGCGCGACCTCATCGGCGAGGCCTCCTACGCCACCGCCCGGGCCCTCGGCATCCGGGCCAACCCGATCAACGGCGGGGTGGCCTCCGGCGTGACCTACATCGTCTTCCGGAACTCCCGGATCCGCCCCATCGAGTCCCGCAAGGAGGCGACGGAGGTGGGAAGGCGGCTGGCCAGGCACTTCATCGAGAAGGACTGACCAGCCCGCCGGGCCCCTCACACCTTCCGGTAGCTGTACGCCTCCGCCGCCGCGGCCTCCACGGCGTCCAGACCGGCACCCGCGGCGGCGGTGACCACCGCCGCCACCGCGCCCTCGACGAACGGCGCGTCCAGCAGGCGGGTACCGTCCGGAAGTTCGTCGCCCTCGGCGAGCAGCGCCTTCACCGTGAGCACCGCGCTGCCCAGGTCGGTGAGGACCGCCACCCCGGCACCCCGGTCCACCGCCGCCGCGGCGGCGGAGATCAGCTCGGCGCTGGTGCCGAGCCCACCGCCCTCGGTGCCGCCCGCCGCGGCCACCGGCACCGCGGTGGCACCGCCCGCCAGGCCCTTCGCCAGCTCGGCGACCGAGGCGGCCACCTCCGCGCTGTGCGACACCAGCACGATCCCGACCAGCTTCTCGTCACTCACCGTCCGCCTCCGCCGTGTCGGCCAGCGCGGCGATCAGCAGCGCCGACGAGGTCGCCCCCGGGTCCTGGTGGCCGATGCTGCGCTCGCCCAGATAGCTCGCCCGGCCCTTGCGGGCCTGCAGCGGCGTCGTGGCCAGCGCGCCCTCCTCCGCAGCGGTCCGCGCCGCGGCGAACCCGGTGCCGAGCGCGTCCACGGCCGGCAGCAGGGCGTCGACCATGGTCTTGTCGCCGGGCGCCGCCCCGCCGAGCGTCGTCACCCCGTCCACCCCCGCGCGCAGCGCCGCGGCCAGCTGCTCCCGGTCGACCTCGGCGGCATCCCCGAGCGCCTTGCCGGTCCGGCGCAGCAGGGTGCCGTACAGCGGCCCCGACGCACCTCCGACCGTCGAGATCAACTGCCGCCCGGCCAGCGTCAGGACGGCACCCGGGGTGTCCGGGGCCTCCTTCTCCAGGGTGGCCGTCACGGCCCGGAACCCGCGCTGCAGATTGCTGCCGTGGTCGGCGTCCCCGATGGCCGAGTCGAGGGCGGTGAGCCGGTCCGCCTCACGTTCGACGGACGCGGCGGCCGCCGTCATCCAACGGCGGAAGAAATCGGCATCGAGCACTGGATCTCCTTGCGTGGTAGGGCTGTTGGCGGGGCGGCCGGACCGGGTGGCCGGCCGCCCCGCCGGATCACATTCCCCAGCGCAGCGCCGGCGTCTTCACCGGCGCGTCCCACAGGCGCAGCAGCTCCTCGTCGACCTGGCACAGCGTCACCGAGGCGCCCGCCATGTCCAGGGAGGTGACGTAGTTGCCGACGAGGGTGCGGGCCACGACGACGCCGCGTTCGCCGAGCACCCGCTGCACCTCGGCGTTGAAGCCGTACAGCTCCAGCAGCGGGGTCGCGCCCATGCCGTTGACCAGCACCAGGACCGGGCCGCGCGGCGGCAAGTCCTCCACGACGGCGTTGACCGCGAAGTCGGCGATCTCCCCCGAAGTCATCATCGGGCGCCGCTCCCGGCCCGGCTCGCCGTGGATGCCGATGCCCAACTCCAGCTCGCCGTCCGGCAGATCGAAATTCGGGCTGCCCTTGGCCGGGGTCGTCACCGCGCTGAGGGCGACGCCGAAGCTGCGGGAGTTCTCGTTGACCTGGCGGCCGATGGCCTCCACCCGCTCCAGCGGCTGCCCCTCGGCCGCGGCGGCACCCGCGATCTTCTCCACGAAGAGCGTCGCCCCGGTGCCCCGCCGGCCGGCCGTGTAGAGGCTGTCGGTGACCGCCACGTCGTCGTTGACGAGCACCTTGGCGACCTGGATGCCCTCGTCCTCGGCCAGCTCGGCCGCCATGTCGAAGTTCAGCACGTCACCGGTGTAGTTCTTCACGATGAACAGGACACCCGCGCCGCTGTCGACGGCCGCGGCGGCGCGTGCCATCTGATCGGGCACCGGCGAGGTGAAGACCTCCCCGGGGCAGGCGGCGGAGAGCATGCCCGGCCCGACGAACCCGCCGTGCAGCGGTTCGTGCCCGGAGCCGCCGCCGGAGACGAGCCCCACCTGACCGGCCACGGGGGCGTCCCGGCGGACGATCACCCGGTTCTCGACGTCCACGTTCAGATCGGGATACGCGGCCGCCAGGCCGCGCAGCGCGTCCGCCACGACGGTCTCCGGGACGTTGATCAGCATCCTCATGGGTGTCTCCTCGTGAGCTTATCACCAGGGCTCAGGACCGGCGTTTTCGCAGGTCACCGTTGGCGGGGGCAGTTATCGATCGTGACGCTCCGGTGCCGTCGGAGGCGGGTCGTGGCGGGCTGTCGCTGACTCCATGCTGACTTTCGTGACCGCGTGTCAGGAACTGGCGGCCACCCGGTCGAGGCAGCCGCCCGTCTCGTCTACTGGCAGTATCGACCTTGCGGCAGCGAAGGTCACCTGCGACGGCCCACCGTCACGGTGCGTAGCGGTACCTCTGCTCCGGAGACGGTGGCCGTGTGCGGGGCGGGGCACGCCGCCGCCGCGCCCCGCGGACGCGGCGGCGGACCGGACTTCGTCACGGAGTGGGAAGCGCGTGCCCTCCGTCCCGTCGGGCGAGCACGCTCAGGAGTGGCGCCGGATCGTCACGGAAGTAGAAGTGACCACCCGGGTACCGGCGCACCCGTACGGCCTCGGTGCTGTGCTCCTTCCACTGTTCGAGGTCCTCGGCGGTGACGGTGTCCGCGTCCCCGCCGAGCACGACCAGGGGTACCGGAAGCGGCCCGGTCTCCCGGTGGCGGTAGTTGTCCAGCAGGGTGAGGTCCGCGCGGAACACCGGGAGCAGCAGCGTCAGCAGCTCCGGGTCGGCGGCGATCTGCGGCGGGATGCCGCCGTGGCGTTCGTCGAGCACCGCGAGCAGTTCGCCGTCCGGCGTGTCGGCCAGCCCGGCCGCCTGGCGCGGCAGGTGCGGTGCGGGGAAGGCCGACACGATGAGCCGCTCGGGCAGCGGGCGGCGCCGGGCGATCAGCTCCCGCGTCACCTCGTAGGCGACCAACGCGCCGAGACTGTGCCCGAACAGGTCGTAGGGCGGTACGAACTCCGTGCTGTCGAGCAGCTCCCGCACCAGGGTGTCCAGGTCGGTCAACGGCGCTTCGGACACACGGCCGCCGCGGCCCGGCGGGCATACGCCGTACACCTGGGTGCCGGGCAACTGCTGTCCCCAGCGGACGTACTCGCCGGGAAACCCACCGGAGTGCGGAAAGCAGTACAGGTGGCGCTCGGGGGCCTGGGCCGGGGCACGGCCGGTCAGCCAGGGGCTGCGGCGGCCGGGCGTGCCGGTCGGCGCGGCGGACGGCACAGGGGCGGTCATGCGGGAGTCTCCTCGGTGGAATCGGATGCCGCCCCGCGCTCCTCGAGCAGCGCGGCCAGCGCCGCCGGGGTCTGGGAGCGCAGGACGTCCCCGGCGTTGACGGTGATGTGGAAGGCGGCGGCGGCCCACGCGGCGAGCTTGGTCGCGGTCAGTGAGTCACCGCCGAGGTCGAAGAGACCTTCGTGCGGGTCGATGTCCGGGTAGCCGAGCGCCTGTGTGAAGGCGCCCAGTACGGCGTCCAGCACGCTCGGGTGCTCCGCCGCCGGGCGCTCCCGCGGCGCCCCGGAGTCCGTCGGCGCCGTCCCCGCGGCCGACGGCGCGGCGGCGGCGGGCGCGGGCGGCGGTGACACCGGCCGGCCGTGCGGTTCGGCCGGACCGGCGGGCGTGCCGGGTTCGGCCGGTGCGGGAACCAGGTGGTTCCGGCGCTCGAACGGGTACGTCGGCAGCGTCACCCGGCGCCGTGCCCGGGAGCCGTGCAGCGCGGCGAAGTCGGGCCGTGCGCCGCGCGTCCACAGCTCGCCCACCCCGGACAGCAGTGTCGCCGTCTCCGAGGCCTCCTCCGCCGGGTGCGGGGCGAGATGGACGACGGCCTGCTTGCTGTCGTAGCGCGCGTGCTGCCGGGCCAGCGTGGCCAGGGTGCGGCCCGGGCCGATGTCGACGAGGACCTGGTCCGGGGTGCCGAAGAGGGTGTCCAGCACCTCGCCGAAGCGGACCGGCTGCCGCAGGTGCCGTATCCAGTGGTCGGCGGTACGGATCCCCTCGGGGTCCGCCCACGACCCCGTCGTGTCCGAGAGCACCGGCAGCACCGGCCGCTCGCGCGGCACCGCCTCGACCGCTTCGGCGAAGCGGCGCGTGATCGGCTCCACGAGCGGCGAGTGGCCCGCGGTGGCGATCCGCAGCACCCGTGCCTCGATCCCACGGCCGCTCAGTTCCCGCGCGAGACGGGCGACGGACGCGGCCGGCCCGGTGACCGTGCACTGGCCCGGGCCGTTCACCGCGCCGATCGTCACGTCCGCCGGGAGCATCGGCACGACCTCGTCCTCCGGCAGCCGGACGGCCGCCATCGCGCCGGCGGGAAGGGCGGCCAGGAGCCGGCCCCGTTCGGCCACCAGCCGGGCCGCGTCCACCGGTGCGAACACCCCGGCCACGCAGGCCGCGGCGTACGCGCCGAGACTGTGCCCGGTGACGGCGCTCGGCCGCAGCCCCCAGGACGTCAGCAGCCGGGCGGTGGCGTACTGCACCGCGAACACCGCCGGCTGGCCGACGGCGATGGTCGCGAGCCGTTCCGCCGCGGTCGCCCGCTGCGCCTCCGTGTCCGGATACAGCACCTCCCGCAGATCCAGTCCGAGCGGCTCCGCCACCGCCTCGGCCACCTCGTCCAGGTGCCGGCGGAACTCGGGCTCGGCGTCGTACAACTCGGCCGTCATGCCGACGTGCTGGCCGCCCTGGCCCGGGAAGAGGAAGACCTGTTCGGCGTCGGAGGAGGCGCCGCCCGCGGCCGATGCCCGGCCGCGCAGCGCGGACACCGCCTCCTGCGCGTCGCCGGCGACGGCGAACCTGCGGTGGGTGTGGTGGGCGCGGCCCGACTGCAGGGTCCAGGCCGCGTCGGCCAGGTGTGTCTCCGGATGTGCGACCAGATGGTCGGCCAGGCGGCTCGCCGCGAGGTCTGCGGCCTCCGGGGTCCGGCCGGAGACCACGAGCAGCTGCCGGCGATGGACCGGGGCGGAGGCCACGGGAGGCGGCGCCTGCTCCAGCACCACGTGCGCGTTGGTCCCGCCGACACCCAGCGCGTTGACTCCGGCGATCCGCCGCCGCGCCGCCGGCCACGGGCGCGTGGTACCGCTGACCTCGAAGGCGGACGAGGTGAAGTCGATGGCGGGGTTCGGCCGGCGGTAGTGCAGCGTGGCCGGCACGACGCCGTGCTCCACGCTGAGGACCGCCTTGATGAAGCCCACCACACCCGCCGCGGAGTCGGCGTGCCCGATGTTCGTCTTCACCGAACCGAGCAGGCAGGGGCCGCCCTCGCGGTCGGCTCCGGACCCGAAGGCCCGGCTGAGCGCGGCCACTTCGATCGGGTCGCCGAGCGCGGTGCCCGTGCCGTGCGCCTCCACGTAGCCCACCTCGGCCGGATCGACACCGGCGGCCTCGTGGGCGAGTCGGATCACCTCGGCCTGGCCCACCACGCTCGGCGCGGTGAAGCCCGCCTTGTGCCGGCCGTCGTTGTTCACCGCGGAACCCCGGATCACCGCGTGCACGTGGTCGCCGTCCTCGAGCGCGTCCGTCAAGGGCCGCAGTACGACCACGCCCACCGCGCTGGCGCCGACCGTACCGTCGCTGTCGGCGTCGAACGCGCGGCAGTGGCCGTCGGCCGCGACGATGCCGCCGGGTGTGTAGCGCATGCGGGGCAGGTGCGGGACGACGCTCGCGCCGCCGGCGAGGGCGAGGTCGCACTCGCCGTTCAGCAGCGACTGCACCGCCAGGTGCACCGCCACCAGAGAGGTCGAACAGGCCGTCTGCACGGTCAGCGCCGGGCCCGTCAGGTCCAGGTGGTAGGCGATGCGGGTGCTGACGAAGTCCGGCGCGGTGGCCTGCCGCAGCCGCCATTCGTCGAGGAACGGCAGCTCGTCGATGCGGGCGCGCACCGCCTCGGCGTACCCGTTGTTCCCCGCGCCGACGAAGACACCGGTCACCGGCCGGTCCTCGCCGCCGTGCCCGGCCCGTTCGAGTGCTTCGTGGGCGCACTCCAGCAGCAGCCGCTGCTGCGGGTCGGTGATGAGGGCGTCGTGGGCCGAGAGTCCGAAGTAGGCCGCGTCGAACTCGCCGGCCCCGTCCAGCACTCCGTAGGCCGGCACGTAGTCGGGATGTGCCGGGTCGGCGCGGTCGGGCAGGACGGAGACCGTCTCCCGGCCGGCGCACAGGTTCTCCCAGAAGCGCTCCACGTCCGCAGCGCCGGGGAAGCGGCCGGCCATGCCCACCACCGCGACGAGGTCGTGCTGGTCTTCCTGCTGGTCGTATGTCATCGAGAATCCTTGGCGGGGTCGGTGCGAGTGGCCTTGGCGGGGTCGGCGGGCGCGGGCGCCGGGGACACCGCGGGCGCCGGGGACGCGGTGCCCAGGGCGCCGATCACGAACAGGGCGGCGGCCGCGAGCTGCAGGCCGGCCAGCCCCCAGAAGGCGGGGGTCAGTCCCGCCTTCTGGGCGACCGTGCCGGACAGCACCCAGCCCGCCGTGCCGCCCATCAGCGCCAGCGCGGTGGCGACGGTGAGCGCCTCGGGCCGCTGGGCCTGCGGGATCCGCAGGACCCGGACGGTGGCGACCGGCGCGGAGGAGACGCCGTTGAGGAAGCCCACGCACACCAGCAGACAGACCAGGCCCGGCACGCCGAGCGGCAGCGGCAGCGCGAGGAATCCCACGCCCAGCGCGACCCGGCCGGTCAGGGCGAGCCTCCTCGCCGGTACCCGGCGCAGCAGCCGCCCGGCCAGCAGCGTGCCCGTGAGGGCGCCGCCGCCGAAGGCGGTCAGCAGGGCGCCGGCGACGACGGAGGATCCGTTCTCCCGCGACACGGCGATCACCGGCAACAGGGCGAACAGCGCCTGCCAGGCCATCTCGCCGAGCGCCAGCGCCACCGACCAGCTGCCCAGCAGCCGGTCCCGCATCAGCACCCGGAACCCGGCCGCGGGCGAACGACGTGCCGGGACCGTGCCGGTCCTCGGCGTGCGCGGCAGACACAGGCGCAGCAGCACGGCCGAGCACGCGAAGGACACCGCGTCCAGGACCAGCACCGTGGGAGCGCCGAACAGGGAGATGAGGACGCCGCCGAGCACGGGGCCCAGCAGCACGCTGAGCCGGGTCGCGCTCTGCAGGGCGGCGTTGGCCCGGCCGAGCAGTTGCTCGTCCTCGCCGACGACGCCCGGCAGGATGGCCTGCTGACTCGCCGCGTACGGGGCGTAGAACGCGCCGATCGCGAACATCACCACCACGAACGTGGCCGTGTTCAGGCAGTCGAGGAAGTACAGCACCGGCAGCAGCGCCACCAGCGGGCCGCGGACGGTGTCCCCGATGAGCATGACGCCGCGCGGTCCGAGGCGTCCCGTCCATGAGGCGCCGAAGAAGCCGAACACCGCGATGGCGGCCAGCTGGGACGCCATGACGAGCCCCATGTCGCCGGCGGAGCCGGTCAGTTGCAGGACGAGCCAGGGCATGGCGACCGCGCTGAGCTGGGTGCCGAGCATCGAGATGGTCTCGGCCACGAGGAGCACGCGCAGGGTCCGGTGCCGCCGGATGCCGGGCGGCGGGGCGACGGGGGTGAGGGGTGTGGTCCCGTTCGTCATGATCACGCACCTTCCGTCGTGCCGGGACGGCGCCGGCCCCGCCGGGCCTGGCGGCCGGACCGCTGAGGACGCCTCGGTTCGGTGCCGCCGTCCGCCGGTCCGCCGTCGCGACGCGCCGGGTCCAGCGCCTTCGCCAGAGCGGCGACGGTCGGGTGCTCGAACAGGGCGGTGACGGGCAGCTCCCGGCCGAAGGCGGCGACGACCTTGCCGTGCAGCTTGGCCAACGCCAGGGAATTGCCCCCGAGGTCGAAGAAGTTGTCGTGGACCGAGACCGCGGACAGTCCCAGGACCTCCGACCAGAGTGCGGCCACGCGCCGTTCGGTGTCGTTGCCCGGTGCGACGTGGCCCGCCGCCCCCACCAGGTCGCCGCGCTCGGGCCTGGGCAGTGCGGCGTGGTCCACCTTGCCGCTGGTGGTCAGCGGCAGGGCGGGCAGCACGACGACGGCCTCCGGCACCATGAAGGCGGGCAGTTCCGCCCGCGCGCGGCGCAGCAGTTCGGCACTGTCGGGACGGTGCGCGCCCTGCGGGGTCACATAGGCGACCAGAGCCGGGGTGCGCTGCGGATCGCCGGTCACCGCGGCCTGGGCCACTTCGGGCTGGCGCAGCAGGAAGTGCTCGATCTCGCCGGGTTCGATGCGGTAGCCGCGCAGCTTGAGCTGGCGGTCCGCCCGGCCCAGGTACTCCACGGTCCCGTCGCCGAGCCGGCGGCCGAGGTCTCCGGTGCGGTAGACCCGCAGCGGGGCACCGTCCAGGTCGATCGTGCGGAAGCGGTCCTCCGTCAGTTCCGGCCGCCGCAGGTACCCGACGGCGAGGCTGTCTCCCGCCAGGTGGATCTCTCCGGTGGTGCCGAGCGGGCAGCGCCGGCCGGCCGCGTCGAGGACGAGCATCCGTACGCCCGCGATCGGCCGGCCGATGCAGTTCAGCGGCGTCGAGCCGGAGCCGTCGATGACGTGCTCCGAGGCGGCGACGGTGTTCTCGGTGGGGCCGTAGGAGTTGAGCAGCCGGTAGGGCAGCCCGGCCGGCGGACGCTGGGAGAGGGCCGCGCCGCCGATGCCGAGCCAGCGCAGTGTGCGCGGGGCGGCGGTGCCGGCGCTCCACATGGCCTCGGCCAGCGCGGTGGCGCAGAACGCCACGGTGGCGCCCTTGCGGTCCAGCCACGCGCCGAGCGTGGACGCGACGACCGGTCGCTCGTGCGGGACCAGGCAGGCGCCATGGGCGAGGGCCTGCCACACCTCCATCTGCGAGGAGTCGAAGCTGACGCTCAGCAGGTGCGTGCAGCGGTCCTCGGGGCCGATGCCCTGGGTGTCGCCCACCGACCGTACGAGGTTGGCCAGTCCGCCGTGCCGGACGACGACGCCCTTGGGGGTTCCGGTGGTGCCGGAGGTGTAGATGACGTAGGCCGTGGCCTGCGGGGACCACGCCGGCCCGGCCCCGGTGTCGCCGCCGTCCGCCGTGCCCGCCGCCTTCGCGACGTCGAGGACGGTGGTCCGGCCGGTCGACGGGAGCGTGATTCCCTCGCGGGTGAGCAGGACATCGGCCCGGACGTCGTCCAGGACGAACTCCTGCCGGGCGGCCGGCCACGACGGGTCGAGCGGGCAGAAGGCGGCCCCGGCGAACCAGGCGGCCAGCATGGCGACGACGAAGTCCTCGCCGCGCTCGAGAAGCAGGGCGACCGTGGGCCCGTCGGCCGGCAGGTGCGGGCGCACCGCGCCGGCCAGCGAGCGGGCGCGGGCGACCAGCCCGCGGTAGTCGAGCGTGCCCCGGTCGCTGTCGACGGCCTTCGCGTCGGGGCGGACGCGTGCCTGCTCCAGGATCAGTTCCGGGACGGTGGTCGCGGGGCCCGGCAGCGGGCCGCGCTCCCACGCGCGCATCCGGTCGAGCTGGTCGCGCGGGATCAGTTCCAGACCGGTGACGGGGGTGTCCAGGTGATCGGGCAGCTGTGCCAGCAGCGCGGCCAGCGCGTCGGCCAGCTGTTCCACGTCGTCGCGCCGGACGAGGCCGCCGTGGTAGGCCATGCGGCCGCGCAGTTCGCCGCCGTCGAGGACGAGCGCGACGGTCAGTCCGAGCTTTCCGGTGTACGCCGCGTCGCCGCCGTCGAGTTCGACGGCCCGCAGGGCGCGTCCCCCCAGCGTCGGCGGGCGCCCCGCGGCCGTGCTGAACGCCAGCGAGACGTCGCAGTACGGCGTGCGTCCCGGTCTGCGCGGCGGGTTGATCCGGTCGACGACGTCCTCGAAGGCCGCCTCGCGGTGCGCGAAGGCGTCCAGGGTCGTGTCCCGCATCGCTTCCAGGGCCTCGCGCACGGTCGCGTCGGGCCGCAGCCGGGAGCGCAGCGCCACGGTGTTCAGGCACGGCCCGAAGACGTCCGCGAGAGCGCCCGGGCCCCGGTGGGTCATCGGGCTGCTGATCACCACGTCGTCCGTGCCGGTGCGGTGGTGCAGGAGGAGGGCCAGTGCGGTCGCCGCCGTCATGAACGGGGAGAGACCGTGCCGCTCGTGCAGGGCGCGCAGCCGCTCGCCCACGCCCGCGGGCATCGGTATCTCCACCACCCCGTGCGGTGCCGGTTCCTCGGGGGCGGGCAGCTCCACGTACGCGGGCGCCCCGCCGAGGTGCTCGTGCCAGTGGGCGAGGTCCGCCTCGTGCCGGGCGCCGGCGCGAGCCGTCTCCCGGGCCTGGACGAAGTCCCGGTACTGGGCGGGGCGCCGGCCGTCGGCGAGCTCCACGAGGAACGCGGTGACGGCGTCCGCGAGGCGGGCCGCGTCGGCGGCGGACACGCGGTCGCCCCGGTGGGAGAGCACGGCGTCCAGTTCCCCGTCCTGCTCGGCCACGGTCAGCGTGATGCCGAACTTGGCCTCGTGGGACCAGAGCGACTCGGCGAACACCGGGCGCAGCGCGGCGCCGCCGAGCACGGCGTGCCGGTCGGCGCGCAGGTTCATGTTGATGACCACGTCGCCGAACGGCGCCCGGTCCGCGCCCTGTTCGGGGCGGAGCCGGGCCAGCACCTCGTCGAAGGGCGTCCGGGCGTGCTCGAAGGCGTCCAGCACCTCCGTGCGCATCGCGCGCAGCAGGTCGCCCGCGGGACCGTCACCGGCCGTCGAGGAGCGCAGGACGACGAGGTTGAGGCAGGGGCCGAGCAGGTCGGCGCTGTCGCGGTCCCGGATGCTCGCGGGAACACCGAAGGTGACCCTGGGCAGGCCGCTCCACCGGTGCAGGCCGGTGGCCAGTGCCGCCGCCATGAGCATGAACCAGGTCGCGCCGTGCTCGTCCATGACCGGACGCAGCCGTCCCAGCAGCCCCTCGGGCAGCACCAGGCGCACCGCTCCGTCGGCCTCGGTCCGCGCCGGCGCGGGCAGGTCGAGCCGGGCGGGCCAGCCGGTCAGCCGCTCCGCCCAGAAGTCCAGGTCGGCGTCACGGCGAAGGTCGCCCGAGCGCTCCAGGGCGGCCGCGTGCTCGCGGTACTGGAGCGCCGGCGGCTCGGACGGCAGCCCCGCGAGGCTGTCGCGGTAGCGGCGTTCGAGCTCGCGCAGCAGGACGGGTACGGACTCGCCGTCCACGACGAGGTGATGCAGGCAGAGCATGAACGCCTGGCCGCGAGGCCCGCAGTCGGCGACGGCCGCGCGCAGCAGCCGGCCCGAGGCCAGGTCGAACGGCTGGCCCGCGGCGCCGTCGAGCCAGCGGGTGGCGGTCTCTTCGGGGCCCTCCGCGCCGGTGGGGTCGCATATCTCGATCCGGGGCCGCCAGGGCTCCTGGACGACCTGCCGTACGGTGCCGCCCTGCGCGCGGAACGCGGTGCGCAGGATCTCGTGTCCCGCGACGAGCCGGGCGAGCGCGTCCTCGAGGACCGCCGTGTCCAGCCGGCCTTCGACGGTCCAGCCGAGGAAGACGTTGGCGGGCGAGCCCTGGCCGGTCTGCTCCGCCAGCCACATGCGCCGCTGGAAGGCGCTGGCGGGCGACGCCGCCGCGGCGGCGGGGGCCGCCGCCCGGTCACCGGCGCCGGCGCTCCCGCGGTCCGCCCCACGCGGTGCCGCGGGTGCGGCGTCGGGCGAGGGCCGGTCCGGGTCGGCCGCCGTACGGCCCGAGGCCCGGTCGATCACATCGGCCAGGTCGCCGAGCCGCGGCGTCTCGAACAGCGTCTTGATCGGCAGGTCGGCTCCGAACCGCTCGGCGATCTCGCCGATGAGGCGTACGGCGAGCATGGAGTGTCCCCCCAGCCCGAAGAACGAGTCGTCCTCGCCCACCGTCGGCACGCCGAGCAGGTCGCGCCACACGGCCGCCAGCGCGGCCGGAGTACCCGAGCGGGGCGCACGGCGGGCCGGAGCGGCGAGCGCGGCGGTCTGCGCCCGCAGCGCGGCCATGTCGATCTTGCCGTTGACGGTCAGCGGGATGCTCGCCACCACGTGGAACAGCGAGGGCACCATGTACGAGGGCAGCCGGCGTGCCAGGTGGCCGCGCAACTCGCCCGCGCTCAGCCCCTGTTCACCGCGCACCACCGCGATCAGCCGGTCGTCCTCCGCGAAGACGACGGCGTCCGAGACACCCGGGTGGTCGCACAGGCACGTCTGCACCTCGCCGGGCTCGATGCGGTAGCCCCGCAGCTGGACCTGGGAGTCGGCGCGTCCGATGAACCTCAGGGATCCGTCCGGCAGCCGGGCGGCGAGGTCGCCGCTGCGGAACAGGGTGCCGTCACCGAACGGCGAGGGCACGAAGCGCTGGGCGGTGAGTTCCGGCCGCCCAAGGTAGCCGCCCGCGACGCCGTCGCCGCCGACGTAGATCTCACCCACCGCGCCGACGGGCAGCAGCCGGCGGCCCGTGTGCCGGTCCAGCAGATGCAGGCGCGTCGTAGGGATCGGAGTGCCCACGACGCTCGTGTCGGTCTCCATGTCGCCGCGTGAGACGGTGCGCACGCTCGCGTGCACGGTGGTCTCCGTGATGCCGTACATGTTGACCAGCCGCACCTGCGGGAACCGCTCGGACCACTCGGTCAGCATCGCCGGGCGCAGTGCCTCACCGCCGAAGACCACATAGCGCAGCGCGGCGAGACCGTCCGGCGCCGAGGGCCGCAGCCCGATCAGCCGGCGGAACGCGCTGGGCGTCTGGTTCAGCACCGTGACGCGCTCGCGCTGGAGCAGGTCGAAGAAGAGCCCGGGGTCCCGGGTCTCGTCCTCGGAGACGAGCACGACCCGGCCGCCGTGCACCAGGCCGCCGAACAGCTCCCACACCGAGAAGTCGAAGGCGTACGAGTGGAACATCGTCCACACGTCCTGCGGTCCGAAGGCGAACGGGAGCCGGTCGTTGACGAGGAGCCGCACCAGGTTGCGGTGGGTGAGGACCACGCCCTTGGGCCGGCCGGTGGTGCCGGAGGTGTAGATGCAGTAGGCGGGCGAGTCCAGGGGGACCGAGGGCAGCGGTGCCTCCGCGCCCCGGGTCGCCGGGGCGAGCAGCTCGTCCAGGGCGAGAACCCGCCCGTCGAAGCCGTGGCCGTCCGACCCGGCCGACGGGGCGAGCGCGACGCGCACTCCCGAGTCCGAGAGGATGAACTCCCGGCGCTCGTCCGGGACGGCGGGGTCGATGGGCAGGTAGGCGGCGCCGGCCAGCAGGGTTCCCAGGACCGCCCGCACCTGGTCGGCACCCCTCGGGAACAGCAGGGCGACCAGCTCTCCCTGGCGTACGCCGGCGGCGAGCAGACCCTGTGCGACCGCCCGCGCGTCGGCCAGCAGGTCGCCGTAGGCGACCGAGTGCGCGCCGTCGGTCAGTGCCACGTCGGCGGGCCGGGCCTCGGCGCGACGCCGGATGAGGTCGTGGGCGGGCGTCTCCTCGTACCCGGCCTCGGTGGCGTTCCACACCCGCAGCTGGGTGTGGCGTTCCGCCTCCGAGAGGGGGTCGATCTCGGCCACACCGGAGTCGGGCCGCTCGGTCAGCAGGCGCAGGGCCGTGACGTAGTGGGCGGCCATCGCGGTGATCTGGTCGTGGTCGAAGTACCGGCCGTTGTAGACGAGACGGGCGCGGTGCCCGCCGTCGCCGTCCGGCCGCAGGCACAGGTGCAGGTCGTACTTGCCGCGTCCGCCGCCGGCGTCCACCGGCCGTGCCGCCGCCCCCTCGGGCACGGGCAGCGGTGCGGCGGCCGGGAGGTAGCTGTACAGGACGTCGAACAGCGCCGTACGGCTCATGTCCTTGGACGGGTCGACCAGCCGGACCAGCTCGTCGAACGGAGCCCGGTCGTGGGTACGGGCATGGGCCGTCTCGGCGGCGGTGCGTTCGACGAGTCCGGCGAACGAGAGGCCGGCTTCCGGGCGCAGGCGCACCGGCAGGAGGTTGCTCAGCGGACCGACGACGTGCCGGTCCTGTTCCCGCCGCCCGGCGTGGGACAGGCCGAGCACCATGTCCTCCTGGCCGGAGTACCACTGGAGCAGGGCCGCGAAGGCGGCGAGGGCGACGTCCGTCACCTGCGCCCCGAGCCGCTCGGCGGCGCTGCCCAGCGCGACGTCGGCGGGGACGGCGAACGCCACCGACCGCTCCTCGTAGACGTGCACGGCGTCGCGGGTACGGCGCTCCGGCAGGCGCAGCGGGTCGGCGGGCGGCCGCAGTACGGCGGCCCGGGCGGCGAGATGAGCCCGGCCGGCGGCCTCGTCCTCGCTGTCGCGCCACGCCTGGTAGCCGGTCGGCCGCGGTTCGCGCGCGTCCGGACCGGCCACGATCTGCCCGGCCACCGTCTCCAGGGAGACCCGGTCGATCACGGCCTGGTGCCCGCACAGGGCGATCCAGCCGCCGCGGGAGCCCTGGTCGGGCAGGACGGCGATGCGCAGGAGCGGACCGGCGGACAGGTCGAACGGTGTGCGTGCCCAGTCCGTCAGGGCGTCCGGTACCTCCGCACCGGCCGCGTCGCCCGGCCCGGCGGGCAGCCACGCGGGCACGACGGTCGCGTCGGTACGCACCCGCTGGACGACGCGGCCGTCCAGCTCGACCAGCTCGGTACGCAGTGCCTCATGGGCGCGGACGACGGCGGCGACGCGCCGCGCCAGCGCCGTGCGGTCGGGCAGCCCGTCGAGCCGCAGGAAGAGCGGCAGGTTGTGGTAGGTGGGCGCCGCCGGGTAGAGGTGGCCGTTCTCGAACCGGTCCACGAACCACATGCGTTCCTGGTGCGCGGAGGCCGGGTGGACGTCCGCCCCGGTCCCGGCCGGAGCCTCCTCGCCGGTCGGGAGCGGCGCCTCGGGGCCGCTCGCCTCGGTGTAGTGGGCGTCCAGTTCCTTGAGCAGGATCTCCTCGCACTCGCCGTCCCACAGCAGGTGGTGCAGGCACACGAAGAGCACCTGGCCGGCCGGCCCGAGTTCGATGAGCGCAGCGGTCAGCAGCCGGCCCGAGGCCAGGTCGAAGGGCTCATGGGCGGCGGTGCGGATCCAGTTCTGCAGCGCCGCCTGCGGATCGGGGCGGTCAGCGAGGTCGATCCGCTGGACGCCGGGCACCCACGGCGCGCGCACGGTCTGCATGAGATCACCGTCGACCTCGTGGAACGCGGTGCGCAGGATCTCGTGCCGCGCGATCGTCGCGGCCAGGGCACGGCTGACGCCGTCGGCGTCCAGCGGGTGTTCGACTCGCCAGGCGAGGGGCACGTTGTACGCGGCCGGATCACCGCCCACCCGCTGCGCCAGCCAGACACGGCGCTGGAAGCTGGAGGCCGGGAAGCGGTCGCCGACGCCCTGCACCGGGCGCCCGGCGGCCTCTCCTGCTTCCGGCGTGGCCGTGGCGGCCGGGCCGGGCTGGACGGAGGGAGCGCCGGCCGGGCGACCGGCGTCGGCGGCAGCCGTCCCTGTCCCGTGGCGTGGGCGGTCGGTGCCGGCGGCAGCGGCCGGTGTCCCGTCGAGCGGCCGGTCGGCGGCCTCGGAGGCGGGTGCGGGCAGCGCGTGGGCGGCGAACTCCCCGAGCCGGGGGTGGTCGAACAGCAGGCGGATGGTCGCGGTGGAGGCCGGGAACCGCTCACGCACCGCTGCGACGAGCCTCTCGGCGAGCAGCGAGTGGCCCCCCAGCTCAAAGAACGAGTCGCCGGGCGCGACGGGACCCGTGCCGAGCACGGACTGCCAGACCTCGGCCATCTCGTTCAGACGGGCGGTGTCCCCGGCAGCGGCGGCCGACGCAGGCCGGTCCCCGCCGCCGTCGCCGCCGGGTGCGGTGCCGCCCGCGTCCGTTCGTGCGGTGGCCACCACTTCGCCGATGCCCGCCCGCGGGTCGTCCGCCAGCGCGCGCAGTACCGCCGTGTAGTCGTCGGCCATGGCGCGGACCACCGTGGCGCCCAGCGAGCCCGCCGGGTCCTTCCACAGCAGATGCGTGCCGCAGCTGTCCTCCCGGACCATGAGCGCGAGGCGGAAACCGGCGGTGCTCTCCATGTCCAGCAGGCTCAACCGCGCCTCGGCACCGTCGTGGCGCAGCCGTACGTCGTGGACGTCGACGCCGTCGCGCAGGCCGGCGTGCCAGTACTGGAACACCGTCTGATGGGTGCGCCGCTGGGCCTCGGGGCCGGTCAGGCCGGCGGCGCGCATGATGGCGGGCAGCGGCAGATCGCCGTGGGCCAGGGTCTCCTTGACGCGGGAGCGGACACGGCCGAGCAGGTCGGCGTAGGTGTCGTCGTCGCGCACCGGGACCCGCACCGGGAGGGCGTTCACGAAGTAGCCCACCCGCCCGCTCAGTTCGGGCAGGCAGCGGCCGTGGTACGGGAGGAACGAGAGCACGTCCGACGCGCCGCTGTGCCGCCTCAGCAGCGCGAAGTAGGCGCCCATGAGGAGGGTGGCGTAGGACATGCCCGCCTCGGTGGCACGTGCGCGCAGGTCCTTCGCCAGGTCGGCCGGCAGTTTCTCGCTGAGGACGGTGTACCGCGGCTCCTGCGCACCGCTCGGCAGCGCGAAGTCGCCGCCGCCGTCGCCGAGGTCGGCCTTCCAGTGCAGCCGGTGATCCTCTCCGGAGGGGCCGTCGGCCAGTTCGCGCGAGTGCGCGGCGAACGCGGCGAGCGCCGGAGCGTGGTCCTCGCGGGGCAGCCGGGCGCCTTCGTAGGCGGTGCGCAGGGCGTCCAGGAGCAGCAGGATGGAGGCGCCGTCGTACACCAGGTGGTGCACGGCGATGAGCAGGACCGTGTAGTCCGGGCCGTCGATGAGGTCGACGCGCGCGAGCGGGCCGCTCCGCAGGTCGAACGGGGTCTGCCAGGTCTCGCGGATCGCCGCGTCCTGGTCGAGTTCGGTACGGCGGCGCCGGACGGGGATTACGGGGGCGTCCGACCAGTCGAGCACGGACCCTTCCTGCCCGGTGCGCACCCGCGCGCGCAGCTGCGGGAAGGCCTCACCGACCTCGGCGACCGCGAGGCGCAGCTGGTCGAGGTTCAGGGTGCCGCGCACCCTGAACGGGGTGGGGATGATGTGGCTCCACTGGCCGGGATCCAGCTTCCAGGCGACCCACATCGCCTCCTGGCCGACGGACAGCGGGACACACTGCGCGGGGGTGTTCATACGGTGCTCTCTTCGGGGCGGTCGGCGTGCGACGGGCGGGGTGTGCCGTCGGAGGTGAGGAAGCCGAAGCCGGCTCCGGACATCCAGGCGGCGGTGACCGCTGCTACGTCCGGGGCGGGCGGGGACTGGAGCCGGCGGGACAGGTCGTCGATCCGCAGCCGGGCGGCGGTGCAGAAGATGTCGGCCAGCGGCTGGGCGCTGTCGTCGCCGGACGCCGACAGGGCCGAGGCGCGTGCCAGGGTGAGCGACATGCCGAGCAGTTCCCGGGCGATACCGGCCAGCAGGATCACCGTCCGTTCCTGGGAGGCGAGTTCCTCCCGGTCGGGGTGCCGGCGGGCCAGCCGCAGACAGGTGCGGCCGAAGTCGCGGGTCTGTTCGGCCACCCGGCGCAGATGGCCGAGATTGCGGTCGGTGAGGACGGTGCCCGCGGTGTCGAGGGGCGCCGCGTCCTCCCTCAGGAGCTCCTCGGCGTGTTCCGGCTCCGGGTAGTAGTACGACAGGATCGACAGCCGTCCGATCCAGTTGTCGATCTGGAAGTCGACGCCACCCGAGATCCGGAGATTGCGCAGGTCGCGCAGGTACCGCTCCACTGGCACGGGCGCCGCGCCGCGCAGCCGTTTGCTCGGCGCCGTCTCGTAGCCCTCGGCCGCCAGCAGGGACATGGCGCGTTCGGCGACGTCCCAGGCCAGCAGGGAGGCCGCGTTCTTGACGGCGTTCTGCTCGAACCGCAGGTTGAGGTCCCCGCCCTGGTCGTCCGGCAGCAGACACCACTGGGCCATGGTCTCGATCGCGAACGTCTCGGCCAGGGTGTCGGCCAGCCGGCGCCGCACCTCGTCGTACTCCGACAGCGGCCGTCCGTCGATGACCCGGCGGGCGGCGAAGTCGCGCATCCACCCCGCGGACAGCCGGGCGACGGCCAGCGCGGGGGCGGCGATCAGGTGCATCCGGCCCCGGCCGACCAGCCGTGCGGTCGCGGGCGTCGTACGGACGACGTGCCCGGCGTCGCGTTCGACCAGCATGTGCGCCCCGCTGACCCGGACGTCCCGGAACTCCAGCCAGCCGTTGGGGAATCCCTTGATCCCCATGTAGGTGTGCCAGTCTCCGCTGGTCACTCCGGGGCTGTCGGTGCGTACGAAGAACATCCGCACCCGGTCGGCGCCGTCCTCGCGGACGGTCGCCGAGACGCTGACCACCTCGGCGACGGGCGCGTGCCCGACGAAGACCTTGCGCCCGTTGAGCAGGTAGTCGTCGGTGCCCTCGACGCGGGTCGCGGTGGTGAAGCGGCGCTGGTTCGCCGCGCCCTGGGGTTCGCTGTCCGCGCTGGCGGACCGGGCGCCGCGGCGCACCACGTCGCCGAGCAGCTCGCGCAGCGGCCCGTCCGGGACGACGGACAGGAAGGCCCCGGCGCCGAGCGCGTTCTCGATGGCGAGGGAGAGTGCCACCGGAGTGCAGTGCGCCGCGGCCGTCGCCACCATGCGGAAGGTGTTGTAGTGCGAGAGCGCGTGCCCGCCCAGGGCCGGGTCCGCCTGGAGCGCGAAGTAGCCGCGAGCGCCGAGCTCGTCGAGGAGTCCGTCGGGCAGGGCGGCGCGCGCGTCGACATCGTCCGGGTCGACGCGGTCGCGGAGCAGGGCGGCCAGCTCCTCGGTCATCCGGTCGCCGGTCCGCGCGTCGGCCGGGTCCTGCACCGGAAAGTCCCGGATGAGGTCCCAGCGGAATCGTCCCTGGTACAGCTCTTCGAGGAAGCTGACCCGATCGGGGTCGCTGGTCGCGTTCCGTGTGGTCCTTGACGGTGTGCTTGCCAAAGGAGGTCCTCACATCGAGGTGGATACCCCTGCACATGGGCATGCCAAGTCGCCCTGCCCATGTGCAGGGGCGGACGAGCGTGGCGGTGTGGGGGAAGGGGGGTGGGGTCAGGAAAGAGGGGGCGGCCGGGGCGTCAGGGGCGCCCGGCCGACCGTGCACGACGGCCGGCTACAGCCGGGTCCGTACGTTCAAGCGCCGCATCCAGTCGTCGAGTTGGAGCACCATCTCGGCATCGGCGCGGCCCAGCCAGCCGCCGCGGTCGAGCAGTGCCGGGTCCTCGGTCATACGACGGATCGCCGACAGGTCGACGAGCGGACGCGCCGGCGCCGTGCTGTCGTCGAGCAGCTCGCGCAGCCTGCCGACCAGTCCGGCTTTGTAGTGCGGGTCGTAGGTGATCGGGTACGGGACCTTGGCCCGGGTGAGCACCGAGGGCGGGACCACGTCCCGGCCCAGAGCGCGCAGCAGGCTCTTCTCCCGGCCGTCGAAGGACTTCATCGCCGCCGGCACGTTGAACAGGACGGACAGCAGACGGTGGTCGGTGAAGGGGAACCGCACCTCCAGACCCGCCGCGGTGCTCAGCCGCTCGGAGTGCAGCACCGTCTGTTCCAGCAGCCTGGTGACCGTGAGGTAGTCCACCTGCCGGGCGAGCCGGTCGACCGGATCGGCGCCCGCCAGGTGGGGAACCTCGTCGAGCGCTTCACGGAACATGCGGTCGACATGGCCGTCGACGTCGACGGCCTCCAGGAGCGCCTGGTCGAAGAGGCCGGTGCCGATGCCGTAGGGCATCCCGAACCGCCGCGAACGCTCGATCCACGGGAAGGAGGTCAGCACCCGGCCCTCGTCGATGGCACCGCCCAGACCTCCGAACAGGGCGTCCGCGCCTTCCCCGCTGAGCACGACGGGCGCATGCCGCGCCACGTGCCGGCTGAAGAGGTAGGGGGTGATGTTCTTGTCGCCGAACGGCGTCGGCTGGTCCTTGGCGGCGAGCACCTCCGCCAGGGTCACCGGATCCAGCAGTTCCTCGGGCCGGACCGCGACTTCCTGGTGGTCGCAGCCCCACAGCCGCACGACCTCCTCCGCGTACGGCCGGTCGGGTACGGGCGCGGAGGTGTCACCGAACAGCACCGTGAAGGTACTCGGCGCGCTTCGGCCACGGGAGGCGACAAGGCCCGTCAGCACGCTGGAGTCGAGTCCGCCCGACAGCAGGACCGCTGCTCCGTCGAGGGGCGCGGCGTCGGCCACGGCGTCCTCGAGCAGCTCCCGGACGTACTTCACGGTGGTGTCGAGGTCGAGTTCGTGGGGGCGGGCCTCCAGGCGCCAGTACGCCTCCTCGGTACGACCCTCCGGCCCGAGGCACAGGGTGTGACCGGCCCGAACCTCGCGCACGCCGCGCAGTACGCCCCGGCCCGGGCTGCGCAACTGGGTGAGGACGGCGCCCAGGCCGGCGCCGTCGAGTTCGGCCCGCACCATCGGATGACGCACGACGGTGGCCACATCGGAGGCGAACACGACCCCGTCCGGGGTGAGCGCGTAACTCAGGGGCTTCACGCCCAACCGGTCGCGCCCGAGGAGCAGTTCTCCGGTGCGGACGTCCCACACGGCGAAGGCGAACGCCCCGTCCAGATGCGCCGGGGCGGACCGTCCCCACCGCATGTAGGCCCTGAGCAGGGCCCGGGCCTCTCTGCTTCCCCCGCTGACGGGGAGGTCCGAGCCGGACGTACCGGCCGTCGGGGAATCGAGATCGCCGGGCGGCAGTACGTGGCCGTCGCACACGGCGACGGCGAGGACGTCACCGGTGCCGTCGGTGGCGACAGCGGCCTGTTGGTCGTGCGCCGAACCCCTCTGGACCAGGGCGACATGCCGCCCCTGCCACACCGGGCCGCCCTTGCGGCCGCGGACGACGAGATCGGAAGCGATCTGCTCGACCGTCAGGGAGAAAGAACTTAAATCCCGGCGTCGATCGAGCCAACCGGCAATACCGGACACACTTTTCCTTACGTTCATGCAGTGCAGGAGTGTCGACGCCGAAGAAGCGGACGGCTCGAATCACGCAAGTCCTGTCGAACATGAGGAGGTGGGGGAAACGAAGCCGGGCGACCGACATTCGTGATCTTAGTGAGCGCCGATCCGGAACGTCTGTGATCCATTTCACCAACCGATCCCGGAACGACCTCGCACCCGTGGACAACGCGAGCACATCACCGGACAGACCCACCGGAAGTGCTGCTCACAGCCCTGCCGAACGCCGCACGCCCCCTCTCGAACCCCCCGAACGACACGGGGTGTTCATCTTCAAGCCCCCTGTGATTGCCAGTCTGAATACTTCGCATTCCCGACATCCATCCCAATACCCTCCCCTCGAATCCCGGCCACGCTGCTGAACGACCGGTCAGCCCACCTATCGCGTTCAAAGGGCTCCCGCATGGCAAACACACAGGAATCGCGAAAATACAAAACCTTTGCTACGGGGCACTTGCGAGCAGCGAGCTAATTCGTTAAAGCGCCTCCGCGGAGCTCGGCCCGCTTCCCCGAATGCGCCCGGTTCGCCAGGCGCCCGATGGACGTATTCCCCTCCGCCAGGGAAGACGGCAGCAGCGGACCGTCCTGGGGGCGCTCGCCGAGGCACGGACACGTGGGACATCGTCTAGGCCGTGGGCCCCGCAACGGGCACATCCAGCTGGGCTCCGCCGCCCCGACCGCCCGGCACAAGCGCGCATCAGAATCGACGAGAAAAGGATCGTGCCGCGGGCCCGGCACTTCCGGAACCGCCGGAGCCCTCCCGACCGCGCCGGGGATCAGCCGGTCGACGGTGCTACAGCCACCGGGTGCACGCCGCCCGCGACGTGCACCCGAAGGGTGGATCCGCCCGGTGGCACGCTTCCGCCCGCGGCGAACCACGCGGCCAGCGAGGACGCGTAGGCCGCCGGGTCCGCGTCCGAGCCCGGTGCTGCCGACAGCAGGAACCCACCGTGGTCGCGGACCCGGACGGTGCACGTGTGCGGGCCCGTCACGTACGCGGCGACCGGGCAGTGCGGATACCGGCGGAGCACCTCGGCGGTCCACGCCTCCGGGCTGCCGAGTCGGGGATCGTCCGGCTGCCCCTCACGTGTGATCACATCAGCGGACTCCAGGCTGGCGGGGTCCAGGCTGTCCTCGTGGACGGCGAGGTGTGCGTTCCCGTCGGTCCGGTGCGGGCGTCCTGTGGAGCGTTCGATGATGACGTCCGCCCCCTGGACACGCGTCCACACACGCAGGGGAGCGGTGCGTTGCGGCGGGTCGTACGCCGGTAGCGGCAAGCGTTCAAGGAGCGCGGGACCCTCAGGCTCCGGGAGGTCCATCAACTGGTAGAAGTGCTGTCGCAGCAACCTCGCCGAGGCGCCGGGAGCGGAGGTGGTGAACTCGGCCGGCTCGGCGAGCGGCCGGTGCCCGGTCAGCACCTCGTCGATCTGCTCCCGCAGGAGGCGGTGCACGTCGAGACGCGGTGCGTCGCGCACGAACGCAGCGAGCGGTGCGTCGGGGTCCAGCCGGACCTGCGAGGCAGCGGCCAGCAGCACGGGGAGGCCCAGAGCCGCCGCGTAGTAGGTGACCGCCCCGAAGTCACCCAGAACCACGTCTGCCGCGATGAGGGCCTGCCGCCAGGCATGTACGGGATCGATCAAGGTGAGCCCGGCACGGCGCGCTCGGTCCAGCCAGGCCCGGATCTGACCCGGGCCGTGCCCGTACCAGATGTTCGGGTGCAGGATCGCGGCCAGCCGGTACTCGTCGGCCGGCAACTCGGCGGCGAGGCGCGGCAGCAGACTCGGCAGCACGTCCTCCCCGCCTCCGTTCCCGAAGAAACCCTCCGGATTCCAGGTCGAGTTCAGTACGACGAGTCGCTGCCCGGAACGTACGCCCAGGGCACGCCGGAACCGTTCACGGTAGGGGAAGGCCGCTAGCAAGCGATCGAAGCAGGGATCCCCGGCGAGGACCGCTGACCTCACGGCCTCCGGGCACGCGCGCCGCAACCGCTCCAACTGCTCCGGGTGGGACAGGACGAGACCGTCCACGAACGGCTTGTCATCGACGAGGAGCCACTCGCGTGAGAGGCCGAACGTCGGCTCCCGGCTCCCGTTTCTCGGTATCGCCAACTTCTTGGTGTAGCCGACACCGTGTGACAGCACGCTCAACTTGCCTTGCAGGGCGTGCAGTTGTCCGCCGAAGCTGGCGGAGACTGCCAGGTCGACCGGTGTCGACCGGGCCTGCTCCCACGGCAGTACGGGCAACTCCAGTTCAGCGAACAGCTCGGGGAGTCCCGCCCGGAACGCGGAAGACCCGGTGCAGGTCACGAGCAGCTGTACCCGGAAGTCATCACGGAACAGAGGCAGAACGTCCATGAGGCGCCCAGCGGAAGCGACGTTGTGCGCCACCAGCAGCACCTTGCGGCTGGTCGACCGACTGGTCCACAGATGGGAGTCCTCGCCGACCGGCACCCTTACCGTCCAAGGATCGGCTGACCCCACCCGTCACCTCCGGCCGGCTGCGCAGCGTTCTCGCTACCGAAGATCACCCTAGCCCGCGCCGGATGGCATCGGCTCCGCCGCTGCGGCCGAGTACCCGCGGTTCGATCGGGTTGTGCTGCAGAGGGTCAGGAGTACGGACGTGTCTGCCGGGCGCGCAGGCTGAGGCGATGGTCCTCGTAGGCAGGAGCGGCCGACGGGCGGCAGGCGTCAGCGCACCAGCGCCGGGCGTTTCGGGTCGAACTCCCAGCCCGGGACCAGGAACTGCATCCCGGCGGCGTCGTCGCGCGCCCCGAGGCCCAGCTCCCGGTAGCGCCGGTGTGCCGCCTCCACCTGCTCCATGTCCAACTCGACACCCAGGCCCGGACGTTCGGGCAGCGCGACGGCCCCGTCGCGGATGACGGGCGGCTCATGGGTCAGGCGCTGTCCGTCCTGCCAGATCCAGTGCGTGTCGATCGCGGTGATGTCGCCGGGGGCCGCGGCGGCGACCTGGGTGAACATCGCCAGCGACACATCGAAGTGGTTGTTCGAGTGCGAGCCCCAGGTCAGACCCCACGCGTCGCACAACTGGGCGACGCGCACGGACCCGTTCATGGTCCAGAAGTGCGGGTCGGCCAGCGGGATGTCGACCGCGTCCGCCTTGACGGCGTGCCCGAGCTGCCGCCAGTCGGTGGCGATCATGTTCGTGGCGGTCCGCAGACCGGTGGCACGCCGGAACTCCGCCATCGTCTCCCGCCCGGAGTAACCCCCCTCGGCGCCGCACGGATCCTCGGCGTAGGCGAGGACGTCGCGCAGCGTGCGGCCGATCGCGACGGCGTCGGCCAGCAGCCAGCCGCCGTTCGGGTCCAGCGTGATCCGGGCCCGCGGGAAACGCTCGGAGAGCGCGGTCACCGCCTCGGCCTCGGCCCGGCCGTCGAGGACACCGCCCTTCAGCTTGAAGTCCTGGAAGCCGTACCGCTGCTGCGCGGCCTCGGCCAGCGCCACGATCGCCTCCGGCGTGAGCGCCTCCTCATTGCGCAGCCGCACCCAGGCGTCCTCCGCGTCCGACTCGTCGCGGTACGCCAGGTCGGTGCGGTGGCGGTCGCCGACGTAGAACAGGTAGCCGAGGACGGGGACGCTGGTGCGCTGCACGCCCTCGCCGAGCAGTGCCGCGACCGGTACGTCGAGGTACTGGCCCAGCAGGTCGAGCAGCGCCGACTCGACGGCGGTCACCGCGTGGACGGTGATCCGCAGATCGAAGGTCTGCACACCGCGGCCGCCCGCGTCACGGTCGCCGAACCGCTCGCGCAGTGACCGCAGCACCGCCTGCACATCACCGACGGGCCGGCCCACGACCAGATCGCGGGCCTCCTCCAGAGTGCTGCGGATGCCCTCGCCGCCGGGCACCTCGCCGGCCCCGGTGCGGCCGTCGGAGTCGGTGAGGATCACCAGGTTCCGGGTGAAGTACGGGGCGTGCGCGCCGCTCAGATTGAGCAGCATGCTGTCCTGGCCGGCGACCGGGACGACCCGCATCGAGGTGATGGCGGGGGTGGCGGCGCGGGGTGCCGTGGTGCTCATGGTCGGGCCTTTCCTGTGCGGCTCGCGGGAGAACGTGCCGGTGCGAGGGGGGGGAGTGCGGCGGGGGACTGACGGTGCGGCGGGGCGGGCGGGTGTGCCCTGCGTCAGCCGCCGATACCCGCGATGAGCCGGGCGAGCGCGTCGAGTTCGGCCGGTTCGAGATCCGTCAGCGGCGGGCGGACCGGACCCGCGGGCCGGCCGGTCACGGCCAGACCGGCCTTGACGATGCTCACGGCGTAGCCGCTCTTGCGGTCGCGGATCTCGGTGTACGGCAGAACGAAATCGTTCAGCATCCGCAGGACGTCCGCATGGCGGCGCCCGCGCACGGCCTCGTAGAAGGCGAGGGCGAAGGCGGGGACGAAGTTGAACAGGGCGGAGGAGTAGGTGGTGAAGCCGAGTTCGAGATACGGCAGCGCACAGGTCTCGGCGGTGGGCAGGCCGCCCACATAGGTGAGCCGGGTGCCGACGGCCGCGTACAGCCGCGTCATGGCGTCGAGGTCGCCGGTGCCGTCCTTGAAGCCGATCAGGTTGGGGCAGCGCTCGGCGAGACGGGCGACGGTGCCGGGCTGGTACACGGCGTTGGCCCGGCTGTAGACGATCACCCCGTGCGACGTGGCCCGGCACACCGCCTCGGCATGCGCCGCGAGCCCGTCCTGGGAGACCTCGGTGAGATAGGGCGGGAAGAGGAGGATGCCATCGGCGCCGGCCCGCTCGGCGGACCGGGTCAGCTCGACGGCGGTGGCGGTGCCGTAACCGGCGGGGGCCAGGACCGGGGTGCCGCGAGGCGCGGCGTCCACCGCCGCGGCGACCACGCGCTCCACCTCGGGCAGCGTCAGCGAGAAGAACTCGCCGGTGCCGCCCGCCGCGAAGAGCCCCGCCACCTCGTGGGCGCCCAGGTGCGCGATGTGCGCACGGTAGGCGTCCTCGTCGAAGGAGTGGTCCTCGGCGCGAAAGTGCGTCACGGGAAAGGACAGCAGACCTGAACCGAGGTGGCGGCCCAGGTCGGCGGGGGTGCGGGCGGTCATGGCGAGGGTGCTCCCGAAAGGACGAGGCGGCGAGGGTGCCGGCGCCGGCCGCCGTCCCGTGCGACCCGCGTCACTTGTCTGGCGTGACGCTAAGAGGAGACACTCATGCAGGTCCAACACCGATTCGGCATGCCGTGATGCGTCCCGCGCATCGCGGATGCGCCACGTCCGCTCCGGCGGGCGGAGGGGGGCAGGCTCCGTGTTCTCGCTCGACCAGCTGTCCGGCTTCGTCGCGGTGGCCGAGGAGGGCCACTTCGGCCGGGCGGCGGCCCGCCTCAACATGACGCAGCCGCCGCTCAGCCGCCGGATCCAGGCGCTGGAGCAGCGGATCGGGGTGCAGCTGTTCGACCGCTCGCAGCGGGGTGTGCGCCTGACCGCGGCGGGCCACAGCCTGCTCGCCGACGCGCGCCGCATCCTCCAGCTGTCCGAACGCTCGGTGCACTCGGCCCGGCGCGCGATGGCCGGCGAGACCGGCACGATCACCTTCGGCTTCACCGCCAGCTCCGGCTACGTCCATCTGGAGACGGTGCTCGCCACGGCGCGGGCCCGGCTGCCCCGGGTCGATCTGGTGCTGCGCGAGATGGTCACCTCGGCCCAGTGCGCAGCGCTGCTCGCCGGCGATCTGGACATCGGTCTGGTCCGGCCGCCCGCGGACGCGGCGGAACTGTCCCGACTTCCCTTCGCCCGCGAGCCGTTGGTCGCCGCGCTGCCGGCCGGGCACCCGCTCGCCACGCGGGCGGCGGCGCCCGACGTCAGGGACCTCGACGGCGTGCCGTTCCTGATGTACGACCCGGACGAGGCGTGGTACTTCCACGACCTCCTGAGCCGGCTCTTCCAGCGCGCGGGCGCCGCCCCCGGCTACGTCCAGCACGCCAGCCAGGTGCACACCTTGCTCGCCCTGGTCGGGACGGGCCTCGGCATCAGCCTGGTACCGGAGGCGGCCCGGCGGCTGCGTCCGGCCGGGGTGGTGTTCCGGCCGGTGACGGGCATGGACGACACCCGCGCCGAACTCCACCTGGCATGGTGCTCCGATCACGAGGTACCGGCGCTCACGGCACTGGTGACGGCGCTGCGCGAGCGGCGCGAGCCGGCGACCGGGTGATCGCCCCGCCGTCACGGTGGACGACCCGGCGGACGCCTCCGGCTCCAGGCGCCGTCCGGTCACCCCGCGAAGCCCGGCCGGGCACCGGCGGGGGGACCGGCGCCCTCAGAGCATCATCAGAACGTTGACCAGGGCGATGAGCACCGCGACCGCCACGGCCGCGATGACCACCCAGGGCCACATCGGGTGTTCCTCGGGCGGCCGTATCTCGGTGGACGGCCGGACCTTGGCGGTCTTGGACACGGTGGCTCCTCGTGGGCGGGCGACGGGCGGGACCGCCTCCAGCGTGGACCGCGCGCGGCCGCGTTTCAGTCAGGGTGGCCACCGGACTTCGGGTGGGCTTTTCTCCACCCGCTCCGTCAGCGGAAACGAATCGGACCCGTCCTGCGACGTCCCGCTCCGCATCGGCCGGGCCGTCCGGGGGAACTCGGTGTCCGGAACATGGATGCCGCCGACAGGCGGAGGAGGTGCCGTCGCCGTGAACGACTGGGACATGTGGGAGAAGCCCGACGAGGTACGGCTGTCGCCGCGCGAGCAACTGGCGCTGCTGCGGATGGAAGCGGATCTCCGGCAGGACCGGCGGTTCGTGCGGCGCATGGGAGCGGCACGGCACCGGGTCTGGCTGCCGGTGGCCGTACTGCTGCTGGCGCTCGCGTCGGTGTTCGTGGCGGTCATGGGGATACGTACCTCGGACCCCGCCCTGCTGGGGTGCTTCGCGGCGCTGTGGCCGCTGACCCTCTTCCAGGCGTTCCGCCTGCTGCGCCGAGCGGCCCGCCCCCGCCCCGGATCACGGGCCACTCGGCGGCGTTGAGCATCGAGAGCTCCGACGCGGCGCGCTACTCTCCCGGTATGCGCATCTCCGTCTCCTCCGACATGGACGAACCCGTGGCCCGCCTCCTGGTGACGGAGCTGCGACGCCGTGGCCACGACGTCCGGGAGCACGGCGCGCTGCGGCCCGGGGCCGACGCGCAGTGGGCCGTCTGCTCGGAGGCCGCCGCCAGGGAAGTGGCCGAGGGTGCGGCCGACCAGGCGGTGGTGTGCTGCTGGACCGGCACCGGGGCGTCCATCGCGGCCAACAAGGTGCCGGGCGTGCGCGCGGCGCTGTGCACGGACGCCGCCACGGCCGACGGCGCGCGGCGCTGGAACGACGCCAACGTCCTCGCGCTGAGCCTCAGGCTGACTTCCGGGCCGGTGCTGACGGAGATCCTCGACGCCTGGTTCGCGGCCGAGCCCAGCCAGGATCCCGAGGACGTGCAGAACGTGGCCCGCCTCGGCCGGCTGGACGCCGCCCGGACCGAGTCCTAGGGGCGTCCGGCCGGCCCGGCGCGGGCCAGGATGCCGGGTGGGGCCGTGGGTGCGGGTGCCGTGGGCGCGGGCTCAGTGGGCGCCGAGTCCGCCGCCGCCGAACGAACCGCTGGAACCCTTGCTCCAGCGTGGGCGCTCCTTCGAGTCGCTCGACCTGGTGTCCATGTTGGTCAGCTCGTACGGCGTGAGCGGACGCTCGCCCTTGGCGGTCCGGGGCACGTCGGCGGATTCCCTGTTCTCGCGGATTTCGTGCACCGCCCCCTCCGGCGGCAGCTTGGGCTGCTCCTCGGCGCGGGGGCGCGGGGGCTCCCGGTACTTCTCGCGGGAGGTCAGCCAGTAGCCGCCGGCAAGTACCGCGAGGACAGCCAGGGCGATGGCGAACAGGACGAGGCTGATCAGTCCGCTCGCCGCGGCAAGCTGCATCGATGCTGTGTTCATAGGAGAGGAATACCCACCCCATAACGGTATGAACCCGGACACTATAGGTCACAGGGTGGCAATAAGGAGTGACCGGCCGCGCGACACGGCCGGGTGTGTCCGCGGGTTTCCGACGGGACGTGGTCAGCGGGCCGTGGTTTGCGGCCGTCCGCCCCGGCTACCCGCACCGTGTGACATCGTCGACTTCGCAGGACCAGCTCTACCGCTTCCTGGAGGACCGCTTCAGCTGCGCGCTGGCCTGCACGGAGTGCGCCCGGGCCTGCGCCGTACGCGCGAGTCTCATCGATCCGGGCGGCGCCGAATGCCAGGAGCGAGCGCGGCGGCTCGGCCTCATGTGCGCGGAGGCGTGTGACGCCACCCGCCGGGTGCTGTCGGAGGAGGACGCGCAGATCGAGTCGGGTGTCCGGGTCCGGGTCGCCTGGTGCCGCTCGGTCTGCCTCGAGTGCGCGGCCGCCTTCGACGAGGATCCCGACGCCGAGTCGGTCGCCGCCCTCTGCCGGGCCTGCGCCGAGGCGTGCGGGGACTTCCTCCAGCTGCTCACGTGAGCCGGGCCGTGTGACCGAGGCGGGCGTCACCGGAGCCCAATTCGCCCGTGCCCCGGCATTCCCAATTTCTGGAACGCGTTCTACCGTGTGCGCCGTGAGGACCGCCCTTGGGGAGCCTGGAGGCGCCGTGCACCTCGACCACACGCCCGAGCAGCAGCGGCTGCGCGCCGAACTGCGTGCCTATTTCGCCGAGCTGGTTCCGGACAACGCCTACGCCCGGTATTCCGACCCGGTCGCGCAGAAGCGGTTCTACCGCGCGACCATCCGCCGGCTCGGCACGGACGGCTGGCTCGGCGTCGGCTGGCCCGAGGAGTACGGCGGGCGCGGCATGACGGCGATGGAGCAGTTCATCTTCTTCGACGAGGCCGCGCAGGCCGGCGTACCCCTGCCCCTGATGGCGCTCAACACGGTCGGTCCCACGATCATGCGGTACGGCACCGACGAGCAGAAGGCGTACTTCCTGCCCCGGATCCTCTCCGGCGAGATCGACTTCGCCATCGGCTACAGCGAGCCCGACGCCGGCACCGACCTCGCCGCGCTGAAGACCCGCGCCGTACGCGACGGCGACGAGTACGTCGTCAACGGGCAGAAGATCTGGACGACCAACGGCGACACCGCCGACTGGGTGTGGCTCGCCGTGCGCACCGACCCCGCGGCCCCACCGCACCAGGGCATCACCATGCTGCTGGTGCCGACCTCGGACCCCGGCTACTCCTGCACGGTCATCCGCACCCTGGCCTCCCACGACACCACCGCGAGCTACTACGAGAACGTCCGCGTCCCCGTCTCCCGCCGCGTCGGCGCGGAGAACGCGGGCTGGCGCCTGATCACCAACCAGCTCAACCACGAACGCGTCACCCTCGCCGCCCACGGCACCATGGCCATCCGCGCCCTGCACGACGTCCAGCGCTGGGCCCGCGAGACGAAGACCGCCGACGGCCGCCGGGTGGCCGACCTGCCCTGGGTGCGCAGGCTGCTCGCCCGCACGCACACCCGGCTCGACGCCCTGAAGCTCCTGAACTGGCAGATGGTCTCGGCCGTCCAGGACGGCACACTCACGCCCCAGGACGCCTCGGCGGTCAAGGTCTACGGCTCCGAGGCCCGCCGGGACGCCTACGCCTGGCTCATGGAGATCATCGGGGCGGCCGGCCCGCTGAAAGAGGGCTCGGCCGGCGCCGTCCTCCACGGCGAACTGGAACGGGGCTACCGCTCGGCGGTCATCTTCACCTTCGGCGGCGGCAACAACGAGATCCAGCGCGAGATCATCTCGTGGATCGGCCTGGGGATGCCCCGGGTGCGCCGCTGACGGGCCACGCGACCACGGACGATGACGGGAGCAGGCAGAGCGGCGACTCGCCCGGCACGGCCGGGACAGCCGCCTCCCGCACGCTCCCGGCCACCTTCACGAGCGGAGCTAGGCCGCCTTGCGTCGTGCCGCGCGCCCGCCTGAGTCGGGCGCCTGTGCGTCCTCGAACGGGAAGGTCTCGTCCTCCCCGAAGTCCGGAGCCTGGAAGGGGTTTGTCGTCGGAGGCGGCGAAGCTGCCGTGGAGCAGCGGGGTTGCCCTTCCGGGGCGGAGAACAGCGACGTCAGATCGATGAGAGGTCTCTCTTTCAGTACAGGTCCCCGAAGGGGCCTGGTGTGCCGTGACCGGGCACAGCGGTCCTAGAGCTTGGTCATCTTCGTATACGGGCTCAAGATCCGCATCTGCGAGGAGCCGAAATCCACGAGGGCCGCGATTCCGTCCTCGATGCCGATCACCCGGCCGAGTCCGTACATGTCGTGTGTGACCTGGTCGCCCACGGCGAAGTGCTTGGGAGCGGGTGCCACCGGCGCCTTGAAGGGGCTGGTGGGCAGATGACGCTTCGGTGCAGCTGGCTTTGTCATTGTTCTCAGTATGCGCCTATGTGCATGCCGTTCGCTGTGGCCCCCGGCACAGATCTGTGCCGGGGGCCACACCGCGGGTGCCGAACCGGGGCGGTCGGCCACGGTGCCGGGTGCGCCGAACGATCGGGCGTGCGGCTAGTCCCACCGCTCTGACCAGCACAGATACCGGATTCTTGAGGGTTACCGGCGGCGGCGTGCCGATGCGGCGAAGTCGATTTCGTCCGCCGAGACGATACGGGCGCCCATGTTGCGCTCCATCATTTCCAGGGCGGCGGAGGCCAGATGGGCGTGGATGGAGGCCACGGCGTCCTTCGGTATCGTGACCTCCAGATGGCGGATGTGCGCGTCCAGGGCCGAATAGAGGACGCACTGCTCGGTGACCTGACCGGTCAGCACCACGTGTCCGACCTCCAGCCGCCACAGCAGGTACGACAGGGGAGTCTCGTAGAAGATGGAGTGGCGGGCTTTCATCACGAAGAGTGACGCGTCGTCGGGGCGGATCGGCTCGATCAGGTCGGCGTGCGGTCCGGACAGCGCCGTTTCCACGAGTTCCCCGTGGTGGGAGCGCCACAGCCCGAAGTTGTCGTTCACGTAGATCACCGGTACGTCCGCCCCGCGGGCTCGGTCGATCAGCGCCGCCAGGACCGGCACGATGCCCCGGGCGGCCGGCAGGAGCAGTTCGGCGTCCTCGTGATCGTATGTGTTGATCATGTCGATCACGATGAGCGCGGGGTCCTCGCGGCCCGTCCGCCGGTCCATGGCCTGGATCGTCCGTCCCGTGCGTCAGTCCCGCAGCCGCGGCAGGATCTTCGTGCGGTAGAAGTCGAAGAAGTTCTGCTGGTCCTTGCCGATCTGGCTGACGTACACGGTGTCGAAGCCCGCGTCGACGAACGCGGTCAGGGCCTCGATGTGCGTGTCCGGGTCGTCACCGCACGGCACAGCGGAGGCCACCTGGTCCTCCGTGACCGATTCGGACGCCTGCTCGAAATGGCGCGGGGTGGGGAGTATCTGCGCGAGTTCCCCGGGGAGTTGCTCGTTCGCCCACAGGCGGTGCGCGGTGCGGATCGCCTCCTGCCGGTCCGTGCCCCAGCACACCTTGAGACCGCCGTAGACCGGCTTGGTGGTGCCGCCGGCGCGACGGAAGCGCTCGATGAGGGCGGTGTCGGGCATCATCGTGATCAGACCGTCGCCGATCCGTGCCGCGACCTCGGCGGCCTGCGGGCCGAAGGCGGAGACGTCGATGGGGACCGGCTCGTCGGGCAGCGTGTAGAGGCGGGCGTTCTCCACCGTGTAGTGCTTGCCGTAGTGGCTCGTCGATTCGCTGGTGAACAGCTGCCGGATGATCTGGAGTGCCTCCTCCAGCATGTCCAGGCGTACCGGCGCCTCGGGCCAGTGGGTACCCAGGATGTGCTCGTTGAGCGCCTCCCCGGTACCGACTCCCAGCCGGAACCGGCCGGGGCCCAGCTGGGCGGCGGCGGTGGCGGCCGCCTGGGCGATCACCGCGGGATGGACGCGCATGATGGGGCAGGTCACAGCGGTCTCGACGGGCAGCGACACGGCTTGCGAGAGGGCGCCGATCACCGTCCACACGAACGGACTCTGGCCCTGCTCGTCGTTCCACGGGTGGTAGTGGTCCGAGATCCAGAGCGAGTCGAAGCCGGCCTGCTCGGCCATGCGGGCCTGGTCGACGAGCTCGGCCGGGCTGTGCTCCTCGCACGACAGGAAGTATCCGAAGTCGGGCATGCAGTTCTCCCAGGTGAAGCGTTCGTGGCAGGTCCGGGAACCGCCCCCGAGTACCCGGGGGACCGGCGGGCCTAACCAGAGCGGGCGCACAGCGGCCTCGTGGACCGCGCGGGCGCCGGCAGGTCCGCGCCGGACAACGCCCGGAGGCCCGCGGGGGTGCGCTATTGCCTGCCGGGATGCGGGGTACCTGTACGCCCGGAACTCAGATGCGCGTCTTCCCCCTTCCTCAGAGAGGCGGTTCTCCCCGATGACGGATACGCCGGCGCGGGCCATGTCCCCATGGCCGGACGGGGCCGACGCGCGGGTGGACCTGGCCGGGCTGGAGGCCGCGCTCGCGGCGGAGACCGCCGCCGAGGTCCGCTTCGACGCGGGAAGCCGGGGCGCGTACGCGGCGGACGGCTACCGCCACCGCCAGGTGCCGCTCGGCGTGGCCGTCCCGCGCAGCGCGGAGGACGGCGCCCGCGCCGTGGGGGTCTGCGCCCGGTTCAGCGCGCCGGTCGTGTCGCGCGGCGGCGGGACGAGTCTGGCGGGCCGGCCGGCGAACGCGGCCGTGGTGATCGACTGGCCCCCGTGCCGCCGTGCCCTGGTCTCCGTGGACCCCGGCGCGCGCACCCGCGTCGTCGAGCCGGGGATCGTGCTGGACGAACCCAACCGGCGGCTGCCCGGCCACCGACTGCAGTTCGGACCCGAACCCTCCCCCCACAGCCACTGCGCCCTCGGCGGCATCACCGGCAACAACTCGCGCGGGTCGTCGGCGCAGGCGTACGGGAAGACCGTGGACAACGTGCGCCGCCGGGAGATCCTCACCTACGACGGCGTACGCCTGTGGGTCGGGCCTACCTCCGGGGCCGAGCGGGAGCGGATCGCCGCCGAAGAGGGCCGCGCAGCCGAGATCTACGACGGCTTGGACCGCGTCGTCACCGAGTACCTGGCGGACGTCCGCACGGGCTTCCCCAGGATCCCGCGCCGCCGCCCGTAGCCCCTGGTCAGACGCCCCTGAGACGAAACTGTCCGCACCACCGGAAAGGGTCCCCGCACATGTCGACGAAGGTCTCCGACCACGTCCTGCAACGCCTTCGCGAGTGGGAGGTCGAGTACGTCTTCGCCTACCCGGGCGACGGCATCAACGGCCTGCTCGCCGCCTGGGGCCGCGCCGACGACCGGCCGCGCTTCGTCCAGTCCCGCCACGAGGAGATGTCCGCGTTCGAGGCCGTCGGCTACGCCAAGTTCTCCGGGAAGGTCGGCGTGTGCGCGGCCACCTCAGGGCCCGGCGCCATCCACCTCCTCAACGGCCTCTACGACGCCAAGCTCGACCACGTGCCCGTCGTGGCGATCGTCGGGCAGACCAACCGCAGCGCCATGGGCGGCTCCTACCAGCAGGAGGTCGACCTGCTGAGCCTCTACAAGGACGTCGCCTCCGACTTCTGCGAGATGGTCACCGTCCCCGAGCAACTGCCCAACGTGCTGGACCGGGCGATGCGTACGGCCATGGCGCGACGCTCGGTGACCGCCGTCATCATCCCCGCCGACGTACAGGAACTCGAGTACAGCGCACCCGGGCACGCCTTCAAGATGGTGCCCTCCAGCCTCGGCATGGGCCGGTACGCGCCGGTCCCCGCCGACGAGGACGTCCAACGCGCCGCCGACCTGCTGAACGCCGGCGAGAAGGTGGCCATCCTCGTCGGCCAGGGCGCCCGCGGGGCCCGGGCGGAGGTGATGGAGACAGCCGACCGGCTCGGTGCCGGCGTCGCCAAGGCGCTGCTCGGCAAGGACGCCCTGGACGACGACCTGCCCTATGTCACGGGCTCGATCGGCCTCCTCGGCACCCGGCCCTCGTACGAGCTGATGCAGGGCTGCGACACCCTGCTGGTCATCGGATCCAGCTTCCCCTACAGCCAGTTCCTGCCGGAGTTCGGACAGGCCAGGGCCGTCCAGATCGACATCGACCCGCACATGGTCGGCATGCGCTACCCCTTCGAGGTCAACCTGGTCGGCGACGCCCGCGAGACCCTGCGCCGGCTCCTGCCGCTCCTGGAACCGGCCGAGGACCGCGGCTGGCGGAAGAAGATCGAGAAGAACACGGCCCGCTGGTGGGAGGTCATGGAGCGGCGCGCCGCGGTCGCGGCCGACCCGATCAATCCCGAGTACGTCGCCCACGCCCTCAATGACCTGCTGCCCGAGAACGTGATTCTCGCCGCCGACTCCGGCTCGGCCGCCAACTGGTACGCCCGCCACCTGCGACTGCGCGGGGAGATGCGCGGATCGCTGTCGGGCACGCTCGCCACCATGGGACCCGGCGTTCCGTACGTCATCGGCGCCAAGTTCGCGCACGGCGACCGGCCGGCGATCGCGCTGGTGGGCGACGGGGCGATGCAGATGAACGGCATGGCCGAGCTGATCACCGTCGCCAAGTACTGGCGGGAGTGGGAGGATCCGCGCCTGATCGTGGCCGTGCTGAACAACCAGGACCTCAACCAGGTGACCTGGGAGATGCGCGCGATGTCCGGCGCCCCCCAGTTCCTGCCCTCCCAGTCGATCCCGGACGTCGCCTACGCCGACTTCGCGCGCATGGTGGGCCTGGACGGGCTGCGGATCGAGAAGCCCGAGGACGTCCGGGGCGCGTGGGAGCGCGCGCTCGCCGCCGACCGGCCCGTCGTGCTCGACTTCCGGACCGACCCCGCCGTACCGCCGATCCCGCCGCATGCCACCCTCGACCAGATCGAGGCCGCCGCGGCCTCCGTCCTCAAGGGCGACAGCGACCGGGCCGCGATGGTCCGCCAGGGCTTCAAGGCCAAGGTCCAGGAGTTCCTGCCGGGCCACCGGCACCGCGACGGCAATGCCTGACACGCCGGTCGACGGCAATGCCTGACACCCCGGTCGTGGAGCGCGCGGACAGCGCCGTGTTCACCGTGCCCACCGACGCGGCCGAGGCGGGCGAGGCGGGCGGCACCCGCGCCTGGGACAGCACCACGCTCGTGCCGGCCACCGTCGGCTGCGGCAGAGCCACCGGGCTCGGCTGCGCCTACGCGCCCGCGCCCACCGCGCACGTCGTCGGCGACCTGCTCGCCGGCGTGGTCGTGGGCGGCGCCGCGTTCGACGTGCCGCGGATGAGCGAGGCCATGCACCGGGCCGTCCGCCACGCCGGACTCCCGGGCGTGGCCGCGCAGGCGATCGCCGCCGTGGACCGGCCGGCCCGTCCACGCCGTCGGCCTCGCCCCCCGGCCCGCCTCTGACGGGCGCCGGGCCCGTTCGGGGGAGCCGCAGGCGCACGGCCTCGCCGGGGAGCGCGGTGCCGTGCCGCTACGGTGCGGCTGCCCGATGCGCACCCACCTCGTCGTGCTGAGCGCCCGGGACACGGCCGTCCGACCACGGCCCGTGTCCAGTCACCGCCGGCGCCTCCCGCACGGGCCTTGATACCGGGCCGCATCCTGCTCACACTGCGGGTGTGGACGGCATGGACACCCGGGGCGATCCCGGCCTCTTCGGCCCCGGCTCGGTGACGTGGCAGATGCACGGCGACCCGATGATGTGGGTCGCCGGCGTCCGCGCGCTCTACCTCCAGGCCCTGCACCCGCGCGCGGTCCGCGCAGTGATGCAGAACTCCGACTTCCGGCGCGACGCCTGGGGCCGCCTGATGCGCACCGCGAACTTCGTCGGCACCACGACGTACGGCACGACGGAGGCCGCCGAGCGGGCCGGCGCCCGCGTGCGCAAGATCCACAGCATGCTCGGGGTCACCGACCCGGCCACCGGCGAGCGGTACGGCGTGGACGAGCCCGCGCTGCTGCTGTGGGTGCACTGCGCCGAGATCGACTCCTATCTGAACGTCGCGCGCCGCTCCGGCTTCCCGCTCACCGACGCCCAGGCCGACCGGTACATCGCCGAGCACCGGGCCAGCGCCCGGCTGGTGGGTCTGGACCCGGAGACCGTCCCCGCGAGCCGCGCCGACCTCGCCGCGTACTTCGGGAGGGTCCGGCCCGAACTGGCCGCCGGCCCCGACGCCCGCACCGTGGACGACTTCCTGCGCCGGCCCCCGACGCCCCCGCTCCTCGTTCCGCTGCGCGAGCTGCTGTGGCGGTGGGTGGCACGCCTGGCGTACGACTCCCTGCCCGCGTACGCCCACGAGCTGTACGGCAGACCGGCCTCCGCGCCCGCCGCCGTCACCCGCAGACTCCGGGCCACGGGCGCTCTGCTCCGGGCGATACCCGCACGTCTGCGCTGGCAGCTGCCGCCGAAGCACATCCTGCGCGCGATGGCGAGGCTCGGACCGGACGCCCGGCCGGCACCGTTCGAACCGGGCCGCTAGACAGCCGTCGCCGCCGGCGCGGACCACACAAGGCATCCGGCTTCCCTGGTGGATCAGCACGTGTTACGAAGAACCATGTCTGCCACCGAGGGAACCCGCACGTACGACGTCGTCATCGTCGGCGGCGGCCACAACGGACTGGTCGCCGCCGCCTATCTCGCCCGCGCCGGCCGTTCCGTGCTGGTGCTGGAACGCCTGGACCACACTGGCGGCGCCGCCGTCTCCACCCGCCCGTTCGCCGGCGTCGACGCCCGCCTGTCGCGCTACTCCTACCTGGTCAGCCTGCTGCCGCAGAAGATCGTGCAGGATCTCGGACTCGACTTCAGCGTCCGCGGGCGCACGATCTCCTCCTACACCCCGGTGGAGCGGGCGGGACGCGCCACCGGGCTCCTGGTCGGCGGCGGCGAGCAGCGCACCCGGGACGCCTTCGCCCGGCTGACCGGCGGCGACCGCGAGTACGCGGCCTGGCAGCGCTTCTACGGTATGACCGGCCGCGTCGCCCAGCGCGTCTTCCCGACCCTCACCGAGCCGCTGCCCACCCGCGACGAGCTGCGCCGCCGTGTCGACGACGAGGCCGCCTGGCGGGCCCTGTTCGAGGAGCCGATCGGCGTCGCCGTCGAGGACAGCTTCGGCGACGACCTGGTCCGGGGTGTCGTCCTCACGGACGCCCTCATCGGCACCTTCGCCGACGCCCACGATCCCTCCCTCGCCCAGAACCGCTGTCTGCTCTACCACGTCATCGGCGGCGGGACCGGCGCCTGGGACGTGCCCGTCGGCGGCATGGGCGCGCTGACCGACGCGCTCGCCGGGGCGGCCCGTTCGGCGGGCGCGGTCATCGCCACCGGCCACGAGGCCGTCCGCATCGAGACCGACGGACGCACCGCCGAGGTCACCCACCGCTCCCGGGAGGGCGAGGGCGTCGCCGCCGCCCGGCACGTCCTGGTGAACGCCTCCCCGCAGGAACTGGCGGTCCTCACCGGCGACCCGTCGCCCGAACCCGCCGAGGGCGCCCAGCTCAAGGTCAACATGCTGCTGACGCGGCTCCCGAAGCTGCGTGATCCCGCCGTCGACCCCCGCGAGGCCTTCGCCGGCACCTTCCACATCGCCGAGGGCTACCGGGAACTCGCCGTCGCCCACGCCCAGGCCGCCGCCGGCGAACTCCCCGCCGCACCGCCCTCGGAGATCTACTGCCACTCGCTGACCGACCCCACGATCCTCGGCCCCGACCTCGCCGGGCGCGGCTACCAGACGCTCACCCTCTTCGGCCTGCACACCCCGGCCCGGCTCTTCGACCGGGACAACGACGCCGTACGCGATGAACTGCTGAAGTCCACCCTCGCCCAGCTCGACGCCCACCTCGCGGAGCCGCTCGCCGACTGCCTTGCCACCGACGCCGACGGCCGTCCCTGCATCGAGGCGAAGACCCCGCTCGACCTCGAACGGGATCTCCGGCTGCCCGGCGGCAACATCTTCCACCGGGCCCTGTCCTGGCCGTACGCGGAGGCGGACGACGGCCGCTGGGGCGTGGAGACCCGGCACGCCAACGTCCTCCTCTGCGGAGCGGGCGCGGTGCGCGGCGGCGGCGTGAGCGGGGTGCCGGGGCACAACGCGGCGATGGCGGTGCTGGAACACGGCTGACCGATACGGCGCGGACCGGACGGCACCTGTCCCCGGAGCGGTCCGGTACCGCTGCCGGGATGCCGGGATGCCGGGATGCCGGGATGCCGGGATGCCGGGATGCCGGGGTGCCGCCAGCGTCCGGCTCAGTCGCCCGAGATCTGCCAGCCCACCGGGGTGATCCGCGCCGCGTCCGCCGGGCGTGCCCCGTCGAACAGCACCGTTCGGCCCGCCTCGACGCGCAGGGCGTCGACGTACGCGCCCCGGCCGACGTACAGCGCGTCGGTTGAATACCGCCAGCGCAGGGTCAGCCGGGGCGCGGCCGGCAGGGTCGCCGTCACCCGGTGCCAGACGCGCCCCGACCAGCCGGTGACCGTGCCCGCCGGGTGCTCTTCGGGGTGCTCGCCGTGACGGGTGGTGGCGAAGGGGACCGATTGCCACGTGGTACCCCCGTCCGTCGTGGACTCCAGGGCCACCACGTCGGAGCGGGGTTCGGTGTCCCACCACAGGCAGCAGCGCAGCCGGGCCGCGCCGGCGGAGGTGTCCAGCGCGGGGAGGGCCAGCGTGGCGGTCGTCGCGCTCGCCATGCCCGCGAACCAGGCCGTACGGCCGCGCGCCGGCCGGACCGGGACCGCGCGGGCGAGACGGTTGCCGGCCGCGACCCGGGGTGCGGAGCCCGATCGCCAGGTGCGCACCGGGTGCACGGAGTTGCCGAGGACGATCAGGAACGAGTCGGTCGTCGGATCGAGCACCAGCGAGGTACCGGTGAAGCCGGTGTGGCCGGCCGTGCGCGGGGTGGCCATCGCGCCCATGTACCAGTGCTGGTAGAGCTCGAAGCCGAGGCCGTGCTCGTCGCCGGGGAAGGCCGTGTTGAAGTCCGTGAACATCAGGTCCACCGACTCGGGCCGCAGGATCCTGGTCCGGCCGTACGCGCCCCCGTCGAGCAGTGTGCGGCCGAGGACCGCGAGGTCCCACGCGCTCGCGAAGACGCCCGCGTGCCCCGCCACGCCGCCCAGGCTGAACGCGTTCTCGTCGTGCACCTCGCCCCACACCAGCCCGCGGTCGAGACCGGACCAGGGCCTGCGGGCGTCCTCGGTGGCCGCGATCCGCTGCCGCCAGGAGGCGGGCGGGTTGTAGCGGGTGCTGTCCAGACCGAGCGGACCGGTGATCTCGTCCCGCAGGAGGGCGTCCAGCGTGCGGCCGGTGATCCGCTCGAGGACGAGTTGCAGGGAGATCAGATTCAGGTCCGAGTACAGATACGTGGTGCCGGGCGGGTGCAGCGGGACCTCGTTCCAGATCAGCTCCAGCTTCTGCTCGTACGTCGGCGCGTCGTAGAGGGGGATCCAGGCGCGGAACCCCGAGGTGTGGGTGAGGAGCTGGCGGACGGTCACCGCCCGCTTGCCCGCGCGTCCGAAGTCCGGGAGGTAGGAGGCGACCGTCCCCTCCAGGTCCAGCGTGCCCCGCTCCAGCAGCTGCACTGCGAGCAGCGAGGTGAACAGCTTGGAGAGGGAGGCCAGGTCGAACACGGTGTCCCGGGTCATCGGCAGCTGCCGCTCCGGCGGGAACTCGATGCCGCTGTCGGTCGCCTCGTCGTAGCCGGCGTAGCGCACCGCCATGCCGATCGGCTCGTGCAGCGCCACGGTGTGCCCGCGCCCGGCGAGCAGGACGGCGCCCGCGTACCAGGGGTGGCGGGGGGAGGGGGCGAGGTACGCCTCCGCGTCCGTGACCAGCTGCCGCAGCTGGCCGGGGAGGAGTCCGGCGCGCTCGGGCGAGCCGTGGCGCAGGGTGGGGCGGCGGCCGGCGGCGGGCGCGGCGGCGGCCGGGGCCGCAGGCAGCGCGCCGAGGGCCAGCGCGCCCCCCGTCGCCAGGGAGCCGGCCACGAGCCGACGGCGTGTCAGTCCGCCCGTCCGGCTGCCCGCAAGGTCGTCCGTCATCTAGGCCTCCCGCCTGAAAGTATCTTTCGGGGCATGCCCTGCCGGTGAAACTTTCCGGTCAGGCGAGAGGTGTGTCAACGGGGTGTGCGCCGACCGCAGGAATCTGACGGAGTATCAGAAAAAGTCTTCCGTCGTCAGGACCGCTGCGGCATCCTGCGCCCATGCAGACGGAGCTGAGCCAGGAACTGGGAATCGAGCACGCCGTCTTCGGCTTCACGCCGTTCCCCGCCGTCGCCGCGGCCATCAGCCGGGCCGGCGGCTTCGGTGTGCTCGGCGCGGTCCGCTACACCGCCCCCGACGACCTCAAACGCGACCTCGACTGGCTGGACGCGCACGCCGGGGGCCGGCCCTACGGCCTCGATGTCGTCATGCCCGCGAAAAAGGTCGAAGGCGTCAGCGAGGCCGAGGTCGAGGCGATGATCCCCGAGGGGCACCGGCGGTTCGTGCGGGACACCCTCGCCGCCCACGGAGTCCCGGAGCTGGCCGCGGGCGAGGCGTCCGGATGGCGCATCACCGGCTGGATGGAGCAGGTCGCCCGCACCCAGCTCGACGTCGCCTTCGACTACCCGATCCGGCTGCTCGCCAACGCCCTCGGCTCGCCGCCCGCCGATGTCGTCGCCCGCGCCCACCGCCGGGACGTCCTGGTGGCCGCGCTGGCCGGCAGCGCCCGGCACGCCCGCAAGCACCAGGAGGCGGGCATCGACATCGTCGTGGCCCAGGGCTACGAGGCCGGGGGCCACACCGGGGAGATCGCCACCATGGTGCTCACGCCCGAGGTCGTGGAGGCCGTCGCCCCCCTGCCCGTCCTGGCCGCCGGCGGCATCGGCAGCGGCCCGCAGGTGGCGGCCGCGCTGAGCCTGGGCGCCCAGGGCGTATGGCTGGGCTCCCTGTGGCTGACCACCACAGAGGCGGACCTCCACTCGGCCGCCCTGACCCGCAAGCTGCTCGCCGCCGGCTCCGGCGACACCGTCCGCTCCCGCGCCCTGACCGGGAAACCCGCGCGCCAGCTCCGAACCGGGTGGACCGACGCCTGGGACGATCCGGCCGGGCCCGGCACCCTGCCCATGCCCCTGCAGGGCCTGCTCGTCGCCGAGGCGGTCTCCCGGATCCAGAAGTACGAGGTCGAGCCGCTGCTCGGCACTCCCGTCGGCCAGATCGTCGGCCGGATGACCGCCGAACGCAGCGTCCAGGCCGTCTTCGACGACCTCACCCGCGGCTTCGAACAGGCCGTGGACCGCATCAATCGCATCGCCGGAAGGAGCGGCCAGTGAGCACACCCCCCGCCGGATTCTGGGCGCAGGCCGCCCAGAGCCCCGAGCGCACGGTCCTGATCGCGCCGGACGGCGAGGAATGGACGGCCGGCCGGCTGCACGCCGCCGTCAACCGCCTCGTCCACGGCCTGCGCGCCGCCGGCCTGGAGCGCGGGGACGCCTTCGCGGTCGTCCTGCCCAACGGCCCCGAGTTCTTCACCGCGTACCTGGCCGCCAGCCAGGCCGGCCTCTACCTGGTCCCCGTCAACCACCACTTCGTGGGCCCGGAGATCGCCTGGATCGTCGCCGACTCCGGCGCCAAGGTGCTGATCGCCCACGAGCGGTTCGCCGCCCAGGCCCGCCAGGCGGCCGACGAGGCCGGGCTCCCGGCGGCCGGCCGGTACGCCGTCGGCACGGTCGAGGGCTTCCGGCCGTACGCCGAACTCCTGGACGGACAACCGGAGTCCGCGCCCGAGGACCGTGAGCTGGGCTGGGTCATGAACTACACCTCGGGCACGACCGGCCGCCCGCGCGGCATCCGCCGCCCGCTGCCCGGCAAGCGGCCCGAGGAGGCCTACCTCGGTGGCTTCCTCGGCATCTTCGGCATCACGCCGCACGGCGACGATGTGCACCTCGTCTGCTCGCCGCTCTACCACACCGCCGTACTCCAGTTCGCCGGCGCCTCCCTGCACATCGGCCACCGCCTGGCGCTGATGGACAAGTGGACGCCCGAGGAGATGCTCCATGTGATCGACACCCACCGGTGCACACACACCCATATGGTCCCCACCCAGTTCCACCGGTTGCTCGCCCTCCCGGACGAGGTGAAGGCCCGCTACGACGTCTCGTCCATGCGGCACGCCATCCACGGGGCCGCGCCCTGCCCCGACCATGTGAAACGGGCGATGATCGACTGGTGGGGCGACTGTGTGGAGGAGTACTACGCCGCGAGCGAGGGTGGTGGGGCCTTCGCCACCGCCGAGGACTGGCTGAAGAAGCCCGGCACCGTCGGCAAGGCCTGGCCCATCAGCGAACTCGCGATCTTCGACGAGGACGGCAACCGCCTGCCGCCCGGTGAACTCGGCACCGTCTACCTGAAGATGAACACCGGCGGCTTCTCCTACCACAAGGACGAGGCCAAGACGAGGAAGAACCGCATCGGCGACTTCTTCACCGTCGGCGACCTCGGCTATCTGGACGAGGACGGCTATCTCTTCCTCCGCGACCGCAAGATCGACATGATCATCTCCGGTGGGGTGAACATCTATCCGGCCGAGATCGAGTCCGCCCTGCTCGCCCATCCCGCCGTCGCCGACGCGGCCGTCTTCGGCATCCCGCACGACGACTGGGGCGAGGAGGTCAAGGCCGTGGTCGAACCGGCCCCGGGGCAGGAGGCGGGGCCGGAGCTGACGGCCGCGCTGCTCGCCCACTGCGCCGACCGGCTGGCCGGCTACAAGCGGCCGAAGAGCATCGACTTCATCACCGAGATGCCCCGCGACCCCAACGGCAAGCTGTACAAGCGGCGCCTGCGGGAGCCGTACTGGGCGGGGCGCACCCGACCGGTGTGACCCGTGCCCGGCGCGGCGGGCGGGTGCGGGCCCGATCGCGCCTCCGGACCGACGGCCGCGCGCCACCCTCCGCGTGCGCGGCGGCACGAGCCGGGGTGCTTGACCGGGCGGGTCCGGCGGGCCGAGGATCGGCTGTCATGACGCAGGGACATGGCAGCACCGTCGACGGGGTGCTGCGGCGCAGCGCCCGCCGCACCCCGGCGCGCATCGCGGTCGAGTACGGCGACCGGGTGTGGACGTACGAGGAACTGGACGACGCCGTCTCCCGCGCGGCCACGCTGCTGCTCGCCGAGGGCCGGGTGCCCGGCGACCGCGTCGCCGCCTACGGCCACAACTCCGACGCCTACCTGATCGCCTTCCTCGCCTGCGCCCGCGCCGGCCTGGTCCATGTGCCGGTCAACCAGCACCTCACCGGCGACGACCTGGCCTACCTCATCGGCCAGTCGGGCAGCACCCTGGTGCTCGCCGACCCGGCCATCGCCGGACAACTGCCGGACACCGTACCGACGTTGCCGCTGCGGGACACCGCCGACTCGCTGCTCGCCCGGCTCCCCGGAGCGACGCCGTACGACGGCCCCGAACCCCGCACCGAGGACCTGGTGCAGCTGCTGTACACGTCCGGTACGACGGCCCTGCCCAAGGGCGCCATGATGACCCACCGGGCCCTGGTGCACGCGTACCTGAGCGCGATCACGGCGCTCGACCTCAGCGCCGGCGACCGGCCGGTGCACGCGCTGCCGCTGTACCACTCGGCGCAGCTGCATGTGTTCCTGCTGCCCTCCCTCGCGGTGGGCGCGACGAACATCATCCTGGACGCCCCCGACGCGGACCGGCTCTTCGACCTGATCGAAGCGGGCCGCGTGGACAGCCTGTTCGCTCCGCCCACGCTGTGGATCGCCCTCGCGGGCCGGCCCGACTTCGCCACCCGGGACCTCGACGGACTGCGCAAGGCGTACTACGGCGCGTCGATCATGCCGGTGCCCGTGCTGGAGCGGCTGCGCGAGCGCCTGCCGGACCTCGCCTTCTACAACTGCTTCGGGCAGAGCGAGATCGGCCCGCTGGCCACGGTGCTCGGACCCGACGAGCACGAGGGCAGGCTGGACTCCTGCGGCCGGAGCGTGCTCTTCGTGGACGCCCGGGTGGTCGACGAGGACGGCGCCGAGGTGCCCGCCGGCACGCCCGGCGAGATCGTCTACCGCTCGCCGCAGTTGTGCGAGGGCTACTGGGACAAGCCCGAGGAGACCGCCGAGGCTTTCCGCGACGGCTGGTTCCACTCCGGGGACCTCGCGGTGCGGGACGCCGAGGGCTACTTCACCATCGTGGACCGGGTGAAGGACGTCATCAACTCCGGTGGTGTGCTGGTGGCTTCACGCCAGGTCGAGGACGCCCTCTACACCCATGAGGCGGTGGCCGAGGCCGCCGTCATCGGCCTGCCCGACGAGCGGTGGATCGAGGCCGTCACGGCGGTGGTCGTCGCGCGCGCGGAGGTGACGGAGGACCAGCTCGTCGCGCATGTGAAGGAGAAGCTCACACCGTTCAAGGCGCCCAAGCGGGTGCTGTTCGTGGACGAGTTGCCGCGCAACGCCAGCGGCAAGATCCTCAAGCGCGAGCTGCGCGAACGCTTCAGCGGCTAGCCGTCCCCCGCGACAGCGGCAGCGCGCCGGCCAGCAGCCGCCACTGGGGCAGCGCCGTGCCGCCCGGCCGGACCCCGAGCACCTGCACGGCCACGTGGTCGGCTCCGGCGTCGACATGGCCGTGCAGCTTGCGCACCACGGTGTCCGTGTCGCCCCAGAACACCAGGTCGTCCACGAAGCGGTCGCTGCCGCCGCCCGACAGGTCTTCGTCCGTGTAGCCCAGCCGGCGGAACTTGGCGTCGTTGTACGGCGTCCCGAGGTACTGGTGCAGATGCTCGCGCGCCTGTGCCCGGGCCCGGACCGGGTCGGTCTCCAGCAGTACGGCCTGCTCGACGGCCAGGAAGGCGTCCGGGCCGAGGATCTCCCGGGCCTGCGCGGTGTGGGCCGTGTTCACGTGGTAGGTATGGGCGCCGGCGGCGCGGTCGCGGGCCAGCTCCAGCATCTTCGGCCCGTACGCGGCGAGCAGCCGCCGGATCGGCGTCTCGGGGAGCGGATTGGGCGTCTCGACGGTGTCCAGCTCGTCGAGATAGGCGGCCATGGCGGCCAGCGGCTTGACGCCGGGCCGGGGTCGGCCGCCGAAGCCGAGGCCCAGCACATGCCGCCCCGGGTAGGCGTCCGCGAGCAGCACGGCGGCGCCCTGCGCCCAGCGGGCCTCCCGGGACCAGATCCGTGCGATGCCGTTGACGACGGTCAGCCCCCGGGTGGCGGCGAGCAGAAAGCCGGCGTGCGTGAACGCGTCCCGGCCGAGCGCCTCGGGAATCCACAGCGCTCGGAAACCCAGGTCCTCCAGTTGCCGCACGGAGTCCTTGACCAGCGCGGCCGGCTGGTGCTCGAAGTCGAAGGTGTAGATCCCGAATGTGCCGAGGTCCATCGGTGTGCTCCCTGGCAGGACAGATCGGTGTGCCGATGCGGCGAGGGCGCCGATTCGGTTATTCGAAATATCGCAGAATCTCGATATGAAGCGCAAGGGTCATCCGCGACCGACGGGCCGTCGAACGCCGGAGCGACTGCCTCGGGCCGATGGACCGGCGAACGCTAGAGCGTCTGCCCCAGTTCCGTGACGAGGTGGGCGATGCGCTGCTCGTCCCGCTTGTAGTGGGTCCACTTGCCCACGCGGGTCGCCCGGACCAGCCCCGCGCGCTGGAGCTCGGCCATATAGGCCGACACGGTGGACTGGGCCAGCCCCGCCTTCGCCTGTATGTGGCTCACGCACACACCGACCTCGGCCGGGTCGGCGATGGCGGTCTCCATCGGGAAGTGCCGCTCGGGCTCGCGCAGCCAGCGCAGCATCTGGAGCCGCATCGGGTTGGACAGCGCCCGCAGCGCGTTGACCAGGTCCGGGGTGGGGGCGGTGTCCGTCATGGCCGGAGTATAGGTCGCCCGCCGACGTTTCGGGATACGTCGATACGGGCCCGGTCAGCCGGTGGCCCTGTGGCGCAGCGCCTGCTTCTTGGCGCGGTTGCCGCAGGTGTCCATCGAGCACCAGCGCCGGGTGCCCGGACGCGAAGTGTCCAGGAAGACCGCTCCGCACGCGGTTCCGGCGCAGTCGCGCACCCGGTCCAGGGCCGGGGACGTGACGAGGTCCAGCGCGTCCCGGGCGACGAGGGCGAGCATGGCCCGCACCGGGTCATCGGCGTGCCAGGCCAGCTGGCCCGAGGCGGTGAGTGCGGGCACGGGCACGGCGTGTGCCGCGGCCTCGTTGACGAGGGTGCGCGCCCGGGCGTCCGGTGTCCCGCCGGCACGGGCGGCGCCGATCAGGCGGTGGACCGCCTCGCGCAGTTCCCGCGCCGTGCGCACCGAGGCCGCCGCCGCGTCGTCGACCGCCGCGGGGCAGGGGCCGCACTGCCGCACCCAGGCTGCCAGCGCCTCGGCGTCGGGCAGTTCCTCCACGGCCTCGGCCGTGCCGCGATGGCGCAGGGTCCGGATGAAGTCCAGGCAGGGGCGCCCCGCGCCCTGGCGGAAGCGGCTGGTCGTCGGCACACGCTCACCCTACAGGGGAACCGGTTTAACTGGTACCGTGCGAGAACCGTTCAAACCGGTTCTCCGAGAGGTGTCCGTGTGTCCGCGTCCCCCGCACCACCGGCCCCGCCCCGTCGGGTGATCCTCGTCCTGGCCCTCGCCTGCGGAGTGAGCGTCGCCACGATCTACTTCCCGCAGGCCATCAGCGCACTGATCGCCGCCGACCTACGGGTCTCCTCGGGCTCGGCGGCCCTGGTCGTCACCGCGGCCCAGTTCGGCTACGCGGCCGGTATCTTCCTGCTGGTCCCGCTCGGCGACCGGCTCCCGCACCGCCGGCTGATCGTCACCCTGCTCCTGCTGACCGCGGCCGGCCTGGTCGCCGCCGGAGCCGCGCCGACACTGCCCGTCCTCGTCGTCGCGAGCGCGCTGACCGGAGTCACCACGGTCGTCCCGCAGGTCATCATTCCGATGACCGCAGGACTCGTGCCCGCCGAGCGGCGCGGCGCCGTCACCGGCACCCTGCTCAGCGGGCTCATCGGCGGCATCCTGCTGGCCCGGACCTTCAGCGGCACCCTCGGCGAGTGGCTGGGCTGGCGGGCCCCGTACCTCGTGGCCGCCGTGCTGCTGCTCGCCCTCGCGGCGGTCCTGGCCCGTGTGGTGCCGGACACCACGCCCTCGTCCCGGCACCGGTACCCGGAGCTGATATCCGCTCCGCTGCGTCTGCTGCGCGAGGAACCCGACCTGCGGCGCTCCTGTCTCTACCAGGCCACCGTCTTCGCCGGCTTCAGCGCCGCGTGGACCGCGCTCACCCTGCTGGTCACCGGGCCGACGTACGGCATGGGCGCCCAGGCCGTGGGTGTGCTCGGACTCGTCGGCGCCGCGAGCATGTTCTGCACCCCGTTCGCCGGGCGCATGGCCGACCGCCGGGGCCCGGACGCGGTCAGCCTGTGGTGCCTGCTCGGGGTGATCGGCTCGGCTGCGGTGCTGCTCCCGGGGGGCCTCGGCGGCACGGGCGGTCTCGTCGTACTGGCCGCCGGGATGCTGCTCCTCGACGTGGCCGTGCAGAGCGGCCAGGTCGCCAACCAGGCCCGCAACTTCGCCCTCCGGCCGGACGCCCGGGCACGGGTCAACACCGCCTATATGACGTGCGCGTTTCTCGGCGGCAGCGCCGGGTCCTGGCTCGGGGTGCGGGCGTACGGGCGGCTCGGCTGGCCGGGTGTGGCGGGGCTCGTGGCCCTGACCGCCCTGGTCGCGCTGACCCGGCATCTGACCCGGGGGCGCACGACGGCCGCGCCGGCCGCGTCGGCCGGTGACGCGGTGACGCGGTGACGCGGTGACGCGGTGACGCCGAGCCGGGTGCGGTGACACCCGGCCGGCCGGGTCAGTGCGGACCGGACCGGGCCGGCCCGCGTCCGATCGGGCCGATGGGCGTCGCATCCACTCCCTGCCGAAGCCGAAGCCGAAGCCGAAGCCGAAGCCAGGAGCAGGGCCAGAGCCCGCGCCACCGCACCTGGACTCGCACCCGCACCCGCACCCGCGCCCGCCCCCGCGGCGGCGTGCTCCTACCCCTCGGCCCGCGATCGCAGGTCCACGATCCGGCGGATCTTGCCCACCGACCGCTCCAGCGACTCCGGTTCCACGATCTCCACGTCGACCGACACCCCGATGCCGTCCTTGACCGCGGCGACGATGGCCCGGGATGCCGCCTGACGCGCCTCCGGTGACGCGTCAGGGCGGGCCTCGGCCCGCACGGTCAGGGCGTCCATGCGGCCCTCCCGGGTGAGCCGCAGCTGGAAGTGCGGGGCCACGCCGGGCGTGCGCAGCACGATCTCCTCGATCTGAGTGGGGAAGAGGTTGACCCCGCGCAGGATCACCATGTCGTCACTGCGCCCGGTGATCTTCTCCATCCGCCGGAACACCCGGGCCGTACCGGGCAGCAGCCGCGTCAGATCGCGCGTCCGGTACCGGATGACCGGCATGGCCTCCTTGGTCAGCGAGGTGAACACCAGCTCGCCCGGCTCGCCGTCCGGCAGTACCTCGCCGGTGATCGGATCCACGATCTCCGGATAGAAGTGGTCCTCCCACACATGGAGGCCGTCCTTGGTCTCCGCGCACTCCTGGGCCACACCCGGACCGATCACCTCGGACAGCCCGTAGATGTCGACGGCGTCGATCGCGAACCGCTCCTCGATCTCGCGCCGCATCTGCTCGGTCCACGGCTCGGCCCCGAACACGCCCACCCGCAGCGAGGTGGTGCGCGGATCCACCCCCTGCCGCTCGAACTCGTCCAGCAGCGTGAGCATGTAGGAGGGCGTCACCATGATGACGGACGGCTCCAGATCCTGGATCAGCTGCACCTGCCGGGCCGTCATGCCGCCGGACGCCGGGACGACCGTACAGCCCAGGCGCTCGGCGCCGTAGTGGGCGCCCAGGCCACCGGTGAACAGCCCGTAGCCGTACGCCACATGGACGACATCGCCCGGCCGGCCGCCGGCCGCCCGGATCGACCGGGCCACCATGTCGGCCCACACCGAAAGGTCGTTGTCCGTATAGCCGACCACCGTGGGGCGTCCCGTCGTGCCGCTGGAGGCGTGCAGCCGGCGGATCCGCTCCCGGGGTACGGCGAACATGCCGTACGGGTAGTTCGCCCGCAGGTCGGCCTTGGTCGTGAAGGGGAAGCGGGCCAGGTCGGCGAGCGAGCGGCAGTCCTCGGGGCGGACGCCGGCTTTGTCGAAGGTGTCCCGGTAGAACGGCATGTGCTCGTACGCATGCCGCAGCGAGGTGCGCAGCCGCTCCAGCTGCACCGCCCGCAGTTCCTCGGGGTCGAGCCGTTCGCCCGCGTCCAGCAGCTCCGTCGCATCCGCCATGGGGACGTCTCCCTCACCAACCGCGCATTCCGGACGACCGATCATTCGGTCGATCTGTTCGGGGCCAGTAATTCAGGCCACTCGGCCTCCCGGCAAGGGGTCTGCGGGAATTTCCGCGCGGCGGACACCGTGGGACGGGGCCCCTCGAATGGCGTTGCGGCCGGGCGGCGCGGTTCGCGATGATCAGCGCATGTCTGCCTTCACCGCGACCGACGGGACCCGGCTCGCCTACCATCTGCGCGGCACCGGAGAGCCCCTCGCCGTGCTGCCCGGCGGCCCCATGCGGGCCTCCGCCTACCTCGGGGACCTCGGCGGGCTGACCGCGCACCGCGCACTCGCCCTGCTCGACCTGCGGGGGACCGGTGACTCGGCGGTGCCGGCGGACCCGGCGACGTACCGCTGTGACCGGATGGTCGACGACGTGGAGGCGTGGCGGGCACACATGGGCTGGGAGCACATGGATCTGCTCGCCCACTCCGCCGGCGCCGCCCTGGCGATGCTCTACGCGGCCCGTCACCCGCACCGGATACGCCGGCTGGTGCTGATCACGCCCAACCCGTCCGCCCTCGGCATGCGGGCCACGCCCGAGGACCGGCTGGCCGCGGCCCTGCTGCGCGCGGACGAACCGTGGTTCGCGCAGGCGTTCCCCGCCTTCCGTGCCTGGCTCGCGGGCGAGGCGGAGTTCGACGACGTGGTCCTGCCGTTCTTCTACGGCCGCTGGGACGACACCGCCCGGGCGCACACCGTCGCCGAGCTGGACGAGACCAACGAGGAGGCGGGCGAGCGCTACTTCGCCGAGGGCGCCTTCACCCCGGAGGCGACCCGGACCGCCCTCGCCGCGCTGACCGCGCCGGTCCTCGTCCACGCGGGCGAGGTCGACGGCGGTCCCCGCCCGGCCCTCGCCCGCCGCACGGCCGCCGCCTTCCCGCACGCCGAGTGCACGGTCCAGCCGGGCGCCGCCCACTACCCCTGGCTGGACGACCCGGAGCGGTTCGTGCGGGGCACGCTCGCCTTCCTCGACCGCTGACGGCATCAGCCCGGCCGTGGTCCGTACGCCCTCAGGAAGCGGTCGCGGAAGGCGTCCATCGGCCAGACGGGTGCGTTCGCGGCCGGCTTCAGGCCCTCGCTCCAGCCCCAGCCGGAGATCCGCGCCAGCACCTTCGGGTCACGGGCGACGACCGTCACCGGCACGTCCCTCAGGGGGCTGTGCGCGGTGACCGCCGGGATCGGCTGGTGGTCGCCGAGGAACACCAGGACCGTGTTCCCGCCGCCGTAGCGCCGCAGGAACCCGACCAGGCTGTGCAGTGAGTACGCGATCGACTCCCGGTACGCGACGCGCACGCTGTCCGGGTCCTCCCGGACCTCCGCGACCGCCGCTTCCCGGTCCCCGCCGTTCGCGCCGTCCTCGGCGAAGCGGTGGAAGACCGAGCCGTCGCCCAGGCTCCGCCAGTCGATCGCGCGGGGCACGGGTGCCCAGGGGTGATGGCTGGAGGTGAGGATGATCTCCGCCATCAGCGGGCCCCGGCCGCGCCGCCCGAACTCCAGCCTCCGGAAGCTCTCCAGGGTGTACTGGTCCGGCATCCGCGACCAGCCGAACGCCGGGCCCCGGTAGCCGAGGTGCGCGCTGTCGTAGACGTGGTCGAGGCCGAAGAACCCGCCCTCCGGCCAGGCCCTGTCCACTCCGGGCACGATCCCGGCGGTCCGCCAGGCGCCGGCCCTGCGGAAGGCGCCGGTGAGGGTCGTCCGGTCGCTGGAGGTGAGGGTGCGGAACCGCTGCTGGTTGCTGATCCACAGCCCGGACAGGAAGGTCGAGTGGGCCAGCCAGCTGCCGCCGCCCGTCACCGGCGAGCGCAGCCAGCCGCTGCGCGCGGCGAACCCGGCCGTCCGCAGAGCGGCGGTGCCCTCCGCCAGGACCGCGCCGATCCGCGGGGCCATCGCCGGATCCTCGATCGCCGAACGGCCGTAGCTCTCGACGAAGGTGAACAGCACGTCCTTGCCGCGCAGGCCGGTCAGCAGCCGGTCGGGCGGGGTGCGGGCGAACGCGTCACGGGCGGCCTGACGCCGGAAGACCCGCGCGTCCGTGAGGGACGTACGGACCTGCCGGGCGCGTTCGCCGACGAGGTCCGCGTCGACCGTGGCGGCGACCGGGACGCCGCCGGTCCGCAGGCCCAGGGTGAGGCAGATGAGCCAGACGGTGGTCAGCACCAGGGTGCCGCGGACCGCGCGCGGCCGGTGCCGGGCCAGCACGGTCGACAGCCGGAGCGCCGCCAGCGCGGTCAGGGCGGGGACGGCGAGTACGAGAGCGCAGGCCCCGGCGGTGGCGAGCACCTCGCCGGTCCGGCCGGACGTCTCCCGCAGATAGTCCGCGGCGCTGCCCAGCAGACCCCAGTCGAGCACCGGGTCGAACGGGCGGAACAGGACCGAGCGGAACCCCATGTCGACGCACTTGAGCAGGGCGAGCAGTCCGATCAGCGAGCCGCCAGCGACGGCGCAGGCCCGCCTCGTCCGCGCCGGCGGCACAAGCAGCAGGGCGGCCAGCGGCAGACCCTCGACGGGGAGCCGCAGGAAGGCGCCTGGGGTCAGCAGGTCGAGCTGGTCCGGCAGCAGCAGCGCGCCCAGCAGCAGGGCGGCGGCGAGCACGGTCGCGCCCACGGCCAGGCACCACGCGCCGCGGGAGCGCCGGCCGGGCGCGGGGTCGGCCGGCGCCTCGGGTGCGGCGCTGCCCCCGACCGTCGAAGGGCCGGTGTCCGGTGCGGGCGAGCCGTCCGGCAGCCGACCGGGCGAGAGGTGCGACACCCGAAGGTCCTTCCGTGCGGGGCCCGAGCCGGCCGCGGCGGGCCGGGCACGGCGCCCGGGGCCGCTGCCGGCCGGTCGTCACGGTGTGCGGCCCGGACGTGCGCACAGAGTAGTCCTCGGGGACGGCCCCGGCGGTGGGACACCCCGAGGGCTACGGCCGCTCGGCCGCCACCGCCACCTCCCGGGCCCACCGGTAGTCGGCCTTGCCGCTCGGAGACCGCTGGATGACCTCCGTGATCACCAGCTGACGCGGCACCTTGTAGCCGGCCAGACGGGTGCGGCAGTGGTCCTGGATATCGGCCAGCGTGGGGTGCGACGCCCCCGTGCGCAGCTGCACCACCGCCGCCACATGGCTGCCCCACCGGGGGTCCGGCACCCCGGCGACGAGCGCGTCGTACACATCCGGATGGGCCTTGAGCGCCTGCTCGACCTCCTCCGGGTAGACCTTCTCGCCGCCGGTGTTGATGCACTGCGAGCCCCGGCCCAGGACAGTGACGACGCCGTCCGCGTCGACCGTCGCCATGTCGCCCAGCAGCACCCAGCGCAGCCCGTCGCGCTCGAAGAACGTCTCGGCCGTCTTCGCCCGGTCGTTGTAGTAGCCGAGCGGTACGTGCCCGCACTGCGCCACCCGGCCGATCTCCCCGGCCGCGACCGGCTCGTAGGTGGCCGGATCCACCACCCGGGTGCGGGAGTTGACCCGGATGCGGAAGCCGCGCTCGGGTCCCGAGTCCTCGGTCGCGGTGCCGTTGAAACCGGACTCGGAGGAGCCGAAATTGTTCAGCAGCAGGGCGTTCGGCACCAGCTCGCGGAACTGCCGGCGCACCGTCTCCGACATGACGGCGCCCGAGGAGGAGACGCTGAACAGGGCCGAGCAGTCCGTTCCCTTCAGCGGTCCGGTCAGCGCGTCGATCAGCGGCCGGAGCATCGCGTCCCCGACCAGCGACATGCTGGTGACCTTCTCCCGCTCCACGGTCCGCAGCACCTCCTCCGGCACGAACTTGCGGTGCAGGACCACGCGTTGGCCGAAGTTGAAGCCGATGAACGCGGTCAGCGTCGACGTGCCGTGCATCAGCGGGGGAGTGGGGAAGAAGGTGATCCCGGAGCCCCCCGCCGCGACCCGCTCGGCCAGTTCCTCCGGCGCCTTGACCGGCTCCCCGGTCGGCGCACCGCCGCCGAGACCGGCGAAGAACAGATCCTCCTGTCGCCACATCACGCCCTTGGGCATGCCCGTCGTGCCGCCGGTGTAGACGATGAACAGGTCGTCCCCGGAGCGCGGGGGAAAGCCGCGCGCGGGCGAACCGGCGGCCTCCGCCGCGGCGAACGGCACCGCCCCGGGCACCGCCTCGGCGGCCGGCGTACCCACCCGCAGCAGCAGCCGCAGCTTCGGCGCATGCGGCAGCGCCCCCGCCACCCGGTCCTCGAACTCCCCGTCGAAGACCAGCGCGGCCAGGTCCGCGTCCCGGTAGAGGTACACCAACTCCTCTTCGACATAGCGGTAGTTGACGTTGACCGGGACGACCCTCGCCTTCAGGCAGGCCAGTACCGTCTGCAGGTACTCGACCCCGTTGTACAGATGGAGGCCGAGGTGCTCGCCAGGCCGCAGGCCGCTGTCGATCAGATGGTGCGCGATGCGATTGGCGGCGGCGTCCAGCTCGGCGTACGTCAGCCGGCGCTCCCGGCCGGTGCCGGGATGGTCGAGATACACGAGCGCCTCACGGTCCGCGACCACGTCGACGACCGACTCGAACAGGTCGGCAAGGTTGTACTCCACCGCTTCCTCCTGACCCCGGCAGCCCTGGCGAAGAGAGGCGCATGCGTCGGTTCGCCGGTCATCAGAGCAAAGGGCGCCGCAACTGGGAAGGGTCCGCGCCAATAAATCTGACTGACTGTCAGAAAACCCTTGAAGTGCCCACTCGCCTCCTGCAACCTGTTCTCGTTCTGACCGAGGGGAGATGGCCATGGCTGGGACGGAACACCTCACCGTGCGGCGCGAAGGTGCCACGCTGGTACTCACGCTCGACCGGCCCGAAGCAAGGAACGCACTCTCACTGGCCATGCTCGTCGGCCTGTACGACGGGTGGCTCGAAGCCGACGCGGACGACACGGTCCGCTCGATCGTGCTCACCGGGGCGGGCGGCGCGTTCTGCGCCGGCATGGACCTCAAGGCCCTGGCCGGCGACCGCATGCGGGGACAGGAGCACCGCGACCGGCTCAAGGCCGACCCCGATCTGCACTGGAAGGCGATGCTGCGCCACCATCGCCCCCGCAAACCGGTGATCGCCGCCGTCGAAGGCCACTGCGTGGCCGGCGGCACCGAGATCCTCCAGGGCACCGACATCCGGGTCGCGGGCGAGTCCGCGACCTTCGGCCTGTTCGAGGTGCGGCGCGGCCTGTTCCCGATCGGCGGCTCCACCGTCCGCCTCCAGCGCCAGATCCCGCGCACCCACGCCCTGGAGATGCTGCTCACCGGACGCCCCTACAGCGCCCGGGAGGCCGCCGCCATCGGCCTGATCGGACACGTCGTCCCCGACGGCACCGCCCTCGCCAAGGCCCTGGAGATCGCCGAACAGGTCAACGCCTGCGGCCCGCTCGCCGTCGAGGCCGTCAAGGCGTCCGTCTACGAGACCGCCGAACTGACCGAGACCGACGGGCTCGCCGCCGAACTCACCCGCGGCTGGCCCGTCTTCGACACCGCCGACGCCAAGGAGGGCGCCCGCGCCTTCACCGAGAAGCGGCCCCCCGTCTACAAGCGCGCCTGACCCGAGGAGCCCCCGATGCCCGAAGTCCTCTCCGCGCCACTCGTCGTCGAGTTCCCCTTCACCCGCTCCCTCGGCCCCGTCCAGAGCGCCTTCCTCACCGGCCTGCGCGAACGCGTCGTCCTCGGCGTGCGCACCACCGACGGCCGCGTCCTGGTCCCCCCGGTCGAGTACGACCCCGTCACCGCCGACGAGATCCGCGACCTGGTGGAGGTCGCCCCCACCGGGACGGTCACCACCTGGGCGTGGAACCACGCCCCCCGCCGCGGCCAGCCCCTGGCCACCCCCTTCGCCTGGGCCCTGATCCGGCTCGACGGCGCCGACACCGCCCTGCTGCACGCCCTCGACGCCCCCGGCCCCGACGCCGTGCGGACCGGCATGCGGGTGCGCGTCCGCTGGGCGGCCGAGCGCACCGGCGCCATCACCGACATCGCCTGCTTCGAGCCGTACGACGGCGCACCGGGCCGGCCGGGCGGCCACACCGGCGTCTTCGCGGACCCGCTCACCGGGATCGTCGCCCCCGCCCGGCTCGACTACACCTACTCGCCCGGCCGCGCCCAGTCCGCCTACATCGGCGCCCTCGCCGACCGGCGGACCGTCGGCGAGCGCTGCCCCGCCTGCCGCAAGGTGTACGTCCCCCCGAGGGGTGCGTGCCCCACATGTGGGGTGGCCACGGCCGAACAGGTCGAAGTGGGGCCCCGGGGCACCGTCACCACCTACTGCATCGTCAACATCAAGGCGAAGAACCTCGACATCGAGGTCCCGTACGTCTACGCCCACATCGCCCTGGACGGCGCCGACCTCGCCCTGCACGCCCGGATCGGCGGCATCCCCTACGACCAGGTGCGCATGGGCCTGCGCGTGGAGCCGGTGTGGACCGAGGGCGCCCGCTACCCCGACCACTACCGGCCGACCGGCGAACCGGACGCGGACTACGACACGTACAAGGAGCTGCTGTGACCAGCGAGGAAGCCCCCGGTCCCCGGGACATCGCCGTCGTCGCCTTCGCGCGGACCGACCCCCGGCGCTCCGCCGAGGAGTCCTCCGAGGTCGAGATGCTCATGCCGGTGCTGCACGAGGTCCTGGCGCGGACCGGCCTGAAGGCCGCCGACATCGGCTTCACCTGCTCCGGCTCCAGCGACTACCTCGCCGGCCGCGCCTTCTCCTTCACCCTCGCCCTCGACGGCGTCGGCGCCTGGCCGCCGATCTCCGAGTCGCACGTCGAGATGGACGGCGCCTGGGCGCTGTACGAGGCCTGGACCAAGCTGCTCACCGGGGACGCCGACACCGCGCTCGTCTACTCCTACGGCAAGTGCTCGCCGGGCTCGGTCCGCGATGTGCTCACCCGCCAGCTCGACCCCTACTACGTCGCCCCGCTGTGGCCCGACGCGGTCGCCCTCGCCGCCCTCCAGGCGCAGGCCCTCATCGACGCCGGGGACACCGGTGAACCGGCCCTCGCCGCCATCGGCGCCCGCAGCCGCGCCGACGCCGCCGCGCACCCGCACGCCCGACTCCAGGGCCCGGCGCCGCAGGGCGACTACGTCGTACGGCCGCTGCGCACCGGCGACTGCCCGCCGGTCGGCGACGGCGCGGCGGCCGTGATCCTCGCGGCGGGGGAGCGGGCCCGTGAGCTGTGCGAGCGGCCCGCCTGGATCCGGGGCATCGACCACCGCATCGAGGCCCACTCCCTGGGCGTGCGCGACCTCACCGACTCGCCCTCGGCCCGGCTCGCCGCCGAACGCGCGGGCGCCTTCGAACGGCCCGTCGACACCGCCGAGTTGCACGCCCCGTTCAGTGCGCAGGAGGTCGTCCTGCGCCGGGCCCTCCGGCTGGACGACAGCGTGCGCGTCAACCCCTCCGGCGGTGCCCTCGCCGCCAACCCGGTCATGGCCGCCGGACTCATCCGCATCGGCGAGGCCGCCGCCCGCATCCACCGCGGCGCCTCCGACCGCGCCCTCGCCCACGCCACCTCCGGCCCCTGCCTGCAGCAGAACCTGGTCGCCGTACTCGAAGGGGATCCCCGATGAGCAAGGAGCCCGTGGCCGTGACAGGGATCGGCCAGACCAAGCACGTCGCCGCCCGCCGGGACGTGTCGATCGCCGGACTCGTCCGCGAGGCCGCCCGACGGGCCCTCGACGACGCCGAGTTGACGTGGGCCGACATCGACGCCGTCGTCATCGGCAAGGCCCCCGACTTCTTCGAGGGCGTGATGATGCCCGAGCTGTACCTCGCCGACGCCCTCGGCGCGGTCGGCAAGCCCATGCTGCGGGTGCACACCGCCGGCTCCGTCGGCGGGTCCACCGCGCTCGTCGCCGCCAACCTGGTCGCCGCGCGCGTCCACGGCACGGTCCTCACACTCGCCTTCGAAAAACAGTCCGAGTCCAACGCCATGTGGGGGCTGTCCCTGCCCATCCCGTTCCAGCAGCCCCTGCTCGCCGGAGCGGGCGGTTTCTTCGCGCCCCATGTGCGCGCCTACATGCGGCGCAGCGGCGCCCCCGACACCATCGGCGCGCTCGTCGCCCACAAGGACCGGCGCAACGCCCTGAAGAACCCCTACGCCCACCTCCACGAACACGACATCACCCTGGAGAAGGTGTTGGCGTCACCCATGTTGTGGGACCCCATTCGCTACTCCGAGACCTGCCCGTCCTCCGACGGCGCCTGCGCCATGGTCCTCACCGACCGCGCCGGAGCCGCCCGCGCGCCCCGGCCGCCCGCCTGGCTGCTCGGCGGCGCCATGCGCAGCGAACCCACCCTCTTCGCCGGCAAGGACTTCGTCTCCCCGCAGGCCGGCAAGGACTGCGCCGCCGACGTCTACCGGCAGGCCGGCATCGCCGACCCGCGCCGTGACATCGACGCCGTCGAGATGTACGTCCCGTTCTCGTGGTACGAGCCCATGTGGCTGGAGAACCTGGGCTTCGCCGCGGAGGGCGAGGGCTGGAAACTCACCGAGTCCGGCGTCACCGAACTCGACGGGGACCTGCCGGTCAACATGTCGGGCGGGGTGCTCTCCACCAACCCCATCGGCGCCTCCGGCATGATCCGCTTCGCCGAGGCCGCCCTCCAGGTGCGCGGCCGGGCCGGAGAGCACCAGCTGGACCGGGCCCGCAAGGTGCTCGGCCACGCGTACGGCGGCGGCTCGCAGTTCTTCTCCATGTGGCTCGTGGGCGCCGAGCCCCCCGACTCCTGACGGACCGGCCGCGCGGGCCCGGCCGGACTCCCGCAAGATCGTCCCCGCGTGCCCTGTCCGCCGTAGCGACCGGTCGCTAGGCTGAGCCGCGGACGACGAACCGGGAGGAGCACGGACGTGGCCGAGAGCATCACCCAGCAGCACCCGCTCGCGGGCTGGGACAAGCCGGAGCTGGACCTCAGCAGGGCCGAGTGGCAGTCCAGCAGCCGAGGTCTGGGCGACGTCCAGATCGCCTTCATCGAAGGCTTCATCGCGATGCGCAACAGCGAACGGCCGGAGAGTCCTTCCCTGATCTTCACCCCCGCGGAGTGGGGCGCCTTCGTCTCCGGCGCGCGCGAGGGCGAGTTCGACCTCACCTGAAGCCCTCCGGGAGCCGCACCGGAACCTCACCTGAACCGGGGGTGTTCCGACCCGATTTCCGGACACGCGATCAACAGCACCCCGTGGGGCCCGCCTCTGAGCGAGGCTGGCCCCAGCAAGGGGAAGGTCGTGTTCCGGAGGTGAGGAAAAGGATGAGCGCTGCGCCGGTCATCGCCGCGGTCGACGGTTCCGCGGACAGTCTGCGCGCCCTGGACTGGGCCCTGGACGCCGCACATCGCCGCGCGGCACCGCTGCGCGTGGTGCACGTACGGCAGTACGCGGCCTGGGGCCAGGCCGACGTGCTGGTCGCCGGGCCGCCCGACGCGCAGGGCGACCCGGTCCTCGACGAGGTGCGCGACCGGATCGCGGGCCGCGCGGACGAGCCGGCCGTGGAGTACGTCGCCCTGGAAGGTGTACCGGGCGCCGTACTGCCCGAACTGGGCCGCGACGCCCAGCTGTTGGTGCTCGGCTCCCGGGGGCGCGGCGGCTTCGCCAGCCTGCTGCTGGGCTCCAACGGCCTCGCCGCCGCCCGGGACGCCGAGTGCCCGGTGGTCGTCGTGCCCCCGCCCGGCCGGGAGGTGCACGGGGACGGGCCCGCCGAACCGGGGCCCCGGGTCGTCGTCGGCGTGCACGTCGACAGCCCCGACGACGGCGTGCTCGCCTTCGCCTTCGCCGAGGCCGCCCTGCGCGGCGCCCGGCTCCAGGTGATCGCCGCCTATCCCTGGCCGTTGCAGACCTGGTCCGCACCGGGCCAGGTGGTTCCGCCCCTGGTCGACCAGGTCGCCGTGGAGGGCGAGACCCGCATCCTGGCCGACGGCTTCCTCGCCCCGCACCGCGAGCGGCACCCCGGGATCCGCGCCGACGCCGAGGCGCTGCCCGGCGACGCGGCCGGCCGCCTGGTCGCCGCCTCCAAGGACGCCGACCTGGTCGTCGTCGGCCGGCACCGGCGGCGGCTGCTCTCCCCGGCCCGCATGATGGGCTCCGTCACCCAGGCCGTCCTGCTGCACGCGGCGAGCCCGGTCGCGGTGGTGCCGCCGGCCCCGCCGGAGAACGAGGCCGAGGACACGTCGGCGTAGCAGACCGCGCGGTGCTCCGCAATGCCCGCGGTGCCGACTCACCCTCAGCAGGCTGTGGTGCGCGGCGCCATGGTGCCCGGACACACCCGAACCTATGGTTCCGCCACTCCCAGCGCCGGCCCCCCTCCCACAGGGGGCGGCCTGGGCCCGTGTGTCCTCCGAAGGAGCCGTCATGCCACAGCCCGCGTCCGGCAAGTCACCCGGGGCGCCCCCGCACGCCCGTGCGGTGCTCCGCCTGCTCGCCGTCCTCGCCGTCGTCCTCGGCACCGTCCTCGCCGGTCCCGCGCCCGCCGCCCGCGCCTCCGTCACGCTCACCGAGGTGAGCGACTTCGGGGCCAACCCGGGCGCCCTGACCATGTACGTGTACCGGCCCGCCGCCCTGCCGGCCCACCCGCCGGTGGTCGTGGCCCTGCACGGCTGCACCCAGAGCGCGCAGGTCTACGCCGACAACTCCGGGCTGCCGCAACTCGCCGACCGCGACGGCTTCCTGCTGGTCCTCGCGGAGACCGGCACCGCCAACAACCCGAGCAAGTGCTTCAACTGGTTCCAGGCCGGCGACAACCGGCGCGGCCAGGGCGAGGCCCTGTCCGTCCGGCAGATGGTGAGCCACGCCGTCAGCGGCTACGGGGCCGACCCGCGGCGCGTCTACGTCACCGGCCTGTCCGCCGGCGGCGCCATGACCGCGGTCATGCTCGCCGCCTACCCCGACGTCTTCTCCGCCGGCGCGGTCGTCGCCGGCCTGCCCTACGACTGCACCCGGGACAACAGCCCCTACCTCTGCATGAACCCGGGCGTCGACCTGAGCCCGGCCGACTGGGCCCAGCGGGTGCGGGACGCCTACCCGGCGTACACCGGGCCATGGCCGCGCGCCGCCATCTGGTACGGCGACCAGGACACCACCGTCGTCCCCCGCGCCGCCTCCGAACTGCGCGACCAGTGGACGGCCCTGCACGGCCTGACCCAGACACCCACCCGCACGACGGCCATCGGGCCGAACGCCACCCGGCAGGACCAGTACCTGGCCGCCGACGGCACGGTCGCCGTAGAGGTCGACCGCGTCCCCGGCATCGGCCACGGCACCCCCGTCGACCCCGGCGGCGGCGCCGAGCAGTGCGGGGCCACCGGCGCCCCGTACTTCCTCGACTCGATCTGCTCCAGCCGCTGGATCGCCCGGTTCTTCGGCCTGGACACCTCAGGCCCCGGCACACCGGACCCCGGTGACCCCGGCCCCGGCGACCCGGCCCCCGCCGCCTGCTGGACGGCGAGCAACTACGCCCAGGTGCGGGCGGGACGCGCCACCACCGGCGGCGGCTACGCCTACGCCGTCGGCTCGCACCAGAACATGGGCCTGTACAACACGTTCGTCACCCACACCCTGAAAGAGACGCCCGCCGGCTACTTCACCCTCGCCGACGGCGGCTGCCCCTGACAGCGGGTCAGCCGACCCATCGGGCCGCCATGGTGGCAGACGCCCCCGAACGGGCCATCATCATGGCGGCCCCACACATGTCCGAAGCCACCACAGCACCCCTAACCTCCAGCGCGTCCCCACCTGCCGGAGGAATCCCATGCCACCCCACCGCACCCCACCGCCCGGCCGACCGGTCCGCCGTACCCGCCTCGGCGCGCTCGCGCTGGCGACCGTCTGCACGCTCCTGGCCACCCCGGCCGCGGCGGCACCCGCCGGCTCGCGAGCACCGGACGCCCACTGCGCCGGCCGGGCCCGGCTCCAGGTGCCCGGCGCCGCACACCAACGGGCCGACTGCCTGGACGAGCTGACCACCGCCGGCACCGTGGCCTCCGGCCACACCGACCCGGCCGACTACGCGGGACTCACCCCCAAGGCCCTGCCCACGCCCGCAGGCGTCCCCGGCATCCAGATCGACGGCTACTTCCCGGACACCTCCGCCGGCAACACCAACCACGGCTGGCACCACGACTCCCAGTTCGTCCTCCGGCTGCCCGACCACTGGAACGGCGGCCTGGTGGTCGCCGGAACCCCGGGCAACCGGGAGCAGTACGCGAACGACCGGGCCATCGCCGACTGGGTGCTCGCCCGCGGCTACGCCTACGCCGCCACCGACAAGGGCAACACCGGCACCGCCTTCTACCGCGACGGCCGCCGCCCCGGCGACGCCATCGCCGAATGGAACACCCGCCTCACCCAGCTCACCCGCGCCGCCCGCACCGTCGTCACCCAGCGCTACCACCGGCCCCCGGCCCGCACCCTCGCCACCGGCATCTCCAACGGCGGTTACCTGGTGCGCTGGCAGCTGGAGCACCACCCCGAGCTGTACGACGGCGGAGTCGACTGGGAGGGCACCCTCTGGCGCACCGACGGCCCCAACCCGCTCACCTTCCTGCCGGCCGCGCTGCGCCACTACCCCGTCTGGGCCGCCGGCGGACCCGGTGCCACCGAGGCGGCGGCGGCCCTGCACCGCGCGGGCTTCCCGGCCGGCTCCGCGTTCCTGTGGCCGTACCACCACCAGGTCTACTGGGACCTCACCCAGCGCATCTACCGCGAGGAACTCGACCCCGGCTACGACGGCGACGCCGAGGCCGGCACCCCGTTCTGCACCCCCGGCACCCCGGCCTGCGACGCCGACTACGCCTACCCGGCCCGCCCCGACGCCGTCCGCCGGGCGGTCGGCCGCATCGCCCTGACCGGCCGAATCGGCAAGCCCCTGATCACCCTCCAGGGCACCCTCGACGTGCTGCTGCCGATCAGCGTGGACTCCGACGTCTACGCCGGCATGGTCCACCGGGCCGGCCGCGGCTCCCTGCTGCGCTACTACCGCATCGAGGACGGCACCCACACCGACTCGCTGGCCGACGCCTTCCCCGACAGGCTCCGCCCGATGGTGCCGTGCCACCGGTCCGCCTTCACCGCCCTGGAACGCTGGATCGCCGGAGCGGGCCGCCCGCCCGCCGACCGTACGGTCGCGCGCCCGGCCGGCGCGGACCCCGCCGAGCTGCTCGCCGAGTGCCCTCTCCGGTAGACGATCTTTCGGGTGCCCGCGAGTCACCCACCGGAGCCCGGACACGTACCATGGCCGCATGTCGTTCCTCCGCCGCCGCAGCGCGACCCCTGCCGGACCCGACTTCGACGTGCTGGCCATGGACCCGGGCGACTGGCCGGGCAATCTCGGCGCGGGCCTGCTGCCCGCCCCCGACGGCACCTGCCAGGGTGTCTTCCTGCGCTACGACCTGTTCGGCGGACGCGGCCCCGCCATGATCATCGGCAATCTCCCGGAGGGCTCCCCGGCCCGGGACGTCGCCGAGGGCGAGATCCCCTTCGAGGTGGGCCAGCTGCTGCTGGCGCTGGAGAACGACGAAGAGATCACCGTGGTCGGCACCGAGGACACTCCGGTGCTCCAGGGCGACAACCTCCTCATCGTGCGGCGGCTGAAGCTCTCCGAGAGCCGGATCTCCTGCGTCCAGTTCGACCGCAGCGACGGCGTCCTGGTGACCATCGCCGCCTGGGACCGCCCCATCACGGACGACCTGTACGCCCTGCTGAAGCCGCTCCCGGCGGAGCTTTTCCAGCAGGGCTGAGACACCGCGTGCGCCGCTAGCGCGCCGAGCGCTCCAGCACCACGTCCGCGGCCCGGACGAACCCGACCCGGTGGCCGTACTGGATCTCGTAGTACAGGTCCTTGCCCGCCACCACCCGGTGCGAGTCGGTGGTGAAGGTGACCGCGTAGTAGTACTCGCCGGGCACCGCGTCACCGACCACGTACCTCTGCCCGGCCGGGACGGTGTAGGGCAGCGGCACCACCGACTGGGCGGGGACGTCCGCGGGATAGGCCGCCTTCTCCGGATAGGCCCGGCCGTACACCGGGACGCTCGCCAGGCCGTCGCGCGGGGTCACCACGAGGGTCTTCGCCGGTACCGCCGCCGGTTCCTTCCGGGGATTGCGGAACCATGCCTTCTGCCCGAGGTACCAGACGGCCGTCCAGTCGCCCCAGCGGTCGGCGACCGCGTACTGCTGGCCGGTGGAGACCCGCGAGGACAGGTCGTTCACCCCGTCGGTCGGGGCCGTCCCCAGGCCGATGTCCTTGATCAGCGGGGCGTTCACATCGTGGTCCGAGTACAGCCGCACCTCGCTGGAGCCGTGCGCGGCGCAGGGCTCACCCTTGGTGGTGCAGCCGGTGTAGACGGGCTGGTTCGCGGCGTAGTCCGGCAGGATCGTCACCGCTCCCGAGTGCGCGCCGGCCGTGCGCCGGAACGGGTGGCCCAGCAGCTGGAAGTAGTGCCGCCAGTCCCAGTACGGGCCCGGGTCCGTGTGCATGCCCGGAACGGTGGAGGCGGTCGGGCCGGGGACGTTGTCGTGGCCCAGGATGTGCTGCCGGTCCAGCGGGATCCGGTACGTCCGGCTCAGGTACTTCACCAGCCGAGCCGACGACCGGTACATCGCCTCCGTGTACCAGGCGTCCGGCTCGGCGAGGAAGCCCTCGTGCTCGATGCCGATCGACTTGGCGTTGATGTACCAGTTGCCCGCGTGCCAGGCCACGTCCTTCGCCTTGACGTGCTGGGCGATCAGACCGTCGGTCGAGCGGATCGTGTAGTTCCACGACACATAGGTGGGGTCCTGGACCAGGTTCAGGACGCCGTCCCAGGTGCCCTCCGTGTCATGGATGACGATGTACTTGACGCTCTGGGACGCCGGGCGGTCGCCCAGGTCGTGGTTTCCGTAGTCGTTGTCCCCGAACTCCGCGTAGGGCGCCGGGACCGACTCGCAGGACACCGACCTCGGGCATTCGGTGCCGTCGGTGGGCAGCGTACGCAGACCGGCCCGCTTCAGCTGGGCGGTGTCCGCCGTCAGCCGCGGCTGGGCGGCCAGGGCCATCAGCTGGCCGCCGTCCGTGGTGCGTTCCTCGCCCGTGCGCAGCACGTCGTACACGTCGTCGGCGTACGCGGCGGCGGTCGCCGTGTCGTCGGCCCCGGAGAACCTGGCCACCGCGCCGTACCAGTCGGCCGGGTCGGCGCTCAGGTTCTCACCGAGCTGCTTCTGCGCGGCGGCGAGCAGGGCGGCGCCGCCGGCCACGTTCGCCGCGGGGTCCGTGCGCAGCTCGGCGGCCGGGATGCCGGTCAGCTCGGCGGCCCGCGGCAGCGTCTTCAGCCGCGCCGGGACCGCAGACTCGGCCGGTGCCTCGACCGTGGGGTGCAGGGCGGCACGCGCGGTGTCGCCGCGGGCGTCCTCGGAGCCCCCGGCGAAGTGCTCGGCGGTGGCGATCGCGGTCCTGGCGTCGGTGAGGTGCATCGGGCCGTAGCCGCCGGTCACACTCGGCGCTCCGCCGTGCCAGTCCCAGCGGGACTGGAGATAGGAGACGGCCAGCAGCACGCTCTGCGGCACGTGGTAGTCGGCCGCCGCTGCGGCGAACGCCTCCTGGAGCCGGTGCGTGGAATCCGTGGCCGGCCCGGTGTGGGCCGGGGCCGCGCCGAGCAGGGGCAGCAGCAGGGCCGCCGAGGCGAGCGGAACGGCGGTTCGCCGCAGATGTCTGGGGCCGGAAGGGGACGTGGGGTCGGTGGCGGATCCTCGCAATGCGGCCTCCTGTGACGGGCGGAGCGTGGCGGGGCGTGCGGCGCCGAGCTGGGTCTGTGGTACCGGCTTGCCGACGATCCGTCAATGATGCCGTCAGGACGGCGATTTCCCATGTCACGGGGGTTTCGGCGAGTTTCGCCGCCAAGGCGCGCGGGCCTGCGCGGCGTCACTGGCGTACACCAGTGACCGCGCCCGGCGCCGGAGTTGCGGGCACGGACACGAAGGTCCGCGGTGCGCCGCCGCTCAGGGCACACCGCGGAGCCGTCGTCCCCGTCAGCGAGTGCCGACCGCCGCACGCACGGCCCTGCGGGCCATCTGACAGTCGTCGTGCAGCCGCCTGAGCAGCAGCCGCTGTTCCTCGCCGGACGGCGCAGCGCCCGGGTGGGCCGTGCCCGTGCCCGGTGCCGCCGGGGCCGTTTCGTGCATCGAACGCTGCACGGCCGTCTCGTACGTACGGATCTCGCGGGTCAGCAGGAGCATCAGGTTCACCAGGAAGGCGTCCCGGGAGGCCGGGCCGGCGGACTGGGCGATCTGGCTGATCTGCCGCCGGGCCATCGGCGCGTCCCCGAGGACCAGCCACAGCGTCGCCAGGTCGTACCCCGGCAGGTACCAGCCCGCGTGCTCCCAGTCCACCAGCACTGGACCGGCCGGTGAGAGCAGGATGTTCGAGAGCAGGGCGTCGCCGTGGCAGAACTGGAGCATGCCGTGCCGGCCCACCTCGTGGGCGATGCCGTGCAGCAGCTTCTGCAGGTCGCCGAGGTCCCGGTCGGTGAGCAGACCCAGTTCGTGGTACCGGGAGATCCGGGCCGCGTAGTCCAGCGGCATGTCGAAGGTGCCGGCCGGGGGCCGCCAGGCGTTCACCCGGCAGATCGCACCGAGCGCGGTCCGGATGTCGGCGCGGGGCGGTGCGTCCGTCGGATGCCGCTGGAGCGACGCCGTCCGGCCCGGCATCCGCTCGATCACCAGTGTGCAGTTGTCCGGGTCCGCCGCGATCAGCCTCGGCACCCGGACCGGCGGCCGGTGCCGGACGAACGAGCGGTATGCGGCTATTTCGTGGCGGCTCCCCTCCGCCCAGGCGGGCGAGTGGTCGAGGAGACACTTGGCGACGGCCGTGCTGCGCCCTGTCGTCCCGACGAGGAGGACGGACCGTCCGCTGCGCCGCAGGACCTGCACCGGAGCGAACTCCGGGCAGATCCGGTGCACCGAGGCGAGCGCGGCGCGCAGCTGCGCGCCCTGGGGGCCGGACAAGTCCAGCCTTCCGCTGAGCGGTTGGGTCCCGGGCTGGCCCGGTAGCCGCCGGGCCCGGCCCGCGCCCAGCACGGGCCCGCCCGGACGCGCCGCCGGGTCGAGGTACGGCCCGCCGCCCGCCGGGCGGGAGCGCAGCGGCCGGGGCGGGGCGGACACGGAGGACGATGCTGCGTACATGGGAGAAACAGATCCCTTCGTGTGCCTGCTGTGCCTGCCTGTACGTCCGCGCTCCGAACCCTTGCTCGCGGGGCGTGCCCCGTGAGCGTGGTTTCCAGAGCGTGCGCCCACCCGGCCCGGTCAGCCGGGCACATCCTGGGGAATGTGCCCGACATATGCGACCGGATGGCCGTCACAGGGAGGTGGCGACCGGGCCGGGGTGGCTCGTTCCTACCTGACACCCGATGCCCAGTGGCACACCATCTGGCGCACCCTGGCGAACCGTGGCGAATAGTCGCCCGGCAACTCCCACGGGGCTACTGTCAACTCAGCCGAGAACCTGGGGGCTTGACGTGAGCGGACAACCCAACACCCGCCTGACGGACCTGTTCGGCCTGGCCGGCTGGTCGAAGGGCGAACTCGCGAGACTGGTCAACCGGCAGGCGGGGGCCATGGGCCACCCCCAGCTGGCGACCGACACCTCCCGGGTGCGGCGGTGGATCGACATGGGAGAGATCCCGCGCGATCCCGTGCCGCGGGTGCTGGCGGCCCTGTTCACCGAGCGTCTCGGCCGTGTCGTGACCATTGAGGACCTCGGTCTGGTGCGGCACGGGCGTACGGGGAAACGGCAGGCCGACGGGATCGAGGAACATCCCGACGGAGTGCCGTGGGCGCCCGAACGGACCGCCGCGGTCCTCACCGAATTCACGGGAATGGACCTCATGCTCAACCGACGCGGCTTGGTGGGTGCGGGTGCCGCGCTCGCCGCGGGATCCACACTCAGCAGCGCCATGCACGACTGGCTGCACACCGACCCGGCCCTGAAGGCCGACGCCCCTGTACTCGACGACCCCCTGCACGCCGACCCCGCCGGATTCGACCGGTACGAGGCGGCCCCCATCGGCTCTCAGGAGATCGAGGAGCTGGAGCGCTCGGTCGAAGTGTTCCGCGCCTGGGACGCGGCCCGTGGCGGCGGGCTGCAGCGCAAGGCGGTCGTGGGCCAGCTCAACGAGGTGGGCGGCATGCTCGCCTATCACCATCCTCCCCACCTCCAGCGGCGCCTGTGGGGCGTCGCGGCCAACCTCGCCGTCCTCGCCGGCTGGATGTCGCACGACGTCGGCCTGGAACCCACGGCGCAGAAGTACTTCGTCATCGCCGCCCACGCCGCCCGCGAGGGCGGTGACCGGCCGCGCGCCGGTGAGGCGCTGTCCCGGGCGGCCCGGCAGATGGTGCACCTCGGCCGCCCCGGCGACGCCCTGGACCTGATGAAGCTCGCCCAGTCCGGTTCCGGCGGCCGGCTGCAGCCGCGCACGAAGGCGATGTTCCACACCATCGAGGCCTGGGCGCAGGCGTCGATGGGCAAGGGCCGGGCGATGCGCCGCACGCTCGGTCAGGCGGAGGACCTCTTCGTCTCCGAATGGCAGGACGTGGAGACGCCGGACTGGATGCAGACCTTCAAGGACGAGGATCTGTACGGCATGCAGGCGCTCGCCTACCGCACCCTGGCGGAGTTCGACCCGGGCGAGGCCGTGCACGCCCAGTACTACGCGGAGAAGGCCCTGGCCCTGCGCGTGGACGGACGGGAGCGGTCGAAGATCTTCGACCATCTGTCCATGGCGTCGGCCTGCTTCATCGCCGACGACCCCGAACAGGCCGATCGCTACGCCCGGCTGGCCCTGATGTCGATGGGTTCGAACTCCTCCCGTCGCACCTGGGACCGGCTGCGGCAGATGTACCGGCTGACCGCCGAGTACGCCGGGTACCCGAAGATCCACGAGCTGCGGGAGGAGATCAGGCTCGCCCTGCCCAAGCCGAGGGCCAAGTCGGACGGCAACAGCGCCCAGGCATAGGGGGCCTGTGCGCTGTCCGCTCCGGCGGACCCGTCAGCACGGCCCGGCGGGACGGCTGCGCGGTGCCCTGCTCGGCCATGCCCGACCGGTCATCCGGTGACCTGGCCGGTCATCCGGTGACCGTCACCCGGTGACCTTGGCGACGAGCACACACGCGTCGTCCTCGCGCCCGGCGCCGCCGAACTCCTCGACGACCGTGCGCACACAGTCCTGCGCGGTGCGCGCCGCGCCGAACCGTGGGGCGAGGCCGATGAGCCGGTCCACGGCCGCCGACCTGCTGTGGCCCGACATCAGCCCGTCGGTGTGCAGGAGGAGCAGGTCGCCCGGGGCCAGGGTGACCTCGGACTCCCCGTAGGCGGCGCCCGAGGAGGCGCCGAGGAGGACGCCGTCGGGTGTGTCCAGCGTGCGCCCCGTCCCGTCGCGGTACAGCAGCGGGGCGGGGTGTCCCGCCTGCGCCCAGACCAGGGAGCGGGTCTCGGGCCGGTAGCGGCAGCAGACGGCGCTGCCGAGGGCGGGCTGCACGGTGGCGTCGAGCAACTGGTTCAGCATGGCCAGCAACTGGCCGGGCGCTGTCCCGGCCATGGCCATGCCGCGTACGGCGCCGAGCAGCATCGCCATGCCGGAGGCGACGGTCACGCCCTGTCCGGTGAGGTCGCCGACGCTGAGCAGGGTCTGGCCGTCGGGCAGTTCCAGCGCGTCGTACCAGTCCCCGCCGATCGGGGTGGCCGTCGCGGCGGGGAGGCGGTGGGCGGCCAGGTCCAGGGTCGCCCGTGCCCCCTCGTGCGGGAGCCGCAGGGAGCCGCGCCATGGCGGTAGCACGGCTTCCTGCAGCTCTGCCGCGAGCCGGTGCTCGGTCTGCTCCTGCCGGCGGTGGTGGTGCAGCGAGTCACGGGTCTCGCACACCGTCCGCTGATTGCGGCGCAGTTCGCTGACGTCGCGGAGCACGGCCCACATGGAGGCCGTGCCGCCGTCGGCGCCGAGCACGGGTTCGCCCATCATGTGCACGGTCCGCAGGGTGCCCTCGGGCCGTACGACACGGAACTCGCCGTCGATCGGCTTGGCGTCGACCAGGCAGTCCGTGACCATCGCGGTGAGCTTCGGCCGGTCCTCGTCCAGGACGAGGCTGGGCAGTTCGTCCAGGGTGAGGGCGGGGCGGTCCGGGTCGATGCCGAGGATCTGGTACAGCTCGCCGGACCAGGTGGCCTCGTCCGTGAGCAGGTTCCACTCGGCGCTGCCGACCCGGCTGAGCAGCGAACCGCGGGGGACGGCGGCCGGCGCGGGGCGGACGGCGGCCGGCTCGGCTGACCCGGCGGGCGCGGGCGGCGGGCCCTCCCGCAGCTGGGCCAAGTGGGTGTCCAGGTCGTCCAGTTGGTGCAGGGCGAGATCACACAGGGCGCGCTGCCAGCGTTCCTGGGGGTCCGAACCGTCGCTCCGGGTGTCCCGCCGTACCGCGTTCACGTCTCCCTTGAGCCGCCGCGTCTGCGTTATCAACGCCTCGACCGAGCCGCGTCCGGGCGGCTGGGCGGCTGGGCGGTCCGCGGAGACTGGGGACGGCATGACGCACTCCGAATGGGGGAGGGACGGTACGGCGGGAACGACGGGGACCATTACGACTTTGGCACAGCCCGCGACGCGCTGTAAGGGATTTGGCAACACACGATACGGTGGTGCTTCAGGCATATGCCAGAGTCTTCCCGGAGCGATCCGGAGATACGGATGACGTACGTGTCGTAGCGGTCAAGTCGTACGAGGCTTACGCGAGTTGAGTCGGCCGGGGCGCCTGTATGTGGCGTTCACGCGAATGTTCGACGTTTCCCAGTTCACATATGCTGCACGGCGGCCGGTACCTGTCGAACTCTGACCGGAATTGGCGGCATGCGAGGGGCCCTTGCGTACTCCTTAAAGACATGGACATCACCGTCGCACAGCTCGCCCAGGCCAGGCTCATCACCGCCGAGGACCAGGAGGTCCCGGTGTCGGTCACCCTGCGCTACACCGCGGACGACCCCCTCGCCGTCTTCCTCGACTTCCCGGCCGAGGCCGCGCTGCACGGCGAGGAGGTCACCTGGACCTTCGCCCGCGCCCTGCTCGACCAGGGGCTGCGGGCCCCGGCCGGCCACGGGGACGTACAGATATGGCCGTACGGCCGCACCCGGACCGTACTGGAGTTCCACTCGCCGCACGGCATGGCCCTGCTGCTGTTCCCGGCCGCGGCGCTGCGCCGCTTCCTGGTGCGCACGTACGAGCTGGTGGCGTGCGGACAGGAGGACGTGGCGCAGGTGGTGGAGCGGGGGCTCAGCTCCCTGTTCGGCGGGGTGTGAGCAGGTCGCGGGGGGCGGCGGGGCGCACGGACACGACTTTGTCCTATGTTCATCTTCGACTCACCGCACGGGTATGGCCCCCGACGGCCACCGCGTGCACCCTGGCGCGCGGTGTACCGCAGGGGCGCACCGGGGACGAGGACGAGGCGAATGACACCGATCAGCCGAAGAGGCTTCGTGGGGCTCGGCGCTTCCGTGGCGGCGGGTGTGGCGCTGGGCACCGGCACGCGCACCACGGCTGCCGCTGCCACCACGGCGACCGGCACGATCAAGGACGTGAAGCACGTGGTGGTCCTGATGCAGGAGAACCGCAGCTTCGACCATTACTTCGGCCGTCTCAGGGGCGTACGCGGCTTCGACGACCGCAGCGGTATCACCCTGAGCGGCGGCTACTCGGTCTTCAACCAGCCCAACGGGCCCGGCCGCCAGTACCCGTGGAAGCTCAGCGCGACCCCGGACGCGGGCGGCAAGGACGGCGAGACCCTGGCCCAGTGCAGCGGCGACCTGCCCCACTCCTGGTCCTCGCAGCACTCAGCGTGGAACAAGGGCCGTATGGACAACTGGGTGTCGGGCGTGGGCAACGTCCGCTCGCTCGGCTATCTGGACCGCTCCGACATCCCGTTCCATTACGCGCTCGCCGACAACTACACCATCTGCGACGCCTATTTCTGCTCCACGCTCAGCGCGACCGGCCCCAACCGGACCTACCTGTGGAGCGGCAAGGTCGACGCCGCCAGCTACGACGGCGGTGACGAGTCCGGCCTGACCTGGCAGAACTACGCCGAGGCGCTGCAGGCCGCCGGGGTGACCTGGAAGGTCTACCAGAACGCGCAGGACAACTACGGCGACAACGGCTGCGCCTACTTCAAGAAGTTCGCGACCGCGGCGCCGGGCGACCCGCTGTACGACCGGGGCATGTCCTCCGTGCCGAAGGCGACCGGCTCGACCCCGGACGACATCGCCGCCGCCATCAAGGCCGACGTCCTCGCGGGCACCCTGCCGCAGGTCTCCTGGGTCGTCCCGAACCAGGCGTTCTCCGAGCACCCCTACGCCCCGCCCGGCGACGGCGCCCACTTCATCAGCCTGGTGTACCAGGCCCTCGCCGCCGACCAGGACGTCTTCGACTCGACCGTCCTGTTCCTCAACTACGACGAGAACGACGGCTTCTTCGACCACGTGCCGCCGCCCGCGCCGCCCGCCGGCACCGCGGGGGAGTTCCTCAACGGGGTGCCGTACGGCTTCGGCTTCCGCGTGCCGATGCTCGTCGTCTCGCCCTGGACCCGGGGCGGCTGGGTCTCCTCGGAGGTCTTCGAGCACACCTCGGTGCTGCGCTTCCTGGAGACCTGGACGGCGGCGATCGGCAAGCCCGCCAAGTGCCCCAACATCAGCGACTGGCGGCGCACGGTGAGCGGCGACCTGACCGGCGTCTTCGACTTCGCCCACCCGGTCCTCGGCCCGGTCACGCTGCCCGCGACGGGCGTCCTCGGCATCGGCACCTGCGGCCCGCTGCCCAACCCGGTGCCGGCGAACAACGCGCTGCCCGCCCAGGAGCCCGGCACCCGCCCGGCCCGCGCGCTGCCGTACCAGCCGAACGGCTACCTCGACCACCTGGAGTTCGGGGCCGCCGGCAAGATCCTCGCCTGGTTCACGATGACCAACCAGGGCGCCCCGGCCTCCCGGGCGGCGCACTTCTCCCTCCACCCCAACGCCTACCGGGACAGCACGCCCTACCAGTACACGGTCGAGGCGGGCGGCACCGCCTCCGACTACTTCAACATCGGCCTGGGCGCCGGCGCCGGCAAGTACGACCTGAGCATGGTCGGCCCCAACCGCTTCCTGCGCCGCTTCCGCGGCGACGCGAACGCGGCGGGCAGGACGGCCGAGGTGAGCTCCAGGTACGCCGTGGAGCCCGGCACGGGCAAGCCGGCCGTCTACTTCAAGATGACCAACTCCGGCGCGTCGGCGGTGAAGTTCACCATCACCTCCAACCAGTACCGCACCGACGGACCCTGGACGTACACCGTCGCCGCGGGTGCCTCGAAGGAGGACTACTTCAACGCCGTCGCGTACCAGAACGGCTGGTACGACTTCACGGTGACCGTCGACTCCGACGCGGCCTGGTCGCGCCGGTTCACCGGGCACCTGGAGACGGGCGCGGCGAGCGTCAGCGGCTGACCCGGGCGTACAGGTCCGGGCGCGGGGCCAGTTCGACGGCGACCCGGCCGCCGGTCTCCAGCGCCCGGACCCCCGCCTCGGCGACGGCCGAGGCCGCGTACCCGTCCCATACGGTCGGGCCGGTGACCTCGCCGCGCCGGGTCGCGTCGACCCACGCCTGCACCTCGCGGTCATAGGCGTCGGCGAAGCGCACGAGATAGTCCTGCGCGACCGCCTCGCGGGCGCTGCCCGCGGTGCTGACCACCATGGTGCGCTCGTCGCCGATCCGCGCACTGCCCGCCTCGCACACCGCCTCGCAGCGCACCTGGTAGCCGAAGCCGCAGTTCACGAAGACCTCCACGTCCACCAGGGCGCCCCGCTCGGTCTCGAACAGCACGAACTGCGGGTCGAGCAGGCCCTCGGGGGCGCCGGCGGACGGCGTGGGCCGCAGCACGGTGACCGCGGTCAGCTCCTGGTCGAGCAGCCAGCGGGCCGCGTCGATCTCGTGCGAGACCGAGCTGTTGATCAGCATGGCGCTGGTGAAGTGGCCGGGGGAGGAGACGTTGCGATGGGTGCAGTGCAGCATCAGCGGGCGGCCCAGGCCGCCGCCGTCCAGCAGCGCCTTGAGCTTCGCGTACTCGCTGTCGTAGCGCCGCATGAAGCCGATCTGCGCCAGCCTGCGGCCGAGCCGTGCCTCGGCCTCCACCACCCGCAGCGCGCCTGTGGAGTCCGGCACCATGGGCTTCTCGCACAGCACGGGCAGGCCCCGCTCGAACGCGGCGAGCATTGCCTCCTCGTGCGCGGGTCCCGGGGAGGCGATCAGGACGGCGGCCACGCCCGGCGCGTCCAGCACGGCCACCGGATCGGTGTGCACCAGGACGCCGTCCAGGCCGGCCGCGGCGGCCTTCGCGCGCTCGACATCGGGGTCGGCCACCGCGGCCACCCGGGCGCCGCTGACCACTTCGTCCAGGCGCCGTACATGGTCCGTGCCCATGTGTCCGGCACCCAGCACGGCCACACCCAGCAGATCACCCATGCGCGCGCTCCCTTACGCCGACGATGCCGCCGTAGCGTACGCCGCCCAGGGAGCGCGGTCCGTGCCGCCCGGGGAGTGCCTCAGTACCGCAGGACCCCCGCGATGCCGCCCGCGTCGCCCAGCGCGCCGTCCGGGACGAAGCGGACGTCGGCGCCGGTCTCCAGACACTGCTCGACGATCTCGTCCACGATGTCGTCCCGGGCGTCCAGGTCGCCCGCGAGGGCCGGGACGAGATGGTCGCCGTCGTCGCGGACGGTCGTGCGGTAGTTCTCCTCGACGGCGAGCAGCCGGACCCGGCCGTCCCGGGCGTTCTGCCACAGCTCGTCCACCCCGGCCGCGAAGGTCTTGTGCCCGCGGGCCGAGGTCAGTTCCCCCATGACGGACGAGGCGTCCCGGCGGGACTCCGTCTCCAGGACCGGCCGGAGCGCCTGCCACACGGCCTCAGGACCCGCGTGGGCGAGCCCGCCGCGCGCGACGTGCACGGCGGCCTTGGCGACGCTGCCGACCTCCTCCAGCAGCGACAGGGCCGCCTGGGTGCCGGTGACGTACAGCGGCCGGGGCTGCTCGCGCAGGACCGTGCTCATGGCGGTGTCCGCCTCGCGCAGGTACTGGCGCGTGGCCTCGTCGGTGAAGGTGCTCGGCTGGTCGCCGATCCGCATCAGCCGCTCGGCGTCGAAGTTCTCCCGGACGTGCAGCAGCGGGAAGCCGCCGGAGTGGTCCTCGACGACCCGGTCGGGGCCGCCGCTCCACAGCGTGATGCGGTCGGCGGAGAGCGACAGCACCCAGAACGGCCGCTCGGCGGCCTGGGCCGACACCAGATTGCGGGTGAGGAAGGTGTCCGAGAACACCACGCGCTCGGGGACGCTGCGGGCCAGCGACCACACCTGGTGCTCGCCCGGCGCCGCGAAGATCACCAGGCCGTCCTCGGCGTGCGCCAGATCCACCTCCGCCAGGGCGCGGTCGAGCTGTGCCACCACGTCGACGCGGCGCTCCCGGGTGACGGAGGGATCGGATTCCAACCGCTTTCTGGCCTCGGCCACCACATTGCGCAGCCGGACCGGATCCTGGCCCTTCTCGGGTTCACGCCGGTGCGTCGGCGTCAGCACGGACACGGCCGGGTAAGGGCGCGGGCGCCGCAGTTCGGCAAGGGTCGCGGGACTGAGTGCGTGCTCCATGACAGCACGATAGGGCGGATTCACCTGTCCGGCATTCGGGGTAATCCGGACCTCGCCGCCACCGCCCTCCGCCGCCGGGAATTCCCGTCCGGCGCCGGTGACGCGGGACCGCGCGGCCGGATACCGTACTCGTCAGTAACCAGACCGTGCCGCACCCCAGGAGGCCCTCATGCCGCAGCTCGACGTCGACGGAGCGACGCTGGCGTACGACGACGAGGGCCCCCGCGGAGCGGCGGACGCACCCGTGGTGTTCGTGCACGGCTGGACCGCCGACCGGCACCGCTGGGACCACCAGCTGGCGCACTTCTCCGCCGCGCGGCGGGTGATCCGGCTCGATCTGCGCGGGCACGGACAGAGCACGGGCGCCGGGGTGCGGACGATCGCCGAACTCGCGCGGGACGTCCTCGCGCTCCTCGACCACCTCGGGGTGGAGCGGTGTGTGCTGGTCGGCCACTCGATGGGCGGGATGGTCGCACAGACCATCGCCCTCGACCACCCCGCGCGGGTGGAGCGGATGGTGCTGGTGGGCACCATCGGCCGGATGACCTACAGCCGCGGCCGGGGCATGCTGATGGCGGCCTCCACGCTGGTGCCGTTCAGGCTGTTCGTGGCCGCCAACATCCGGCGGGCCTTCGCGCCCGGCTACCCGCGCGAGGAGATCCGGGCCCATGTCCGCGCCTCCGCCGCCACCCCGCGCGAGGTCGTCATGACGCTCTACGGCGCGATGCGGGCCTTCGACGTCCTGGACCGGGCCGGCGAGATCTCCGTACCGACCCTGATCGTGCACGGATACCACGATGTCCAGCTGCCGCTGCGCCAGATGCTCCGGATGGCGAAGGCCTGTCCCGACGCGGTCGTGCGCGTTCTGAACGCGGGGCACGAGCTGCCGCTGGAGCGGCCGGCCGAGCTGACCGGGGCGCTCGACGCGTTTCTGGCCGCGAAGCCGTAACGCGCGAGTTGCTTGATGAAGTTTTTGCCTGTGGCCTGTTCCTGGCGGCAAAAGCGCGGCGACAGGCCGGTGCCCGGTTTTCGCTGAGGCAAAAAGCGGCCGAAACCGTGGGCCGGACGGCCCCCTCGTGTTACGGCCGCGTTGACGCGCGCGAGCAACTGACGGACGCTCGTCATATAGATGCTCGATACAACTGGTTTGCCGGCCGGTCTCCCGTCAGCGAGAAAACCGCAGGTGACCGAGGGATCTCCCGACAGCCTGAGGCAGGAGGTAGCGCATGTGCGGCATCACCGGATGGGTCTCCTTCGACCGTGATCTGGCGGCGGAGTCCACCACTTTGCATGCGATGACCGAGACGATGGCCTGCCGCGGCCCGGACGACCGCGGCACCTGGTGCGAGGGCCCCGCCGCCCTGGGCCACCGTCGGCTCGCCATCATCGACCTGCCCGGCGGCCGTCAGCCGATGTCCCTGCGGACCCCGGAGGGGAACATAGCCCTGGTCTACTCCGGGGAGGCGTACAACTTCACCGAGCTGCGCCGGGAACTCGCGGACCGGGGCCACCGGTTCACCACCGACTCCGACACCGAGGTCGTGCTGCACGCCTACCTGGAGTGGGGCGACGCGGTCGCCGAGCGCCTCAACGGCATGTACGCGTTCGCCGTCTGGGACGGCCGGCACGACAAGCTCGTGATGATCCGCGACCGCATGGGGATCAAGCCCTTCTACTACTACCCGACCTCCGACGGCGTCCTGTTCGGCTCCGAACCCAAGGCGATCCTGGCCAATCCGGCGGTCCGGCCCCGGGTCACGCTGGACGGACTGCGCGAGCTGTTCGTCATGGTCAAGACGCCCGGACACGCCGTCTGGGACGGTATGCGCGAGGTGGAGCCCGGCACCGTCGTCACCGTCGACCGCGACGGCCTGTCCACCCGTGTGTACTGGCGACTCGAGACCCGTCCGCACACCGACGACCGGGACACCACCGTCGCCACCGTGCGCTCGCTCCTCGACGACATCGTGCGCCGCCAGCTGGTCGCCGACGTGCCGCGCTGCACCCTGCTCTCCGGCGGGCTCGACTCCTCCGCCATGACCGCGATCGCCGCCCGGCAACTCGCCGCGCACGGCGAGAAGGTGCGCAGCTTCGCCGTCGACTTCGTCGGCCAGACCGAGCACTTCGTCGCCGACGAACTGCGCGGCACCCCCGACACGCCGTTCGTGCACGACGTGGCACGGCTCTCCGGCACGGAACACCAGGACATCGTGCTCGATTCCGAGTCCCTCGCCGACCCCGCCGTGCGCAGGCAGGTGATCCGGGCCCGTGACCTGCCGGCCGGTCTCGGCGACATGGACAGCTCCCTGCTGCTGCTCTTCCGCGCCATCCGGGAGAAGTCCACGGTGGCGCTGTCCGGCGAGTCCGCCGACGAAGTCTTCGGCGGCTACCTCCAGTTCTTCGACGACGAGGCACGCCGCGCCGACACCTTCCCCTGGCTGGTGGCCATGGGCCGGCACTTCGGCGATGACGCCGACGTGCTCCGCGCCGACCTCGCCAAGTCCCTCGACCTGGAGGGCTATGTGGCCCAGGGGTACCGCGACGCGGTCGGCGCCATCGACCGGCTGGACGGCGAGAGCGACTTCGAGCACCAGATGCGGCGGATGAGCTATCTGCACCTGACCCGCTTCGTCCGGATGCTGCTCGACCGCAAGGACCGGATGAGCATGGCCGTCGGCCTCGAGGTCCGGGTGCCGTTCTGCGACCACCGGCTGGTCGAGTACGTCTACAACGCGCCCTGGGCCCTGAAGTCCTTCGACGGCCGGGAGAAGAGCCTGCTCCGGGAGGCGGCGGCGGACGTCCTGCCCCGCTCGGTGTACGACCGGGTGAAGAGCCCGTACCCGTCCACGCAGGACCCGCAGTACGCCCGCGCGCTCCAGGAGCAGGTCAAGGAGGTGCTGGCCCGGCCGTCCCACCCCGTCTTCGACGTGATCGACCGCGACCGGGTCCGGTTGATCGCCGAGCGCACCGAGCCGGTCAGCAACCAGGCGGCGCGGCGCGGCCTGGAACGCACCCTGGACCTCGCGGGGTGGCTGGACCTCTACTCGCCCGAGCTGGTGCTCGACTGAGCCGCCCGGCCGGCCACCCGCCCCGGCGGGTGGTCAGCCGAGCCCGACGGCCCGGTCGGCGGCCGCGGCGGACGGCTGCCACCACGTGGTCACCGGCTCCCAGACGAGAACCTGCCGGCCGGTGCCGAGCTGTGCGGCGGTGAAGGAGCGGCCCCGGTGCGCCGCGGACGCCGCCACCGTGACCGCGTCCACCCGGCGGGCCTCGGGGTCCGCCGGGTCGGCGATGGTCCGGACGTCGGCGTAGGCGGTGCCGCCCGCCGCGAGCCGGTAGGTGCCCGTGCCGCCCTCGGGCACGGGCAGCGCGGCCCCGTCCAGGTCCCCGAAGGTCACCGTGGGCACCTGGTCGACGACGCAGGCGCGGGTGCCCGGGTTGGTGACACTGACCCGCAGGACGGCCGGGTCGCCTGCCGCGGCCTTCGCCCGGACCGTCAGCGACTTGTCGGCACAGGGAACGGCCCGCTGGTGGCCGGTGGCGGCCTGGCTCTGCGGCGCGGTCAGCAGCAGGCCCGCCACGGCTGCCGAGGCGGCGGGTACGACGATGGCGGCGCGGATGCGCATGAGGGTGTCCCCCTGTCGTGGTCACGTACGGGATGCGGCGGCCGGAGCGGCGCCTGCCCAGTGTGACGACCGGGACGGCCAGGAGGTTGCCCTGATTCGCGCCTGTTACCCGGATGCGTCACCGGTGTCGCCGCACGGAGCCGTACGGGACCGCACGGAGCCGTGCGGGATCGCACGGAGCCGTGCGGGATCGCCGTGCGGGACCGCCGTACGGTCGCGCGGGCCGGCCGGACGGCGGTACGGGGCTCGCCGGCCGGCGGTGTGCGCCGCGGTCAGGCGGTGCTGTCCGGGGCGGTGTCCTCGGCGGCCGCGTCTGCCGGGCAGGAGCTGCCGCTCGGCGGCAGCGAGCCGTAGAGCAGGAAGTCGTCGACCTTGCGGTGCACGCACCGGGAGGAGGAGTACCCGGTGTGGCCCACGCCCTTGTTGTCGAGCACCACCGCCGACGGGCCGAGCCTGCGGGCCGTCTCCACGGTCCACCGGTACGGCGTCGCCGGGTCCCCGCGCGTGCCCACGAGCAGCATCTTCGCGGAGTGCAGGTTCTTGACCCGGTCGCGGATGAAGTCGGTGCCCTTGGGGCGGCCGTAGCACATCAGCAGCTGGGTGAGTCGGTAGCGGCCGAAGACCGGCGACGCCTGCTCGTAGGCGGCACGCAGCTTCGTCAGGTCCCTGGTGAGCTGCGCAGCGGCCGGCCGGTCGGGGTCGTCCGCGCAGTTGATCGCCATCAGCGCGGCCGGCAGGTTGTCCGCCGGGACGCGCTCGGTGTCGGCCTTCGCCCCGTCCGCGCCCTGCGCCCCGCCGGGCAGGGCGATGCCGCCCGTGGCGAAGGCCAGGACGCGCCGGGTGTCGCCGTCCTCGGTCAGCGAGACCAGCGCGCGCTCCAGGGAGGGCCACAGGTCCTTGCTGTAGAGGGCCTGCCCCAGGGCGCCGACCAGGTCCTGGCCCGAGAACGAGCCGCCGAAGTCCGTGGGCACCGGGTTCTCGTCGAGCGAGCGGATCAGCCGGACCACCTCGTCCCCGGCGGTGCGCCGGTCCTGCCCGAACGGGCATCCGACATCGGTCGCACACCAGTCCAGGAAGTCTTCGAGTGCCGTCTGCTGCCCCTCGGCGCCCGCCACCCCCTGCTCGGCGAGCGACTCGGTCAGGGTGTCCACGCCGTCGAGGGCGATCCGGCCGACCTTGTCCGGGAACTGCGCCGCGTACACCGCGCCGAGCCGGGTGCCGTAGGAGAAGCCGAGATAGTTGAGCTTGTCGTCGCCGAGCGCCTGGCGGATGACGTCCAGATCGCGGGAGGCGTTCACGGTGCCGATGTGGGCGAGTACCGGACCGGAATTCCGGGCGCACTGGTCGGAGGCGCGCTGGAGCTGCTTGAACAGCGCCTGGGGCCGGCTGATGTCGGCCTCGTCGTCCGTCGCGGCGGAGGCGTCGTCACCGCCGTCGCCGCAGCTCACGGGGGAGGACCGGCCGACACCGCGCGGATCGAAGGTGACCACGTCGTAGCCGTTGGTCAGGTCCATGAAGTCCTTGCCGCCGGCGGCCAGCTCGGGGATGCCGGCACCGCCGGGGCCGCCGAAGTTCAGCAGCACCGAGCCGCGTGACGTCCCCGTGGCGCGGTAGCGGGCCAGGGCGACGGCGAGGGTGCCCGCGTTCGGCCTGGCGTAGTCGATCGGCACGGTGACCTTCGTGCACTGGAGGTCCTTCGGCATGTCCGCGCCCTGGCAGGAGGACCAGCTCGCCCGCTGCCCGTAGAAGCGGGACAGGTCGGGCTGCGGCGGGCCGGCGGCGGATGCGGGCAGCCCGGCTCCGAGCAGCGCCAGGGCGAGTGCCGAGGCGCCCGCACAGCGTCGCACGACGGGCCGCGTGCACAGCATGGCCAGCATGGATAGCCTCCCGGGGCGCCCGCAGCGGGCCGGGGTCAGCGCCCTGCGGCTCACCCTAAGCGGGCCCCGGCCGACCCGCCTCCCGGCGAGCGGGGCGCCACTCGCTGCCGTAGGATTCGCCCCTTTCATTCCCTGTTGATGATCTTTCGATGGCTTTACGTGCGGTTCGATACCAGTGTCGCTCGATGGGGTGGAAGACCGATTAGCCATAACTCTGATGGTTCGCCTGCGTTCTATGGGGTGCGGGTGACTGCCCGCGACGACATCTGGAAGGCAGGGAACCTATGAGACGGGCAACCCGAAACGGTGTGATCGCCGTCGCCGCCATGTCCGGCGCGATGGCCGTGGCGCTCCCGGTGTCCGCCGCCTTCGCGGCCGGCGGGGCCGACGCCCACGGCGCGGCGGCCGGCTCGCCCGGGCTGGCCTCGGGCAACGACATCCAGGTCCCGGTGAACGTGCCGGTGAACATCTGCGGCAACACGGCGAACGTCGTGGGGCTGCTCAACCCCGCCATGGGCAACGCCTGCGCGAACAGGAGCGGGGGCAAGTCCGGTGGCGCGGTGAAGTCCGGCGGGTCGGCGAAGGCCGGCGGGTCGGGCAAGTCGGGCGGATCGTCCGCGTCCGGCGGCGCTTCCGCGCGCGGCGGTGCCGAGGGCTCGCCCGGACTGCTCTCGGGCAACAGCCTCCAGCTCCCCGTCGACGTGCCGGTGAACATCACCGGGAACAGCGTCAACGTGGTCGGTGTGGGCAACCCGGCCGTCGGCAACGAGTCGGTCAACGGCCCCGACGAGCCCAGCCGGCACATCCCGGCGCCCAGGCCACGGGCCGCGAAGCCCCCGGCGCACATCCGGTCCCACCCGGGCCCCGCGGCCGCCTCGCTGGCCCACACCGGAGCGGACCTCACGGTCCCCACCGCCGCCGGAGGCGCGGTCCTCCTCGTGGCGGGCGCGACCCTGTACCGCCGCTTCCGCCCGGGCCGCGTGCGCTGACCCGCAGCCCGCAGGGCCCCACCGGCCGCCGACCCGGTGGGGCCGTGCCGTCCGCCCGCCCCGGCCGGCGGCGGGCCGGGGCGGCCGGTGCGCATCGGCCGATCTCCCCGTGGCGCGGCCCCAGTTGATCCGGAAGGATGCTGCGGGCGGCCCGGCCGAAAGCCGTGCCGTCCGACAGCCCGACCCCACGGACATGGAGCGCACCGATGACCTCTGCGGCCCCCCACGACCTCGTCGTCACCCAGGCCACCCTCGCCGACTGGCCGGTGATCAGCGGGTGGGCGGCGGCGGAGGGCTGGAATCCGGGGCTGTCCGACGGACCCGCGTTCTTCGCCCAGGACCCCGACGGGTTCTTCCTCGGCCGGATCGACGGAGAACCGGTCTCCGCCGTCTCCGTCGTCAACTACGGCCCCGACCACGCCTTCCTCGGCTGCTACCTCGTCCGGCCCGACCTGCGCGGCCAGGGGCACGGCCTGACCACCTGGAAGACCGCCCTGGCGCACGCCGGGAACCGGACCGTCGGCCTCGACGGAGTCGTCGCCCAGCAGGACAACTACCGGCAGTCCGGCTTCCGGCTCGCCCACCGCACCATCCGCTTCACCGGCACCGCCCCCGAGAGCGGCACACCCGCCGGGACCCGCCCGGCCGGGCCCGCCGACCTGGCCGCGCTCACCGCCTACGACAGCGCCTGCCGGCCCGCCGACCGCCCGCGGTTCCTCGCCGCGTGGCTCACCGGCCCCGGCCACCGCGCCGTGGTCCGCGAGGACGGCGGGCGCCTGACCGGCTACGGCGTGATCCGGCCCGGCCACGACACGCTGCGCATCGGTCCCCTCTTCGCGGACACCGCGGACGACGCCCGGGCGCTCTTCGCCTCCCTCACCGCCGACGTGGCCGGCCACGAGGTCGCGATCGACGTGCCCGAGCCGAACACGGCCGGCGTCGCCCTCGCCGAAGCGGCCGGATTCCGGCCCTCCTTCGAGACCGCGCGCATGTACACGGGCCCGGTGCGCGCGCACGCGGCGGAGCGGGTGTTCGGCGTCACCACGCTCGAACTCGGCTGATCCTCAGACGGGGGGACCGTGCTTGAGGTGGAAGAGGCGGTGCAGTTCGCGTACGTCGTCCGCCAGCTCCGCCACCGGTCCCTCCACCGTCACGCCCGGCGCGACCTCCCGCACGGACAGCGTGCGCACGGGCGGCGGGGGTGCCCCCAACTCGTCGAGCCAGGAAGCGAGCTGCCGGGACGAGGCGATGTACACGATCCGGCCGAGCCCCACCCAGGCGTGGGCCGCCGCGCACATCGGGCAGTGCTCGCCCGAGGTGTAGACGGTGGCCGCCGCCCGCTCCTCGGGGGTGAGACGGGCGCCCGACCAGCGGGCCAGGTCGAACTCCGGATGCCGGGTGCCGTCCCCGCTCACCACCCGGTTGCGCTCCTCCGCCAGCACCGTGCCGTCCCCGGCCACCAGCACCGACCCGAAGGGCGCGTCACCCGCGTCGAGCGCCTCCGCCGCCAGCTCCACACAGCGCCGCAGATACGGCAGCTCACTCTCCCGCACCATGGGCCCACCTCCTGACGGCATCATCTCCGGCCGCGCACGCCACGGCGACTCCGGCCGGTGCGGCCACCGCGTCCGCCTCGGGGGCGGCGGCGGGCCGGCGGGCCGGGAAGGCGTACCGGCGCCCCGCCGCGACCGTCGCGAGCGCCAGCAGGACCGGCGGGAGCGCGGTCCAGGGCAGCGCCCCGGCGCCGAGCGCGTCCAGCGCCAGACCGCCGGTGAGCGAACCGGCCGCGATGCCCGCGTTGTACACCGTGGTCTGCAACGAGGTCGCCACATCGGCGTCGGCGGGCCCCGCCGCGTCGACCAGCGCGGTCTGGATCAGCGTGGGCGCCCCGCCGAAGGCCGCGCCCCACAGCGCGACCGCCACGGGCAGCAGCCAGGGCACCCCGGCCGCCGCGCCCAGCGCCGTCAGCACCGCCGCGACCAGCGCGAGCGCCCCGAGCAGCGTGGGGCGCGGATGCCGGTCGACCAGCACACCGGTGAGCCAGATCCCGGCCACCGTGGCAGTCCCGAACACCGCGAGCAGCACGCCCGGACGGCCGTAGCCGGCCCGCGCGGCGAAGGGCGCGAGATAGGTGTACATCACCTGGTGGCCCAGCAGCAGGAACAGGGTCACCGACAGCACCGGACGGATCCCGGGCCGTACCGCGACGCGCCGCAGCGGCGCCCGGGCGTGCGGCGGCTCGCCCGGGAAGCCGGGCACCCGGAGCCGCACCCAGCCCACGAGCAGCACCGCGAAGACGGCCAGCGCCCCGAACGCGGCCCGCCAGCCCACGGCACCGGCCAGCGCGGTCCCGGAGGGCACCCCCACCGCCAGGGCCAGCGTGATGCCGGCCAGCACCACCGCGATCGCCCGGCCGCGCCGCCCGGCCGGCACCATCCGGGCCGCGTACCCGGCGAGCATCGCCCACAGCGTGCCGCCCGTCGCTCCGGCCAGCAGCCGGGCCGCGACGGTCAGCGGGTACGACGACGACAGCGCGACCAGGGCGTCGCTGACGGCGAACCCCAGCAGCGCACCGCACAGCACCGCCCGCCGGGGCAGCCCGCGCAGGGCCGCCGTGACCGGGATCGCCGCCACGAAGGAGGCGGCGGCGTACGCGGTGACGAGGAAACCGATCCGGGACTCGGCGACGCCCAGCGGGGCCGCCATCGCGGGCAGCAGGCCCGCCGGGAGGAGTTCGGTCAGGACGGCGGTGAACGCGGCGCAGGACAGGGCCAGCAGCCCCGACCACGGCAGGGGGCCGCCCTCGACCTGGGAGGTCTGGGTCATGGGAGCATGGTCGAAGCCTGACATCAGTGTGAAGGTCAAGCGCGGACCGGGAAGGCGGCCATGCGGATCGGTGAGCTGTCGCGGCGTACGGGCGTCCCCACCCGGCTGCTGCGCTACTACGAGGAGCAGCACCTGCTCCACCCGGAGCGGACCGGGAACGGCTACCGCAGCTATCCGGAGGCGGCGGTCGGGCAGGTGGGGCAGATCCGCGGCCTGCTGGACTCCGGCCTCACCACCGAGATGATCCGCGTGATCCTGCCGTACCTCTGCGGTCCCGGCCATCTCGTGCCGGACCCCGAGAGCCTGCCGGCGGAGACGGCCGCCCTGCTGCGGGGGCACATCGACCGCATCCAGGCGCGCATCGACTGCCTGGCCCGCAACCGCGACCGGCTCACCGCCTATCTGGCGGCGGTACGGCCGGACGACCGCTGAACGCCTTGGCGGGACCGGCCGTTGGTGCTGGAGTGAGGCCGTGGACCACGCGGCGGTGCTCGCCCGGTACGACCGGGACATGCGCGAGGGCGGCCCGGATCGAGCGGGCCGACGTCGTGGTGCGCCAGGTCGCGGACGCGCGGGGCTGGAACGGTGTGCTCTGGTCCGCTCTGGACACGGCGGGCGCGGACCGGGCGATCCACGACCAGACCGCGTACGTCACGGCCTCGGCCGGGACTTCGCACGGAAGCTCCACGCCCACGACGAGCCGGCCGGCCTCGGTGCCCGGCTGCTCGCCGCCGGCCTGCGGGCCGAGCCCGCGGAGACACTGATGATCGGGGAAGCGACCGCACTCGCGCGGGACACCGCGCCCCCGGCCGGAGAATGCCACTTGTTTGCAACAACTCATGAAACATGATCGCCGCAGGTGCACGACCGCCCGGCCGGGTTTTTCATGAGTGACCACCTGTGAAACGCGACCCCTGAGGCCGACATGATCCGCTCAGTCGGTTTCGGAGGTCTTTCGAGGGAGGGTGGAGTAGATCTCGTGCCAGTACTCGGCCGAGCGAACCAGGTCGCCCATGACGTGGAGGAGGAACTGGCTCGTGTTTTCCAGTCGAGCGCCGGCGGGGGTGGTGGCGCCGAGTTTCTGGGCTCCGGTGGCGCAAGCCTCGGCAATCTGGGTTTGGTTGCGCGCGCTGGCCATGACGGATTGGAACACCATGTCGTCTTCGACGACATAGCGTTCGGCGCGACTGCGGGGGTCGCGTTCGCGTGTGATGAGTGCCTGGGTTTCCAAGTAGCCGATGGCCTTGGAGATGGAGGCGGGGCTGACGTGCAGGCGCCGCACGAGTTCCGCGGAGGTGAGGCTGCCGCTGTCGGTGGTGAAGAGCGAGGCGAGCACCTTGGCCATCAACTGCGGCAGCCCGGCCTGAATCATCAGTTCCACGCTCTGCGCGCCCACCTCGTCCACGACCCGTGGATCGCGTCCGCCGAGGTCGGCCCTTCCCGGTGAGGTTGTCAGCGCAGTGGTCCTGCGCTGACGTGCGTGTCGGGTGCCGGCTTCGTGGGCCGCCTCGGCGTGATAGCCGCGTGGCCCACCGTTGCGTACCACCTCGCGGGTGACGGTCGAGGTCGGCCGCCCGATGCGGCGGCCGATGGCGGCGTAGGTCAGTCCCTCGCGCAGTCCTGTGGCGATCTGCCGACGGTCCTGGAGGGTGAGTCTGTCACCGGGCATCGGGGTGTCCTCCGCTGTTGTCGTCGGAGCCAGCTTAATGCAACGCAGACCGTTGCATTAGTCGACATGGTTCATGCAACGATTTAGCTCACTCACCTGGGAATACTCCGTTGCTTCACACAAACACGATTGACCAATTAATGCATGCAACGTAATTTTTGCAGAACTGTGAAGGTCCGGAGCTCATCGACGGAAGTGCAACCCATGCCCACCGACCTCGATCACCCCGCGCTCACGGCGACCGCAGTACGCAAGGCGTACGGCGACCACGTGGTGCTGAGCGGCATCGACCTCGACATCCCCGCAGGATCGGTCTTCGCGCTGCTCGGCCCGAACGGCGCGGGCAAGACCACCATGGTGCAGATCCTGTCCACGCTCATCCGTGCCGACGCCGGGGAGATGCGGGTCGCCGGCCACGACGTGGTCCGGGATCCGGACGCGGTCCGTGCCGCGATCGGCGTCACCGGCCAGTTCTCCGCGGTTGACGGATTCCTCACCGGCGAGGAGAACCTGCTGCTGATGGCTGACCTGCACCACCTGCCCCGCCGGGAACGACGGCAGTGCGCCGCCGACCTGCTGGCGCGGTTCGACCTGGTGGACGCGGCCCGCAAGCCTGCGGTGATGTATTCCGGTGGGATGCGCCGCCGCCTGGACCTCGCGATGACGCTGGTCGGCCGGCCCGGGGTGATCTTCCTCGACGAGCCGACCACCGGCCTCGACCCGCGCAGCAGGCGGACAATGTGGGAGATCATCCGCGAGCTGGTGGCCGACGAAGGCGTCACGATCTTCCTCACCACCCAGTACCTAGAGGAGGCCGACCAGCTTGCCGACCGGATCGCGGTGCTGCACCAGGGAAAGCTCGTCGCCCAGGGCACGGCGGAGGAACTCAAGCGGCAGGTCGGCGGCGGCCACATCACCCTGCGGTTCACCGACGCACGCGGCCACGACTACGCGGCGCAGACCCTGGACGTGGTGTCCCGCAACGATGAGGCACTCACTCTGCAGGTCGCCAGCCAGGGCGACGTCCAGTCGTTGCGCGCAGTCCTCGACTGGCTCGACCGCGCCTCGCTCACCGTGGACGAACTCCAGGTCCACACCCCCGATCTCGACGACGTCTTCTTCGCGCTGACGGGCAACGCCGTCGCGGAACAGGAGCCCGCCCGATGAGCACCGCCATCCACGCCTTCACCGACTCGGCGACCATGCTGCGCCGCCAGTTGCGGCACATGCTGCGCTACCCGACGCTCACCCTCACTGCCGCCGGGGTCCCGGTGGTCTTCCTGCTGCTGTTCGTCTACGTCCTCGGCGGCATCCTCGGCAGCGGCCTCGGCGGGCCGTCGGGCGGCCGGGACACGTACGTGAACTATGTCGTCCCGGGTGTCATCCTGATGACCGCGGCCACCGCGGCCCAGGGCACCGCGATCTCGGTGGCCATCGACATGACCGAGGGCATCGTCGCCCGGTTCCGCACCATGGCCATCGCCCGGGTCTCGGTGCTCACCGGCCACGTGCTGGGCAGCCTGGCGCAGACCCTGCTGAGCATGGCCATCGTCACCGGCGTCGCACTGCTGGTGGGCTTCGAGCCCACCGCGGACTTCGGTGAATGGCTCGGCGTGATCGGCGTGCTCGTGCTGATCATCTTCGCGCTCACCTGGCTGGCGGTCGCGCTCGCCACGGCGGCCAAGAGCGTCGCGGCCGCGAGCAACATGCTGACGCCACTGATGATCCTGCCGATGATGGGCAGCGGATTCGTCCCCACCGACTCGATGCCCGCCGGGCTCAAATGGTTCGCCGACTACCAGCCGTTCACCCCGTTCATCGAGACCCTGCGCGGGCTGCTGATGGGCACCCCGATCGGCAACAACGCGATGCTCGCCGTCGGCTGGTGTGCCCTGATCGCCCTGGGCGGCTACCTGTGGGCCAAGAAGCTCTACAACCGCGAGCCGACCCGGTGAGCGGCTTGGTTGCCGGTGACCAGCAGCAGCACGCCGACGCGAGCGTCCATTGATGGCCACGGGCCACCGAGCTCTGTGACGCAGCGACCGTAGCTCCGTATCTGAATCAGACCACTTGAAAGGCCGGCTCGGGAGTCGGGCGCCCGGTCGATGAAACCCGGAAGTCCTTCTCGTCCGCCTTCGCCTCGGCCACCAGCTCACGCAGCGTCCTCTCCCCGACCACCGGGAACAGGGCCCGGCGTACGACATCGTCGGGCTTGTCGACGGCGGCTGTCGCCAGCTTGAAGAGGATGCCCTCCTTGCCGTGTACCCTGTTCAGCTCGGCGGTGAGCTGCTTCTCCACCCGCCGCTCGGCCCGTGCGTTGATCTTGTGGACCAGTGCGACCAACAGATCGACCAGGGCATCGGTGATCTCCGCCTGACGGGACGAGCACAGCGTCGCGAGCAGGGTGATCCGTACGTCCTGAGCCGTGTCGCGGAAGTCCGAGGGGTACATCTTGATCGCCCGTGCCCGCCAGGCGGCCACCAGCTTCTCCGAGCAGTCCGTGAACAGCCCGTCGGGCAGTCCGAGCTTGCGCACGTCGTTGAGCTTGGCGATCTCCGTCAGCAAAGAGGCCAGGCCGACCGCGCCCGGGTCGCGCTTGAGCGCGGCCAGCAGCGCGGTACCCGCCTCGTTGTCCTCGGCCACCAAGGACAGCAGCCTGGCTGTGCCCGCCTCGCCGAGGTGGCCGATCGTGTGAGCGCAGAACGTCTTCTCCCACTTGCCACGCGCCGCGACGAGGACCTTCTCGACCCGGGTCCGGCCCGGCGGCTCGATCTTCCGTGCCCGGCACTCGATCAGCAGGGCCTCGCGCTGCCGGTCCTCCACCAGCTCGACCGGACAGACCTCCACAGCCAGCCACTCAGCCAGCGCCTTCTCGTCCGCGACCGTGGAGGGCCTAAAGCCCAGAGCCTCACGGATCTGCTTGCGGTGGTACTCGACAGTCCGGCCGACCAGCCTGTACTTCGCGAAGTCGGTGGCCGGGACCTTCACTAGATTGGCGACGTACTCCACCGCGACCGGCGGGACCTCTTCCAGCACATCGGGGAACCGGCCCTCCAGATCGAAGAACTTCAGCAAGAGGCTAAAGCCGCGCCGGGTCGTCCCGCTCTTGTTCGCCACCAGGTCCCAGTCGCCGTCTACCAGCGTCCAGTTCGCCAACAGCTCCTCTGGCGACCATTCTTGCCGCACGGCCGCCCCTTTGGCCTCGATCACTAGATCAGACCAACGACGACGCCCAGGACGGGGAGACGGGACTCGTCCGGCTACCCGCGACCTGCTTTGCGGCTGGTGTCTGAGCCAGGACTCCAGGACCGACCCGGCCGGTGTCGGCCTCGTCGTGGACGTCCACGAGCGGGTGTCCGGCACCGACTGCGGCCGGCCGCGGCACCGGTTGCTCGCCCGTCTCGCGGCCGAGCCGGGCACGGTCGTCGCCGTGGTCGCCCTCGCCCGTACCGGACCCGTCGGCTCCGCCCGGACGGAGCCGGTGCCCGGCGCCGCGTTCGCCGGACCGTGGGGCGGCGGCGTCGTCGCGCGGTGGCGCGGCCGGGGCGTCCACCGCGCACGCGTCGCCGCCGACCGCGGCCATCGCTACCTCCAGGTCGACGCCTCGCCCATGAGCCGCCCGATCCTGGCCCGCGTCGGCGTCCACGCGCTGAGCACCACGACGCCCTACCGCTAGGGGAACTGACTCAGCGCCGGGCCCGGCCCCGGTCCAGCGCGGCCACCCCCACCGCCGCGAGGGCGATCTGGATGAACCACTCGACCCAGTCGGGCCCGTCGGTGTCCGCGACCCCGAACCCGGCGGCTATCGCCGAGCCCAGCAGCGCGGCCACGATGCCCACGACGACGGTCCACAGCACGCCGATGCGCTGCCGCCCGGGGACCACGAGCCGGCCGAGCACACCGATGACGAGACCGATCACGATGGCGCTGACGACGCCTGAAATCTCCATGTGCTTCCCCTCTTAGCCGCTCCAGCCGGGGGCACCCCCCGCTGAGGTGAAATCTGCCCCCGGTGCGCGCAACCACTCCGCCACCGCCGGCGGAAGCCTCTGTTCACCGCCCCGTCATGCCATGTACCTTTCAACCATTCGACGCGTGTAGAACCCTCAAGCGGGTTCTACGCGCGCAGACTTGGCGCCCGCACTGCCTCTTCCCCACCCCTCATGGAGGTTCGACGGATGCTCGGATCCAGGAGATCCCGCCGCATTGTCCCCACTGCCCTCGCCGGCCTCGGGCTGTTCGTCACCGGAGCCGCGCTCCAGGTCGGCACCGGTGCCCCCGCCCACGCGGCGACCACGCACCGCGTCCTGTTCGACAACGCCCACGCGGAGACGGCCGGCAACGCCGACTGGATCGTCTCCACCAGCCAGCCCGACCCGCTGGGCCAGGACTCCACCCCGTCCGCCGAGACGGACTGGACCGGCGCCCTGTCCTCCTGGGGCGTGGCGCTGCAGAAGACCGGCTCCTACAGCCTGAAGACCCAGCCGTCGGGGTCCGCCCTCAGCTACGGCGGGACGTCCGCGACCGACCTGTCGCACTTCGACACCCTGGTCCTGCCGGAGCCGAACACGCTGTTCACCACCGCCGAGAAGACGGCGATCATGAACTTCGTGAAGAACGGCGGCGGTCTCTTCATGATCTCCGACCACACCGGCTCCGACCGCAACAACGACGGCGAGGACGCCGTCGAGATCTTCAACGACCTGATGACGAACAACAGCGTCGACTCCACCGACCCGTTCGGCTTCTCCGTCGACTCGCTGAGCATCGGCTCGGACCACCCGTCGGCGATCAGCGACAGCACCGACCCGGTGCTGCACGGCGCCTTCGGCACCGTCACCAAGAGCCTCATCGCCAGTGGCACGACCGCCACCCTCAAGCCCGCCGACAACTCCGGTGTCAAGGGCCTGCTCTACCGCACCGGCTACTCCGGCAACACCGGCGCCTTCTTCGCCACCAGCACCTTCGGCAGCGGCCGGGTGGCCTTCTGGGGCGACAGCTCGCCGATCGACGACGGCACCGGCCAGTCGGGCAACACCCTGTACGACGGCTGGAACGACTCCAGCGCCACCGACGCGGCCCTCGCCCTGAACGCCACCGCCTGGCTGGCCGGCGCCGGCACCAGCGGCGGGGGCGGCGGCGGTGGCGGCAGCTGCACCGGCGCACAGCTGCTGGCCGACCCCGGCTTCGAGTCCGGCACCGGCTCCTGGACCGCGTCAAGCGGCGTGATCACCAGCGACAGCGGCGAGGCCGCCCGTACCGGCACCTACAAGGCATGGCTGGACGGCTACGGCTCGGCCCGCACGGACACCCTCGCGCAGACGGTCACCGTCCCCGCCGGGTGCACCAGTGCGAAGCTGAGCTTCTACCTCCATGTCGACACCGCCGAGACGACCACCTCGACGGCCTACGACACACTGAAGGCGCAGGTCCTCAACAGCGGGGGCACGGTCCTGTCGACCCTCGCGACCTACTCGAACCTGAACGCCGCGAGCGGCTACACCCAGCGCACCTTCGACCTCGCGGGGTACGCCGGCCAGACGGTCACGATCAAGTTCACCGGCACCGAGGGCTCCACCCTCCAGACGTCGTTCGTCATCGACGACGCGGCGCTCGACGTCGGCTGAGCCGAGGAGGAGGAAGGGGGGCGGGCCGCGCCGGCCCGCCCCCCTCTCCCGTGGTCCCCGCTGTCAGGCCGCGGGCACCGTCGTCTCCGGGGTGTTCCACCCGGAGACCCGCACGCCCGGTGCCGAGCCGTGCAGATCGGCCGTGCGGAAGGTGGCGGTCAGTGTCACCGACTCGCCGGGCCACAGGCTCACCTGGTTGTCCGACCAGCGCACCGGCAGCACCGGCTTGCCCCGCGCGTCGACGAGGTGGACGTCCGTCAGCAGTGCCGGAGTCCGCCCGCTCCCGAAGTGGCGCAGGGTCACCGTCGTGGTCGACGTCCCGTCCGACGCGCGCGTGGCCGCCGTCGCCGACACCGGTACCCGCGCCATCGAGGAGAGCCCCTTGAGATCGGCGTAGCTCGTCGTCGGCGTGTAGTACCAGGTGGTGCCGTTCCAGTCGAGGGTGTCGGGCCGGGTGGAGAGCCAGTACACGTTCCGGCTCACCTCCGTGCCGTACGCGTCCGTCAGCACCAGGCGGAGCAGGTACGTCCGCGCCAGCCCGCTCACCGAGGAGGGCAGGGTGAGCGGAGTGGCGTGCGCCCCGTCCCCGTCCACCGCGACACCGGTGACGGTCTTGTCGTACCTCTGTGTGCCGTCGGGGTCGAACAGGGTGGCCCGCGCGGTGAGGCCCTGCTCGGCGGCGTGCCGGTTGTTCACCACGACGACCGAGCGGTTGTCGTAGGAGTACTGGACGTGCAGCGGCTCGTTCGCCTTCTTCGCGCCGAAGTACGCGCCGTTCTGGTCGAGATAGCGGTCCGTCAGCTGCCAGTGCAGGGACGTCCAGCCGCTGTTGAACATCCAGTGGATGACCCCGGTGGCGGGCTTCTCCGCGTCGGCCGCGTTGCGCCCGTACGCCTCGAACTGGGCGCGGACGTTCTCGTACTGGGCCAGCTGGGCCTTGCGCACGTAGTCGGTGAGGCCCGTGGGGGCGCCGTAGCGGCCGGTGAGGGCGTTGTCGTAGATCTTGAGCGTGCCGAAGACGGAGGACGGCGAGCGGTGGTACTGCCGGGCGCCCGGGTCCTTCCAGAGGGTGTCGAGTTCGGCGGGGGTCATCATCCGGCGCAGGGTGTCGAGGGTGGGGATGCTCGGGCCTGCGCTGGTCTCGGAGTTGAAACCGGTGGCCCCGCCCTCCCGCTTGGCGTACCAGTAGCCGGGGGGCACCCAGTCGTAGGGGCCGGTCATCTTCATGCCCGACGCGCCGAGCTGGGGCGAGGAGGCGTCGGAGGCGGCGGGCACCACGGGGACCGGCCAGTCGGCGGCCCGCAGGGCGTCCAGATAGTCCTTCTCGATCCGCGCGTCGGGGGCGGCGTCGCTGCCGATCAGGAAGGAGAGCACGCTCGGGTGGCGGCGCAGCCGGGCGGCCTCGGCGGCCATGGACGCCTTCGCGACGGCGTGGTCGGCGTCCGTCCACTTCTCCCCGGACCCGGTGGGGTTCACCTCGCCTTCCCATTTGTCGCAGCACTCCCAGCCCGGCAGCGTGAGCACGCCGTGGCGGTCGGCCAGGTCGAAGAACTCGTCGGGCTCCAGATGGCCTTCCAGACGGATGGTGTTCAGCCCCAGGTCGACGGCGTACTTCAGCCGGTCCTCGACATAGGCGCGGTCCCAGCGCAGGAACTCGTCCGGGGACCAGCCGCCGCCCTTGACCAGCAGCTTGCGGCCGTTGACCCGGTACTGGCGGGCGCCGTCGGAGCCGACCGGCGCCTGCACGTCGCGGATGCCGAAGGTCTGGTGCGCGGTGTCGGACACCGTGCCGTCCACGGTCACGGTGAGGTCGAGGTCGTACAGCGGCTGTCCGCCCATCCCGGCCGGCCACCACACCCGCGGGTCGGTGAGGCGCAGGCCGGGGGTGTCGGCGGGGGAGAAGGTGACCGTCTTCGTCTCGTGCGCGGCGAGCGAGACCGTGGTGCCGAACTCCGCACCGCCGACACTGCCGCCGACCTCCGCGGTGACCGCCGTGCCCGTGTCGTTGCGGGCCTGGGCCTTCACCGTCAGGTCGGCGGTGGCGAGCGACGGCACCGCCAGCTCGGTCACCACGTGCGCGTCCCGCAGCGCGACCGGGCCGCCCCTGCGGACCAGGACGTCCCGGACGAGGCCCATGTTCCGGTCGGGCGGCGGCTGGAGCCAGTCCAGCCAGCCCATGGTCAGGTGCTTGTTCGGGTCGTTGGGCCGGACCCGGAAGGCGACCGTGTTCGCGCCCGCCCGGACCAGCTCGGTGATGTCCAGCTCGTGGTGGGTGTAGGCACCGGTGACGTCGGCGGCCGGGGCCGCCTGACGGCCGTTGACATAGACGTCGGCCGCCGAGACGACACCGCTGAAGTCGAGGAAGGTGCGCTGCCCGGTGTCCTCGACGGTGAAGTCCGAGCGGTACCACCAGGGCACCTCGAAGTCGGTCCGCGCGATCTTCTGCTGCTGGGTGGAGTGGAACGGGTCGGCGTACACGCCGTTCGCCAGCAGTGCGGCCAGCACGGTGGAGCGGGGGCCGGCCGGGTACCAGCCGGACGCCGGATAGCCGGGGGAGGACACGGACGCCGCGGAGTCGCTCACCTTCGCCGTGGACTGGACGGCGAAGCCGGAGAGCGGGGTGGCGGTCCCGGCGGCGGAGGGGACCTGGGTGACCCGGGCGGTGCCATGCGGACCGGCCGTGTCCCGGGGGCCGGCCCAGGCGTCCGTGGCGAGAGCACCGACCAGGGCGAGGAGTACGGCGGCGGTGGGGAGCCGGCGGGCGGGGCGAGGGAACACGGCGGTCTCCAGCCTCGTAAAGTTAGGAAACTTTACTAACCTCGCTCACGCTAGGGGGCGCCCCGGGGCCTGTCAACGACCCGCGCCGCGATGGCCGTTGCGCGGATCAGGTTCCGGCCGTCCGGCGCTCGAACACCAGGTCCCGGGCCGTGTCCAGCGCGACGGCCACCGCGCCCAGCAGGACGGCGTCCTCGCCCAGCCGGCTCGGCGCGATCCTGGGGCGCAGCGGGGTGAGCGCGCGCACATGCTCCCGCACCGGCCGCAGCAGCAGGTCCACGCTGTGGCCGACGCCGCCGCCGAGCACCACGAGGTCCGGGTCGAGCACCGCGGCGGCGGCCGCCACGGTGTGCGCGATCCGCTCGCCCTCCAGTTCCACGGCCCGCACGGCGGCCGGCTCGCCCTGCCGGGCCGCGTCGAACACGGCCTTCGCCGTGAGCTGCCCGCGCATCCCGAACTGCCGGGCGGCCTCCACCACGGCCACCCCCGACACCGCGTCCTCCAGCCGCTCCGGCTTCGGCCGGCCGCGCCACGGCAGGAAGCCGATCTCGCCGGCGAGGCCGTGCGCGCCGGTGAACAGCCGCCCCTCGCCGACGATGCCCATCCCGAGACCGGTGCCGATCAGGATGTACGCGAAGAGCCGGCTGCCCGCGCCGACGCCGTACGTGTACTCGCCGAGCGCCGCCAGATTGGCGTCGTTGTGCACCTCCAGCGGTACGCCGAGCTCCGTGCGTATCCGGTCCATGAGCCCGGCCCGCCCCCAGCCCGGCAGGTGCATCGCGTACCGCACCCGCCGCTGCTTCTCGTCGTACACCCCCGGCGTGCCGACCACCCCGTGCACCACCTGGGCCGGCTCCACGCCCGAGTTCTCCGTCACCTGGCGGGCCGTGGCCACGACCAGGCCGGCCAGCGCCGCGGAGGCGCGGGCCCGGTTGCGTACGTCGGAGCGGGCGACGATCGTGCCGTCCAGGTCGGCCAGTGCCACGCGCAGCCAGCTCCGGCCGATGTCGACACCGAGCGCGTACCCGGCGGCCGGATCGGGGGCGTAGAGCACGGCGGTGCGACCGCGCTCGGGGGCGTGGGTGCCGACCTCGTGCACCAGGCCCGCCGCCGCGAGCGAGGCCAGCGCGCTGGACACCGTCGGCTTCGACAGGCCCGTCTCGCGGGCCAGTTGGGCGCGCGAGGCGGCGCCGTGGCCGCGCAGCCGGTCCAGCAGCAGCCGCTCGTTGGTGCTGCGCAGGCGCTGGCGGTTCCAGGGCTGTTCGTGCTGCTCTATGGCATCGCTGGCGGACATCGCACCATTCTCGTGCATTCCTGACGCATACTTGACGCCTCTAGTAAGGCTCCTTAACTTTATCGGCCAGTCGGCCCGCCGGGTCCGCGGAGCGCCCGCTGCGTCAGGAGTCCCCATGTCCGGTAGTCCGCCACCCACGGGTGGTTTCGTCCGCCGTGTCGGCCTGTTCCAGGCCACGGCGATCAACATGAGCCAGATGTGCGGCATCGGTCCGTTCGTGACGATCCCGCTGATGGTCGCCGCGTTCGGCGGCCCCCAGGCGGTCATCGGATTCGTCGCGGGCGCGATCCTGTCGCTGTGCGACGGGCTGGTCTGGGCCGAGCTGGGCGCCGCCATGCCCGGCTCCGGCGGCAGCTACGTCTACCTGCGCCAGGCGTTCCAGTACCGCACCGGACGCCTCATGCCGTTCCTGTTCGTGTGGACGGCGATGCTCTTCATCCCGCTGACCATGTCCACGGGCGTGGTCGGCTTCGTCCAGTACCTGGGCTATCTCGCCCCCGGCCTGGGGCAGCACACCGGCGACCTGATCGGCCTCGGTGTGATCGCCCTGGTGGTCGTCCTGCTGTGGCGGGGCATCGAGCACATCGCCCGGATCACCGCCGTGATGTGGTGCGTGATGATCGCTGCCGTGGTGCTGGTGATCGCCGCCGCCGCCACCGACTTCAGTGCGCACCTGGCGTTCACCTACCCGGCGGGCGCCTTCGACCTGACCGGTGAACGCTTCTGGCTGGGCTTCGCCGCCGGACTGACCATCGGCGTCTACGACTACCTCGGCTACAGCACGACCGCCTACATGGGAGCCGAGATCAAGGACCCCGGACGGACGCTGCCGCGCTCCGTCCTCTTCTCGATCCTCGGCATCATGGGGATCTATCTGCTGCTCCAGATCGGCACCCTCGGCGTCGTCGACTGGCACCGGATGACCGATCCGCACGACATCGCGTCCACCTCGGTGGCCGCCGTGGTGCTGGAGGACACCTGGGGCAAGGGCGCGGCCGACGTGGTGACCGTGCTGATCCTGATCACCGCGTTCGCCTCCGTCTTCGCGGGCTTGCTCGGCGGCTCCCGGGTGCCCTACGACGCCGCGCGCGACCGGGTCTTCTTCCGCCCGTACGGGAAGCTGCACCCCGAGCACCGCTTCCCGGTGCTGGGCCTCGCCACCATGGGCGTGATCACCGCCGTCGGCTTCCTGATCGGCCGCCACACCGATCTCGCGACCCTGATCCAGCTGCTCACCACGGTGATGGTGATCGTCCAGGCGCTGGCCCAGATCATCGCGCTGAGCGTGCTGCGCAGACGGCAGCCGGCGCTGCCCCGCCCGTACCGGATGTGGCTCTACCCCGTGCCCAGCGTCGTGGCCTTCACCGGCTGGTGCGTGATCTACGGGTACGCCGACAAGAACTCCCCGGGCCGCCATCCCATCGAATGGTCCCTGGCCTGGCTGGCCCTCGGCGGCGTGGCCTTCCTGGTCTGGGCGCGGCTCGAACAGGTGTGGCCGTTCGGCTCGAAGGAGACCGGGGAGGAGCACCAGGCCCTTGAGCTGACGTGAGGGAGGGCGTCACTTGACGTGCAGGCGATTACCTGCATAACGTTGAGTGTGCGATCGGAGGACGACACCGGGATGGACAAGGTCTTCAAGGCACTGGCCGACGACACCCGCCGGCAGCTGCTCGACCGGCTCCACGAGAACAACGGCCAGACCCTGGGCGAGCTGTGCGAACGCATCGACATGAAGCGCCAGTCGGTCACCCAGCACCTGGCCGTCCTGGAGGCCGCCCGTCTGATCAGCACGGTGCGGCGGGGGCGGGAGAAGCTGCACTACCTCAACCCCGTACCGCTCCATGAGATCCAGGAGCGGTGGATCGACAAGTTCGAGCGCCCGCGCCTGAGCGCGCTCGGTGCCGTGAAGCGACGAGCCGAGGAAGCCATGACGGACAAGCCCAGTTTCGTGTACGTCACCTACATCGCGAGCACACCCGAGAAGGTCTGGGAGGCGCTCACCGACGCCGACCTGACGGCCGCCTACTGGGGACACCGGAATGTCTCCGACTGGCAGCCGGGCTCGCGCTGGGAGCATGTGCGCACCGACGGTTCCGGCGTCGCCGACGTGGTCGGCCGGGTCGTGGTGAGCGAGCCGCCGACCCGGCTGGTGACCACCTGGGCCGCGCCGGACGAGGAGGGGCGGGAGGACCGCCACTCCCGGGTCACCTTCGAGATCCAGCCGCACGAGGACATCGTCCGGCTGACCGTGCTGCACGAGGACCTCAACGACGAGGGCGAGCGCTCGGACGTCGCGTCCGGCTGGGCGGCCGTGCTGTCCAACCTCAAGTCGCTGCTGGAGACCGGCCGTGCCCTGCCGCAGGAGCCGTGGCTGGTGCCGTCCCGCTGAGCGGACGAGGGCGGCGGACGAGGACGGCGGGAGAGGGCAGGCGACAGGCGGCAGGCGCGGGCCGGTCCGCTCAGGCGGACCGGCCCGCGCTCTTCCTGTCTTCCCTTCCTCGGTCTCCTCTTCTACGGCCTGGGGTTGCTCTTCGCCGCCGTACCGGCGCAAATCAGTCCGAGGGCCAGGGCCAAGGCTCCGATGACGATGTTGTTGATGATGACGCCCGCGTCCGGATTGCGGCCGACGACCCACGGGGCGATGATCATCCAGATACCCAGGGCGCACATGGCCCAGCTCAGGCCGTACATCCGCTCGGGGGCCCGGGTGAATCCCAGTGCCAGCAGGCCTATCGCGATGCCCATGATCAGGTTGTGGGTCACGAGCGCCGGCTGGCTCGCCGTGTAGTGCACGATCCAGGGAGACGCGGCGCAGTACAGGCCGAGCAGGAACACCGGCCCGTCCACGAGCGCCACATCACGACCGCCGAGCATGCGGGCGTAGCGGTCCCGCATTTCGGAGACATCGGGGTGGCTCGCAATGTCACCCCTGTGCAAGTTGGCCATCAGTCGTCTCCTTTGATTTCGCAGGCCAGACCGCGTCTGGTGTGGCGTGCGGCGAGGGGCCGCACATAGTCCATTTTGCCCTTATTTCTTCTTTATGTGTAGGGGTGACGCAGGTTGCGGTGCAACTGGTGCAGACCTCGGCGCGCATGGCTCTTGACCGTGCCCAGCGGCCACCCGGTCCGCTCCGCGATCTGGCTCTGGGTGAGGTCCTCGTAGTAGGCCAGCCGCAGTACGCGCTGCTGGGGTGCGGGGAGCCGGGCCAGCTCCTGCCGGACGAGGACCCGGTCCAGGGCGGCTTCGGGGCGGTCGGCGGCGGATCCGCCGGGCGGCAGGGCGGCGCCGGCCGCCGCGAGCAGCTCGCCCCGGCGCGTCCGGGCGGCGAGGGCGTCGGCGATCTTGCGACGGGTGATGCCGGTGATCCACCCGGCCACCGTCCCGCGCTCGGGCCGGTAACCGGCGCAGCCCCGCCAGACACCGAGGAACACCTGCTGGAGGACGTCCTCGGCCTCGGCGGCATCGCCCAGCGTGCGCCACGCCAGCGCGCGCACCATCCCCGACCAGCGCCGGTGGACCACGGCGAGGCAGGCGTCGTCGCCGGCCGCCAGCCCCACGACGAGGTGCTCGTCGCTGCGGCACTCCTCGGCGTCGGGCCACGGGGACGGCCCGGCAGCGGGGCCGGCCGGGACCGCCGGGCGGGGCACCCCGCCGCCGGCGGTCGGATGCGGGCTCATGGCGACGGCTCCCTCACGATGTCCTGCTCGACGGCTCCTGCGGGGCGGCTCCCCCGGGGCGGCTCCTGCGGGGCGGTTCCTTCGCAGGCGGGCCCCTCCGGGGCGCCGCCCGTACCTTCATCGTGTGATTCGGTGTGACGAACCGACAACTCGCATCGCTTCTGCGTCGTATCGTCCCCGCATGCACGCGAGTGAAGCCCCGGGGCCACCGCGGCCCGGCACCGGTGACCCCGCTCTGACGACCGGTGGGCTGGCCCGGCGGCTCGGCGTCTCGCCCACCACCCTGCGCAGCTGGGACCGCCGCTACGGCATGGGGCCCGCCGCCCGCGCCGACGGCCGGCACCGGCGATGGACCCCCGAGGACGTACGCATGCTGGAGACGATGTGCCGGCTGACCGCGTCCGGCGTGCCGCCCGCCGAGGCCGCCGAAGCGGCCAGGGCCGCGCGGGAAGGGGCGGCCCGGACGGCAGCCCGGCACCCGGCGGACCTGGCACCCGCGCCGCCCCGGCCGGCGAACGGCGCCGCCCTCGCCGTGCCGGACGGCGTGTCCCCCGACGAGGTCCGGCTGGCGGCCCGCGGCCTGGGCCGCGCCGCCGTCCGGCTCGACGCCGGGGCCGTGGGGGAGCGGCTGGAGGGCGCCATGACCCGGTACGGACTGCTGGCCGCGTGGCAGGAGATCATGGTGCCGACCCTGCACGCAGTGGGCCGCAGATGGGCCTCGGCGGGGGACCGGTACGTCGCGGTGGAGCACCTGCTGTCCTGGCAGGTGTCCACCACACTGCGCCGGCACACCCGGCGGCCCACGACGACCGCCGGGTCCGCCGGACCGGGCCCCGTGCTCCTGGCCTGCGTCCCCGGCGAACAGCACACCCTTGCCCTGGAGGCACTCGACGCGGCGCTGAGCCGGCGCGGCGTCCCGACCCGGATGTTCGGCGCCGCGGTTCCGGTGGAGGCGCTCCTCCCGGCGGTACGGCGGCTCGGCCCGGCCGCCGTGATGCTCTGGGCACAGGCGCGCTCCACCGCGAATCCGCCGCTGGCCGAGCACGTCGCCGCCATGGAGTGGGGCGTCAAGGGGGCTCGCGCGCAGCCGCTGACGCTGCTCGGCGGCCCCGGCTGGTCCGGCCGCCCCAGCCGCGGCATGCTCCGCCCGACCGCCCTCGCCGAGGCCGTCGACATCCTGACGACGGGCTACGACAGCGCGCTGTCCTCCTCGCTTCCGTGACCGCGGCTCAGTCGCGGCTCCGGGCGCGCTTGAAGCGGGCCAGGCCGTCGGCGAGGTCGATGACCGGATCCGGATACGCCTCGCAGCGCGCCCTGTCCGAACCCCGTAGCTTCCACGGCTCGTGGACCGCCGCGCCCGCGATGTCCGCCAGCTCGGGCACCCAGCGCCGTACGTACGCGCCTTCGGGGTCGTGCCGCTTGGCCTGGGTCACCGGGTTGAGGACGCGGTTCGGACGGGTGTCCGTGCCGGTGCCCGCGACCCACTGCCAGTTCAGCTGGTTGTTGGCCACGTCCCCGTCGACCAGCAGGTCCAGGAAGTGCCCGGCCCCGACCCGCCAGTCGACGTACAGCGTCTTGGCCAGGAAGCTCGCGGTGAGCAGGCGGGCCCGGTTGTGCATCCACCCCTCCTGGCGCAGCTGGCGCATCGCCGCGTCGACCACCGGATAGCCGGTACGGCCCTCCCGCCAGGCCTCGATGTCGTCGCGGGCCGTGCGCTCGGACCGCCAGCGGTCGTGCTTGGTCCGGTAGTCGGCGTCGGCCGCGCCGGGCCGCGCCGCGAGCACCTGGCGGTGGAAGTCCCGCCAGGCCACCTGCCGTACGAACGCCTCCGCGCCCGGACCGCCCACCCGGCGGGCCCGGTGGATCACCTCCACGGGGGACAGCGTGCCGAAGTGCAGGTGCGGCGAGAGCCGGGAGGTCGCGTCCCCGGCCAGGTCGTCGTGCAGGTCCGCGTAGGCGGTGACGCCGGAGCGGAGCCAGGCGGTGAGCCGCTTGCGGCCCGCCCGCTCGCCGCCTTCGGCCAGCTCCGGCGAGAGCCCCGGCGACCCGGCCCGGCGGGGCGGTTCCTCGGACCCGATGCCCGCCGGGACCCGGACCGAGCGGGGCGCGTCGAGGACGCCCCGCAGCCGCTGCCCCGACCACTGCCGGAAGTACGGCGTGAACACCGCGAAATGGTCCGAGGAGGCGGGGGTCACCGCGCCCGGGGGCACCGCCCCGGTGACGGTCTCGTGGACGTGCAGCCGCCGCCCCCCGGCCTCCAGCGCGCGCCGCAGCCGCCGCTCGCGCAGCTGGGCGTAGGCGCTCACGTCGGCCGCCATGTGCACCTCGTCGGCGTCCGCCTCCGCGGCGACCTTGCACACCTCCTCGACGACGTCACCCGAGCGCACCACCAGCCGTCCGCCGCGCTCGCGCAGCCCGGCGTCCAGATCCCGCAGGCAGTCGGCGAGGAACGCCAGCCGGTTGGGCGCGGCGAACCCGGCGGCGGCCACGCCCCGGTCGCGGACGAACAGCGGGACGACCTGGCGGCGGCCGTCCAGCCCGGCCCGCAGGGGCGGATGGTCGTGCAGACGCAGGTCGGCGGTGAACAGGACGACCGAGACGGACATGGCGCGGCTCCGGGACGAGGGATGCGGACGTCGATCAGTTCCGGCGCGAGGGGCCCGGCGGATGCGGCCCGGCGGACGGCGCTGCCGGCCCGGCGGCACGGGCGTGCCGTACGGAGCGGGTCCGTCGAGTCGTGGTGCATCGCACGCGGGTCCTTCGCATCGGTGGCCCCCCTCCGGGATCACTTCCCGCCGGGGCGGGTCAGGGGACGCGTCCGTTCACCGGAACGGCGGTGCGGCGGACCGCGCTGACATGCCGTCGTGGATCGGGGGCAGCCGGACCGGTACGACAGGTACGTCCGGCCGGGTCAGCGCCGCAGGAGGTGGCCGCCGTCATGGGTGTGAAGGTGTTGGAGCGTTTCCCCGCGGGAGCACCGCGCGGCTCGTGGCCGGCGGAGGAGTACGCCGCGGCCCGCCGCGCCGAGGGCGAACCGGCGACCGTGGTGATGGACCTGACGTCGGACGCGTTCCTCGTCGTGGTCGAAGGCCGGATCGAGGGCGGGGAGCAAGACCGGGAGGAGGGCAAGGGGGAGGACGGCCGCGCCTGAGGGCCGCCGCCACTTCGCGCCGCCCCCTGCCTCACCCGTCCGCCCCCGCCTCACCCGTCCGCCACCAGCTCCCGCGCCCGCCGGACGAACGCGCCGTGCAGATCCTGGGCCGCCTGCGGGACCGGGTCAGCGCGCCGCCCCCTGCCTCACCCGTCCGCCCCCGCCTCACCCGTCCGCCACCAGCTCCCGCGCCCGCCGGACGAACGCGCTGTGCAGATCCTGGGCCGCCTGCGGGACCGGGTCAGCGCGCCGGCGCTGGAGCACCAGCAGCACCCGGGTGGCGGTGTCGGAGAGCGGCCGGCAGGTGAGCGTGCCGGCCCGCTCCAGCGGGTCCCCGGCCACACTGAAGTCCGGCAGCACGGTCGCCCCCAGCCCCTCCGCGACCATCAGCTTGCCCATCTCCGCGCCGTCGGTGGAGTACGAGAACACCGGCGTACGGCCGGCCAGCAGCCGGTGCACATAGCGGTGCATCACATACCCGGCGCGCATCCCGATCAGCGGCACGCCGAGCAGGTCGTCGGCGCCGACGACGCTCAGCGCGGCGAGCGGGCTGTCCGGGCGCAGGCACACCACCGGCCGCCCGCACAGCAGTTCGGTGCCCTCCATGTCCGCCGGCACGTCATCGCCGTCGAGGTGGTTGACGAGGCCGAGGTCGAAACCGCCCTCCGCGAGACCCCGCTGGATGTCGGTCTGCTGGGCGCCCACCACCTCCACCTGGGTCACTGGATGCGCCGCGCGGAACTCCCGCAGCACCGGGATCAGTAGCGGCACCGTCGCCGCGTTGACCGTGCCGACCCGCACCATCCGGCTGATGCGATGCTGCTCGCCGGCCGCCGCACGCAGCCGGTCCACCGCCTCCAGCACACTCACGATGTGCGGCAGCAGCTCCCGGCCCGCCGTGCTCATCGTCGCCCCCGAGCGTTTGCGCTCCAGCAGGTCGACGCCCAGCTCGCGCTCCAGATTGCGCACGGTCTCGCTCAACGCCGGCTGCGACAGGTGCAGTTCGTCGGCCGCCCGGCGCAGCGAGCCGAACCGGGTCACGGCCGCCATGTATTCCAGCTGTTCGGTCCGCATCGCCGCAGAATGCGCGGCCGGACGCCATGGGTTCAAGGGTTTTCCTGTCACACCCTCGTGAAATTCAATGGTCCGCGATACGAGACCGGTCGGGTTTTCCTTGACGGCCGTCACCGGCTGCTGCCACGATCGACGACATGACGATGCGACTGGACCTCACGCGGCGACGCCATGTCGACCTCGCGCGCGTCTCCAGCGCCTCCTGTTGCCGCGCGGCCTGACCCGCCGCCCTTTCTCCTCCCCTCCGGGCCTCCGGCACGGCTGAATTCCCTGCCCTTTCCCTGCCGGAATTCGGCGTGCCCGAAAACACCGTCGAGTAATTCCGCAGCAGGAGTTCCGCATGTCCGCAGCACCCCTGAAATTCGCCTACTGGGTTCCCAACGTCAGCGGGGGACTCGTCACCAGCACGATCGAGCAGCGCACCGACTGGGGCTACGAGTACAACCGCCGGCTCGCCGTCCTCGCCGAGCGCAACGGCTTCGAGTACGCCCTCACCCAGGTCCGCTACATGGCCGGCTACGGCGCCGAGTACCAGCACGAGTCCACCAGCTTCAGCCTCGCGCTGCTGCTCGCCACCGAGCGCCTCAAGGTCATCGCCGCCGTCCACCCCGGCCTGTGGCACCCCGGCGTCCTCGCCAAACTCGGCGCCACCGCCGACCACCTGTCCGACGGGCGCTTCGCCGTGAACGTCGTCTCGGGCTGGTTCAAGGACGAGTTCACCGCCCTCGGCGAAGCCTGGCTGGAGCACGACGAGCGCTACCGCCGCGCGGAGGAGTTCATCACCGCCCTGCGCAAGATCTGGACCGAGGACCACGCCGAGTTCGCCGGCGACTTCTACCGGCTGCGCGACTTCACCCTCAAGCCCAAGCCCCTCGGCACCCCCGGGCGACCGCACCCCGAGATCTTCCAGGGCGGCAACTCCACCGCCGCCCGGCGGATGGCCGGCCGCGTCTCCGACTGGTACTTCTCCAACGGCAAGGACTTCGACGGCGTGGCCGAGCAGCTCGCGGACGTCCGCCGGTCCGCCGCCGAGGCCGGGCGCCGGGCACCCAGGTTCGGGCTCAACGGCTTCCTCATCGCCCGAGACACCGAGGCCGAGGCCCGCGAGACGCTGCGCGAGATCGTCGCCAAGGCCGACACCGAGGCGGTCGAGGGCTTCGGCGCGGCCGTCCGGCAGGCCGGGCGGTCCACCGCCGACGGCAAGGGAATGTGGCAGGACTCCACCTTCGCGGACCTGGTCCAGTACAACGACGGCTTCCGCTCCGGCCTCATCGGCACCCCCGAGCAGATCGCCGAGCGCGTCGTCGCCTACAAGAAGCTCGGCGTCGACCTCTTCCTCCTCGGCTTCCTGCACTACCACGAAGAGGTCGAGTACTTCGGCAAGCGCGTGCTGCCGCTCGTCCGCGAACTGGAGGCCCGGCTGCCCGGCACGGACAGCGCGCCCGAGTCCGTCCCCGCGCACGCCTGACCGCCCCGGCATCCCCGACCGCACCTTTCTCCGGGCCCCGCCCCCGCGCGCGGGCACCCGGCGCACCCCAGAAACGAGGCACGCATGGCCACCGTCCTGTCCGTCTCCGGCAGCCCCTCCGCCTCCTCGCGCACCGGCCGGCTGCTGCGCCACCTGGACCAGCGGCTCATCGCCCAGGGCCACGAGGTGATCCCGCTCGACGTCCGCACCGTCCCGGCCGAGGCCCTGCTCGGCGCGGACTTCCGGCACCCCGCCATCGTCGAGGCCACGGAACTGTTCGCCCGCGCCGACGGCGTCGTCGTCGGCACACCCGTCTACAAGGCGTCGTACTCCGGCGTCCTCAAGGCACTCCTCGATCTGCTCCCGCAGTACGCGCTCACCGGCAAGACCGTGCTGCCGCTGGCCACCGGCGGCTCGACCGCCCATGTGCTCGCCATCGACTACGCCTTGCGGCCGGTGCTGAACTCCATGGGTGCCGCGCACATAGTCCAGGGCTGGTTCACCCTCGACAAGGACATCACCGTCCGCGAGGACGGCTCGGTCACCGTCGCGCCCGCCACCGCCGAGGCCCTCGGACACGTGGTGGACCAGTTCGCCGCCGCCCTCGACCGCACCCCGCTGCTGGCGGCGGCGAGCTGACCGGCATGGCCGCACACGTCATCGCCGACGACACCGAGGCGCTCGCCGTCGCCGCGGCCCTGGCCGGCGAGTTCCGCGCCGGGGCCGCCGAGCGGGACGCCGCACGGCGGCTGCCGCGAGCCGAGCTGGACCGGCTGTCCGCCTCCGGGCTGCTCGCCGTCACCGTGCCCGCCGAACACGGCGGCGCCGATGTCGGCGCCGATACCCTCGCGGAGATCTTCCGGCTGCTCGGCGCCGCCGACGGCAGCCTCGCCCAGATCCCGCAGAGCCACTTCGTCTACGTCAACGTCATCCGCCGGCAGGGCACCGAGCAGCAGCGCAAGCACTTCTTCGCGGAGGTGCTCGCCGGCCGCCGCTTCGGCAACGCCCAGTCCGAGGCCGGCACCCGGCACGTCCAGGACATCCGCACCCGCCTGGCGTCCGCGCCCGACGGGTCGTACGTCCTGGACGGCGTCAAGCACTACTGCACCGGCGCCCTGTTCGCCGACTGGATCCCCGTGCTGGCCCGCGCCGAGGACGACAAGCTGTACGTCGCCTACGTGCCCCGGGACGCCCCCGGCCTCACCGTGACCGACGACTGGGACGGCATGGGCCAGCGGACGACCGCCAGCGGCACGGTCCGCCTGGCCGCCGTCCCCGTGCCCGCCGACCGGGTCCTGCCCCACCACCTCACCTTCGAGGGTCCTCAACTGCACGGCGCCACCGCCCAGTTGCTGCACGCAGCCATCGACACCGGCATCGCCGGGGGAGCGCTGGCGGAGGCCGTGGAGTTCGTCCGCACCAGGAGCCGCCCCTGGTTCGAGAGCGGGGCCGAGACCGCCGCCGGGGACCCGCTGCTCGTCCAGCGCTTCGGTGAACTCGCCCTCCACGTCAGAACGGCGGAGGCGCTGCTGCGCGAGGCCGCCCGCGCGGTCGGGGCGGCAGGCGGCCGGCTCACCGACGACACGGCCGCCGAGGCGTCCGTCGCGGTCGCCGCCGCCAAGGTACGGGCGGCTGAGGCCGCGGTGGAGGTGGCGAGCGCCCTGTTCGAGGTGTCCGGCACCCGTGCCGCCCTCGACTCGCTGAACCTGCACCGCCACTGGCGGGACGCCCGCACCCACACCCTGCACGATCCCGTCCGGTGGAAGATCCAGCACATCGGCCGGTACGTGCTCAACGGAACCCGGCCGCCCCGGCACGGGCTGCTCTGAACGGAGACCCCGCGTGTCCCTCACCTTCCACTGGTTCCTCCCCACCAATGGCGACAGCCGCCATGTGGTCGGCGGCGGCCACGGCACCCCGGCGACCGCCTCCGGCCGCGACCGGCCGCCGACCGTCGCCTACCTGAGCCAGATCGCCCGGGCCGCCGAGGACCTGGGCTTCGTCGCCGCGCTCACCCCGACCGGTGCCTGGTGCGAGGACGCGTGGCTCACCACCGCCATGGTCAGCCAGCACACCGAACGGCTGAAGTTCCTGGTCGCCTTCCGGCCCGGCTTCGTCTCCCCGACGCTCGCCGCCCAGATGGCGTCCACCTTCCAGCGGCAGTCCGGCGGCCGGCTGCTGCTCAACGTCGTCACCGGCGGCGAGAACCACGAGCAGCGCGCCTACGGCGACTTCCTCGACAAGGACGCCCGCTACCGCCGGACCGGCGAATTCCTGCACATCGTCCGGGAGTTGTGGCAGGGCGGCAGCGTCGACCTGCACGGGGAGCACCTGCGCGTCGAGCAGGCGCGGCTCGGCCGGCTGCCCGATCCGGTGCCCGAGGTGTACTTCGGCGGCTCGTCGCCCGCCGCGGGGGAGGTCGCCGCCCGGCACGCCGATGTGTACCTCACCTGGGGCGAACCGCCCGCGCAGGTCGCCGAGAAGATCGCCTGGGTGCGCAAGCTCGCCGCGGAGCACGGCCGTACCCCGCGCTTCGGGATCCGGCTGCACGTCATCAGCCGGGACACCTCGGCGCAGGCCTGGGCGGAGGCGGACCGGCTGCTCGCCGGCTTCGACCCGGAGACCGTGCGGACCGTACAGGAGGGCCTCGCCCGCAGCGAGTCGGAGGGGCAGCGGCGCATGCTCGCGCTGCACGGCGGCGGCAGGGACGGCCTGGAGATCCACCCCAACCTGTGGGCCGGGATCGGCCTGGTGCGCGGCGGCGCCGGGACGGCCCTGGTCGGCAGCCACGAGGAGGTCGCCGAGCGCATCAAGGAGTACCACGCCCTCGGCATCGACGAGTTCGTGCTCTCCGGCTACCCGCACCTGGAGGAGGCCTACTGGTTCGGCGAGGGGGTCCTGCCCCGGCTCGCCGCGCAGGGCCTGTGGACGCACCCCGACGGGACGGGGACCTCCGCCGGCGCCCAGGTCCCCTTCGCGAGCTGACCAACCGGCCCTGCCAGACTGTGTGTTCATGAGAAGCGAGTCGAACCGCGCCACCGGAGCCGTGACATGGGGCCTGCTCGCCGCGTGGGCGGTGCACGACGCGGAGGAAGTGGTCATGGTGCCGCGCTGGCTGCGGGCGCGGATGCCGGAGCTGCGCGAGCGGTTCCCCGGCGTGCCCGAGCGGGTGTGGCGCGGCCTGGCGGCCGTGGACCGGCGTGAGTTCGGCACCGCGGTCGCGGCGATGGCGGTCGTCGTCGCGCTGGCGGCGGCCGACGGGCGGCGCACGGGCGGGCGCAGCGCCGTCTACCAGACGGCGCTGAACGGCTTCGGCGCGCACGGCCTCGTCCACCTGGCGCAGGCGGCGGCCGTCCGCGGCTACACTCCCGGCTCCGTGACCACACCGCTGGTCGTACTGCCCTTCACCCTGTGGGCCCGCGGCCGGCTGCGCCGCGCCGGGCTGCTGCGTCCCGCCCGCCCCCAGGACATCTGGCAGGGCCTGGCCTTCGCGGCAGCCGCCACGGCGGGCACCCACACCGTGGCCCGGCGCCTGCTGCGCCACCACTGAGCGGGGCGCCGGGGTTCCTCAGGCGCGGGGACCTGGGCCTCTACCGGTGTCTGGGGGGCCGGTCGGCCGCCATGGCCCCGGCCGGGGCGGACGCGCACGCGCGGGGCCCCGGCCGGCGCCTGCCGCGCCATGGCCGGGCGAGCCGCCGGGGGTCCGGCCTTCGCCGGTACCGCGATTCGTGCTTCCGCCGGACCGGGAGCGCTTTCGGCGGACCGGGATTGGCGCTTTCGGCGGTGCCAAGATTCGTGCTTCCACCGGACCGGGATTCGCGCTTTCGGCGGTGCCGGGTCCCTGGCTCCCGTCGGCGCTTGATCCCGGGCTTCAGCCGGTGCCGGGGCGCAAGCCTGCCCCAGGCGCGGCGCCCTGAGCCGCCGCCGGTGTCGGCCGCCGGTGTCGGCCGGGCACCCCCGTCGGCCGCCCGGGTCGGCCGGGCACCCCCCGTCGGCCGGCCACCCGCGTCGGCGGCCCCCGGCCGGCGCAAGCCCCCGCCGGCGGCCGAGCCCTGGCCGACCGCTAGCGGCGCTGCCCCGCCGTACTGGCCGGCAGCGCGCCCAGCACGCGCAGATGGGCCTCGCGCGACTCGGCCGTCTGGCCCTGGACCAGCAGGAACAGCCCCTCCCGGGCCAGGCGTTGGGCGGGGCTCGTCAAGGCCAGCGCGCGTCCGCCGCCGGTCACCACCGCCGCTGTGGTGGCCGTGCGCAGCAGCTCGTGCGCCTCGGCGCGCACCGTCAGCAGTTCGCCGGCCCGCTCCTCCGGGGCCGGCAGATCGGCCAGGGCGTAGGCGGTGCGGCGGATCCCGGCGAGGCGGGCGCGGAGCGGGGCCGCCGACTCGTCGTCCAGCAGGGCCAGGGCGGACTCCGCCACACCGAAGACCGCGGGACTGGTGTGCAGCGTCTTGATCCGGTCACCGGCGGCCCACCGCTCGTACGGGGTGTGCAGGGCCACCGCCTCCCGGGGCAGCCACAGGCCGTCCAGTTCGAGCGACACGGTGCGCGCGGCACCGAGGGCGGCGAGGCGCAGCGGTGCCGACGCCCGCAGCCCCGGCTGCTCGCGGGCCTCGGCGAAGGCGAACAGCACCTCACCGGAGTCGGTCACCCCGGCCAGCAGCAGCACATCGTTCAGGCCCCACCCGGTGTACCAGGGGACGGTCCCGTCGAACCGCCAGCCGTCACCGTCCCGGTGGACCCGCACCGGGCGGCGCCGCGGGTACGACCGCAGGTGCGCGTACGCCACACCGGACAGCAGCTCCCCACGGGACAGCGGGCCCAGCAGCCGGTCCCGGACCGGCAGGTCGCTGCGCGTCAGGGTCTGTACGGGAGTGTGGTGCTGGGTCTGCACGAACCACGTCGCACAGCACGCCCCGGACAGGATCTCCGCCGTCTCCCGCAGCACGGCGGGCGGCGCCCCGGCGCCGCCCTGGTCCGCCGGCGCTCCCACCCCGAGCAGTCCCGACCGCTTGACCGCCTCGATATGGCTCGCCGGCACCCCTTCCTGGTCGACCCGCTCGGCCTCGGGGGCGAGCAGGTCCGCGGCGAGCCGGCGGGCGCGGACGACGAGCGGATGCGGGGTGAGGGCCATGCGGAAGATTCTTCCGGAGATTCGTCCCGGCGGGGGCCGTCGTCCGGTGCGTCCTCCGGCCGATCCGCGCCGATCCGCGCCGATCCGCGCCGATCCGCGCCGATCCGCGGCGATCCCCGCGTCGGCGCCCCTCGCCGGGCGCCGCACCGGCGCCGTCGGCCCGCGGGGGCCCCGTCCGGTACGGCCGGCAGGGTGACCCGCACCGGTACGTGACCCTCGTCACCCTGAAGGGGTTCCGGAATGAACTTGAGGACATGAAAGGTTGGCATTTACATCTGACCCATCGGACCCTAGGCCCGGGCCGGACCGGCCCGGGCACCCCAGCGAGGCACCCGTGAACCAGTCCCTGCCCGAGCAGCCCTCCGACGTCGTGGCCCGGCTGCGCGCCACCTTCGACAGCGGCCGTACCAAGCCCGTCGAGTGGCGCACCGACCAGCTGCGGCGGCTGCGCGCGATGCTCACGGAGCGGGGTGCCGACCTCGCCGCCGCGCTCCACGCCGACCTCGGCAAGAGCGCCACCGAGGCCTATCGCACCGAGATCGACTTCACCGTCCGCGAGATCGACCACACCCTGGAGCACCTGGCGGACTGGCTGCGCCCCGAGCCCGCGCCCGTCCCGCCGCACCTCGGCGCCGACGCCACCGCCTGGACGCAGTACGACCCGCTGGGCGTCGTCCTCGTCATCGCGCCCTGGAACTACCCGGCCCAGCTCCTGCTCGCCCCGGTGGTCGGCGCGCTGGCCTCCGGCAACGCGGTCGTCGCCAAGCCGAGCGAGCTGGCCCCGGCCACCTCGGCGGCACTGGCCGAGCTGATCCCGGCCTATCTGGACACGGACGCCGTCGCCGTCGTCGAGGGCGGCATCCCGGAGACCACGGCCCTGCTGGCCGAGCGCTTCGACCACATCTTCTACACCGGCAACGGCACCGTCGGCCGTATCGTCATGCGGGCGGCGGCCGAGCACCTCACCCCGGTCACCCTCGAACTGGGCGGCAAGTCCCCGGTGTTCGTGGACCGCGGCACCGACCTGGACGCGGTCGCCGACCGGCTCGCCCGGGGCAAGTTCCTCAACGCCGGACAGACCTGTGTCGCACCCGACTACGTCCTGACCGACCCGGAGACCGCGGCGGCCCTGGAAACCGCGCTGGTCCGCGCGGTCGAGGGCCTGTTCGGCGCCGACCCGGCGCGCTCGCCGGAGTACGGCCGGATCATCAACGAGCGGCACTTCGACCGGCTGTCCGGCCTGCTCGGCTCGGGCCGTGTCGCCGTCGGCGGGGCCGGTGACCGGGCGGCGAAGTACCTCGCGCCCACCGTCCTCGCGGACGTCGCCCCGGACTCGCCCGTCATGCGGGAGGAGATCTTCGGCCCGATCCTCCCGATCGTCACCGTGGCCGGACTGGACGAGGCCATCGGCTTCATCAACGACCGTGACAAGCCGCTCGCCCTCTACGTCTTCAGCGAGTCGGACGAGAACCGGGCGCGCATCGCGGCCGAGACCTCCTCGGGCGGCCTCGGCTACGGCCTGCCGCTCGCCCATCTGACCGTCTCCGACCTGCCGTTCGGCGGGGTGGGGGAGAGCGGCATGGGCAACTACCACGGCCGCTACTCCATCGAGACGTTCAGCCACCGCAAGGCGGTCCTGGCGAAGCCGCTGGGCTGATCCTCCGCCGCCCCCACGGGCCCGGCCGCTCCGGCGGCCGGGCCCGACGTCTGTGCGCCCGCGCGGAGTTCGCCGGCGCAACCGGTGCGGGAATGACTGGTCTAAACCCTTGACTGGTACAGACCAAGACGGTTGAGTGTGCCCAACCCCCCACCACGGCCGCGTCCTCCCACTTAGGCGGGTGCGGCCGTGCTCCGCAAAGGAGTTGATCCGTGTTGAGGCATCGCATCGCCGCGGTTCTGACCTCGCTCGCCATAGGCGGCTCCGCCCTGGTGCTCCAGTCGGCCCCCACCGCCTCCGCCGCCGGCTTCGTGGTGAGCGAGGCGCAGTTCAAGCAGATGTTCCCGAGTCGGAATTCCTTCTACACGTACAACGGCCTGACCGCCGCCCTGAGTGCCTACCCGGCCTTCGCGAACAGCGGCAGCGACACCGTGAAGAAGCAGGAGGCCGCGGCCTTCCTCGCCAACGTCAACCACGAGACCGGCGGCCTCGTGTACGTCGTGGAGCAGAACACCGCCAACTACCCGCACTACTGCGACTGGGGGCAGCCGTACGGCTGCCCGGCGGGCCAGGCCGCGTACTACGGGCGCGGCCCGATCCAGCTCTCCTGGAACTTCAACTACAAGGCGGCCGGCGACGCGCTCGGCATCGACCTGCTCCACAACCCGAACCTGGTCCAGAACAACGCGTCCGTGGCCTGGAAGACCGGCCTGTGGTACTGGAACACCCAGTCGGGGCCGGGCACCATGACCCCGCACAACGCCATGGTCAACGGGGCCGGCTTCGGCCAGACCATCCGCAGCATCAACGGCTCCCTGGAGTGCGACGGCAAGAACCCCGCCCAGGTGCAGAGCCGCGTCAGCGCCTACCAGAGGTTCGCCCAGATCCTCGGCGTCAGCCCCGGTAACAACCTGTACTGCTGAGGCGGGCCGTCCCGGCGCCGTGTGCGAGACTCCGCCGATGACTGCTGAAACGATCACCGCGGACGCCTCCGGCACCTGGAGACTCGGCGACCTGCCCGTCCACCGCATCGGCTTCGGCGCGATGCGGCTGACGGGCAGCGCCGCCTTCCACCACGGCACCCCGAGCGACCGGGCGCGCTCGCTCACCGTCCTGCGCCGGGCCGTCGAGCTGGGTGTGAACCACATCGATACGGCGGCCTTCTACTTCTCGTCGCTGCGCTCGGCCAACGAACTCATCAACACCGCGCTCGCGCCGTACCCCGACGGCCTGGTCGTCGCCACCAAGGTCGGGCCCTACCGCGATCTCTCCGGCGAGTGGGGCACCTCCGCCCGCCCCGACCAGCTGCGCGGACACGTCGAGGAGAATCTGCGCCAACTCGGCCGGGACCACCTCGACGTCGTCTATCTCCGCCGGATGCGCCAGGACTCCATCGCCGAGCACTTCGGCGCCCTCGCCGAGTTGCGCGAGGCCGGGCTCGTCCGGCACCTGGGAATCTCCGCCGTCGAACCCCGGCACCTCGCCGAGGCGCTGGCGATCGCACCGGTGGTGAGCGTGCAGAACCGCTACGCGCTGGACCGCTCCGACCCGGCCGCCGACGAGGTCCTGCGGCTGTGCGGCGAGCGCGGCATCGCCTTCGTCCCCTATTACGCGGTGGCCGGCCCGACCGGAGAGAAGGGTGCGACGAGCGCCCACGACGAGGCGGTGCTCTCCGTCGCCCGGGCCCACGGCGTGAGTCCCGCGCAGATCCGCATCGCCTGGACGCTGCACCAGGGACCGCACGTCCTCGCGATCCCCGGCACCGGCGACCCCGGCCACCTGGCCGAGAACGTGGCCGCCGGCGCGCTGCGGCTCACCGGCGAGGAGCTGGCACGGCTGAACGCGAGCCGCCCGCAGGCGGACTGACCCGCGCCCCGGCAGGCGAACCGGCGCCCCGGCGGGCGGACCCGCCCGGCGTCACACGACCCACGCACCGTCCCGCATCAGATGCCGGCCGCGCAGCTCGTGCACCTCGTGCCATGCCTGCACCGCGTCCAACCGCACCCGGAAGTAACGGTAGGCCGGGCTGTCCGTCCGCGGATCCCAGCCGGTCTTTGCCGCGAACGCGTCGGCCGCCGCCGCCGGCACGTCCTCGGCGCCGAAGCCCCGCACCTCCCCGTCGAGCAGGACGACGTCCCGGGTGTGGCCGAGGGCGAGCCGGGTCCGGCCGCCGTCCCGCAGGTTCCGGCCCGTGGGGTTGGTGCCGCGGGTGCACAGCCAGACCGCCGATCCGTCCCAGACGAACCACAGCGGCACGAGACACGGCAGGCCCTGCGCGTCCGCCGTCGCCACCCAGATGTCCATCTCCCGCTCCAGACGGGCCAGGACGTCTCGCTTGCGCACCGCCGGGCTGCGGGCCGGTTCAGTGATCTTCATTCCGGCGACGCTACCGGGCCCGGCCGCGCCGCACCTCCGCCCCGCGGCCTAGGCCCGCGGTCCTGGTACGGCGGTCCTGGTACGGCACGGGGGATCAATCGAACCGTTCCCCTATTGCTCTCGGCCTCGGCGGCCCGCAACCCGTCGTAGGTCACCTCCGCTGTAGGTCGCGCTGGAGTTCGCCGGCGGCCGCGAGGGTCTCCACCATGAACTTCACGGTGGACAGAAGCTCTCCGGTACGCGGATGGCGAGCCGTGAGGTCCCTCGCGGAGAACGCGCCGTCGGGGATGCGCAGGGCGAGGCGGTGACGGTGGAGGGCGTCGAGCACGTCGAGGATTCGCTGGGTGCCGCGTACTAGGTGGAACATCTCGGAGACGTGCACGGCGTCGCCCGGTCGTGCGTACGCCAGCAGCTCGCCGAACTTCGGTCTCTGGAGCGGGTGGAGGCGGCTCGAGGTGCCGACGCTTCCTCGAACGCCACCGGGTCGTTGATCCCGGCCTTGGCGAGGACGAGGTTCCGGCAGTCGGTCGACTGCTGGCCGGTCGACACCGCTTGTAGACCAGGTTGGCCCTAAGGTTCGCCGTCCCTGTGGACCCATCAGACCCTAGCTGTCATCAAACCCTGTCATCAGCCGCCATTGGTTCCAATTCGATCCGATTGGATCCGCGCCGTCGCGAGGCCCCGAAACGACGGGTTCATTGGACGCTCGCCGCGCCTGTCGTCATTCGTTCGTTTGCCGACAGGGCGACCCGTGGTCACGAGCCTCCGACGGGATCGCAGTACTTCGCCTCCGCCCGCTAGCAACTCGGGTTGACTATCTCCGTTAGTCAACTACAGTTGCTTGCATGTCCGTCGGTGAAAATTCCCTTCCTCCTGAGCCCGCTGACGCCCTGGCGGCTGTCGTGGCGTTGCGGCGCCTTGCCGATCAACTGGAGGACGCCGCTGTGGAGCAGGCCATGCGGGCGGGCTGGAGCTGGCCGCAGGTCTCCGAGGCGCTCGGCGTCACCCGCCAAGCCGTCCACAAGAAGCACGCCAAGCGGCTCATCGCCGCCGGAGTCAAGCTGAGGAGGCGCGGCGATGAGCGCGTTTGACAAGTACCTGCATGCGGTCATCGTGCGGGCGACGGGCGAAGCCCAGGACGATGGGTCGGCGACGATCGACGCGCACCATCTTCTGCTGTCGCTCGCTGCCGATCAGGGGTCTACCGCCCAGCAGGTCCTGGCCTCGGTCGGGCTCGATCGTGCTGCTGTCCGCGAGGCGCTGGATCGAGAATTCGAGCACAGCCTGAGCATGGTCGGAGTGTCTCCCGCCACCTATGGCCTTCCCGGGCCGAGTCGCGCTTCCCAGCACCCCAAGATGGGTGCGTCCGCCAGACTCGCACTGGAGCGGAGCTTCGCCTCCGCCCGCAAGAAGGACCTGCGGTCAGCGCATCTGCTGCTCGGGATCCTGCAGGCCCAAATCGGCACCGTGCCACGTGCTCTCGCCTTGGCCGGTATCGATCAGGTCGCGCTGGTGGACCGCATACGGCAGGCGCTCATCAGCCAGGAGCGGTGACCACCGGGATCGGCTGACACAGCCACTCACCCTGCGGCCGTGTCGTTGGCCGTGATGTCCAGTGGGTCCGGTAGGGCGTGCGCGATGCATCGCACGATGCGCTGGCGCTAAGCCCCTGCTGAGTGCTGGTGGGCCAGTGAATCACGCCGTGGAGAGCAGTCATTCACGGGACGTACGCGACAAGGAGGGTCATATGCACCAATACATCGCGGATGCAGACAGCGGCCGATCGGGCGCCGAACCGGCTAGAGCAGAGGACACGGTATTTGAGTCCGCACCGGCCTCAGGGGCCGAGGGTCACGAGGCGGTCCAGCACTTACTTCAGCAAGCCGTGACTCAAGGCGGCCTTCCCGGCATTCTCGCTGAGGTTCGCGACGGCGACCGGCAGTGGTTCGGGACCGCAGGAGTGGCTGACACCCGAACCGGCCGCAAGCGTTCACAACAGGACCGGTTCCGCATCGGCAGCATCAGCAAGACGTTCGTGGCCACCGTTGTGCTGCAGCTGGCGGCGGAAGGCAGGCTGAGTCTGGATGACACCGCGGATCAGTGGCTGCCCGGCGGGGTCCATGGCCATCACCACGAAGGTGCCAGGGCGAACATCAGGATGCTGCTCAACCACACCAGCGGGATCTTCAACTACACCGATGACCAGGAAGCACTGAACCGTTACGAGACGCACCCGCCCGAGTTGCTGGTGCGGATCGCCTTGTCCCATCGGCCCACCTCCACACCGGGTTCGGGCTGGGCGTATTCCAACACCAACTACGTCCTCGCAGGCATGATCATCGAACGGGTCACCGGCCGCGCGCTTGCCGAGGAGATCGCGGAGCGGATCTCCCGCCCGTTCGGCCTGTCTGGTACGTACCTGCCGCACAGCAGCGACCCGACGATCCACGGGCCACACTCCCGGCACTACACGAAGCTGTTCCAGACGGACCCCGGCGTGCCGGTCCACGACGCGACCGAGCTCGATTCATCCATGTTCTGGGCAGCCGGCGGCATGATCTCCACCGCCGGGGACCTCAACCGGTTCTTCGGCGCCCTGCTGGCGGGCCAGATACTCCCACCGGACCAACAATGCGACATGTTCACCACCGTGCCCACCCGCGACTGGATTCCCAACGCCACCTACGGCCTCGGCGTTTCCTCAGTGAGGCTGCCCTGCGGGGAAACGGTCTGGGGCATGGGGGGTGCGCTCTTCGGGTCGTGGTCCTACGCCTACGGCGCTCGCGATGGCGAACAGATGGTCACCGCCAACGTCAACGGCGACTGGAGCAATGGCCGTTGGGACGACCCCATCGGTATCTTCACCGATCTACTTCAGGCGCAGTTCTGTCGCCGGAGCGACACCTGAACACGGGTCACGGGGCGGGCCTGCCCGGCTCCTGATATTCACTCGTGCCCGCCGTCGTCGTCCTCATCCAGCTCCGGCGTACCCGGGTCGCGCAGCGGGCGCGGGCCGCCGACCACGGTTCGATTGATCCCCGGGGCCGGAGGAACGGCCTCCACCGGAGCACCCCGCAGGACCGCTCGCCGACCCGTCGGGAAAGGCGCCTGATGACGCGCGTAGAACAGGACTGGCGCCCGCGACGTTTTACGTATAACCTCACCCGCTAACCACACCCACCGGAAGGTCGCCATGCGTCACGTCGCCCTGGTCACCCTCGTCGTCCGTGACTACGACGAGGCCATCCGCTTCTACACCGAGGCCCTCGGATTCCGTCTCGCCGAGGACGCCCCGCGCCCCGACGGATCGCGCTGGGTGGTCGTGGAGCCGGGCGGCGACGGCACCGGCACCGGACTGCTCCTGGCCCGCGCGAAGGACGAGGACCAGCGGGCCCGGATCGGCGACCAGACCGGCGGACGCGTGGGCTTCTTCCTGCACACCGACGACTTCGCCCGCGACCACGCCCGGATGACGGCGGCCGGCGTGACCTTCCTGGAGGAGCCGCGCCACGAGCCGTACGGCTCGGTCGCCGTCTTCCAGGACCTCTACGGCAACCGGTGGGACCTGCTCCAGCCCGCCGGCTGAGTCTCCGCCCCCGGGCGGCCCCCTTCCGTCGTACCCCTCTCCCCGGCGAAGCCGTACCGCCGCTTCGAACCGCTCGCTCGCTCAAGGAAAGACCCGCCATGACTGCTACGCGCGTAGACCTCGATGTGATCCGTCGCCTGCCCAAGGCTGTCCTGCACGACCACCTCGACGGCGGCCTGCGCCCCGCCACCGTCGTCGAGCTCGCGGCCCAGGTCGGCCACACCCTGCCCACCACCGACCCCGACGAGCTGGCCGCCTGGTACTTCGAGGCCGCCAACTCCGGCGACCTGGTCCGCTACATCGCCACCTTCGAGCACACCCTGGCCGTCATGCAGAACCGCGAGGGCCTGCTGCGCGTCGCCGAGGAGTACGTCCTCGACCTCGCCGCCGACGGTGTCGTCTACGCCGAGGTGCGCTACGCCCCCGAGCTGAACACGCAGGGCGGGCTGTCGCTCCGCGAGGTCGTGGAGACCGTGCAGGAGGGCCTCGCCGCCGGCATGGCCAAGGCCGCGGCGGCCGGCACCCCGGTCCGCGTCGGCACCCTGCTCTGCGGCATGCGCATGTTCGACCGCGTCCGCGAGGCCGCCGACCTGGCCGTCGCCTACCGTGACGCCGGGGTCGTCGGCTTCGACATCGCGGGCGCCGAGGACGGCTTCCCGCCCGCCGACCACCTCGCCGCCTTCGAGCACCTGCGCGCCGAGAGCGTCCCGTTCACCATCCACGCCGGCGAGGCCCACGGCCTGCCCAGCATCCACCAGGCCCTCCAGGTGTGCGGCGCCCAGCGCATCGGCCACGGTGTGCGCCTCGTCGAGGACATCCCCGACCTCGCGGCGGGCAAGCTCGGCCGGCTCGCGTCCTGGGTGCGCGACCGCCGCATCGCCCTGGAGATGTGCCCCACCTCCAACCTCCAGACCGGCTGCGCCACCTCGATCGCCGAGCACCCCATCACCGCCCTGAAGGACCTGGGCTTCCGGGTCACCCTGAACACCGACAACCGTCTGGTGTCGGGCACGACGATGACCCGCGAGATGGCCCTGCTGGTGGAGCAGGCGGGCTGGACGGTCGAGGACCTGCGCACGGTCACGGTGAACGCCGTCAAGAGCGCGTTCATCCCGTTCGACGAGCGCAAGGCCCTCATCGACGACGTGGTCCTGCCGGGCTACGCCTCCGCGCTCTGAGCGAGCCCCCTGAGGTAGGCGGCCTGTCCGACGTGCTGAAGATCGTCGGACAGGACGCTCACCAGGCGGACCCCCAGCGTGACCGGGGGGTCCCAGCGCTCGTCCACGACGCGTTCCAGATCCTTGGCGGCCAGGGAGCGCAGGACGCCGAGGGTCTGCTCGTGGACGGCGTCGTAGTAGCCGGCGAGCACGTCGGCCGACTCGACCCGCACCTTCGCGACCTTGGCGGGGGTGTGCCCGTAGCCGGTGTCGTGCCGGGGCAGATCGAGGCCGCAACGCTTCTCCCAGCCCTGGGAGAGCCACACCTGGTCGAGGTCGAAGGCGTCGGCGATGTGGTCGTCCTGTACCCGGGTGAGATGCCAGACGAGCCAGGCGATGGAGTTGGCGTCGGGGGCCGGGCGGTGGTGCAGCGCGTCCGGGCCGAGGCCGTCGAGGGCGGCATGGACTTCTTCCTGGATACGGCTGTAGCCGTCGATGAGGATGTCCTTTGCATGCATACCCCCCACCATCGCAAGACGAGGCCGCTCACGCGTCCGGAATCCAGCTTCCGTGGAAGCCCCCGGCGCACCGCCCGCACACGCTCCACGCCCACGACGAGGGGGCGTCGGCGGCGGACCTGCCGATGCGTCCGGCTCCGTTCGATGGCCGCCGGACGAGGCTCGGCCGGCCCGTTCGGGAGGAGCACCGCGCGCCTGGAGCGTCGTCTCGTGGAACGCCGCGACGGGCCGGGCGGGATCAGGACGGCTCGAACCCGTACCGGGATGCCGCCAGGCCCCCCGATTCGAGGAGCGTGACGAGGGCCCGGGCGGCCGGACTCGTGGCCCGCTCCGGCGGAAGCAGGGCGACCGTCTCGTACTCCGCCTCGCCCGTGCCATCCACCGGCAGTGCCGTGAGCGTCGGCCGCTTGTGCCGGAAGTGGCGGGGTACGACCGCGATCCCGAGGTTCTCGTCCACCAGGTCCAGCAGGCTGTGCACGTCGTTGACCTCCAGTGCCACCGTGCGTCGCGCACCGGCCGCCGCGAACGCGGCGTCGGTGATGCGGCGCGGGCCCCAGTCGGGGTGGAAGTCGACGAACACCTCTCCGGCGAGATCGGCCGGGCCGAGGACGCCCGGGGCCGAGGCGAGGCGGTGGCTGGGATGGCACAGCACGGTCATCGGCTCGCTGGTCAGCGACACCGAGCGCAGCTGGTCGGTGTCGGCCTGGGTGCGGTAGGCGAAGGCCAGGTCGAGCCGCCCGGCCGCCACCTCCTCGGCGAGCGCGCCGGAGCCGGCCTGCCGCAGCCGGATCTCCACGTCCGGGTGCCGGCCCCGGAAGGCGGCGAGCAGCCGGGCCACGTGCACACCGGCGATGCACTGCTCGGTGCCGAGCGCGAGCGTGCCGCGCAGCACACCCTGCACCGCCGCCACCGCCTCGTGCGCCGTCCGCACCTGGGCGAGGATCCGCTCGGCCTCCCCGAGCAGCGCGCGCCCCGCCTCGGTGAGCGTCACCCGGCGGGTGGTGCGCACGAACAGCGGCGCGCGCAGTTCTCGTTCCAGTGCCCGGATGGACGCGGACAGGCCCGACTGGGACACCATCAGGCGCTCGGCGGCCCGGGTGAAGTGCTGGTCCTCGGCGACCGCGACGAAGTGCTGGAGGTGGCGCAGTTCCATGATTGAGAAGCCTAGCCGCTGAATTCCATCGGATTCTTCTGTTGGACCGCTGCCCGCCGCCGGGGCAAGAGTGGAACCGGTAGACCGTGTGCCCACCCCTCTGGAGTCGCGTTGTACACCGCACACCCCGACCGCTACGCCGACATGCCCTACCGGCGCACCGGCCGCAGCGGCCTGAAGCTCCCCGCCCTGTCGCTCGGCCTGTGGCACAACTTCGGACCCGACAGGCCCGTCGAGACCCAGCGGGCCATCCTGCGCCGCGCCTTCGACCTCGGCGTGACCCACTTCGACCTCGCGAACAACTACGGCCCGCCGCCCGGTGCCGCCGAGTCCGCGCTGGGCGAGGCCCTCAAGGCCGACTTCACGCCCTACCGCGACGAACTGGTGATCTCCACCAAGGCCGGCTACCTGATGTGGCCGGGGCCGTACGGCGAGTGGGGCTCGCGCAAGTACGTGCTGTCCTCGCTGGACCAGAGCCTGAAGCGGATGGGCCTGGAGTACGTGGACATCTTCTACTCGCACCGTTTCGACCCGGACACTCCGCTGGAGGAGACGATGGGCGCCCTGCACACCGCGGTGCGGCAGGGCAAGGCGCTCTACGTCGGCGTCTCCAACTACTCGGCCGAGCAGACCCGCGAGGCCGCCCGGATCCTCGGCGAGCTGGGCACCCCGCTCCTCATCCACCAGCCGCGCTACTCGATGCTCGACCGGCGCCCCGAGGACGAGGGCCTGCTCGACGCCCTGGACGAGCTCCAGGTCGGCTCCATCGTCTACTCCCCGCTGGAGCAGGGCCTGCTCACCGGCCGCTATCTCGACGGCATCCCCGAGGACTCCCGGGCGGCGAGCGACAGCCCGTTCCTGAACTCGGACGCGGTCACCGGAGAGCTGGTGGGCCGGCTGCGCGCCCTGAACGAGATCGCGGGGTCCCGGGGGCAGACGCTGGCCCAGCTCGCCCTCGCCTGGGTGCTGCGCGGCGGCCGGGTGACGTCCGCACTGGTCGGCGCGAGCAGCGCGCGACAGATCGAGGACAGCGTGGCGGCCATCGGCAACCTGGACTTCGACGCCGACGAGCTGGCGCGGATCGACGCGATCGTCAGGCCGTGAGCGCCTCGCTGACCTGCCAGAGCCGGGCCGCCGCCACCGGGTCCACCGCACGCGGCAGGACGCCGGGCAGCTCGTGCCCGGCGTACCAGGCGGTCTCGGTCTCCGGGGTCACCAGCGGGCTGATGTCGCAGTTCTCGCAGTAGACGCCGCCGAGCCCGGCGAGCCGCGGGCTGGTGGCGCACCACACGCCGGTGGCCGCGCCCTGCTCGACCGTCTTCATCTGCCGGGCGGGATCCCGCACCGGGCGGCCCTCGTCGTCGACGGCGCCGGCCGCCCGGAGGGCCTCGGCGGGCAGGTGCTTGGCCAGACCGGTGTCGACGATCATGCCGGGGTGCACGGAGAAGGCCCGAACGCCCGCCGCCCGCCCGCGCCGGTCCAGCTCCACGGCGTAGAGCGCGTTCGCCGTCTTGGACTGGCCGTAGGCCACGAACGGCTCGTAGGGCCGGTGCTCGAAGTGCGGGTCGTCGAAGTCGACACCTGCGAAGCGGATGCCCCGCGACGACACCGCCACGACCCGCGCCCCGCCGGCCGCGACCAGCGCGGGCCACAGCCGGGCCGCCAGCTGGAAGTGGCCGAGGTGGTTGGTGGCGAACTGCGACTCGTACCCGCGCGCGTCCCGGGCGAGCGGGGGCGCCATGATCCCGGCGCTGTTGACCAGGATGTGCAGCGGACGCCCGGAGGCCAGGAACTTCTCCGCGAAGGCGTCGACGGCGGCCGGGTCCATCAGGTCCATCGGCTCGACCTCGACCCCGGCCACCTCCCGCAGCGCGGTGCGGGCCCGCTCCGGATCCCGGGCCGGTACGACGACCTCGGCGCCCGCCGCCCGCAGGACCCGGGCGGTCTCCCGGCCGATGCCCGAGTAGCCGCCGGTGACGATCGCCGTCCTGCCGGTCAGGTCGATGCCGCGCATCACCTCGCCGGCGGTGGAGGCGGCATCGAAGCCGGAGCGCAGGGGCTGCTGTGCGGTGGTCATGACGGGTGTCTCCTCGACGTGGTCCATGTCGGTCATGGGGCCACCGTAGATCCGCGCTCGCGAACGATGAATGCTTGAGAGTGCGCTCTACTTGCGCGATAGTTCGACCATGTCCACCGATCCTCTCTCCGACGCCCTCGCCGTCGCCGACGCGCGCGGGGTGTTCTCCGGCGGCTTCACGGCCGGCGGGCCCTGGGCGATCCGGCTGCGCGGGCGCGACAAGCTGAAGGTGAACGTCGTGGTGCGGGGCAGCTGTCTGCTCCTCGCCGAGGGCGGCGCCGAACCCGTCGCCCTGTCCGGGGGCGACATCGTCGTCTCCGACGGGCGGCGGTCGTACGTGCTGTGCAGCGAACCCGGACTCCCGCCGGTCGAACCGGCGGACGTCGCCGTGGACCCGCGCACCCGGATGGCGGCGCTCGGCGGCGGGGACGAGGTGGTGTGCGTCTCGGGGCACATCGATCTGAGCCGGGACAGCGGCGACCTGCTGCGCCGGGCCCTTCCCGAGCTGATCCACGTGCGCTCCGACGCGGCACAGGCGCCGGTGCTGCGCTGGCTCACCGAGGAGCTGATGCGGGAGATGGCCGACGGCCGCGCCGGCTCCGGCTTCGCCTCCGGCCATCTCGCCCAGCTGATGTTCGTCCAGGTGCTGCGGGCCTGCCTCAACGAGGCCGCGGGGCTGCCGGCCGGCTGGCTGCGGGCGCTGGCCGACGAGCGGCTGGCCCCCGCGCTGCGCCTGATGCACGCCGATCCGGCCCACCCCTGGCAGCTGGAGGAGCTGGCCCGGGCCGCCGCGATGTCCAGGACCACCTTCGCCGTCCGTTTCCGGGAGGCCGCCGGGGTGCCGCCCCTGACCTACCTGCAGAACTGGCGCATGGGCCTGGCCGCCCGCGCCCTGCGCCAGGACACCGCCCCGGTGTCGGTGCTCGCCCGGTCCGTCGGCTACACCTCCGAGAGCGCCTTCAGCAACGCCTTCAAGCGGACGACCGGCGTCGCGCCCCGGCGCTACCGGGAGGCGGCCAGGGGCTGAACCGCCCCGCCCGGCCCCCGGCCACGAGGGAAGGCGGAGCGGTCCGGCGCGGCCCGGCCCTCACGCGCCGGCGGGCACCCGGTCGAGGAAGCCGAGCACCGAGCGGATGCGGCCGTCCGCGTCCAGCGTGATCACATCGAAGCCGGCCACCGGAGCCGACCCGTCGGCCTCGCTCACCAGCTCCCAGGCGAAGCGCGCCGTGTCGTGGTGGCCGTCGACGCAGCCCAGGGGACGGAAGAAGAACCCCGGGAACTGCTCATGGGCCGCCGCGATCACGGCCGCGATCCCGTCGTGCCCGCTGACCTCGGCGAGCGGGTCGGTGTACGTGCCGTCCTCGGACCAGGCGGCGGCCACGGCCTTGGCCAGCTCCTCCGCGCCGGACGCGTTCCAGGCGTCGAAGTAACGAGCGGCGGCGATCTCGTGACGGTCGGTGTTCGCGGACATGGGTGATCAGCCTCCTGAAAGGATTCGTACTGGTCGGGGCCCGGATCCCGGCTTGCGGTGACCCGGTACGAGTACTCTGCCCGCCGCCGCGGGGACCGTCGATTACCCCGCGGGTCATGGCCGGGGCCGCCGGAATTCGGCCAGCGGACGGGCGGAATATGCCAAGAGACTGGCCAAAAAGTCATGGTGACAGTGGTTCAGCAGTGAACATACTCGACTGTGCGGCCTTCACATCCAGCGAAGTTCCGATCACGCACCGCACATGAGCCGCGCCGAAGGAGAGGCGAGCCGACAGGCGGGCGACGCGGTCGGGGGGAGTGTGCATGCACGACGAATTCCTGTGCCATGTCACCGCGTACGGCACCTGCGGCGGACAGCGCGTCGGAGTGCCCCTCGGTACCTACCGGGCGCCCACCCTCGCCCTCGCCCTGTGGTGGCTGCGCGACCGCGCGAACTGGATCGCCGACCGTCTCGACCCGCGGCCCGAGGCCGCTCACTTCCCGGCGGGCGCGCTGGTCCCGGTCGCCGGCACCGTGCCCGACGTGCCGGCCGTGCTGCGCTCCTGGTGCGGTGACCCGGCCCAACAGGAACTGGTCGCCGACGAGTTGGCCGGGGGACGGCTGGTGCGCGTCGCGACCGGCGACGACACCACCGAGTACGAGCTGCTCGCGGAGTCCATCGACGCACTGCGCATGCAGCGGACCGTCCCGGCGCTCGTCGTACCCGTCGCCTGACCGGCGGCCCCCGCCGCCGCCAGGGGCGCATCCACGCACACAAGCCGACGCGGACGGCCCACCCGGCGGGCGGGGCGCCCGGCCGCTGCCTAGCGTGGCCAGGGTGAGTCCTCCGATCGTCTCCGCGCGGCCCGTGCCCCGGCACGGCTGGGCGCAGGCCATGGCCGCGGTGCTGACCGGGCTGGCCGTGATGTTCCTGGTGGCGGCGCTGGGGCTGTGGGCGGCGGGCGCCGCGACCCTGCCGGACAGCGCGTTCCCCCGGGTGGTGACCGCGACCGTGGTCACGGCGGTCGGCGGCAGCGTGCGGCTCTCCGGCGACGCGGGCGTGTTCGCCCGTACGCATGCCTCGCTCGCCGTGCTCCCGCTGTCGGTGACGCTCGTCGGCGCCCTGGTGCTCGGCGCCGCCTTTCTGCGCCCCCTGCGGCACCGGGCGGTCGCCTCCGGACGGGAGCTGGCCGGCTGGGCGGCCCGGATCGCGGTGCTGTGGCTGCCGGCGCTGGTCGGCCTTGCCTTCGCCGCCCGGCAGACCTTCGCCGTGGACCTGCGCAGTGGCACCCTCAGCGACCTGACCGACCTGCTCGACGCGTCGCCGAAGATCGGGTTCACCTCGGACGTGCCGCCGACCGTGCTGTTCGGGCTGCTGTGGCTGGCCGGAGTGCTGCTGCTCGCGCTGCTGGTCGCGCGTGGCGCCCCGCTCCCGGGGCGGCTGCTGCGCGGGCAGGAGTCGGTGCGCCCGGCGGCGCACGCGATGGTGGAGCTGCTGCTCGCCTACGTCGTCATCGGCCTGGTCGCCGCGCTGGTCACGGCGATCACGCGCGGGCATGTCGCCTCGGTGTGCGCGCTGGTCCTGCTCGGCCTGCCCAATCTGCTCTGGCCGGCGCTCACCCTCGGCCTGGGGGCCACCTGGAACGGCCGGCTGGAAGGCCCGTTCGGGCTGCCCGTGCCGCAGGTGCTGGAGACGGTCCTGCGCACCCCGGACATCTCCAGGCTGAACCTGCGCTCGCTCACCGACTACGACGGCCGGGCGTGGTGGCTGCTGGTGGTGGCCGCGGTCCTGCTGGTCGCGGCGGCCTTCCGGATGGCCGTCCGGTCACCGGCCCGCGTCCGGCTCTGGCGGCATGCGGTGCATCTGGCGGCGGCCCTGGCGCTGACCGTGCTGATGATCTGCCTGACCGGCCGGATCTCGGCGCACTACGGTCTCTCCCTGCTCGGCATCGGCAACCTGGGCGGCGGCCTGGCCGGAGAGGTGGTCCTCCGGCCCCGGCTCTGGCAGGCGGTGGGCCTGGGCGCGCTGTGGGGGCTGGTGGCCGGGTTCCTCGGCGGACTGCTGGCCCGGCCGGTGCACCGCCGGGGAGCCGTGGACACCGCCTAGACCCGGCCAGGGCCGGGAACCGGAGCGGCCCGGTGCGGCGGTCGTGGTGAAGCCGGCTCCGGTGGCCGCCGGCGTCTTCGTGGTCGACGACGCGCACGACGACGAGGGGCCGCACCGCCCTCGCGGCGACGACGTCCGGGACGACCGGCACGCCCCGTCTCCTCGCCCGGGCCGGCCGCGACGTCACACCCTCGTCCCCCCGCCCCGTCCCCGGCCGGTTCCTCGCCGCCGGGCACACCGGCCGGAGCCTCCGAGGACTGGCGACGCAGCCCGGATTCCGTGACCATTGCCACAGTGCGCGAATGGCGGACGCATCAGGTGGACTGGGGGGCCATGCTTGGGGTACCAGGACTGGTGCACAGTGACCGGCCGGTCCGGGCTATCCGGCCGGGATTCCCGAGAGAGACAGCATGACCGAGTACCTGGGCGGGGCAGTGATACCGAGTGGTTTCGACGTACCCGTGGAGCCGCTCCGACGGGCGGCGCATTACACCGGTGAACCCGGCTGCATCGCCGACGCCCGCGACTTCGCGGCCCGGTTCCTCGAGCAGCTGCGGACCGAATGGTGCGCCACCGCCGACGGCCGCGCCGACGGCGAACTGCTCCTGCTGGTGAGCGAGCTGGTCACCAACGCCGACCGGCACAGCAGCGGGCCCTACATCCTGGAGCTGGAAGGCACGGACACCATGATCGCGGTGTCCGTGTACGACAGCAGCACCGCCCTGCCGCGCCGCTATCCGAAAGACCCCGAGCGGGTCGGACGGCACGGCTTGGAGATCGTGCACGCCCTGGCCACCGAGGTCACCGCTGAGCGCGTACCCGTGGGCAAGCGGGTCCGTGCCGTGTTCCAACTGAGGCGTTGAGACGCAGCCTCGCGACAGCCCCTCACCGCCTCGGCCCCGCGTCAGGCGCAGCCCAGTTCGCCGAGCATTCCCTGACGCAGCCGCGTGATGATCCGCTTGATCAGACGCGAGACATGCATCTGCGAGCACCCGAGCCGCTCACCGATCTCCGCCTGGGTGGCCTCCTCCACGAACCGCAGATGGATGATCTGCCGGTCACGGTCGCTCAGCTCCGCCATCAGCGGCGCGAGCGCATGGCAGTCCTCGACCAGCTGCAGCCCCTCCTCCTCCACACCGATGAAGTCGGCGAGCACCGCCTCGCCGTCCTCGCGGCCGTCACCCGTGAGCGCGGCGTCCAGGGAGGCGGAGTTGTAGCCGTTGGAGGCGAGCTGGGCCTCGACCACCTCGTTCTCGGAGATGTTCATCAGCGTGGCCAGCTCGGCGAGCGTCGGGTCCCGGTCCAGCCGGCTGGACAGCTCCTCGCGCGCCTTGGCCAGCTCCACGCGCAGCTCCTGAAGCCGGCGCGGCACATGGACGGCCCAGGTGGTGTCCCGGAAGAACCGCTTGATCTCGCCGACGATGTACGGCAGCGCGAACGAGGTGAACTCGACCTCGCGGGACAGCTCGAACCGGTCGATGGCCTTGATCAGGCCGATCATGCCGGTCTGGACGATGTCCTCCATGTCGTCGCCGCGGTGGCGGAACCGCCCGGCCGCGAACCGCACCAGCGACATGTTCATCTCAATGAGCGTATTGCGCGCGTACTGGTATTCGTGGGTGCCCTCTTCGACGTCGGCCAGCCGGCGGAAGAACTGGCGGGACAGCTCCCGCGCGTCCCGTGGCGCGACGGACGCCGGGTCCGCGATGCCAGGCAGTGCTCCTTCGCCCGTCCTGTCCTGCTCGGTCCCCTCGACGACCTCTGCTTGCGACCGGATGCCGGCGGCGGTAGTCATTACCTCTCCCACGAAAGTCACGATGCGACGCATGCCCGCCAGGGCCTGCGTACGGTCTCTGTCCAGCTCACGTGCCGTGCGAGTACCCACTTTGGAGCGAGTCATGCATCCTGCGGAGTCGTTCACGGCGCGGGTACCCCCGGCCACGCCCCGCATGCACCCGTTCCGCCGCACTGGCGGAAAACGATCGCACCAGGTCCGGCCCGGTCCGGATTTCCCTCAGGGCGGAACGCGGCCCCCTTGCCCGCGACCGCGCCGCCCCTAGGCTGACGGGATGACCGACCCGGTGAGCGACCGAGCCCGAGTGATCCCCCTGCGTCCGGCCCCCGCGCGCCCGGACGCACCGGAAGCCGAGACCGACCGCAGGGAGCCCCTGTGGCGGGATCTGGTCGGGGAGGTGCTGCGCCGCGAGCGGCAGGCGCAGCAGCGCACGCTGAAGGACGTGGCCGACACGGCCCGGATCTCGCTGCCCTACCTGTCGGAGATCGAGCGCGGGCGCAAGGAGGCGTCCTCCGAGGTCCTCGCCGCCGCGGCGCAGGCGCTCGGCCTGGGCCTCGGTGATCTGCTGTCGCTCACGCACGCTGAGCTGACCCGCCGTACGACCGTGCGCCGCCGGCCCGCCGCCGCGCCGCACCGGTCCTACCAGGGGCTCTGCCTGGCCGCCTGACCCGGCCGTCGGCTCACCCCTCGCGCAGCTGGCGGAAGAACGCCCGGACATCGCCGATCAGCAGGTCCGGCTCCTCCATGGCCGCGAAGTGGCCGCCCCGGTCGAACTCCGTCCAGCGCACCAGGTTCTCGGTGCGCTCCGCCCTGTGCCGCAGCGGAATCTGGGGTTCGGCCGGGAAGAGGGCGAGTGCCGTCGGTACCGTCGACGGCTCGTCCGGGCGTGCGCCGCGGCCCGTGGCGTGCGCCCGTTCGTAGTAGATCCGGGCCGACGAGGCGGCGGTGCCGGTGAGCCAGTACAGCATCACGTTGGTCAGCAGCCGGTCCCGGTCGACGGCCTCCTCCGGCAGCTCGGCGCAGTCGCTCCACTCCCGGAACTTCTCGATGATCCAGGCCAGCTGGCCCACCGGCGAGTCCGTCAGCGCGTAGCCGAGGGTGTGCGGCCGGGTGGACTGCAGGGCGGCGTACCCGGTGCCCTCCCGCGACCACCGCGACCAGCCGCGCCACGACAGCAGCGTCCGCTCCCGCTCCTCGGGCCCGAGCCCGGCCAGCTCCTCCTCGGTCGGCTCGGTGGCCGCGTGCGCGCCGGGCAGCAGGGTGAGGTGGACGCCGATGACGCGGCCGGGATGGGCGCGGCCCAGCTCCCGGGAGATCATCGCGCCCCAGTCGCCGCCGTGGGCACCGAACCGCTCGTAGCCGAGCCGGCGCATCAGCTCCGCCCAGGCGTCGGCGACCCGGCCGGCCTCCCAACCGGGTTCCGTGGGGGGCCCCGACAGCCCGAAGCCCGGAATGGTCGGTACCACGACATGGAAGGCGTCGGCCGGGTCGCCGCCGTGCGCCGCCGGGTCGGCGAGCGGCCCCGCCACCTCCAGGAACTCCACGAGCGAACCCGGCCACCCGTGGGTCAGCAGCAGCGGGGTGGCGTCCGGTTCGGGGGAGCGCAGATGCGCGAAGTGGATGTGCGCTCCGTCGATCGTGGTGGTGAACTGCGGCCATGCGTTCAGCCGGGCCTCGGCGGCCCGCCAGTCGTACACATGCCGCCAGTACGCGACCAGCTCCCGCAGATAGCCGGCCGGGACGCCGTACTCCCAGCCGGCGCCCGGCAGTTCGGCCGGCCAGCGGGTGCGGTCGAGACGGTCCCGCAGATCGTCGAGGTCGCTCTGCGGGACCGTGAGAGCAAAGGGCCGGACACGCGCGTCCGGGGTGGAGGTCATGATCCCGATGCTAGGCGGGTGCTCCCTCGCCCGTTCGGATGTCGTGGCGCCCCGGCCGATGAGTTTCGCGCGGGCGAGCGGTCGACACACAGGACCGTGTTCCCCGCCCCACACCACCCCAGGAGGTACTCATGACCACCGGCGGATTCACCACATGTCTCTGGTTCGACGGCAGGGCCGAGGAGGCCGCGCGCTACTACGTGTCCGTCTTCAAGGACTCCGCCGTAGGGCGCGTCGTCCGCTACAACGACTCCGGGCCCGGACCGGCCGGCTCCGTGCTGACCGTCGAGTTCACCGCCAACGGCCAGAAGTTCGTCGCGCTCAACGGCGGCCCCCAGTTCACCTTCACGGAGGCGATCTCCTTCCAGATCCTCTGCTCCGATCAGGCGGAGATCGACCACTACTGGACGAAGCTCACCGAGAACGGCGGCGAGGGCGGCCCCTGCGGCTGGGTCAAGGACCGGTTCGGCGTCTCCTGGCAGGTCGTCTACGCCCGGCTGATCGACATGATCGCCGACCCCGACCCGGAGAAGGCCGCGCGTGCCACCAAGGCCATGATGGGCATGGGCAAGCTGGACTCCGCCGCGCTGGAACAGGCGTACGCGGGGGAGTGACCCCGGCCCGGCACGCGGCTACCCGGTCTCGGCCAGGATCTCGGCGAGCACATGCCGGGAGTTCTCGGCGAGCGCCGGGTTGGTGTGCCAGTAGTACGGCAGCTGGATGAGGGAGATCGACAGCGCCCAGCCCCGGCCGCGTGCCCACTGCGCGTCGTCGGCGCCGACGGCCTCGCGGAAGGTGCCCCGGGCGGTCGCGGGCAGCAGGTTCCAGGCCACGATCAGATCCACGGCGGGATCGCCGACGCCCGCGGTCGCGAAGTCGATCACGGCACTCAGCCGGTCCCCGTCGACCAGTACATTGCCGGGCGACAGGTCCCCGTGGGCCCACAGCGGCGGCCCGGTGTGCTCCGGGGCGCGCAGGGCCCGCTCCCAGCAGGCCGTCACCGCGTCGGTGTCCACCCTTCCGGCCAGCTCGGCGATGGCCGCACGGGTGGCCGCGTCACGATCCCCCAGCGGACCGGCCCGGTACCCCGCCGGGCCGTCCCGCGGGGTGATCCGGCGCAGCGCGCACACGAACGCCCCCAGCTCCCCGGCGAGCCGCTCCGGCCGGTCGACCGCCCCCGCCGCCGGGTTGCGGCCGGCCAGCCAGCGGTAGACGGCCCAGGGCCAGGGGTAGTCCTCGTCCGGCCCGCCCACCCCCAGCGGCTCGGGCACCGCCACCGGGAGCAGCGGACCGAGCCGGGGGAGCCAGTGCCGCTCGTGCGTGATGTCCGCCGCGGCGGCGGGGCGCCGGGGCAGCCGCACCACGAGGTCGGTGCCCAGCCGGAACATGGCGTTCTCGGTCCCGGAGGACGGCAGACGCCGTACGGGCAGCGCGGCCCACTCCGGGAAGGCGCGGGCGATCAGGCGGCGGACCAGCGGGGCGTCGAGGACGGCCTCGTCCGCGTGCATCCGCTGCGGCCGCTGGTGGTCGAAGGCACTCATGGGAGCCCATCCCAGTGCCTCGGCGCCCTCGCCGTCCACGGGATTACGCCGGGCTCAGACCCGGTCCGCCACGATGAGCAGATACTGGAAGCTGCCGTTGCGGTACGCGGAGAGGAAGGTTTCCTCGATGCCCGTGACCAGGTGCTCCGCCTCCTTGCGCAGGTCCCAGTACGGGATGGTGGCCTCCGTCAGATCCTCGACATGGACCGGCACCAGCCGGTTGCGGGCCATCGCGCGGAAGTACTCCGACCGCGGATGGATGTCGCAGATGTAGTGCGCGTTGATCAGCGACACCTCACGGGACGCCTGCCCGTACGTGTCGTTGTAGCAGCCCGTGATCACCGCGTAGCGTCCGCCGCGGCGCAGCAGCCGGGAGTGCTCGGCGAAGAGCAGGTCCAGCTCGACGTACATGGTGGACTCGTTGTTCCAGGACGCCGCGTACGCGCCGGTCTCGAAGCCGGTGTCGAGCATGTTGCGGTGGTGGTAGCGCACCTTGGCGTCGATGCCCCGGGCGCGGGCCTGCTCGTTGGCGAAGTCCGCCTGCTTCGTGGAGAGGGTGACACCGTCCGCGTGGCAGCCGTACCGCAGATGTGCCACGACGCTGCCGCCGCCGCGGCCGCAGCCGGCGTCGAAGACCCGGTCGGTGGGCGAGAGCGGCCCGAGATGGGAGGCGAGCAGCTCGGCCTGGGCGTGTTCGAGCCGGTGCAGTTCGGTGGTGATGCGTTCCCTGCGCAGCGTGCTGTCCGGCTCGTCCAGCACCGAGCGGTCGGCCGCCCCGATGCCGTAGTGGTGGTGATAGAGGTCGTCGATCCTGCCGAGTTCGAGGTTGACCGGGTTCTCCTCGGCGTTCCAGTAGTCGGCGACGCGATTTTGGTACGTGGACTGAGCCGGCACGGGAACGGATGCGGTCCGGGCGACGGGCACGGTCGTCAACGGTGACTCCTCGTAGCGCATGGGGCGGTGGTTCGTTCCGTGAAGCGGGGGGTGGTTACCAGTAGTCGGGCAGGTGGTAGCGGTGGCTGTTGGTGGCGTGCCACTCGTGGTTGCCGGACACCCAGTCGGCGAGCCCCTGGGCGTAGCGCTCCACGAGGGGCGAGGTCCCGGACAGGAGAGCGGACTCCTCCTCGAAGGACTCCATGATCCGGTTGTGGATCTCGACGGACTTCAGATAGGCGGCCTTGAGCCCGCAGCGGTCGTTGGCGGCGACCACCTGCGGCAGGTTGAGGTGCGTGGGGTCGCCGGCCAGCTCCTTGGTGAAGGAGTACAGGTCGTTCACGATGGTCGTGGCGTTGCAGGCCAGGGCGGTGATCCGCTGGATCTCCGGGCGGGCGTAGACCTGTTCGGGCAGTTCGTAGCCGTCCACCGCGTCGACGATCGAGAGGCAGGGCCGGAAGTTGTTGAACTGCCGCATCACCAGGTACTCCCACACCCTGGGCACGTACCGGGTCTCGGCCCAGGCGGCCTCGGCGAGATAGCCGAGGTGCAGCCGGGCGATGTCGTGCACGAACCGGCCGGTCTGGCTGGGGGTGGCGAAGGCGGCGTAGTCGGCGAGGGCGAAGTGGTACGAGCGCAGCGGACCGTCGGCCCGTACGCCCTCGCGCCACTCCTCCTCCAGCTCCGGGACGCCGTGGTAGGGGTCGATCGCCGACTGGGCCATGATCAGCCGCCCGCCCAGGCCGCGGCGCGCACCGCCCCGGCCCTCGTCCTCCTCGCAGTAGCAGGAGTCGACGACGTTCTCGGCGAGCAGCAGCTGGCCGGCGACCGTCAGGCGCTCGATGTCCAGGGCGCCCGGATGCTGCAGGACGACGGCCCGGCCGAACTGGAAGCCGGAGAAGTCGCCCTTCCACGCCTCGGGAAACAGGTCGAGCCCGCGGGCCCAGGTCTCCAGGCGCCGGTCGACCTCGGCGGCCTTCGCCGGGTCGGCGGGGGCGGCCGGCCGGTGGCGCAGCCCGGGGACCGTCCCGGTGCGCCGGTCCCTGCGCATGCTCCCGGCGATGTCGGGCGGGCCGGGCAGCCGGTAGGCCGTGGCCGGTGTGGTCGTGGACGCGCTCCCGGCCGTCACTCGGCGGTCCGGCCGATCTGGACGTTCTCCAGGATCCCCGCCGCGTCGGGCACCAGGATGGCCAGCGAGTAGTAGGCCGTGACGAGGTAGTTGACGATCGCGGCGCTGTTGATGCCCATGCAGCGGACGTTCAGGCCCGGCTGGTACTCCTCGGGGATACCGGTCTGGTAGAGGCCGACCACGCCCTGGTCGGCCTCGCCGGTGCGCAGCGCGATGATGCTGCTGGTGTGGTTCCCGGTGACCGGGATCTTGCCGCACGGGAAGATCGGCACCCCGCGCCAGGCGGGCACCTCGTGGCCGTCGACGCTGGCGGTACCGGGCACCAGGCCCCGCTTGTTGCACTGCCGGAAGAAGGCCGCGATCGCCTTCGGATGGGCGAGGAACACCTTCGTCTTGCGCCGCATCGCCAGCAGCTCGTCCATGTCGTCCGGCGTGGGCGGTCCCGTGAAGGTGCTGATCCGCTGGCCGTAGTCGACATTGTGCAGGAGTCCGAACTCCCGGTTGTTGACCAGCTCCCACTCCTGGCGCTCGCGGATCTCCTCGACGGTCAGGCGCAGCTGCTGGGCGGTCTGGTCCATCGGGTCGTTGTAGAGGTCGGCGATCCGGGTGTGCACCCGCAGCACGGTCTGGGTGAGCGACAACTCGTATTCGCGCGGCGCGAGTTCGTAGTCGACGAAGCCCCCGGGCAGGGTCGGCTCGCCCACATGGCCGGCCTGCAGGGGCACCTCCGCCTCGCCCTTGCGGTTCATCGGCCGGCGCTGCCGCTCGGCGTAGGCCGCCAGATGGGCCGCGAGGGACGGCGCCCGCTCGCTGAACTCCCGCACGACCGCCCAGGGCAGCGCCAGCACCACACCGGCGGTCTCCGCCCGGACGGAGGTGAGCCACAGCGGATCGCTCTGGCCGACCGCCTCGTCGCCCAGCTGGTCGCCGTCGGTGACGACGCCGACGATCTCCTCGTCGCCGTACTTTCCCTCGGCGTACCGGGTGAAGCGCCCGTGCGCCACGAGGTAGGTCTCGGTGACCGGCTGCCCCGCCTCGAACAGCACCTGGCCCGGACGCACCTCCCGGGACCGGAAGCGGCCGGCGATCTCCCGGAGCACGTCGGTGTCGGCGTAACCGCGCAGGACCGGCAGCTCGGTCAGCGTCTCGGGGACGACCCGGATGTCGTCGGCGCCGTTCTGCTCGAAGTGCACGCGTCCGCGGCCGGTGCGCAGGTGCAGCCGCCGGTTGACCCGGTAGGCGCCGCCCTTGACGTCGACCCACGGCAGGGTCTTCAGCAGCCATCGCGAGGTGATGGCCTGCATCTGCGGTTCGGACTTGGTGGTGGTGGTCAGCTGGCGGGCCGCCCGGGTGCTCAGACTGGTGAGCTGAGCGTCGGCGGGAGGCCCGGGGTCGGGTTCGTCGACTGCGGGACCGGTGGCGATGTCCGGAGTGGACACATTCCCTCCTGCGGAGAAGCGGACAGGGGTGATGCGGGTCGGTCGGCGGTGCGCAGGGTGCCGGTGCGCTCGGACCAGCCAAACAGGACGCGTGATGTCCGGGTACAGCGTGAAAGGGGCGGTTGTGATCATCGGTGTGTGTAAACCTCCCGCCGGGAGCGTTCCGCGGGGGGCCGGAAGATCGCGCGCCGGTCCGTCGCCTCCGTGCCCCGGGCCGCACCGGGTTTGCGGGCCCGGGCGTTCGGCGCGCGGGCCGACGGCGGGATGACTAGCGTGAGGAAGCGGGGACGACCGGCTGAGCGAGAGGGCCCCGACCATGGCTGTGCAACCCGAAGGAACGCCCTGCTGGGCCGACGCGATGTTCAGTGACGTCGAGGGAGCCAAGAGGTTCTACGGAGACGTCCTCGGCTGGACCTTCGGCGAGTCGACGTCGGAGTACGGCAATTACACCCAGGCCTATGTGGACGGCAAGGCCGTGGCGGCAGTCGTCCCGCCGATGCCCGGTCAGGAGGGGCAGTCGCAGTGGTGCCTGTACCTCGCGTCGCCGGATGCCGCCGCCACCGCGGCGAAGATCGGGCAGCACGGCGGCGAGGTGCTGATGGAGCCGATGCGGGTCGGCGACTTCGGCACGATGTGCCTGGCCCGGGAGCCCAGCGGAGCCGTGTTCGGGGTCTGGCAGGCCGGTACCCACGAGGGCTTCGAGGCGCAGGGCACGCCCGGCGCCTACTGCTGGGCCGAGGTGTTCACCCGCGAGCCGGAGCAGGCCGACCCCTTCCTCTGCGCGGTCTTCCCGTACCGGATGAAGGAGATCGAGGACGAGTCGGTGGACTTCCGGATGTTCGACATCGGCGAGGACACCGTCCTCGGCCGGATGCGGATGACCGACGACTTCCCGCCGGAGGTGCCGTCGTACATCAACGTCTACTTCACCGTCGACGACTGCGACGCGGCCGTCGACCGGGCGGTCAAACTCGGGGGGATCCTCCGCTTCGGGCCCATGAGCAGCCCCTTCGGCCGGTTCGCGGCGCTCAGCGATCCGCAGGGCGCCAACTTCTCGGTGATCGACATCGCGACCACCGAGGGCGAGATGCCGAAGATCAAGGACGTCTGAGCGGCCCGGGAACGGTGCCGCCCGCGCCCATGGCATGATCGAGTGCATGCGTGAACGTGTGGTGGCCGCGTGCGACGGGGCTTCGAAGGGAAACCCCGGGCCGGCCGGATGGGCATGGGTGGTCTCGGACGACGACGAGCGGACCCCCGCCCGCTGGGCGGCGGGCCCGCTGGGCCGGGCCACCAACAACGTCGCCGAGCTGACGGCGCTCGAGCAGCTGCTCGCGTCCGTCGAACCGGACGTGCCGCTGGAGATCCGGATGGACTCGCAGTACGCGATGAAGGCCGTCACCACCTGGCTGCCCGGCTGGAAGCGCAACGGCTGGAAGACCGCCGCCGGCAAGCCCGTGGCCAACCAGGACCTGGTGGTCCGCATCGACGAGCTGCTCGGCGGCCGGGCCGTCGAGTTCCGCTATGTGCCCGCCCACCAGGCCGACGGCGATCCGCTGAACGACTTCGCCGACCGCGCGGCCAGCCAGGCGGCCACCGTCCAGGAGCCGGCGGGCAGCGCACTCGGCTCGGCGGAACCCCCGCCGTCGCCCGACACGCCGAAGGCGGCCGGGGCGCCGCGCCGGAAGACGCCGCGCCGCACCGGCGGCGCCGCGTCCTCCCGCACGCTCAAGGCGAAGTTCCCCGGCCGCTGCCTGTGCGGCCGGTCCTACGCGGCCGGCGAGCAGATCGCCAAGAACGCGCAGGGCTGGGGCCATCCGGAGTGCCGTACCGCCGAGTCCTGACTCAGACGTCGAAGGTGTAGTACGGGGTGTGGTCCAGCAGGTCCGCCGGACGCACGTTGTTCCACGGCTTCATGGTGTCGTTGAGGTCCACCACGTCCGGCGTGCCGCCGGTCGGCACATAGCCGACGCCCGGGTGGCGGCGCTGCCACTCCGCCCACAGCTTGTCTATGTAGGCGTGGTGCAGCCAGAACACCGGGTCGTTGGGCGAGACGCCGGTGGCCATCTGCCCGCCGACCCAGACGTGCACCCGGTTGTGCAGGTTGACCCCGCGCCAGCCCTCCAGGTGGTTGCGGAAGCCGTCCGAGGCGCTGTTGTACGGCGCCATGTCGTACGTCGCCATCGACAGAACCGACTCCACCTCGGCGCGCGTCGGCAGCTCGCTCACATTGGAGCCGAGCGAGCGGCGCAGGAACGTGCGGGTGTCGACCCGCACGGTGACCGCCCAGTTGCCCGTGGACGCGGCGAAGGGGCCGTCCATCACCCGGCCGTCGCTGTTGCGTCCGGTGCCGCCGAGGAAGTCCGGCGCCCAGAGGGAGGACCGCACCGTGCGGTCGGTGCTCCAGTCCCAGTAGGGCAGCGCGACCGAGGAGTCCACGGACTGCAGCGCCTGCTCGAAGTCGAGCAGGAATCTGCGGTGCCAGGGCAGGAAGGAGGGCGAGCGGTGGCCGGTCCGCTCGCCGCTGTCGGTGTCCGACATGATGAACTCGTTGTGCGTGCGGACGAAGTTGTCGTAGCGCCCGCTGCGCTTGAGTTCGAGGACGGCGCCGACGAACCGGCGCTTCTCGTCGGCGGTCAGGGTGGCCTGGTTCTTGCGTACGGTCATGGTGCGGGGTGCTCCGGAAGTCCTTGTGGGGGCGGTCAGTTGGCGGGGAACGGCAGCAGCGGTGCGCCCTGCAGCTCGTCGACCGCCGCACGGGCGGCGGCGCGCGGGGTGGCGACCGGGTCGTAGTGGCTGACGACACTGATCCAGGTGCCGTCGGCGTTCTGCATCAGGTGCAGCTGCATGCCGTCGATGAAGACCGCGTAGCCGCCGCCGTGTTCGTGGTGGTGTCCGCCGCCGGCGGCCGGAGCGCCCTGTATCCGGCGGCCCTTGTAGACCTCGTCGAAGGATTCGGGCGAGGGGGCCCCGTGGTGGCCGGCGGCGGGCGCCGCGGGCGCGGCCGGCGCGGCGAGGGTGATGACCGCGCCGGTGGCGGCGACGGCGGCGGCCGTCGTGAGCGCGCGGCGCCGGGTGATGTCGGGCATGCGGGTCCTCCAGAAGAGTGGTCCGGTGGTGATGACGCATGCCTATCGGGACGTTCCGGAGCGGCAGAAATCGCCCGGAACGGGTTGGCTGTGATCCGGACAATTAACCACATGTCATACAGAGTTGAACCAAGATGATCTTGCTGTGGCGGTAGGCGGATCCACACCGGAACGGGGAATTCCTTGCCGGGTCGCCCGGGTTTTCGATGATCTTTCCCGGCTGCCGTCCGTCCGAGTGGTGCGGCTCACCACGCCAAACTGACGCGATCGGATGACCTGCCTCCCTGCTACCCTCCGGTGCCGTTCGATCACGTCCGGTGACTATCAGGGGTGTGCACGTGAAGGTCGTCTGTGTCGGAGGCGGGCCCGCCGGGCTCTGCCTCGCCATCCTGCTCAAGCTGCAGGACCCCGCCCACGACATCACCGTCCATGAACGCAACCCCGAGGGCTCCACCTACGGCTGGGGCGTGACGTACTGGCGCGGCCTGCTGGACCGGCTCCGGGCGCACGACCCCGACACGGCACGGGAGGTCGAGGCCCGCTCGGTCCGCTGGAGCGACGGCGTCGCCCATGTGTGCGACCTGACGACCCGGCACCACGGCGACGAGGGCTTCGGGATCGGCCGGCACCGGCTGCTCGACCTGCTCGCCGGCCGGGCCCGCGCCCTCGGCGTCCGCCTGGAGTTCGAGAGCGAGGTGACGGAGCCGCCCGCCGGCGCGGACCTCGTCGTCGCGGCCGACGGCGTGCACAGCGCCCTGCGCACACCCCTCGCCGAGCACTTCGGCACCCGGATCACCTCGGGCCGCAACCACTACATCTGGCTCGGCACCACCCGCGTCTTCGACGCCTTCACCTTCTCCTTCGCCGAGACCGAGCACGGCTGGATCTGGGCCTACGGCTACGGCTACAGCGGCGACCACAGCACCTGTGTCGTCGAATGCTCCCCGGAGACCTACACCGGCCTCGGCCTGGACCGCGCCGACCAGGCCGAGGGCCTCGTCCTGCTGGAGAAACTCTTCGCCGGCATCCTCGACGGCCACCCGCTCGTCGCCCGCCCCGGAGCCTCCTGGCTGAACTTCCGCACCCTCACCAACCGCACCTGGCACCACGGCAACCTGGTCCTGCTGGGCGACGCGGCCCACACCACCCACTACTCCATCGGCGCCGGCACCACCCTCGCCCTGGAGGACGCCATGTGCCTGGCCGGCGCCCTGCGCGAGCATGCCGGCCTCCCCGAGGCCCTCGCCGCCTACCAGGCCCGGCGCCAGGCCGAGCTGCTCTCCGTGCAGAGCGCGGCCCGCTACAGCGCGCAGTGGTACGAGAACCTGCCGCGCTACATCCAGCTGCCCCCGCACCGGATGTTCGCCCTGCTCGGCCAGCGCCACTCGCCGCTGCTGCCGTACGTGCCGCCGCAGCTCTACTACGGCCTGGACAAGGCGGCCGGACAGCTGGAGGCGCTGCGCCGGCTCAAGCGCTGGCTGGGCCCCCGCGCCGCCCGCGCCCTGCACGCCCGCCGGCGCTAGCCCGCACCCCCACCGCACCCCCCACCGCACCGAGGGAGCCTCCATGGCCGTACCCGTCATGTTCGACCACACCTCGACCGGATACAGCGTCCAGCGCGCCTACTGGCTGGCCCGCGCCGCCGAACTGGCCTACAAGGAACCGTCCGTCATCGAGGACCAGGCCGCCCAGTGGGGTTTCGAGGAGGTACGCCACCACCACACCCGCTTCACCCCGCCCTTCCCGCTCCAGGACACCCAGGCGTACACCCTGGCCAGCGACCGGATGATCGTCACCGCCTTCCGGGGCACCGAGCCCGCCCAGATCAAGGACTGGCTCTCCGACGCCACCACCCCGCCCTGGCCCGGCCCCGGCGGCACCGGCTACGTCCACCACGGCTTTGCCCAGGCCCTGGAGTCGGTCTACCCCGCCGTCCGCGACACGCTCGCCGAGCTGCACACCGACGGCCAGAGCGTCTACTTCACCGGGCACAGCCTCGGCGGAGCGCTCGCGATGCTGGCCGGCGCCCGCCTCTTCCTGGAGGAGCCGCGCCTGGCAGCGGACGGCGTCTACACCTACGGCCAGCCCCGGACCTGCGACCGGCTGCTGGCCGAGGCGTTCCACAAGGGCTTCGGCGGCCGGATGTTCCGCTTCGTCAACAACAACGACATCGTCCCGCAGCTCCCGCCGGAGCCCGCCTACACCCATGTCAGGGCGCTGCGCTACATCGACTCCAAGGGCCGGCTGCACGAGTCGATGCCGATGCTGTCGGCGCTGGGCGACCGGGCCAAGGGCCTGACCGCCGACCTGCTCGCGCCCGCCGGCGACGGCGTCCGGGACCACTTCATGGGCAACTACCTGGCCGCCCTGGAGCGGAACCTGGCCTGAGCCGGCCCGCTCCCGGCCGGACGAGTTGGTGAATACCCATTCACTCGCTAGGGTGAATTGTTATTCACTGTTCGATCTCCCGACCGATCGTGCCACCGCAGGAGCGCCGATGGACCAGACCGCCCCGATATCCCCGCCGCCCGGCACCGGCACGCCGGCCGCCCGACTGCGCGACCGGCTCACCATCCCGGTGCTGGCGTCGGGCGGCATCCTCATGGCGGTCATGCAGACCGTGGTCGTCCCCCTCCTGCCCGACCTGCCCCGGCTCACCGGCGCGTCGGCCGCCGCCGTCTCCTGGACGGTCACCGCGACCCTGCTCTCCGGCGCCGTCCTCACCCCCGTCCTCGGCCGGGCCGGAGACATGTACGGCAAGCGCCGGGTGCTCACCGCCGCGCTCGCCCTGATGACCGTCGGCTCCGTCATGTGCGCGCTCTCCTCGGACATCGGCGTGCTCATCGCCGCCCGCGCGCTCCAGGGCGCCGCCGCCTCCGTGGTTCCCCTCTCCATCAGCATCCTGCGCGACGAACTCCCGCCGGAGCGCCGGGGGTCGGCGGTGGCGCTGATGAGCTCCACCGTCGGCATCGGCGCCGCGCTCGGCCTGCCGCTCGCCGCGCTGGTCGTGCAGTACGCCGACTGGCACACCATGTTCTGGCTCACCAGCGCGCTCGGCGCGCTGGGCGTCGCGGCCACCTGGTGGGCGGTCCGGGAGTCACCGGTCCGGGAGCCCGGACGGTTCGACGTCGTCGGCGCGCTCGGCCTCGCCGCCGGTCTCGTCTCCCTGCTGCTCGCCGTCTCCCAGGGCGGCATCTGGGGCTGGGGGAGCCCGCGGGTCCTCGGACTGTTCCTCGCGGCCTTCGCCGTCCTCGCCCTGTGGTGGTGGCAGCAGCTGCGGACCGCGAGCCCGCTGGTCGACCTGCGGCTCGTCACCCGGCCGCGGGTGGGCCTGTCCCATGTGGCGGCCCTGCTGACCGGCTTCGCCTTCTACGCCAACTCCCTGGTCACCGCCCAGCTGGTGCAGGCTCCGAAGGCCACCGGATACGGCCTCGGCCTGTCCATAGTCGCCACCGGACTGTGCCTGCTGCCCGGCGGTGTCACCATGCTGCTCTTCTCCCCGCTGTCGGCCCGGATCTCGGCCGCGCGCGGCCCGCGGATCACCCTCGCGCTCGGCACGGCCGTCATCGCCTGCGGGTACGCGCTCCGCATCGCCGACAGCCGCGACCTGTGGATGATCATCCTGGGTGCCACCGTGGTGGCGACCGGCACCACCCTGGCCTACTCCGCGCTGCCGACCCTGATCCTGCGCGCCGTACCGGCCGCCCAGACCGCCTCCGCCAACGGCGTCAACGTCCTCATGCGCACCATCGGCCAGGCCGTCTCCAGCGCGGCCGTCGCCGCCGTCCTCGTCCACCACAGCAGCCCGCTCGGCGGTGTCCCCGTGCCCACCCTCGGCGGCTACCAGCTGGCCTTCGCCATGGCGGGCGCCGTCGCCCTCGCGGCCTGCGCCGCCGCCCTCTCCATCCCGGGCGACGACCCCTCCGCCGGCACCCGGCGAGCCCGCGGCGCCACCCGGGGCGCCCGCGACCAGGCGATGGAGGGAGCATGAGGACCATGACCACGTCCCCCGACCGGACGCCCGCCCCCGGACGCCGGGACGCCGAGGCCACCAAGGCGGCCATCCTGAAGGCCGCCCGCAAGCTGCTGGCCCGGCAGGCGCACGCCGACATCACCCTCAAGGCCGTCGCCGAGCGCGCCGGGGTCAGCCCGCCGCTCATCCTGAAGTACTTCGGCAACAAGGACGCCCTGTTCGCCCGCGTGATGTCCTTCGACACCGACGCCGACGACCTGCTCGACGCCCCGCTGGACGAGCTGGGCCGGCACATGGTCCGGCACGTCCTGTCCAGCCAGCGCGAGCGGGGCGCCGACCCGCTGCTGCGCATCGCCTTCGCCCCGCTGCACGGCGACCACGGGGAGATCCTGCGCGCCAACTTCCGCGCCCAGGTGACCGAACGCCTCGCCGCCAGGCTCGCCGGCGACGACGCCGGCCTGCGCGCCGAACTCGCCGTCGCCGCCCTCGTCGGCCTCGGCGTGATGTACGGCATCGCCCGCGGCCCGCACCTGCGCGAGACCGACGCCGACGCCGTCGCCGACCGCTATGGTCCCGCCGTGCAGGCGCAGTTGACCCCGGGACGGGCCGGCGGGGCCTGATCCCGGCGGGGCCGGGCGGCGCGGCTGCCGGTCCGGGACGGTCCCCCGGGACAGCCGGCGGGGCGGTCGGGGAAGGCGGTGCGCGGGGTGCGGCAGGAGCCGTCCGATCCCCGTGACGCCGTACCGGATGTCAGACTGACGCCATGGACGAACGCGCATTCCCCAGGTCGGGTCAGTGGGCATCGGTGGTCGGTCTCGGCACGTGGCAGCTGGGCGCCGACTGGGGCGCCGTGGACGACAAGGAGGCCCTGTCCGTCCTGGAGGCGGCGGCCGAGGCCGGGGTCACCTTCTTCGACACCGCCGACGTGTACGGCGACGGCCGCAGCGAGGGGACCATCGCCTCGTTCCTGGGCGGCCGTCCCGATCTGCATGTGCTCGTCGCCACCAAGATGGGCCGCCGGCTCGACCAGATCCCCGAGAACTACGTCCTGGACAACTTCCGCGAGTGGAACGACCGCTCGCGCCGCAACCTCGGCGTCGACCGCGTCGACCTGGTGCAACTGCACTGCCCGCCCACCCCGGTCTACTCCCGCGACGCGGTGTTCGACGCCCTGGACACCCTGGTCGAGGAGGAGCGGATCGCCGCGTACGGCGTGAGCGTGGAGACCTGCGCAGAGGCGCTGACCGCGATCGCCCGGCCGAACGTGGCGAGCGTGCAGATCATCCTCAACCCGTTCCGGATGAAGCCGCTGTACGAGGTGCTGCCCGCCGCCCGCGAGGCTGGTGTCGGCATCATCGCGCGCGTCCCGCTCGCCTCCGGCCTGCTGTCCGGCAAGTACACGAAGGACACGGTGTTCGCGGCCGACGACCACCGCACCTACAACCGGCACGGCGAGGCCTTCGACCAGGGCGAGACCTTCTCCGGCGTCGACTACGGCACGGGCGTCGAGGCCGCCGCCGAGTTCGCCGCGCTCGCCCCCGAGGGGTACACCCCGGCCCAGCTCGCGCTGCGCTGGATCATCGAGCAGGACGGGGTGACCACGGTGATCCCCGGCGCCCGCGATCCGGAGCAGGCCCGCGCCAACGCCGCCGCGGCCAAGCTGCCGCCGCTGCCGGCCCGGACGGTCACCGCGATCCGCGAGCTGTACGACCGCCGGATCAAGGACCAGGTCGAAAACCGCTGGTAGCCGCGGTGCCCGGCGTTTGAACGAACGTCCGGGCGGTTACCCGCATCGCATGGCGGAGGACGAACGGCGCGGCGGGCGCGATGAGACCGAGGACGAGCGGGCCGACCGGATGTGGGGCGACCTCATCCAGGAGATCCGGGTCGCCCAGACGGGTGTGCAGATCCTCTTCGGTTTCCTGCTCACCGTCGTCTTCCAGCCGAAGTACGGCCGGCTGGCCACCACCGACCAGGTGATCTACATCGTGACCGTCGTGCTGGGCGCCTGCACGACCGGCGCCCTCGTCGGGCCGGTCTCCCTGCACCGGCTGGTCGCCGGACGCCGGGTCAAGCCGCAGGCGGTGCGGCTGGCCTCCCGGATGACGTTCGTCGGCCTGATCCTGCTGCTGGCCACGATGACATCGTCCCTGCTGCTGATCCTCCGCGTGGCCACGCACAACGGCTACGTGCCGTATCTGGTGGCCGCCGTCCTGGCCTGGTACCTCGTGTGCTGGTACGGCCTGCCCCTGTGGGTCCGCCGGCGGCACACGACCCGGTCGCGCTAGCTAGCGCACGAGAGCCTCGGACACGGCCCACAGCCGCTCCGCGTTCTCCCGGTCCAGGGCGTACGGCGCGACACCGGCGACGGCATCGGCCCGCCCGGTGACCGGGGCGGCCTGCGCACAGTCCTCGAAGTAGCGGCCGGTGACGCCGGCCACCGTCGGCGACGCGGCCAGCAGCACCGAGGTGGCCGCTCCCTGCGCCACGGTCTTCTGCGGGGGCAGCGCCAGTTCGCCCGAGGCGACGAAGTCGGCCACCTGCCCCACGTCCAGGTGCCGGGCGAGGGAGGTGTCGGCGATGTTGCCCGGCATCAGCGCGTTGGCGGTGATGCCGTCACCTGCCCAGCGCTCGGCGGCGCCGACGGCGAAGAGCACGTTGGCGGTCTTGGACTGGCCGTAGGAGGTCCAGGGGTCGTACGGGCGGAAGCGGTAGTCCAGGTCGTCGAAGACGACCGGTGAGAAGAGGTGGCCGAGGGAACTCACCGAGACGACGCGCGCGCCGTCCGCCGCCGCGAGCGCCGGGCGGAGACCGGTGGCGAGGGCGAAGTGGCCCAGATGGTTGACGGCGAACTGCAGTTCCCGGCCGTCGGGGGTGCGCACCAGCTCCTGCGGGGCCATCACACCGGCGTTGCCGACCAGGATGTGCAGCGGGCCGCTCCAGGCCGCCACGAACGCCGCGACCGTCGACCGGTCGGCCAGATCCAGCCGACCGACCGTCAACGTGCCTGATCCCACCGGGAATTCCGCTTCCAGGCGGGCCGCCACGCGGGCGCCCGCCGCGGTGTCCCGCACGGCCAGCGTGACATCGGCACCGGCCGCGGCGAGTGCCCGCGCCGTCTCCACGCCGATCCCGGAACTGGCTCCGGTCACCACGGCCCGGCGGCCGTGCAGGTCGACGCCGTCGATGATCTCCGCGGCGGTGGTGCTCGCCCCGAAGGCGCGGGGGGTCTGGGGTACGGACATGAGGGGGGTCTCCTGACAGGGGAACGCGGGAACAGGGGAGCAGGGGGCAGCGGGAGGCGGGGGCGGGCGGATCTCAGCCGTTGAGGGTGCCCATCAGCTCGGGGGCGTAGCGGTCGCCGGTGACGACGCCGTGCGGGGCGACGGCCTCGATCGCGGCGAGGTCGTCGGCGGTGAGGGTGATCCTGGTCGCGGCGATGTTCTCCTCCAGGTAGCGGCGGCGCTTGGTGCCGGGGATGGCGACGGCGCCCTGGTGCTGGACCCAGGCGAGTGCCAGCTGGGAGGGGGTGACGTCCTGGGCGGCGGCGATCCGGCGGACCTCGCGGACGACGGCCAGGTTGCGGTCGAAGTTCTCGCCCTGGAAGCGGGGGTCGCCGCGGCGCCAGTCGTCGGCGGCGAAGTCGTCGGGGCTCGTGATCGCGCCGGAAAGGAAGCCGCGTCCCAGCGGGGAGTAGGCGACCAGGCCGATGCCCAGCTCCCTGAGGACGTCCAGGACCCCGTGGTGCTCGATGCCGCGTTCGAAGAGCGAGTACTCGGTCTGGACGGCCGCGACCGGGTGGACGGCGTGGGCCCGGCGGATGGTCGCCGCGGAGGCCTCGGACAGGCCGATGTGGCGGACCTTGCCCGCCGCGACCAGCTCGGACAGGGCGCCGACGGTCTCCTCGATCGGCACCTTGGGGTCGATGCGGTGCAGGTAGTACAGGTCGACGTGGTCGGTGCCCAGATGGCGCAGCGAGCGGTCGAGGGCGTGGCGCACGTACTCCGGCCGGCCGTTGAGGTCGAGCGGCCTGCCGTCGTCGGTGATCTCGAAGCCGGTCTTGGTGGCGACCACCGCGGCGTCCCGGCGTCCGGCCAGCGCCTTGCCGAGCAGCTGCTCGTTGAGGAAGGGGCCGTAGCCCTCGGCGGTGTCGAGGAGCGTGACGCCCAGTTCGAGCGCGCGGTCGATGGTGGCGAGGGACTCGGCCTCGTCCGTGGCGCCGTAGAAGGCGCTCATGCCCATGCAGCCGAGGCCCTGGATGCCGACGGACGGTCCGTCGCTGCCCAGTGTGCGGTGTTCCATGACTAGATCCTCCGTGCGTGACCAATTGGATAACTAACTGGATAGATACCTACCGTAGGGCCACTGCCCGGGCGACGTCAATAACTAGATAGTTACTTGGTAGGGTGGTGAGCATGTCACGGGACTCCAGCGCCACCAAGGCCCGGCTGCTCGACGCCGCCTTCACCGAGTTCGCCGCCTACGGCATCGCCGGTGCCCGAGTGGACCGGATCGCCGAGAACGCGGGCGCGAACAAGCGGCTGATCTACGTCTACTTCGGCAACAAGGAGCAGCTGTTCGACGAGGTGCTGCGGCGGGCGATGACCGCCGGTGCCGAGTCCGTCCCGTTCGACGTCGAGGACCTGCCCGGGTACGCCGGCGCGATCTTCGACCACCTGGTCGCCCGGCCGGAACTGATGCGGCTGCGCCTGTGGAGACTGCTGGAGCGCCCCGCCGCCTCCGGACTCGAGGGGGACGCCTTCAGGCGCAAGACGGCCGCGGTGGCCGAGGCGCAGCGGCGGGGCGACATCGCCCCGGAGATGACGCCCGACGATCTGCTGGCCATGGTGCTCGCCGCCGCCCAGGCCTGGTTCTGGGCCGCCGAGGGCGTGGACCCGGAGGAGGTCACCGCGTCCTGGACTGCCGAGCGGCTGGCGCGGCACCGGGCGGCCGTCGTGACGGCCGCCCGGCGGATGTGCGAGCCGAACGCCGCCGGTCAGCCGGACGAGGAGGGCGACGGGCCGCCGGCCAGTGCCCGCAGCTGACGGTCGTGCACCCGGCTGAGCAGCAGCACGGACAGCACGGCACCGATCAGCGCGCAGAACATGTCCCACTGGGTGTCCCACACATCGCCCTGGGTGGCGAGGAACGCGTCCGCGCCGTGGCCGCCGATCTCGGCCGCCAGCCACTCCAGCAGCTCGAAGCAGGCGCTGAAGGCCATACAGGCGCACACGGTCAGCGGCGCGAGCCAGCGGCTGCCGCGCAACGGCGAGGTACGGCTGAGCAGTTCCCGCACCAGCACCGCCGGGACGAAGCCCTGCATCAGATGCCCGAAGCGGTCGTACGGATTGCGGTCGAGGCCGAAGGCGTCGCGCACCCAGTCGCCCGCCGGGACCTCGGCGTAGGTGTAGTGCCCGCCGACCGCGAGGACCAGCGCGTGCGCGGTCAGCAGCCCGTACAGCAGGCCCGTCAGCGGGAAGCGGCGCCGTAGCAGCACCACCAGGGGCAGGCCCACCAGCGCCCACACGGTCTCCAGGAACCAGGTGGGCCGGTCGTGCGCGCCCCAGGCCGACACCGCGAGTCCCGCGGCCGCGACACCGGCGAACAGGGCGGGCGGTACGCGGCGCGGTGCCGGGAGCTGGGCGGGGTGCGCTGCGGTCACGGCGGGGCTCCTTGCCTGAGGGCGTCGTAGAGCCCCATCGTGGGGGCGGGGCGGGCCGGGGGCATGAGTACGGCTACTCAGCCCGCGGGGCCGGAGTACCGGGGTGCGGTGTCCTCGGCGCCGCCGGCCCGGCGCGGACGGCCCGCCCGGATCCGGTAGCCCCGGCCCGTGCACCGCGCACCGTGCCCCGCCCGGGGCGGGTCAGGTCCGTGGCGGACGGAACGTGCGCAGGAACGTCGTCAGCGCCTGCCGCCCGGCCGGGGCGTCCCAGTCCGCGGCCTGCGTGGTGAAGCGCAGGGAGAAGCCGCGTGCGCCGCCCAGCAGGAAGCCCCTGCCGAAGGTGTGCACCCGCGCCTGACCGGTGCCCGCCAGCCACTCCAGATCGGCGGCCCTGCGGCCCTGATAGGTGGTGGCCCGGATCGTGCCGACCCGGTCGTAGCCGGGCAGCTTCGCCAGCTCCGGCTCGACGTCGTCCCGCCAGACGGCGACCGGGTCCGGGCCGACGCGCTCGCTGTAGGTGACGGCGAGCGTGGGCGCGTCGCCGCCGGGGCCGAAGGTGACCCGGTAGGCGAGGTCCGTCGCCCGTGAGGTGGCCAGCCGCCGCCAGCCCTCGGGGAGCGCCACCGAGAAACCCTCGGGAGCGCGGTAGGGCCGGTAGCCCGCAGGCAGGGCGGGGGAGGCCGAGGCGGTCGGGGTCGGGGTCGGGGTCGGTGTCGAGGTCGGCGCCGGTGTCGGCGTCGGGCTGCGGGTGGGGGAGGGGCCGCCGCTCTGCCGGCCGGTGGGGGCGGCCGGGACGGTGGCCCGGGGCGGACCCGCTGCCGTGTCCGTGCCCGGCAGCGCGCCGGTCGCGGCCAGGACCGCAGCCGCCACGGTGACCACGGCCAGCGCGGTGCCCGCCGCCAGCAGCCTTCTGACCCGCACCGATCCGGCGGTGTGGAGCACGCCGGTGTACGCGCCGCGCAGCCGGGGCCCGGGCGCCGGCCGCCGGTCCGCGTCGCTGTCCTCGCTCAGCGCCCGGGTCAGCGCCTCGCGGACCACCGGCCGGGTCAGCCGCTCCCGCGCGTTCTTGCGCAGCAGCCCCTGCACCGCCTGGGCGAGCGGTCCCGCGCGCAGCGGGGTGCGCAGCGGGAGCCGGTCGACCGCCTTCAGTGTGGCCTCGGGGCGGCCCCGGTCCCGGAACGGCGGCCGGCCCTCGACCATCGTGTAGAGCAGCGCGCCCAGCGCCCACAGGTCGGCGGCCGGACCGATCCGCTCGTCACGGGCCTGTTCCGGCGAGGCGTACGACGGTGCCGTCAGCCGCGGCACGAGCGTCGCGCCCGCCAGCCCGAAGCCGGTGACGACGACCGGTCCCTCGTCGCGCACGAAGACCTGCCCCGGGCTCAGTTCGCCGTGCGTGACGCCCTCGTCGTGCGCGGCCTGCAGCACGTCCAGCAGTTCCATGCCGAGCCGGGCCGCCCGCACCGGGTCGACCGAGCCCTCCTGGGCGAGCAGCGCGCCGAGGGGCGTGCCGTCGATCCACTCGGTGACCGTCCACAGGGTGCCCGCCTCCACCACCGCGTCGACGACCGCGGCGACCCGGCCGGGGCGCAGCAGCCGCATGGTCTCGGACGTGCGGACGACCCGGGCGGTGACCCGGCGCGCGGTGTCGTCGTCGGCGGAGTCCGGCAGGGCCGTCTGCGCCACCAGACGCGGCTGCTTTGCCGCCACGTCCTCGGCGTACCACCACAGGCGGTTCGTCTCGCGGGAGAAGACCTCCAGGAGCCGGTAGCGTCCGGCGACCAACTCGTGTGCGGAGACATGCGCCTCGACCATCGTCATCCCTCGCTGGAACCCCTGCCTCGACTTTCCCAGAGGTACGCGGGGCGCGCGGGGGAGCGTTCAAAGAATCCTCGATTCACGCCCCTTCTTGCCTTTTATTCAAACGTTCGAAGGGGCATTCGATATCGGGATGGCGGCCGGTGCCGTCCCATACCAGCCGCGTCTCATACAAGCCCGAACCGCTCGGCCCAGCCGGTGAGTTCCCGGGGGGTCGTGTTGCCCCCGCACAGCACGAGCCCGATCCGGGCGCCGGCCCCGGCCCGCGCCACCACCTGCCGGGCCGCGGGCAGCAGCGCGCCCGCGGCCGGCTCGGCCCACACCTTGGCGTGCTCGGCGAGGTCGAGGCAGCCCTGCACCGCGTCCCGGTCCGGCACCACCAGCACCTCCTCCACGAGCGCGGACACATGGTCGTAGGTCAGCTGGGACACCGAGGGCGCGCTCAACGTGGTGACCAGGGAGGACAGCGGCACCGGCACCGGACCGCCGGCCTTGAGCGCGGCGGACATCGACTCCGCGCCCTCGGTCTCCACACCCCACACGCGCACCCCGGGGCGCCGGGCGCGCAGGGCGGCGGCGACGCCGGCGATCAGACCGCCGCCGCCGACACTGACGACGACGTCCGTCAGCTCCGCCGCGTCCGCCGCCAGTTCGAGCCCCACGGTGCCCTGACCGGCGATCACCACCGGATCGTCGAAGGGGTGGACCAGGGTCAGGCCCTCGTCCTGCAACCGCGTCACCAGCCGGAAGGCGCTGTCCATGTCGTCGGTCAGCCGCACCGACGCCCCGGCGTCCTCGGCGAGCGCGATGGAGCGCGCGGGCGCGGCGCGCGGCATGACCACGGTCGCCTTCACCTCCAGGGCCGCCGCCATCACCGCGAGCGCGATGCCGTGGTTGCCGCCGCTGACCGCGACCGCACCCGCCGCCCGTTCGGCCTCGCTCAGCGACAGCAGCTTCGCCGTGGCGCCGCGGGCCTTGAACGAGCCGGTGCGCTGGAGCAGTTCGACCTTGGCGGTGACCGGGACGCCGAGCAGCGCGCCGAGCCCGGGGCTCGGCACGGTCGGCGTCCGTACGACGTGTGCGGCGATCCGCTGGGCGGCGGTTTCGATGTCCGAGATGTCGATCAAGGCGCTTCATCCTTCCGGCGCGGATCGGGAGCCGCGCCGTTCGCACCTTGACCTGTCGTGGGGCCGGTGGTCAACGTCCTCTCGGCGCGCGACTAGAGCGTACGGTCCACCAGGAGGTCCAGCAGTCCGGCCAGCTCCTCGGCGGCCCCGGCGGCGAGGGGCGCGGCGCCGAGCAGCTCCCGCGCGGCGGCCGTACGGGCACGGGCCTCGGCCAGCGCCGCGGTACGGCCGCCGGCCGCCTCGATCAGCGCGGCGGCCTCCCCGGTGTGTTCGGCGGAGCCGAGCAGCTCGGGCAGTCGCCGGGCCGCCGGGGAGCCGAGCGCGGCCAGGACCGGGAACGTCTTCTTCCGCTCGCGCAGATCGCCGCCCACGGGCTTGCCGGTGACGGCCGGATCGCCCCAGATGCCGAGCACGTCGTCGACCAGCTGGAAGGCGACCCCGAGGTGCCGCCCGGCGCGGTCCAGCGCCTCCACCGTCTCCCGGGGCGCCCCGCCGAGCGCGGCGCCCAGCGCCGCGGCACAGCCCAGCAGCGCTCCGGTCTTGCCCTCCGCCATCGCCCGGTACTCCGGCGGCGTCACCCGTTCGGGACCCGTCCAGGGCCGGGAGGCGAAGAGCAGGTCGTCGGCCTGTCCGCGCACCAGGTCGGCGAGGGCGGCGGAGAGCAGCCGTACCGTGCCGGGGCCGGCGGGCGCGGCGGCGAGGGTGTCCACCGCCAGTGCGAACAGGGCGTCCCCGGCCAGTACGGCCGGGCCCGTGCCGTAGGCCCGCCATACGGCCGGGCGGCGCCGCCGGGTCGCGTCCCCGTCCATGATGTCGTCGTGCAGCAGGGAGAAGGCGTGCACCAGTTCCACCGCGACCGCCGCGGGGACACCGGCCCCTCCGTCGGCACCGGCCGCCTCGGCGCCGAGGACGGCCAGCGCCTGCCGCACGCCCTTGCCGCCCGGCGCGGCGGCGGGCGCCCCGCCGACCTCGCACCAGCCGAAGGAGTACGCGGCCATCTCGGCCAGCCAGGGGTGCAGCCGCCCCACGGCCTCCCGCAGCGAGGGCCGCACCAGCTCGCCGCACCGGGCGAGGACCTGCTCGGCGGACTCGCGCACCGGCGAGGTGAGCGCCGTCACCGGGCGGCCTCCGCCGCCACGCCGAACTCCCGCTGGGCCCGGGCCACCATCTCGCGCGCGTGCCGCAGCCCGCCGCGCTCCAGGATCCGGGCCAGGTCGGCGAGTTCGGCGGCGGTCTCGGCGCGGTCGCGGCCCAGCTGGGCGAGGGACTTGGCGAGGCCGAGCCGGGACAGCGCCTCGCCGCGCGGTTCGCTCATCGTCCGGAACTCCGTCAGCGCCAGCTCGTAGCGCTGACGGGCCTCGGCGTAACGGCCCGCGCGGTACAGGACGTTGCCCTGCATCTTGTGGTTGTAGGCGAGCGCGCTCGACAGGTTCATCGTGCGGCAGCTCGCCTCGGCCTCGGCGAGCAGTTCGAGCGCCCGCTCGGTGGCGCCGTCGCGGACCGAGAGCACGTCCGCCAGTCCGCGCAGCGCCCAGGCGTGCCCGCGCCGGTCGTCGGCCCGGCCGGCTATCTCCGCCGCCTCCTCGAACAGGGCGTACGCCTTGTCGTGGTCACCGGTGTTGCGGTGCATCTGGGCGATGCCCTCCAGGGCCCACACCGTGTGCCGGGCCTCGCCCCGCTTGCGGGCCTCGGCCAGCAACTGCTCGTGCAGCCGCCCGACGGCCGCGTAGTCGCCCTGGATCCGGCCGGTCTCCGCGAGACCGGCCAGCGAGTAGCCGCGCACCACGATGTCCCCGCCCCGCTCGCCGAGTTCGGCCGCGAGCCCCAGCAGCCGCCAGGCCAGCGGGAACGCCCCGCGCTGCCGGGCCAGAGTGCCCCCGCTCCACAGCGCCCAGGCCATCGCCGCGGTGTCGCCTGCCTCCCGGGCGGCGCGGTAACTCGCCTTCCAGGCGCGGTCGGCGTCCTGCACATGGCCGAGCCGCCGGTGTGCCTCGGCGACGGCGAGCCCGCAGCGGGCCGCCTCGCCTGGGCGTCCGGCCCGTTCGGCCTCGCGCAGCCGCTCGGTGGCCTCGGCCAGCACGTCGACCAGCGAGGAGTTCACGGACAGGGTGGTCAGGGAGCCCTGGTACTCCGGGGCGAAAGCCTTGCCGTACATGTGTACCCTTCTATACACGCTGTGTATACATGTCGTGTATAGCGTCTCGGAAATATGCCCCGGCCCGAAGGGGGCCGGGGCCCGGTCTGTTGTGGATCAAGACGCCGGTACGCCACCGGGGGTTGCCCCGGTGTACGGATCACATGTGAAGGTTCAGTGCTGCTGGGCCTTCTGGGGCGTCACCTCGCTGGGCCGCACCACCACGTACCCCTCGCCCTGGAGCATCAGCTGGACGGCCTCGCCGGAACCGCCGCGCAGCATCGAGCCGATGGACTGCGAGCGGTGCAGCGAGGTCTGCAACTGCGCGGTCCAGCCCACCACCGCGTCCGTGTCGACGTACACCGGGGCCTGCGCGGACACCGGGATGACCAGCGGGTTGCCTTCGCAGACCAGACCGAGCCGGCCCTGCCCGGTGAACACGCTGTTGAACAGGCCGCCGCCCGCGATGCCCGACCCCTTCACCGTCTTGATCTCGTACGCGAGCGAGGCGTCGAAACACAGGACGTTGCGGCCGTTGACGGTGAACTGGTCACCGGGCTCGACCTCGACGATGAAGCAGTTCTGGGCCTCGTGCGCGAACCAGGCCTCGCCCTGCCCGCGCACCGCCATGAGGGGCAGCCCCTCGCCGGTGACCGCGCGCTTGAGCATGCCGCCGACGCCCTGGCCCTTGCGCTCGAACTTGAGGTCGCCCCGGTAGGCGACCATCGCGCCCTGCCGGGCGTACATGTCACCGCTCACGGTGTACCTGATGCACTTGGCGTTCTCGACGGACATGCCCGGCTGCGCGGCCGGCTGCACCACGTGCTCACTGGAAAAGAGATCACCCTTCATGCCCGGCATGGTGTCCCGGAAGGCGGCATTCCGCCAAGATCACGGAAGGTGGCGGTTCAGCCACCGAACAGCTGTGTCCAGTACGTGCCCGCCCGGCCGCCGCCCGCGAAGCCGACGCCGAGGTGGGTGAACTCCCTCTTGAGGATGTTCGCGCGATGGCCCGGACTGTTCATCCAGCCGTCGACGACCTCGGCCGGGGAGCGCTGGCCGCACGCGATGTTCTCCCCGATCGTGCGCCGCCGCGCTCCCGCCGCCCTGGCCCGGTCCCAGGGCTGGCCGCCATCGGGGGAAGTGTGCGCGTAGAAGTCACGGGCCACCATGTCCCCGCAGTGCGCCTGCGCGGCGGCCGACAGCAGCGGATCCGCGGCCAGCGGCGGCAGCCCGGCCCGGCCGCGCTCGGTGTTGGTGAGGGCAAGGACCTCGGCCGCGGTACGCGTGAGTCCGGCCGGGGTGAGCGGCGCGGCCCACAGCGCGGTCCAGTACCGGCCGTCCGCGTCGGCGTGGGCCAGCGCGGCGTGCCGGAAGGCGGGGTCGAGTAAGGTGCGCCGGGCGCGTGCCGAGCCCAGGCAGTACTCGACGAACCCGGCGGGGGTGCGCGGTCCGGAGACCAGATGCTCACCGACGGCGAGATACGCGTAGCCGGCGGCGGACATCCGCTGGTGCACCGACACGCCGTCCGGTCCCTCCGCGCCGAGCCGTCCCGCGTCCGCCATGGCCCGGGCGTGCGCACGCGCGGCGGAGTCCAGGCGCGCGTCGGGCACGACGGGCGGGGCGCCGACGGCGGCGCGGGCGTCGTTGACCAGCCGTGTGAACGCGTCGGGGGAGCAGGCGCCCGGCGGGGCTCCGGGCGTGGCGTACCGGCCGGGGAGCGCGGCGGCCGGCTGTCCGCCGTCGTCCGCGACCTCCACACCGAAGTCCCGGGCGAGGCCCGCGAGTCCGTCCGCGTACCCCTGGCCCAGCGCGCGCAGCTTCCAGCCGGCGCCGGGCCGCGGATACAGCTCGGCCAGCAGCAGCACGGTCTCCGGGCCCGGCCGCGGCGGCGCGAACCGGGCCACGCCGCGCCCGGCGCCGTCGGTCACGTCGAGCCGGGGCGCGGGCAGCCGGCCGAGCGGCGTGCCGGGCTCCGTCGCGCTCACCACGACCGTGACCCGGCACGCGCCGCGGCGCAGCCGGGCCGGATCGACGGCCAGGGTGTCACCGCGCAGCCGGACGCCCGGGGCGTCCGGCTGGTTGTAGAACACGAAGTCGGCGTCGCCGCCGACCTTCCCGTCGGCCCCGGTGACCAGGGCCGACACGTCGAAGGCGCCGGCCACACGGAGCCGGATCCCGCCATCGGGGAGGGACGTGTTCCCCCCGGGCGCGAGTTCGCCCATCCCACCGCCCGCCGTTCCTGGGTGCTTTTCCCTGCAACGACGGCCGGGGCCCGCCGGGTTCCCGCGGGCCGGGGCGCCCGGAGCGCGCGGGAGCGCGCGGCAGGCTCCCGCGCCCCGGGGCGAGCCGGCCCTACTTCTTCCCGCAGAAGGCCGGCTCCAGCGTCGCCGCCAGCGTGTCGAGCACCTTCGCGTTGTTCGACGTGTTGACCACCGCGGTGAGGCTGCGCCCCCCGTCCTTCGTGGTGAACGCGTAGGTGTAGTAGCCCTGCACCGCTCCCGTGTGCCCGTACACCGACACCCCGCAGGACAGGTCGCGCCGGCGCAGCCCGAGCCCGTACCCCGTGGTGCTGTTGACCTTGGTCCACCGCTCCATGTCCGCGAGCCGCCCGGCGGAGAGCAGCTTCCCGCCGGCCAGGGCGGCGTAGAAGGTGTCGAGGTCCCGCGCGCTGGAGATGATGGCGCCCGCGCTCTGCGCCCAGGACACGGTCTGCGTGGTCGCGTCCACCAGCGGGGCGCCCGCTGCGTCCGGAGTCAGGTAACCACGGGCGAAACGCTCCGGAATGGCCATGTCCGGGTGGACGTAGAACGTGTCGGACAGCTTCAGCGGCTTGAAGATGCGGTCCTGGTACGCGGTCTTCACGGACTGCCCGGTGAGCTTCTCGATGAGCAGCCCGGCGACGACGAAGTTGGTGTTGGAGTAGGAGTAGGCGGCGCCCGGCGCGTTGGTGCGGGGCTTCTTCAGGGAGAGGGCGACCAGCTCCCGGTAGGTGAAGACCTTCTTCCGGACCGCCTCGAAGCCGGAGACGCTGTCGGCGAACATGTCGTTCGAGTAGTCGTACAGGCCGCTGCGGTGGCTCAGCACATGGCGGACCGTGATCCGGTCGTCCGGCAGCAGGTTCGGCAGGTAGTCGTTGACCGGCGCGTCGAGCGAGAGCCGGTGCTCGTCGACGAGCTGGAGCAGCACCACGGCGGAGAAGCTCTTGGTGACACTGCCGACCCGGAACCGGTCGGCGGTGCTGATGGAGCGTCCGGTGGCGCGGTCGGCGACGCCGCGAGTGGCCTGATATGTCCGGCCGTGGTCGTCGATCAGGGCCAGCGCCCCGGGGGCGCCCTGGGTCACCGCCGAACCCAGCACCGCGGCCAGGCCGGTGGTGTCGGGCGCCGCGAGCGCCGGTGCCGGGGAGGCCGGTGCCGGACGTGCCGCCGCCGCCCGGCTGTCCGGTGCCGGACGTGCCGCCGCCCGGCTGTCCGGTGCCGGATGCGCCGACGTCGCCCGGGCGTCCGGGGAACCGGTCGCGGCCCGCGCCGGAACCGCGAGGAGCGACAGCGCCACCGCTCCGAGAACCGCGCCCCGCCCCACCGTTGCTGAGACCATCTGCTATCCACTCCCGTCGGCCGGATTCTGATGCGATGTCGGTCACATTCCGCCCTGGGAACCTAGGGGATGGTGGCGGCGTCTCCCCAGCCGACACACAGTTGGTGCTTCCCGTGGTCACCCTGTGGCTCCCCTTCGTAAAGGATTGCCATAGAAAGTGGCGAAATGGATCATTCCGGCTTTACGTGCCCATGACTGATCCGCAAGGGTATCCCCCGGGGCCGGACAAGCCCCCGCGGCGCCTAATCGCGCCACGACTCAAGGCGGTTGGCGAACCCTGCCGCTTTCGAACGAAGGAACCCTGATCAGATTGCGTAGACCGCACATACGCACCGTGGCGGTCGCCGTCGCGGTGACGACGGCTGCCACGGGCCTGGCCGGTACGGCCTTCGCGGGTCCCTCCACCGATGTGGAGCGCTCCGCCGCCTCCGCCACCTCGAACGCCACGCTGGTGGTGGAGGCGGCGCGCACCGCTGCCTTCGCCCACACCGCGGCGTCCGGCGTCTCCAAGGGCGACGCGCTGCACGCCCAGGACGTCATGATCGACCCCGAGGGTGCCCGGCACGTCCGCTTCGTCCGCACCCACGACGACCTGCCGGTGCTGGGTGGCGACCTCATCGTCCACCTCGACCGCAAGCTCGCCTACACGGGCGTGACCCGTGCGGCCGACCACGCCGTCAAGCCGGCCGCCGGCCAGGCCAAGCTCACCGCTGACCAGGCCGCCGCCAAGGCCGCCAAGGCCGCCAAGGGCGACGCCGGCAGCGCCCAGCTCGTGGTGGACGCCCGCGGTGGCGCCTCCGCCCTCGCCTACCAGGTGACGGTCACCGACCAGGACAGCGCCCGCACGGTCGTCGTCGACGCGGTGACCGGCAAGGTCCGCAGCAACACGCCCACCCGGGACGAGTTCCTGTCGCCGAAGCTGCTCGACGCCCTGCGCGAGCGCGGCGAGACCATCGACCCGGCTACCGGCGTCGGCTCCGCCTCCGCCCCGTCCGGCCTGGCCGGTTCGGCTGCCTCCGGCGCCGCGGCCTACCCGTCGGCCGCCAAGGGCACCGGCAAGACCCTCTTCGTGGGCAACGTCGGCCTCACCACCACGCAGACCTCGCGCGGCCACTACCAGCTCAAGGACCCGAGCCGGTACGGCACCGAGACGCGGGACGCCAAGGGCTCGTACACGGAGAAGTTCAGCGCCGGCACGAAGTTCACCACCACCTCGAACGTGTGGGGCAACGGCAAGACCACCGCCCGCGCCACGGCCGCCGCCGACGCCCAGTACGGCGTGACCAAGACGCTCGACTTCTACAAGAACACGTTCAAGCGCAAGGGCATCGCCAACAACAGCAAGGCCGCCCAGGCGATGGTGCACTGGGGCAAGAAGGTCGCCAACGCCTTCTGGGACCCGACCTGCAACTGCATGCTGTACGGCGACGGCGACGGCCAGATGTTCAAGAAGCCGCTCGTCGTCCTCGACGTCACGGGTCACGAGCTGACCCACGGCGTGGTCGAGGCGACCGCCAACCTGCAGCCGACCTTCGTCGACTCCGACGGCAACCAGTACGGCGAGCCGGGCTCGCTGAACGAGTCGCTCGCGGACATCTTCGGCTCGAACGTCGAGTTCTACGCCAAGAACGCGAAGGACACGCCGGACTACCTGGTCGGCGAGAAGCTGGGCCTCGACCAGAAGTTCCTGCGCCGCCTGGACCACCCGTCGCTCGACAAGCTCGAGGGCACGATCGACTACTGGTCGCCGGACACCTACTACACCGAGGTGCACGCCGGTTCCGGTGTCTCCTCGCACGCCTACTACCTCCTCGCCGAGGGCAGTGGCAAGAAGAAGATCGGCAGCGTCAGCTACAACTCGCCGACCTACCACAACGTCACGGTCAAGGGCATCGGCCGCACCAAGGCCACCGCCATCTACTACCGTGCGCTCACCCGCTACATGGTCTCCACGACCGACTTCCACCAGGCGCGCACCGCGACGCTGAAGGCGGCCAAGGACCTGTACGGCGCGAACAGCACCGAGTACAAGACGGTCGACAAGTCGTGGTCCGCGGTGAACGTCACCGCCGCGAACACGCCGGCCGCCCGCCACTGACGGACGGCAGTACACCCAGCACGACCGGATGCCCCGCCCCGCGCGGGGCATCCGCATGTCCGGGGACCCCGTGGCCCCCGCCGTCTCCGTAACAGCCGCTGTTTCTTTTATTGACAGCGGAAAATAAGGGCCCTAGGTTCCCGGCCATGCGCTCGACCCCGCACGCCGAGACCTTCCCGGCACACAGCCCGGCCGCCGCCCAGGTCTTCACGACGGTCCTGTCCCACGGCCCCCTGACCCGCCTGGACGCGGGCCGCCGGGCCGGCCTTTCGCCGGCCGCCGTGACCAAGGCCGTACGCCCGCTGCTGGCGGCCGGATACCTGGTGGAGGGCGCCGGATCCGGGGAAGCCGCCGGACTCGGGGAGGGCGCCGACGAGGCGGCCCGCCCCGCCCTCGGCCGGCCCGCCGCCCTGGTCCGGGTCAACGGCGAACGCGCGCTGTTCATCGGCGTGAAGGCGACCGGGGACGAGCTGATCGCCGTCCTGACCGACCTGTGCTGCCGGGTCCGCCTGGCCCGACGCGCACCCCTGCCGGACCGGACCCCCGGGCCCGCCCTCGCCGCGATCGCCGGACTGGTCCACGAACTCCGCGCCCACGCGGCCGAGTCGGACGCACCGGTGGCCGGCCTCGGCATCGCCGTCTCGGGGGACGTAGACCGCGCCGAGGGAGTCGTACGCTACTCGCCGTTCCTCGACTGGCGGGACGTACCGCTGGCCGAACTCGCCTCGGCCGCCTGCGGGTTGCCGGTCACCGTCGACAACGACGTACGGGCGCTCACCGTCGCGGAGCAGTGGTTCGGCGCCGGAGCGGGGCTCAGCGACTTCGCCGTGGTGACCGTCGGCGCCGGCATCGGGTGCGGACTCGTGGTGCACGGCCGGGTGGTCGCCGGCGCCCACGGCGTGGCGGGGGAGATCGGGCACCTGGTCGTGGACCCCGCGGGGCCCGTGTGCCACTGCGGCAACCGCGGATGTGTGGAGGCGATCGCCGGGGACGCCGCCATCGTCGCCCGCATCCGTGAGGTGACGGGCCGCCATGTGACCGACAGCGCGGCGGCGGTGGCCCTCGCCCACCAGGGACTGACCGGCGCCCGCGAGGTCTACGCCCGGGCCGGAGAGGCCATCGGCCGGGGGATCGCCACCGTCGCCAACCTGCTCGGCCCCGAACGCGTGATCATCTCCGGCGAGGGGCTGGCCGCCTACGACCTCTTCGCCGAACAGATCCGGGAGGCGTTCGCCACGGCCGCCTTCGGCTCCGCCGCCCGGTGCGACGTCCAGACCCGCCCGCTCCCCTTCGAGGAGTGGGCGCGCGGCGCCGCCGCCGCGGCCATCCAGACCTTCATCACCCAGCACCCCAGCAGCGGAAAGGGCTGAGCCGCCCCGACCCGAACCCATCAGGAGGCACGGCCCATGCGGTCACCCTCGTACTCCGTCCTGCCCGCACGCGGTCTCGGAGCCGCCGTCGTCCTGGCCCTCACCGCGGGCCTCGCCACGGCGGCCCCGGCCACGGCGCACACCGCACCCCCGTCCGCCGGCCCGCCGTCCGCCCCGGCCGCCAAGCCCTTCATGGGCTGGTCCAGCTGGAGCATGCAGTCCTCCAAGTACCCCGGCCTCAACCCCGACGGCGACTACAGCTACCTGACCGAGGCGAACGTCCTCAAGCAGGCCGACGCGCTGGCCGAGAAGCTGAAGCCGTACGGCTACGAGTACGTCAACATCGACTCCGGCTGGTGGCGCGACAAGAGCTGGAAGCCCGGCTACGACGCCTACGGACGCCAGCGGGCCGACCCGGTCCGCTTCCCGCACGGCATGAAGGCGGTCGCCGACCACATCCACGGCCTCGGCCTCAAGGCCGGCATCTACCTGCCCGTCGGCCTGGAGAAGGAGGCGTACGGCGACGGCAAGGTGCCGGTGTGGCACGCCGACGGCTGCACCACCGCCGACGTCGTCCACGACGACCTGCGCACCACCAACGGCTGGGACAGCGCCTACAAGATCGACTTCGCCAAGCCGTGCGCCCAGAAGTACATCGACTCCCAGGCCCGGCTGCTCGCCGGCTGGGGCTACGACTTCCTCAAACTCGACGGCGTGGGCCCCGGCTCCTTCAAGAGCGGCGACAACTACGACAACGTCGCCGACGTCGCGGCCTGGCAGAAGGCGCTCGCCGCCACCGGCCGGCCCGTCCACCTGGAGATCTCCTGGTCCCTCGACATCGGCCACGCCGCCGACTGGAAGAAGCACTCCAACGGCTGGCGCGTCGACACCGACGTCGAGTGCTACTGCAACACCCTTGTCAGCTGGGAGAACTCCGTCGACGACCGCTTCGACGACACCCCCGGCTGGACACGGCACGCCGGACCCGGCGGCTGGAACGACCTCGACTCCCTCGACGTCGGCAACGGCGCCATGGACGGCCTGACCCGGGCCGAGCGCCAGACCTACGCCACCCTGTGGGCCATCGCCAAGTCCCCGCTCTACACCGGCGACGACCTCACCGAGCTCGACGCGTACGGCGTGCGACTGCTCACCAACCGCGAGGTCATCGCCGTCGACCAGGGCGCCACCCCGCCGGCCAGGCCGGTCACCCCCGCCGACCCCCAGCAGGTGTGGGCCGCGAAGAACCCGGACGGCAGCTACACGGTGGCCCTGTTCAACCTCGCCGACGCCCCCGCCGCCGTCACCGCCGACTACTCCGCCCTCGGCTTCACCGGCAAGGCAGCCGTCCGCGACCTCTGGAACCACGAGAACCTCGGCACCCGCCAGAACAAGATCACCGAGGCCCTGCCCGCCCACGGCTCCCGGCTCTTCACCGTCACCCCGCGCGGCAGCGCCCTCACCACCACCCGCTACGAGGCCGAGGCCGGGGCCAACACCCTCGGCGGCCGGGCCTCGGTCTCGGACTGCGCCGCCTGCTCCGGCGGCAAGAAGGTCGGCGACCTCTACTCCGGCGGCACGCTCCGCTTCAACGACATCGTCGTGGACCGCCCCGGCACCTATCTGATCAAGGTGGCCTACATCAGCGGCGACGCCCGCCCGGTGAGCGTCTTTGCCGGCTCGGGTGCCGCCACCCGGCACACCTTCCCCTCCACCGGTGACTGGGGGACCGTCGAGACCGTCAGCGTCCCCGTCACCCTCACGTCCGGCAGGAACACCGTCACCTTCGACAGCGGCCCGGACTACGCCCCGGACATCGACCGTATCGACGTCCCGGCGACCCCGCGCTGACCCTCCGCCCGCACCACCGCGGGGAGCCGCGAGACCGCCGTGGCCGGCCGCGCGGCCCCCCCGCCCCCGCGCCCCCCCCAGCAGGGAACTGTCGTACCCCCTACCGACGTTCGGAGCCCGCCGTGTACCCCACCCCGCCCAGCAGACGCGGCTTCCTCGCCCTCGCCGCGGCCACCGGAGCCCTCACCGCCCTGCCCGCCTTCACCGCCACCGCCGCCCCGCAGCGGCCAGCGGCGGTCCCCGCCGCCGACGCCCGCCACCAGCTGTGGTGGCAGGCCCCCGGCGACGAGCACTCGCTCATCGAGCAGGGCCTGCCCGTCGGCAACGGCCGCCTCGGCGCCCTCGCCACCAACGACCCCGGCCGGGATCTCCTCCTCGTCACCGACGTCACGATGTGGACCGGCGGCCGCAACGACACCCTGGACGCCGACGGCCAGTTCCCCTACGGCCGCGACGACTTCGGCTCCCTCACCCTGCTCGCCAAGCTCACCGTGGACATCCCCGACCACGATCTGTCCGCCGTCTCCGGCTACCGCCGCACCCTCGACCTGGCCCAGGGCGTGGTGACCACCTCCTACGTCCGCTCCGGCGTCACCTACCGCCGCCAGCTGTTCGCCAGCCACCCCGACGACGTCGTCGTGCTGCACTTCAGCCAGAGCGGCGGCGGCCGGTACACCGGCACCCTCACCCTCGACGGCACCCACGGCGAGCAGGGGACCGCCGACTCCTTCGCCGGGACCCTCCCCAACGGCCTGCGGTACGGCGCCGCGATCACCGCGTACGGCAGCGGCGGCACCGTCCGGACGAGCGGCACACACCTCGCGTTCTCCGGCTGCCGGGAACTGACCGTGATCCTCAGCGGCGGCACGAACTACGCCCCGGACGCCGCCGCCGACTACCGCGATCCCGGCCTCGACCCCCGGGCCCTGGCCCGCACCAAGGTCCGCGCCGCCGCCCGGACCTCCGCCGGCGCCCTGCTGCGCACACACATCGCCGACCACCACGCCCTGTTCGCCCGGTTCGGTCTCTGCCTCGGCACCTCCACCGCGCCGCAGCGGGCCCTGGACACCTGGGAGCGGCTCAAGGCCCGCGCCCGCGACGGCGCACCCGACCCCGAACTGGAAGCCGCCTACGTCCAGTTCGGCCGGTACCTGATGATCGCCGGCTCCCGGGACAGCCTCCCGCTCGGCCTCCAGGGGCCCTGGCTCGACGGCAACGACCCGGACTGGATGGGCGACTACCACACCGACATCAACCTCCAGATGAACTACTGGATGGCCGACCGGACGGGCCTGTCGTCCTGCTTCGACGCGCTCACCGACTACTGCGTGGCCCAGCTGCCCTCCTGGACCGCCCTGACCGCGCGGCTCTTCGACGACTCCCGCAACCGCTACCGCAACTCCAGCGGCAGGAACGCGGGCTGGACCGTCGCCGTCTCCACCAACCCGCACGGCGGCGGAGGCTGGTGGTGGCACCCGGCGGGCAACGCCTGGCTGTGCAACTCCCTCTGGGAGCACTACGAGTTCACCGCGTCCCGCGCCCACCTGAAGAAGATCTACCCGCTCCTCAAGGGCGCCTGCGAGTTCTGGGAGGCGCGGCTGCTCCCGCACACCCTGCCGGACAGCGGCCGGGAGGTCCTCATCGCCGACAGCGACTGGTCACCGGAACAGGGCCCCCTCGACGCCAAGGGCATCACCTACGCCCAGGAACTCGTCTGGGCGCTCTTCGGCAACTACCGCAGCGCCGCGGCGGAACTGGGCCGGGACGCCGACTACGCCCGCACCGTCGGTGCCCTGCGCGAGCGGCTCTACCTCCCGGTCGTGAGCCCCACGACCGGCTGGCTGGAGGAGTGGATGTCCCCCGACAACCTCGGCGAGACCACCCACCGCCACCTCTCCCCGCTCGTCGGCCTGTTCCCCGGCGACCGCATCCGGCCCGACGGCTCCACCCCCGCCGACATCGTCACCGGCGCCACCGCCCTGCTCACCGCCCGCGGCATGAACAGCTTCGGCTGGGCCAACGCCTGGCGCGCACTGTGCTGGGCGCGTCTGAAGAACCCCGACAAGGCCTACCAGCTCATCGTGAACAACCTGCGCCCGTCCACCGGCGGCAGCAACGGCACCGCCCCCAACCTCTTCGACATCTACCAGGTCGAACAGGGCCGGGGCATCTTCCAGATCGACGCGAACTTCGGCACCCCGGCCGCCGTCACCGAGATGCTGCTCCACTCCCGCCCCGGACATCTGGAACTGCTGCCCGCCCTCCCGGACGCCTGGGCCGCCCGCGGCTCGCTCACCGGAGCGGGGGCCCGCGGCGGCTTCCTCGTCGACCTGTCCTGGCGCGACGGCACACCCACCGAGGTGCGGATCCGCAGCGTAGGCGGCACCATGACCTCCGTGGGACACGCAGGCACCCGCCGGACGGTCCGCGTACAGCCCGGCCAGACCGTCACGCTCCGGGACTTCGACCGATGAGCGGCCGGACGGGGCGCGGCGTCCGCGCCGCCGCCGCTCTGCTCACCGCCGTGGCCTGCCAGTCCGCGCCCGCCGCCCGCGCCGCCCCGCTGCCCGACTCCGCCACCCGGCCCTCCGGAGTGGTCACCTGGGCGGCGAGCGCCGACCGCATGGGCGAGGGCACCGCGGGCCAGGGCTACCGGCTCGTCGTCCGCACGAGCGTCGGCGGCAGCGATCTGAGGGTCCGCTTCACCAACACCTTCGGCGACCGGCCGCTCACCCTGGACAGCGTCTACGCGGGACTGCGCGGCCAGGGCGCCGCCCTGGGGGCGGGCAGCAACCGGCCGCTCACCTTCGGCGGAGCCCGCACGGTCAGCGTCCCGGCCGGCGGCGTCGCCTGGAGCGACCCGCTGCCCGGGAACGTCCCGGCCGGCACCGATCTGGTCGTCAGCCTGCGCACCCCGGACGCGGCCGGCCCGGCCACCGGCCACTGGATGGCGATGCAGACCTCGTACACGGGGCAGGGGGACCACACCGCCGAGGAGAGCGGCGCAGACTGGACCCAGACGACCGGATCCTGGTGGTACATCGACTCCGTCGCCGTACGGCCCGCCCGCCCGGGCAGCGGTGCCGTCGCCGCGCTCGGCGACTCCATCACCGACGGCTGGCAGTCCACCACCGACCTCGACCGGCGCTGGCCCGACTACCTGGCCCGGCGCCTCAACGCGGCCGGCAGGCCCGTCCAGGGCGTGGCCAACGAGGGCATCTCGGGCAACAAGGTCCTCGCGGACGGCGCCGGGCAGGCCGCGCTGCACCGGCTCGACCGGGACGTCCTCAGCCAGCCGGGAGTGCGCACCGTCTTCCTCTTCGAAGGCGTCAACGACCTCAAGGCGGACACCGGCGTCACCGCGGCCGACCTCATCGCCGGCTACCGGGAGATCGCCCGGCGGGCGCACGCGGCGGGCACGTGCGTGGTCGCCGCCACCGTCGGCCCGTTCAAGGGCTGGTCCGAGTGGGACCCGGACGCCGAAGCCGTACGCCAGGAGGTCAACGGATTCCTGCGCGGCAGCGGGGACTTCGACGCCGTCACCGACTTCGACCGCGTCCTGCGCAGCCCCTACGACCCCGAGCGCGTCCTGCCGTTCTTCGACGGCGGCGACCATCTGCATCCCAACGACAAGGGCATGCGGGCCATGGCCGACGCCGTCGACCTGGACAGCCTGGACTGCACCCGCTGAACGGGCCCCGGCCGGGTCAGCCCGACCCGGCCGGCTCCGCCGCGATCAGACCATGGCGGTAGGCGAGCGCCACCGCCTCCGTGCGGCTCGCGGCGCCCAGCTTGGCGAGGATGTTCGAGACATGCACGCTGGCCGTCTTGCCGGAGATGAACAGCTCCTCGCCGATCTGCCGGTTGCTGCGGCCCAGGGCCAGCAGCCGCAGCACATCGCCCTCCCGCGCGGTCAGCGCCGGCACCTCGGCGCCCGCGTCCCCGGCGGCGCCGGCCGTGAGGCGGTTGCGCCGGACCAGCGTGTCGATCCGGTCCAGCAGCGGCGCCGCACCCAGGCCGGCCGCCGTCTCCCGGGCCAGCCGCGCCTGCTCCGCCGCCTCCGCCCGCCGCTCCACGGCCAGCAGCGCCCGCGCGTACCGCAGCCGGCAACGGGCCTCCTCGTAGACATCGCCGTACCCGAACGCGGCGACCGCCCGCTCCCAGGCCGCCGGATCAGGACCGGACACCACCGTCGCCCACTCCGCCTCGGCACGGGCCAGCCACGCCCGCCCCTCCGGGCCCGGCGCCGTGCCCGCCTCGTCTCCCTCGGCCGCTCCGCCCTGCCCGGCCGTGGCCCGCGCCAGCTCCACCAGCTCGGCCGCGGTCCGTCGCCGGCGGGCCGGGTCCGCGCCGGCGTCCGCCCCGGGCCGCTGCTGCTCCGTCCGGTCGGCGACCGCGGCCAGACACAGCGCGGCCAGCCGGACCGCCACCGCCGGCCGCCGCGTCGTACCGTCGCCGAGGGCGGCGACCGTCGCCCGCGTCCGGGCGAGGGCCTCCTCCGCGTCGCCCCGGTCCGCCGCGGCGTCGGTGAGCACGATCCCGGCGACCAGCGTGCCCATCCAGTCGAACGGACCCGAGAGCAGCGCACGGGCCCGGTCGACGGCGCCCTCCTCGCCCCGGGCCAGCGCCACGTACAGGGCCGGGCTCGTGGCGAAGCCGCCGCCCGCCGCCGGCAGCTCCGGAGCCGCCTCGGCCGCCGCGCCGAGGCACTCGTCCCAGCGGCCCAGCGTGTACAGCATCAGCAGCTGGAGATAGCGCATCTCCAGCGGGTACGCCGAGGACCGCAACCCGGCCCTGCGGGCCCGGTCGAGGCCGTCGGCCAGCACGGGCAGGCACCCCGGCAGATCGCCGGCCTCGAAGACGCCCATCGCCAGGTTGAACAGCGCGCGCAGCTCCACCGGCGCGTTCCCGGCCGCGCGGGCCAGCTCCCCGGCCTGCCGCAGCCGCTCCCGGCCCTCCCGGGAACCGCGGCCACCGCCCTCGGCGGACGCCAGGGAGATCAGCAGATCGGCCTGGGCGGCCCGCACCCCCAGCTCCTCGGCGGCCCGCAGCGCCTGCCGGCCGACCCGCAGCGCGGTCGCGTCCTCGCCGACCTGGCGGGCCGCGGCGACGTACGTGGCCGCCGCCCACACCCAGGTCCGCGACGGCGGCTCGGCGGGGATCATCGCCAGCGCCTCGCTGCTGTAGCGGAACGCCGCCGTCAGGCTGTCCACGGTCAGCAGGTTCCCGGCCAGTGTGTACCGGACCCGGGCCGCCAGCTCGCCCTCGGTGTCCTGGCCGACCCCGTCGAGCGCCGCCCGGGTCAGCGCGACCGCGCGATGGAACTCCCCGGCGTGGGCGGCGGCGGCCGAGGCGCGCAGGGTCAGCGTGACCCGGTCCAGCTCCTCCCCGGCCGGCCGGGCGGACGCCGGCACCGAAGGCCACAGGTCCAGCGCGGCCTCCAGATGCCGCAGTTCCTCGGCGGGGGCGCCCAGCCGCCTGGCGTGGTCGGCGGCTTCGAGGCAGGCCGCGAGCGCCTCGGGCAGGTCATGGCTCGCACGGGAGTGGTGGGCGCGTTCCGCGGCGGTCTCCGGGGCCCGGCCGCGGGCCGCGAGCAGCCGGGCGTACGCGCCGTGCAGCCGGGAGCGCTCGCCGGGCAGCAGATCGGCGTAGACCGCCTCGCGGGTGAGGGCGTGCCGGAAGGCGTACGTGCCGTCGTCCCGGGCGAGCAGGAGCTGGTGCCCGACGGCCTCCCGCAGCGCGGCCTCCAGGGCGTCCTCGGGCAGCCCGGCCGCCTCGCGCAGCAGCGCGTGCTCCACCCGCCGCCCGGCCACCGCGGCGGTCCGCAGCACCTGCTGGGCGGTCTCGGAGACCTGCTCGACCCGGATGAGCAGCAGATCGGCGAGGCCGCTGGGCACCGCTCCCGCGTCCTCCCCGGCGGTGCCGCCCCCGCTCGCGCAGACGGGAGCCGCGGCGAGCAGCTCCTGCGCGTAGAACGCGTTGCCCTCCGCGCGGGCGACGATGCCGTGCACGACGGCGTCGGGCAGCGGCCGGTCCTCCAGGGCCCGCACCAGCCGCGCCACCTCGGGATCCGGCAGCGGACGCAGCTCCAGGCGGTCCACGGCCGGCAGCCGGACGAGCTCGGCGAGGAGCGGGCGCAGCGGGTGCCGGCGGTGCAGGTCGTCGGCGCGGTACGAGGCGAGGACGGCGAGCCGCCGGTCCGGGGCGGCGCCCGGCCGCTGGAGCACGCCCCGGCTGAGCAGGAAGCGCAGCAGGTCACGGGAGGACTGGTCGGCCCAGTGCAGGTCCTCGAGGACGAGCAGCAGGGGCGCCACCGCCGCCAGGTCGGCCAGCAGCCCGGCGACGTCCTCGAAGAGCCTGAGCCGCCCGTCCGGGCCGCCCGCCGCGTCCGGCCCTGCGCCCAGCAGCCGGCCGGCGGCCGGATGCGCGGCCAGTACGGCCGTGAACCGGTCGTCGGCGGCGAGCGCGCCCAGCATCTCGGTGAACGGCAGATAGGGCAGGCCGACCCCGTCACCGAGGTCCACGCAGTGCCCGGTGACCACGGTCGCCCCGGTCCGTGCCGCCCGCCCCGCGATCTCGTCCAGCAGCCGCGTCTTGCCGACCCCGGCGTCCCCGGCGAGCAGCAGCGCGGCCGGCACACCGGCCCGGGCGCGCTCCAGCACCCCCGTGAGCCGGGCCAGTTCCTGATCACGGCCGATCAGCGGGGCTGCGGTGAAGGCGGTCTGCGACACGGGGCCATCCTGACACGCGCCACCGACAGACCCGCGCCGGCCGCCGCCCGCACCTGCCTCAGCGCAGCGTCTCGGCCCAGTCGTCCGGCACCCGGCCCGCCGGGCCCGGGACCGGCTGCTCGGCGGGATGGCTGACCGGGGGCGCGAGTTCGGGCCCGGAGGCGTACAACTCGTCGGCGGCGTAGTCCCAGAACCAGCCCTCGCCCGGCTCGAAACTGCGGATCACCGGGTGTCCCGTCGCCCGGTAGTGGGCGGTGGCGTGCTTGGCGGGGGAGTCGTCGCAGCAGCCGATGTGCCCGCACTGCGCGCAGCGGCGCAGGTGGAACCACCAGCCGCCCGCCTCGTCGCACTCCCTGCAGCCCGTCCCGCTGGGCGGCACGAGCGGATCGATTCCGTCGGCGTCGGTCATACCGGCTCCTCGTCAGGGGTCTCGGCGGTCAGGGGCAGCAGCACCTGGAAGCGGGTGTCGCCGGGTACCGACTCGACCCGCAGGCTGCCGTGGTGCTTGTTGACGACGATCCGCCAGGAGATGTCGAGGCCGAGCCCGGTGCCCTCGCCGACCGGCTTGGTGGTGAAGAACGGGTCGAAGATCCGGTCCTTGATGTCCGGCGCGACGCCGGGCCCGGTGTCCCGGAACTCCACCAGCAGCTGCTCGTGGTCGCGCGCCGTCCGCACGGTCAGCGTGCCCTGGCCGCCCGCGCTCTTGATGGCGGATACGGCGTTGTCCACGAGGTTGGTCCACACCTGGTTCAGCTCCGCCGGGTAGGCGGGCACCGGCGGCAGCGTGCGGTCGTACTCCTTGACGAGCTCGATGCCGGGACCGAACTTCCCGGACAGCATCAGCAGCGTGCTGTCGAGGAGTTCGTGGACATCCGCCTCCCGGTACGGCGCCCGGTCCAGCTGCGAGTACTGCTTGGCCGCGTCGACCAGATGGGAGATACGGGTGGTGGAGTCCTCGATCTCGTTCATCAACAGCTCGGTCTCGATGGTGTAGTTGAGCCAGCCGACCGCGTTCGGCAGGATCGCCTCCTCCACCGCGGCGGCGACCTGCTCCAGCCAGTCCACGTCCAGGCCGGCCTGCACGAAGATGGGCGCCACCTGCCAGCCGGAGTCGATGCCGTGCTCCTCGAGCCAGTCGGTCAGCGTGTCCTCCCGGTCGGCCGCCTCCAGCGGGCTGAGCACCGGCGCCTTCGCCACCCGCTCGGCGGTCCGCTCCTGGACCTCGATCAGGCCGGCCAGCGACTCGCGTGAGAAGGGCCCCTCGGCGATCAGGGCGAGCTTGCGCCGCATCTTCGCGATCCGCTCCCGCAGGGTGGCGGTGGCCCGGACCGCCGCCGCCGCGGGGTTGTTCAGCTCGTGCGTGAGCCCCGCCGACAACGAGCCCAGTGCCAGCAGCCGTTCCCGCTGCCCGATCATCGCCTGGGTGTTCTTCGAGCCGAAGAACAGGCCCTCCAGCAGATGCACCGCCATCGGGAACCACTCGCGCATGACCTCCGCGAAGACGTCGGCGGGCAGCACGAAGAACCGGGTCGGCTCGGTGACCCGCATGGAGTTGTTGTAGCCCTGCCGCACCCGGTCGCCGAGGTAGGCCTGCATCGCGCCCGCGTACACCCCCGGCTGCGAGGTCCGGGTGACCTCGATGTCGTCACCGCCGACCCGCCGGGACAGCACCACCGTGCCCTCGATCATCACGAAGAAGCAGGTGGCGGCATCACCCTCGGTGTACACCGGGCCGGGCTGGAACAGCTCGACCCGACCCGCCGCGCACAGCCGGCCCAGCTGCTCGGAAGTCAGCTTCTCGAAGAGGAACAGCGAGCTGATCTCCTTGGGGCTGCACGGCATGACCTGTCCGCTCATGACTGCTCCAGATACCGGTGGACGAGCATCACGGCCATGGCTCCTTCGCCGACGGCCGACGCGACGCGCTTGGCCGACTCGGCGCGCGCGTCACCCGCGACGAACACGCCGGGAACACTGGTCTCCAGGTGGTACGGCGGCCGGTCCAGCTCCCAGCCGGCCGGCGGTCGCCCGTCGGCGGTCAGGTCGGGCCCTGCCAGGATGAAGCCGCGCCCGTCGCGCAGCACCGTGTCGCCCAGCCAGTCGGTCAGCGGGGCGGCGCCGATGAACACGAACATCCACTGGGCGTCGACCCGTTCGGTCTCCCCGGTCCCCGTGTGCCGCAGGGTCAGCTGCTCCAGGTGGTCCGAGCCGTGGGCCGAGTCCACCACCGTGCGGCTGCGCACCTGGATGTTCGGCGACTCGTTGATCTGCTGGATCAGGTAGTAGGACATGGACGCCGACAGATCCTCGCCGCGCACCAGCAGCGTCACGGACTTGGCGCCCCGGGACAGGTACATCGCCGCCTGGCCCGCCGAGTTGGCGCCGCCCACGATGTACACGTCCTGGTCCTGGCAGGCGGCGGCCTCGGTCAGCGCCGAGCCGTAGAACACCCCGCAGCCGGTCAGATCGAGGCAGCCGGCGGCCTCCAGCTGCCGGTACTGCACCCCGGTCGCCAGGATCACGCTGTGCGCGGCGATCGCCGAGCCGTCCGCGAACCGCACGACCCGGGCGGCGCCGTTGACCTCGAGTCCCGTCACCTCGCGTGCGGTCAGGATCTCGGCGCCGAACCGGGCCGCCTGCCGCCGTGCCCGGTCGGTGAGCTGGGCGCCGGACACGCCGTCCGGGAAGCCCAGGTAGTTCTCGATCCGGGAGCTCTGCCCGGCCTGGCCGCCGGTCGCCGACCGCTCGACCAGCACCGTCCTGAGGCCCTCCGAGGCCCCGTACACGGCGGCGCCGAGCCCCGCGGGACCGCCGCCGATCACGATGAGGTCGTAGAAGTCGGAGGTCGGCATGGTCGCCAGGCCCACCCGCGCGGCCAGTTCCGGCGCCTCCGGCTCGACCAGCACCGCACCGTCCGGCGTGATCACCAGCGGCAGCCGCTGCCCGTCCTGCCCGGCCGCCGTCAGCAGCCGCTGCCCCTCCGGCTCCTCCACCGAGTACCAGCGGTAGGGCACCTGGTTGCGGGCCAGGAACTCGCGCACGTCCGAGGAGCGCGCCGACCAGCGGTGGCCCACCACCTTGGTGCTCGGCACGGGCTTGTAGGCGCTGGTGCGCCACGACTCCAGCAGATCGTCGAGGACCGGGTAGAGCTTCTCCTCGGGCGGGTCCCACGGTTTGAGCAGATAGTGGTCGAGATCGACGACGTTGATCGCGTCGATCGCCGCGTTGGTGTCCGCGTACGCGGTCAGCAGCACCCGCCGCGCCCCCGGGTACACATCGAGCGCCTGCTCCAGGAACTCGATGCCGTTCATCTGCGGCATGCGGTAGTCGGCGAGGATCACCGCGACCAGGTCACCGCGCAGCTTCAGCTCGCGCAGCGCGTCCAGCGCGGAGTCACCGGACTCGGCGCGCACGACGCGGTACGACTCGCCGTAGCGCCGTCGGAGGTCCCGGGCGACGGCACGGGAGACCCCCGGGTCGTCGTCCACGGTCAGGATGACGGTCCGCGCTGTCTCGGCGGCCTGTGCCATGCCTCTCCCCACCCGAGTATCGGAATCCCGCGGAGCGGTGTCGTGGGGACCGCCGCACCGGTTCTCAGCCATCGTATGTTCGTTCGCCCGCCTTCGCTGCGGATACCGCGGGCCGTGATCGGCGACCCCCTGGGGATCGTGCGCGATCTCGTGGGAGAGATCATCGTGACCGTGTGCACCGGTGCCCGACGGCGGGCACCAGCACCACCGGACGCGGCGAGCACGAGGAGGCCCACGGATGACACGCCCGATCACGGCAGGGGTGGACGGTACGGAGGAGAGTCTGGCCGCGCTGGACTGGGCGGCCAGGGAGGCCGTACGCCGGGGGCTCCCCCTGCGTGTGGTGCACGCCTGGCGGTACGCCGAGGCGCTGCCCACGGCCGACCGGGACACCCAGCGGGGGTGGGTGTCCGAGGGGACGACGGAGGCCGTGCGCACCGTCGCCGAGCGGCACGCGGGGCTGACGGTGACCACCGACGTGGTGGAGGGCGGGGCCGCGCACGCGCTCGCCGAGGCTGCGGCCGGGGCCGAGATGCTGGTGCTCGGCTCGCGCGGCCACGGACGCGTCGTCGGGTTCCTGCTCGGCTCGGTCGGGCAGCAGGTGATCGCGGAGGCGGCCCGGCCCGTCGTCCTGGTGCGGGCCGGGGACGAGCCGACGGCGGAGGCGGCGGGACGGGACGTCGTCGTCGGCCAGCAGGGCGGTCCCGAGGACAGTGCGCAGGCGCTGCGGTTCGCGTTCGAGACGGCGGCGGCCCGCGGCGCGGCCGTGCGGGCCGTACGGGCGTGGACCCTGCCGCCGGTGTTCGCCTACAGCCCCGGCTCGCTCAAGCTGCTCGACGAGGCGGGCGGTCTCGAACCGTACGAGAAGCAGGCGCTGGCCGAGGCCGTCGGGCCCTGGCGCGAGCGGTTCCCCGAGGTGCCCGTGGCCGAACACGTCGAGATGGGCAGCGCGAGCCAGGTGCTGCTGTCGCTGTCCGGCGCGGCCCAGCTGATGGTCGTCGGGCGCCGGGCGCACCGTACGGCCGTCGGCGCCCGGATCGGCTCGGTCGCGCACGGCGTGCTGCACCACGCCGACTGCCCGGTGGCCGTGGTCCCGCACGAGTGAGCGGCCCGGGGCCGGCCGGCTCCCGGTCTACTCCGGGCCGGCCGGCCCCGGCGCGGTCCGCGCGCCGGGCAGCACGTTCGCGAGGTAGTCCTCGACCGCGCCGTCGATCCCTATGTCGTGCTGGGCGCGCTCGGACAGGTACCAGCGGTGTTCGAGCAGTTCGTGGTAGATCTGCGCCGGATCCATGGAGCCGCGCAGCTCCGGCGGCACCGCCCGCACGGTGGGCCGGAACACGTCCCGCACCCACCGGTGGGCCAGCACCTCCGGACGGGCCGCGAGGGGGTCGCCGGGCGCGTAGTCGTCCTGCGTGGCCATCCAGCTCTCCAGGTCGTTCAGCAGCCGCCGCGCCTGGTTCTCCTCGGTGTCGAGACCGGTCAGCCTGAGCAGCTGGCGCTGGTGGTGGCCGGCGTCCACGACCTTCGGCACGAAGGTGACCGTGTCGCCGTTCGAGGAGTGCTCGATCTGCATCTCGGCGACATCGAAACCGAGTTCGTTCAGGCGGCGGATCCGGCGCTCGATGTAGTGGTACTTGCCCGCCGGGTACACCGAGGTGCGGGTCAGCTCCTGCCACAGCCCCCGGTAGCGGGTGCAGATCTCGTGGCCGAACTCGATCGGGTCGACGGACGGGTGCAGCGCGCCGGACGCCTCCAGGTCCAGCAGCTCCCCGCTGATGTTGACGCGCGCCAGATCCAGGTCGTACTCCCGCTGCCCGGGGCTGAGCCGGGGGTGCAGGTCGCCGGTCTCGGCGTCGACCAGATAGGCCGCGAAGGCGCCCGCGTCCCGCCGGAACAGGGTGTTGGACAGCGAGCAGTCGCCCCAGGCGAAACCGGCCAGGTGGAGGCGGACCAGCAGTACGGCGAGGGCGTCCATCAGCCGGTGCATGGTCGCCGGGCGCATGGTCGTCTCGAACATCGACCGGTACGGCATCGAGCCGCGCAGATGCCGGGTGATCAGCACCGGCTCCAGCGGGTCGCCGGAGCGGTCGGTGCGCCCGGTGACCACGGCCAGCGGGTCCACGGCGGGGATGCCGAGCCGGTCCAGGTCGCGCAGCAGCTCGTACTCGCGCAGCGCGGGGCGTTCTGCCAGCTCCTTGACGGCGATCACCTCGTCGCCGGCGTGCGCGTAGCGCACCACGTGCCGGGAGATGCCCCGGGGCAGCGGCACCAGGTACTCCTCGGGCCACTCCGCCAGCGGGGTGTCCCAGGGCAGGGCGAGCAGGAGCGCGGGGTGCTCCGGGTTCGTGGCGTTGATCTGCAAGGCCATGGCACGAACCCTAAGGCCCCGGGCGTCTGTTCGGGCGGGCTCGGACCGGGTCCGCAGCCGCCCGGGACGTTCCGGGGCTCTCCGGCGGCGCCGCGCGGCGCTAGGAGGCGCGCTCCCGGGCCCGCTCGGCGGCGGCCCGTACCGAGCCGCGGTGGAGCGGCCCGTGGCCGGGCAGCAGGGTGTCGCCGTCCAGCGCGCCGATCAGTTCGAGGGAGGCCAGTGCCCGTGCGCGGTCGTGGTGGAAGAAGCCGGGCAGCAGCTGCGGGCCTGCGGACCGGCTGGTGGCGTGCCCGCTGACCAGTGCGTCCCCGGAGATCACCAGTCCGGCGTCGGGCAGGTGGTAGACGCAGTGGCCGTCCGTGTGGCCCGGTGTGTGCACGGGCACCGGCCGGCCCGGCAGGTCGAGCGGCCCCTCGGCGGGGAACGGTTCGGGCGCCGTGACGGGGTGCTGCTCCAGGCCGCCCACGCGGATCACGTGCACCGCCCAGGGGAGCACACCGGGCCGCCAGGCGTTGCGGACCACGTCGGCGACGGTCGCCTGCTGGAGGAACTCCCGGCGCGCGTGCGGGACTTCGGCCGGGTGCAGATAGACCGGGGTGCCGTGGGCGGCGCGCAGGTACTCGGCCGAGCCCAGGTGGTCGTTGTGCGCGTGGGTGATCAGGACGGCGGCGACCGCCTCCGGTGCGCTCCCCACCGCCGCCAGGGACTCCAGCAGCCCCGGCCGGTCCCCGGGATACCCGGTGTCCACCAGCGTGACGGCGTCGCCGTCCTTGAGGATCACCCAGTTGGTGTCGTGGCCGTGCACCAGATAGGTGTCGTCGGCGACTTGGCGTACGTCAGCCCGCATGATCTCCCCGAGCCCGGAGCGGTGGATCGTCGGGGACAGCCAATCAGACGGGGCGCCGAAGCGCACAGGAGGGCCCGGGTCAGCGCACCCCCTGTGGCCGGAACTGGATGCTGATCCGCGGACCCGTGGCGCGGCCGGTCTTGGGGACGCAGTGCTCCCAGGTGCGCTGGCAGGAGCCGCCCATCACGATGAGGTCGCCGTGGCCGAGGGGCCGGCGCACGGTGGTGCCGCCCCTGCCCGCCGGGCGCAGCAGCAGGTCCCGGGGTGCGCCGACGGAGAGGATCGCGACCATGGTGTCCTCGCGTGCGCCCCGCCCGATGCGGTCGCCGTGCCAGGCCACGCTGTCCCGCCCGTCGCGGTAGAAGCAGAGCCCCGCGGTGGTGAACGGCTCGCCCAGCTCCTCGGCGTAGTGCCGGGACAGCGCGGCGCGGGCCTCGTCCAGCACCGGGTGGGGGAGCGGGTCCTGGGCTCCGTAGTGGGCGAGCAGCCGGGGTACGGCGACCACGTTGTCGTACATCTTGCGGTGCTCCGCCCGCCAGGGCACGTCCGCCGCCAGCTGTTCGAACAGGGCGTCCGCCCCGCTCAGCCAGCCCGGCAGGACGTCGATCCAGGCGCCGGCGCCCAGCGGCGTCCGGCGCAGCCCGTCGAGCGGGCCGAGCCGCAGCTCGTCGGTCTGGTCGAACAGGGAGCCCTGGAGATGCGTGGACATGAGCCCAGCGTACTCCTTAATCGAAAATACGTTCCATTCGCATGGCGCCCGGCCGTGCTCGGGCCCTTCTCCCGTCCAGAGTCTTTCGATACATCGATGTATCCGATACATTCGCGTATCGAACGGGAGGGCGGAGCCGATGGAGTCGAGGAAGCCGGCGGAGTCGGGGGAGTCGGGGGAGTCGGGGCGAGGGGCGCCCAGGCGCGTCACCCGGCGCCGGGTCCGCACCCGCGCGCTGCTGCTCGACGCCGCGTTCTCGGTGTTCGCGGCCAAGGGCTTCGGACGGGTCTCCATCGAGGAGGTCTGCGAGGCGGCCGGGTTCAGCCGGGGTGCCTTCTACTCGAACTTCGCCACCCTGGACGAGCTGTTCTTCGCCCTCTACCAGGAGCGGGCCGACCTCATCGCCGCCCAGGTCGCCGACGCGTTCGCCGAGGACGGCCCCGACCTGGACGTCCCCGCCTCGGTGGACCGGGTCACCGAGGTGCTCCTGCTCGACGTGGACTGGCTGCTGGTGAAGACCGACTTCCTGGTGCACGCCGCCCGGGACCCGGCCGTCGCCCGCGCCCTCCTCGACCACCGCTCCCGGCTCCGGCAGGCCATCGCCGACCGGCTCTTCCGGGCCCGGGGGCACACCGGGCTGCCCGCCGTCCTGGGTGACGCGGACGGCGCCGCGCACGCGGTGGTCGCCGCGTACGACGGGGTCACCGTCCAGCTGCTGCTGGACAGGGACGTCGAGGCCGCCAGGGTCTGGCTCAAGCAGCTGCTCACCGCGCTGCTGACGGACGGCAGCCGCCCCCCTGTCTGAGCCCCACTGCACGAGCCCCCCCAGGAACCCCCAACGGCACCCCCGCACGAGCACCCCCGCACGAGCACCCTCGTACCGAGCACCGTCAGGAAGGACACAGTCGTCATGGACGCGGACGTCATCGTCGTCGGAGCGGGTCTCGCCGGCCTGGTCGCGGCGCACGAACTCACCAGCCGGGGCCGCCGGGTGGCCCTGGTCGACCAGGAGAACGCCGCCAACCTCGGCGGCCAGGCGTTCTGGTCCTTCGGCGGGCTCTTCCTCGTCGACTCGCCCGAGCAGCGCCGCCTCGGCATCAAGGACTCCTTCGGCCTCGCCTGGAACGACTGGCAGGGCAGCGCGCAGTTCGACCGGCTCGCCGACGAGGACTCCTGGGCCGTGCGCTGGGCCCGTGCCTACGTCGAGTTCGCGGCGGGCGAGAAGCGGTCCTGGCTCCAGGGGCACGGCATCGAACTGCTGCCCACCGTCGGCTGGGCCGAGCGCGGCGACCTGCGGGCGGACGGACACGGCAACTCCGTACCCCGCTTCCACATCGCCTGGGGCACCGGTACCGGTGTGGTCGAGCCCTTCGTGCGGTACGCCCGGCAGGCCGCCCGGGAGGGGCTGCTCGCCTTCCACCACCGCCACCGGGTGGACGAGCTGGTCATCGAGGACGGCACGGCACGCGGTGTGCGCGGCACCGTCCTCGCCCCCGACGACTCCCCGCGCGGTGTCGCCTCCGGCCGCGAGGGCGTGGGCGGTTTCGAACTCACCGCCCAGGCCGTCGTCCTGACCACCGGCGGCATCGGCGCCGACCACGACATCGTCCGCCGCTACTGGCCCGAACGGCTCGGCACGCCCCCGGCCGAGATGGTCACCGGCGTCCCGGCCTACGTCGACGGCCGGATGCTCGACATCAGCGCCGAGGCCGGCGTACGGCTGGTCAACCGCGACCGCATGTGGCACTACACAGAGGGCCTGCAGAACTGGAACCCCGTCTGGCCCGGCCACGGCATCCGCATCCTGCCCGGACCGTCGTCCATCTGGCTCGACGCGCTCGGCCGCCGGCTGCCCGACCCCTGCCTGCCCGGCTACGACACCCTCAGCACGCTCAAGTACCTGCGCACCACCGAGGACATCGCCGGGTACGACCACTCCTGGTTCATCCTCACCCGGAAGATCATCGAGAAGGAGTTCGCGCTCTCCGGCTCCGAGCAGAACCCCGACATCACGGCGAAGGACCGCAAGGCCGTACTGCGCGACCGGCTGCTCGGCAAGGGCGCCCCGGCACCGGTGCGGGCCTTCCTCGACAAGGGCGCGGACTTCGTCACGGCGGGCAGCCTCGAACGGCTGGTCGAGAAGATGAACGGCCTGACCGGCGAACCGCTGCTGGACGCGGCCGGGGTGCGCCGCCAGATCGAGGCCCGCGACCTGCAGATGGCCCAGCCGTACAGCAAGGACTCCCAGGTCCAGGGCATCCGCAACGCCCGCCGGTACATCGGCGACCGGCTCGGCCGGGTCGCCGCACCTCACCGCATCCTCGATCCGGCGGCGGGCCCCCTGATCGGGGTCCGGATGCATGTGCTGACCCGCAAGACCCTCGGCGGCATCCAGACCGACCTGGACTCCCGGGCGCTCGCCGCCGACGGCACCCCGGTCGAGGGGCTGTACGCGGCCGGCGAGGTGGCCGGGTTCGGCGGCGGCGGTGTCCACGGCTACAACGCCCTGGAGGGCACCTTCCTCGGCGGCTGCCTGTTCTCGGGCCGGGCAGCGGGCCGCCACGCGGCGGCGCAGACGGGCTGAGCCGGTCCGGCGGTTCGGTCCGGCGGTTCGGTCGGGCGGTTCGGCCCCGTGGGCCGGGCCGCCCGACCGCCTGCCCTCAGACCGTCGGTCGGTCAGTCAGTCCGACAGCAGTTCTTCCAGCACGTGGGCATGACCGGAATCCGGCCGCTTCGACGCCGTCAGCAGCGTCACCTGTCCCTCGGCGGCCGACTTCCGCAGTCCGTCGAGCAGCGCGGCGGCCTCCGGCGCGGCGAGCTCCGCCTCGTAGCGGCGGCGGAACTCCTCGTACGAGCCCTCGCCCCCGTGATACCAGGTGCGCAGCTCGCTCGACGGGGTCAGCTCCTTCGGCCACTCGTCCACCCGCGCCTCGTCCTTGGCGAGGCCGCGCGGCCACAGCCGGTCGACCAGCACGCGCAGGCCGTCGTCGGGCTCGGGTGGTTCGTAGATCCGGCGCACGCGCACGCTCACGGTCGAAGCCCTTCCAGATCGGGGACGGTTTCGCGAGCGTACTGCGGCACACCGGTCCGCCCGGGGCGGCCACGCGGCACGAATTGACCGGAACAAGGAAGAAAACGATCCACTTCCGTGCCTAATCTGACGGCCAGTCGATCACCGGTCACTCCCGAAGGAGCGCATGTGACGCCATCCGGCAGACAGCCCGCCCGTCGTCGTACCGCCGTCCTCGCCACCGTCCCCGTCGCCGTGGCGGCGCTGCTCGGCGCCGCCGCACCGGCGCCCGGCACCACCGGCGCGGCGGGCGCGGGCGACCCCTACTTCCCGCTCAGCGGCAACGGCGGCTACGACGTCCGCCACTACGATCTGACGCTCCGCTACGACACGGCCTCCCGCCGGCTGGACGGCACGGCCGTGCTCACCGCCCGTGCCACCCAGCGGCTGACCCGCTTCGACCTCGACCTGAAGGGGCTGAAGGTCACCGCCGTCACCGTCGACCGCACCGCCGCGGGCGTCCGGCGCGACGGCCAGGAACTCGTCGTCACCCCGCGCCACGCCCTGCGCGCCGGACAGGAGTTCCGCGTGACGGTCGCCTACCACGGCACCCCGGCGCCGGTCACCGACCCCGACGGCTCGGCGGACGGCTGGATCCGCACCGACGACGGCGCCTTCGTCGCGGGCGAGCCGCAGGGCGCGATGACCTGGTTCCCGGCCAACGGCCACCCCAGGGACAAGGCGTCGTACGACTTCACGATCACCGTGCCCAAGGGGCGCACCGCCGTCGCGAACGGCGTCCTGCTCGGCCTGCGCACCGCGCACGGGCTGACCACCTTCCGCTGGCGCGAGACCCAGCCCATGGCCGCCTACCTGGCCACCGCCACCATCGGGAAGTTCAAGACCGAGCGGTACACCACGCGCGACGGCATCCAGGTGTACAACGCGGTGGACTCCCGCGAGGCGCGCGCCGCCGAGCCCGTGCTGAAGAAGCTGCCCTCCGTGCTGGAGTGGGAGAGCAAGCTGTTCGGGCCGTACCCGTTCCGGGCGGCCGGCGCGATCGTCGACCACGCCCCGGACGTCGGCTACGCCCTGGAGACCCAGAGCCGGCCGGTCTACGACTCCGCGCCCGACCTCGCCACCCTCGTCCACGAGAGCGCCCACCAGTGGTTCGGTGACTCCGTCTCCCTCACCGCCTGGAAGGACATCTGGCTCAACGAGGGCTTCGCCACCTACGCCGAGTGGCTCTACACGGAGCAGCACGGCGGCCGCAGCGCCCAGCAGAGCTTCGACGCCCTGTACGCCCGGCCCGCGGGCGACGACCTGTGGGCCTACCCGCCCGGGAACCCGGGCAGCGGCGCCCGTATCTTCGGCACGCCCGTCTACGACCGCGGCGCCATGGCACTGCACCAGCTGCGCCGGGCCGTCGGCGACCGGGACTTCTTCCGGATCCTGCGCGCCTGGGCGACCGGGCACCGCGGCGGCCACGGCACCACCGCACAGTTCGTCAAGCTTGCCGAGCAGACCTCGGGGAAGGAGCTGAAGGAGCTGTTCCACACCTGGCTGTACACGTCGGGCAAGCCGAACAGCGCCTGATTCCTGACCGCTTCCAAACAACTGTCGGCCAAGGTCGTTCCATGATCCGACGCAGGACCGCCGTGGCACTCCTCGCCTCCCCGCTGCTGCTCACCGGCTGCGGCGGCGGAGCCGAGGCGATCGGGCGCCGGACCCCGGCCCGGCGCCCGGCACCGGCACCCGGCCGGGAGACGCCCACGGCGCCGGCACCCCGGGGCATACCCGGACTCGGTCCCGAGCGGAGCGCGGCGATACCCGAGCGCTGCGGCCAGGCCGTCGTCGTCACCGGGCGCGGCAGGAACTCCCCGCTCTGCACGGTCGTTCTGTACCGGCGCACCGGCACCGGCTGGCAGGCCGGGCCGGTCTGGCCGGCGCACAACGCGCTGCGCGGCTGGAGCGCCCACCACATGTCCGGCGACCTGCGCTCGCCGCTCGGCGTGTACACCCTCTCCGACGCCGGCGGCCTGCTCCCCGACCCCGGCAGCAGGCTCCCGTACCACCGCTCCGGCGGCTTCCACTCGCCCGGCACCGGCTTCAAGGGCGAACAGCTGGAGGGGGCCTTCGACTACGTCGTCGCCATCGACTACAACCGCGAGCGCGGCACCTCGCCGCTGGACTGGACCCGGCCCCTCGGCCCCGGGCGCGGCGGCGGGGTGTGGCTGCACGTCGACCACGGCGGACCCACCCACGGCTGCGTCAGCGTCTCCAAGGCGCATATGAAGGACCTCCTGCGCACCCTCGACCCCGGCCGGCATCCGGTCGTCGTCATGGGGTACGCCGACTGGCTCGCCCGCTGAGCAGCCTAAGATCCGAACTCGTGTGCGCACATGTACTGGTCGCCGAGGACGACGAGAAGCAGGCCGAACTGATCCGCCGCTCGCTGCTGGCCGAGGGGCACACCGCCACGGTGGTGCACGACGGCGCCGCCGCGCTCGACGCGGCCCGCCGGCTGCGGCCCGACATCGTCGTCCTCGATCTGATGCTCCCGGTCCTCGACGGCTTCGATGTGTGCCGGGCGCTGCGCGGCGGCGCCGGCGACCCCGGCATCCCGGTGGTGATGCTCACCGCCCGCTCGGCCGAGGAGGATCTGCTGCTCGGCCTCGAACTCGGCGCCGACGACTACCTCACCAAGCCGTACAGCCCGCGCGAGCTGATGGCCCGGATCCGTACGGTCCTGCGGCGCAGCGGGCGGGGCGTGGGAGCCCGGGAGGACGACCCCGTCGCGCGGGCCGCCGGGATCAGCGTCGACCCGGTACGGCACGAGGTGCGCTGCGACGGCGCACCGGTGGAGTGCACGCCGGCCGAGTTCCAGATCCTGCTGGCCATGGCGGGGGAGCCGGACCGGGTGTTCACCCGGCGGCAGCTGCTGCACTGCACCCGGGGCTTCGACCGGGCCCCGAACGGGCCGTCGACGTGCACATCATGAACCTCCGCCGCAAGATCGAGGCCGACCCGCGGCGGCCGGTCCGGCTGCTGACCGTGTTCGGCGTCGGCTACAAGCTGAGCGGCGTCCGGCCATGAGGCGCCGGGGGCCCCGGAGCGGCGGGCGGACGGCGGACCGGACCCTGCGGGCGGACGGCGCCGGGCCCGTGAAGCGCCGGATCCCGCTGCGCAAACGGCTGCTCGTCCGGCTGCTGTTCGTCTCCGCGCTGATCGCCGTCTGCTCGGTGGCCGCCACGGCCTGGCTCGCGGTGACCACCACCACCAGCGCCCTCAAGGAGGAGCAGGGCCAGGACCTGGCCGCCGACAACCGCATCCTCGCCCAGCTCAGCGGCTACGCGGCCACCCACTCCGACTGGTCGGGGGTGCGGCGCACCGTCAAGGAGCTGGCAGCCGCCACCGGGCGCCGGATCGCCCTCACCACCGCCGACCGCACCTTCGTCGCCGACTCCGCGCCCCGCGGCACCCCGCTGCCGCCCCGGCCGGCCGCCGGCATCGACCCGCTGCGCACCGACACGTACACCGAGACCGGCGCCCAGCTCAGCGGCATCGACCCGCGGGTGGTGGGTCCCTACCGGCTCCCGGCGAAGGAACGCGCCCGGCTCGCCGCGCTGGCCGCCAAGCGAAAGCAGTGCTTCGGGCAGTACGGTCTGCAGGCCGCGGTCGTACGGACCGCGAGCGGGCGGCCGGTCGTCACCCTCCCGGACGGCGCCGACCCGGCCGGCTACGGCGCCACCGTGTGCGAGGACGGACAGCTCAACATCCCCACGGCCACCGAGCGGCAGGCCCTGGACGCCCTGTCGGCGCTGGCCGAGCCCTGTCTGCATCAGGCCGGCCTCGACCCCGGCGGACGGCTCTATCTCACCTTCGACCCGAGCGGCAAGGACCCCTTCGCCGGCGGCTATCTGCTGGGCAAGTACTCCAAGCGGAGCTCCGGCGAGGCGGGGCGGGCCGCGCAGCGCTGTGTGCAGAGCGCCCGCCGTGCCCAGCTGGAACCCTATGTCGCCCCGGTGGCCGACCTGTTCCTCGGCATCGGCGACCAGAACCCGGCCCGGTTCGACATGTCACCGGCCAACAAGGGCAAGGTGGTCGGCGTGGCCGGCCTCGTCCTCGCTGTGACCGTCGCCGTCACCGCCGTCGTCGCCATCCGGCTGGTCCGGCCGCTGCGTGCGCTCACCCTCGCCGCACAGCAGCCGCCCGAGCTGCATGTACAGGTGCCGGTGACCACGCGGGACGAGACCGGCATCCTCGCCGAGGCGTTCAACGACCTGACCGAGCGGCGCCGGCGCCTGGAGGCCCAGCGCAAGGCCATGGTCAGCGATATCGCGCACGAGCTGCGCAGCCCGCTCACCAACATCCGCGGCTGGCTGGAGGTCGTCCGGGACGGTGTCGTCGACCCCGATCCGGCGCTGCTGGACTCGCTGCACGAGGAGGCGCTCGTCCTGCAGCGGATCATCGACGACCTCCAGGACCTCTCCGCCGCCGACGCCGGTACGCTGCGCGTGCACCGCGAGCCGCTGCGGGCCGGCGATCTCCTCGATCAGGTCGCCGCCGCCCACCGTGTCGCGGCCGACGCCACCGGGGTCGCGCTGCGCACCGAGGCCGACGCCGCCGCCTGGCTGGACGCCGACCCGGTCCGGATGCGGCAGGCCCTCGGCAATCTGGTCTCCAACGCGCTGCGGCACACCCCGGCGGGCGGCACGGTCACGCTCGTCGCGCGCCGGGACGGCGACGACGTCGTGCTCACCGTCACCGACACCGGTCCCGGTCTCGCGCCCGAGGATCTGCCGCATGTCTTCGAACGGTTCTGGCGCGCGGAGAAGTCCCGCAGCCGTCGCACCGGTGGCAGCGGGCTGGGCCTGCCGATCGTCCGCCACCTGGTAGCCGCCCACGGCGGCACCGCCGACGTGGCGAGCGAGCCGGGGGAGGGCGCGGTGTTCACCCTGCGCCTCCCGTCCGGCCCGTCCCCCGGCGACGAGACGTGAGGGGGCGAGGCGGGGCCGGTGCCTGAACGGGGCGCCGGGCGGGCCCCCTGGCAGGTCATCAGCCCGAGCGGGGACGGGAGCGGGCGCGGCGCGCGAGCGCCCGGCGTTCGAGTTCCGTCGTACCGCCCCAGACGCCGATGCTCTGGCCCGTGTTCAGCGCCCAGTCGAGGCACTGTTCCCGGACCGGGCAGCGCCCGCACACTTCCTTGGCCTGCTGGGCCTGCACCAGCGCCGGACCGGTGGTGCCGATCGGGAAGAACAGGTCGGGGTCCTCGTGGCGGCAGATGGCGTGGTCGCGCCAGTTGTCCATCGCGGTCTCCTGGATCGGATCGTAGTCGGCAGTGGTCTGTCGCATGCGGTCCGCACGCGTCCTCCGGTTCGGGTGACCGGCCGGGCGGGGTGTGAAACGGAATGACAGCAGATGGTTCGGGTGACGCGCGTGTACCGGCCACGCGGGGGGCCGTTCGCCCTCGACGGGGGGCGCGGAGCGCACGGCTCCGCCCGACCGGGCCCAGGCGGCGTTTGAGTTCGGGCGCCCCGGCCCGCACCCGACGACTGCCGTCCCCCGCGCGCCTGCCCCACCCCACGCCGAACGGCCGGTCGCCTGCGCGGTGACGGGCACGGGGAGGGGGCGCATGACCGGGCGTCAGGCCCTCGGCGGCCGGTGACCACCGAGTCCTCGGCAGCGCGCGCCCCGGCGCCGGCCCCGCCCGCACCCGCTGCCCCGCCCCGGGCCCTCAGCCGTGCCGCGCCGCCCCCCCCGAGCCCTCAGCCGCGCAGCGCCTCGCCCGCCGTCGCCGTCACGGCGTCGGCCAGGGCCGCCAGCGCGGGGGAGTCGAGTTTCCACTGCTGCCAGTGGAGCGTGACGTCCATCCACTCGCCGGGGGCGAGCACGATCAACCGCCCCTGGTCCAGCAGGGGGCCGGCCTGCACCTCCGGGACCATGCCCCAGCCGAGCCCGGCGACGACCGTGTCCAGGAACCCCTCCGAGGTGGGCACATGGTGCCGGACCGGGCCGGCGGCCCCGCGGCCGAGCCGGCGGACGAAGCGGTCCTGGAAGTCGTCCTTGCGGTCGAACACCACGACAGGGGCCCGGGACAGTGCCTCGGGCAGCGGCCGGCCGGCCAGCCGGGCGGCGGCGAACTCCGGCGCGGAGACCGGCAGATAGCGCATCCGGCCGAGCGGCCGGACCGTGCAGCCGGGCACCGGGTCGGGCGAGGAGGTCACCGCCGCCATGACCAGACCCTCGCGCAGCAGCGCCGCCGTGTGCGCCTCGTCCTCCCGGTGCAGCTCGAAGGTGAGGCCCTCGACCCGGCTCAGGGCCGGCAGGAACCAGGTCGCGAGCGAGTCCGCGTTCACCGCGACCGACACCCGTGTCGGCTCCCCGCCGCCGCTCAGCCCCAGCTCGCCCCAGGCGTCCCGCTCCAGCCGGGCGAGCTGCCGGGCGTACCGCACCAGCACCGCGCCGGACTCCGTGGGCCGTACCGGTTTGGTGCGCTGGAGCAGGACCCGGCCGGTGCGCTGTTCGAGGGCCTTCACACGCTGGCTGACCGCCGACGGCGTCACGTGCAGGGCGGCGGCGGCCGCGTCGAAGGTGCCCTCGTCCACCACGGCCAGCAGCGTCCGCACCTGCTCCGAGGGTAGCTCTGTCATCACAAGTGCTAAGGGTACGTAAAAATCTTTAGCTGTACTTGTGCCCCGGGACTTTCTAGCGTCGGCGGCATGACGCACGCCCTGACCGCCGCGGTCGCCGGATTCGGCACCGGCCTCTCCCTGATCGTCGCCATCGGCGCCCAGAACGCCTTCGTCCTGCGGCAGGGGGTGCGCCGGGACGCGGTCCTCGCCGTGGTCGGCATCTGCGCCCTGTCCGACGCGCTGCTGATCGCCCTCGGCGTGGGCGGGGTCGGTGCCGTGGTGGTGGCCTGGCCGGGCGCGCTGCGGGCGATCGGGCTCGTCGGCGGCGCCTTTCTCCTCTGCTACGGCGCGCTGGCCGCCCGCCGGGTGCTGCGGCCCGGCACCGGGCTGCGCGCGGAGGGCGGGACGGCCGGCTCGCGCCGCCGGGCGGTGCTCACCTGCCTCGCCATGACCTGGCTGAACCCGCACGTCTATCTCGACACCGTGTTCCTGCTCGGCTCCCTCGCCGCCGACCGGGGCCCGCTGCGCTGGACCTTCGGACTCGGCGCCGCGTTCGCCAGCCTGTGCTGGTTCGCCGCGCTCGGCTTCGGCGCCCGGCTGCTCGGCCGGTACCTGGCCAGGCCCGGCGCCTGGCGGGTGCTGGACGGCCTGGTCGCCGTGACCATGCTGGGTCTGGGCGCGGTCCTGGTCGCCGGGTCCTGAGCCGGATCCCCTCGTCGCGCAGGCGGTGTTGCTGTGATAGTTAGGCTGTCGAAGCGAAAAGATGTAGCGAGCAACCAGGACGGCCGTGGACACCAGCGAGAGCAGCAGCACCGAGACCGACACCGCGGGCCCGTCGGCCGAGGCCCCGCCCGGGCGCGGCTGGCGCCGCTGGGCGATGGACACCCGCCCGCTGCGCATCCCCGCCTACCGGCGCCTGTGGTCGTCGACCATCGTCACCGCCGTCGGCAGCCAGCTCACCGCCGTCGCCGTACCGAAGCAGATCTACGACATCACCCACTCCTCGGCGTGGGTCGGCTACGCGAGCCTCGCCGGCCTGGTGCCCATGGTCGTCTTCGCGCTGTGGGGCGGTGCGGTCGCCGACACCGTGGACCGCCGCAAACTGCTGCTGGTCACCAATACCGGCATCGCGGTGACCTCGCTGCTGTTCTGGGCGCAGGCGGCGACCGGTCTCGACTCGGTCGTCGTCCTCATGGTGCTGCTCGCGCTGCAACAGGCGTTCTTCGGGCTCAACGCGCCCGCCCGCACCGCCTCCATCGCCCGGCTGGTGCCCGCCGAGCAGCTGCCGGCCGCGGGTGCGCTGGGCTCGACGGTGATGCAGACCGGTCTGGTGGCCGGGCCGCTGCTCGCCGGTGTGCTCATCCCGGTCATCGGGCTGCCCGAGCTGTACCTGATCGACGCGCTGGCGCTGTGCGTGACGGTGTGGGCCGTGTTCCGGCTGCCCGCCCTGCCGCCGCTCGGCGAGGCCGGTGCCCGGCGTGCCGGTGTGCGCGAGATAGCCGACGGCTTCCGGTACATGTCACGGCACCCGGTGCTGCTGCTGTCCTTCCTGGCCGACATCGTCGCCATGGTCCTCGGCATGCCCCGCGCCCTCTTCCCACAGCTGGCGGCGGAGAGCTACGGCTCCTACGGCGAGGGCCTCGCGCTCGGCGTGCTGTTCGCCGGCATCCCGGTCGGCGCGGTGCTCGGCGGCCTCTTCTCGGGGGTGTTCTCGCGGGCCCGCCGGCACGGCTGGATGGTGATCGGGTCGGTCGTCGGCTGGGGTGTGGCCATCGCCGGGTTCGGGCTGAGCGGGAACCTCTGGGCGGCCATGGCCTTCCTCGCCGTGGCCGGCGTCGCCGACATGGTCTCCATGGTCTTCCGCGGTGCGATCCTGCTGTCGGCCGCCACCGACGAGATGCGCGGCCGGATGCAGGGGGTGTTCACGGTGGTCGTCGCCGGCGGGCCGCGGCTGGCCGACGCGCTGCACGGCACCGCCGGTTCGGTGTTCGGCCCGCGGGCGGCCGTCGCGGGCGGCGGCGTCCTGGTCGTCGTGGTGATGCTGGCCCTGGCCGGTGCCGTCCCCGCGCTGCGCCGCTACCGGATCTGACGGCCTACAGCGGACCCCGCCGGCGCAGCGAGTACTGGTCCATGAGCTTGCCGCGGGTCGTCTCGAGCCGGTGGGCGAGGATCTCGGCCACCGTCCGCACCACCGAGAGCCCGAGCAGCGGGTCCTCCACGCACACCGCGAGCACCGACGGCCCGTCGAACTGGTAGGCCCGTACGTTGCTGAACGCCACCGCGCCGAAGTCCCACTGGTAGGGCGGGAACAGCCAGGACCAGCCGAGCAGGTCGCCCGCGCCGAGCGTGGCCACGGTCACCCGCTGCCGGGCGGTGACCTGCTGGTCCAGATGGACGGCGCCCGAGCGGATCACCCAGAACCGGTCGGCCGTGCCGCCCGGCTCGAAGATGCGGGTGTCCTCCGGGAAGGAGACTTCCTCGGCCAGCTCCATCAGGCGCTCGCGCTGCGCCTGCGGCAGCGCGGTGAGCAGTTTGATCGCTTTGGTCATGGCGCGGTGCTCCTCGCCGACGGCGGTAGCGGTTCGGGTGCTTAAGCCCATTTCAGCCGCTGCCGCCGCCCCGGGCACCTCGAAGGCGGCGGATGTCCGTCCGCGTGTCGCGCTGCGGGCAGTAAAAAGCCCTGGCTGGACGGGGGAGGCCAGCCAGGGCCGTATGCGGTGACGCGAGGAGTGGGGAACAGCGATTCCGCGCCACTCCCGCATCACGTATGTATGAACGATAAACCATCTGCTGTGCCTTTGGGTACCAAAAAGCGGGTCAGGTGACCTGTTTCACTCCGTCGGCCTGCTCCGGTTCCGCGCCCGGCGAGACGATCTCCTCCAGCACCCGCAGCACCGCCTCGTACGCCCGTGCCCGGTCTCCCGCCTCCCGTGCGGCCTCCGGATCGGTCGCCGCCAGGCTCTGCTCCCGCTCCCGCCAGGCGCGCTCCTCCGAGGCCGCGCGCCGGCGGCCCCGCAGGATACGCCGCAGCAACTCGTCCGCGTCCACGACATCCCTCATACGACATCCCTCATGCCGGCCGGGTACCCGCGCGACGCGGAGTGATGACAGCGGAATCGAGGGTGTTTGACCGCGCCCTCAGCGGTCAGCCGGTGGAAAAGAGAGAGCCATGCAGTCCGAGCACCTCCCGAAACGGAAGGGAGGCTCGGCCAGGACCGGGACCGCTGTCCCGGCCGTGCCCTGAAACCACGTTCAGGAGCGATTCCGCATGCTGACCGACTTGTCGACAAGCCGTTCCGGCACCACTGCCCCCGCCGACCCGCCCGCCCGCCACCACCACGAGGACGCCCCCGAGACCGCGGAGCTGTTCGCCAGACTGGCGGGCCTGCCCGACGGCCCCGAGCGGGACGCCGTACGCGACGCGCTCGTCACCGCCTGGCTGCCCATGGCCCACCGCATCGCCGGCCGGTTCCGCGACCGCGGCGAGGCCGTCGAGGACCTGCGCCAGGTGGCGGCGCTCGGACTGGTGAAGGCCGTCGACCGGTTCGACCCGTCCCGCGGGGCCTTCGAGAGCTACGCGGTACCGACGATCACCGGCGAGGTGAAACGCCACTTCCGCGACCGGATGTGGGCGCTGCGGGTGCCCCGCCGGGTGCAGGAACTGCGCAACCGGGTGCGGCTGGCCCGCCGCGAACTCGCCCAGAACCCCGACGGCCCCGCCGAACCCGGCATCGCCGAGATCGCCGCCTCCACCGGCCTCGCCGAGGAAGAGGTACGCATCGGCATGGAGGCGCTGGAGAGCTTCAGCACCCTCTCGCTGGACGCCGAGCTGTCCGCCGCCGACGACGGCTACAGCCTCGCCGACACCCTGGGCTCCGCCGACACCTCCTACGACGTGGTGGTCGACCGCGAGGCCGCCAAGGAGGGGCTGCGCCGGCTGCCCGAACGCGAGCGGACCATCCTCTACATGCGCTTCTTCGAGGACATGACGCAGAGCCGGATCGCCGACCAGCTCGGCATCTCCCAGATGCACGTCTCCCGGCTGATCAGCCGCAGCTGCGCCCGCGTCCGCGACGAGGTGCTCGGCGGCCCCGGCACCGGCAGGCCGTGAGCACCGCTCACTTCCGCGGCTGCGTGGGCCCGCCGGGCACGCCCAGCGGGCGGGCCAGACCGGAGACCGCCTCGTCCAGCCGCTGCAGATGGCGCAGCACCCGGTCGGTCACCCGCCCGTAGCGCGGGGTGCCCAGGGTGCCCGGCTCCAGCATCGACGCGATGCTGGGACCGGTCTCGATCTCCGCGGTGGACCGCGGGTCCGCGACACGCGCGGCGATCACCTCGATGTTGTGCAGGATCCGCCCGCACGCGCCGCGCAGCCGGGGGTCCGCCGCGATCGACGGATGCGTGGGCAGCAGCTCGGCCGTGGCCGCGAGGGAACGCCCGTGGTACGCGCAGGTCTCCAGCAGCGCCACCACGTACCGGGCCGTGTCCCGGCGCGAGCGCTGCGGCGCGATCGGATGCGTCAGCGGCTGGGTGGCCGCCCGCAGATCGGCCAGCGCCTGGTCCAGCTCGCGCGCCTGCTCCACCAGATCGCCGCCCGACCCGCCGCTCAGCTGGTCGACCGCGCCCCGGGTGACATCGGCGAGCCGGTCCAGGACCGCCACCAGCAGCTCATTGGTACGACGGTCCGTGCGGACCGGCAGCACCAGCGCGGCGGCGATCACCCCGCAGGCCGCGCCGAGCGCCGTCTCCTCCACCCGCAGCACCAGCACCGCCGTGCTGTACGTGTTCAGCAGCGTGTAGAGCAGCCCCAGCATCGCCGTGACGAAGAACGACATCAGCGTGTACGACAGGGGCGCGGTGTAGAACATCGCGAAGATGAACAGCAGCACCAGCCCGAACGCCGTCCAGGTGTGGTGCCCGACCAGGCCGGCGAGCCCGATGCCGGCCACCACCCCGAGGACCGTGCCGAGCAGCCGCCGGTAGCCCTTCACCAGGATCTCGCCGGTCGAAGCGGTGTTGATGAACACGATCCAGCAGGTCAGCACCGCCCAGTACCAGCGCTGACCGGACAGCGGCTCACCGCCGGCGATGGCCAGCGAAGAACCCACCGCGACCTGGACCGCCGCCCGGGTGGTGGGCCGCTTCAGACCGGTCGGCTCCGGCTCCTCCGGTTCGCTCTCCTCGCTGATCTCGATCGCCGCGTCCTCGGCGTCCAGCTCCTCGCGCGAGCGGGCCGTCGCCGGGGAGTCGTCGGACTGGTCCTCGTCCCGCGGCCCCTCCAGGGCCATCCGCAGACCGAGCGAGGCCCGGGCCGTCTCGCCGAGGCCACGGAAGACGTCCTGCACCGCCGGGGAGGCGTCGGGCAGGTTCTCCTCCTCGCGGTAGCCCAGCAGCCGGTTGCGCACCTGGGCAAGACCGGCCCCCGACGCCTCGCCGGCCGGCCGCAGCATCAGCAGCCGCAGCGCCCGCAGGTCCCGGTGCAGCGTGGCCGTCGCCTCGTCCCGCTCCGGCAGTTCGCCCACGGAGGACAGCGTGGCGCCCGGCAGGTGCAGGGTCAGGGTGTCGGTCCGCTCGGCGCTGCGCGCGGTGAGCAACAGCAGTCCGAGCCGCTCGGCCGCGATCTCGGCGTCCGCGATCCGGCGCTGCAGCAGCCGGGCCACCGCCGGGTCCGAGGTGCCGTCCTCGAGCCGGCCCTGGATCATCAGCGCCGTCTCGTGCAGCCGCGCGGTCCCGGTGCGCAGCTCCTCCAGCACCTTCTCCGTCTCGTCGGGCCCGGCGTCGAGCAACTCGGCCTGGACGGCGAGGAGCTGGGCCAGCCGGGCCCGGAAGGCCCGCCGCAGCCGGTCCAGCGTGCCCGCCGGGGTCCCCGGCAGCAGCACGAACCGCGCGAAGGCGCTGCACGCGAACGCCACGCAGATGACGCCGTACAGCGCGGGAAGTGTGGACGTCGTCGCGTGCACGAACAAGGAGAGGAAGTAGATCTGGAAGCCGATCAGCCCCAGCGCCGTGCCGCGGTCGCCGAACCGGCGGCTGTAGACCGCGCAGAAGATGAGGACGACGAAGAACACGTCCCCCACCACGACCCACCGGTTGAGCAGGGTGCCCAGCGACACCGAGGCCAGCGCGACCGGCAGGCCGAGCGCGAGCGTGACCGCCTGCTGGCCGCGCTGCTTCTCGCGGATGGCGAAGGTGGCGGCCATCGCCGTCATGGACCCGGCGACCAGCTGGGGCACCGGGACGCGCAGTGCGGCGAGGACGGCGAGGGCGAGGGCGATGGCGGCGACCGTGCGCAGTCCCGCGGCGAGCCGGAGCAGTCCGGGATCGGACGCCGCCAGCCGGTCCCACATCCGTACCCGTACCGACCGTCCCGCTGCCCTCACGCCGCCGCGCTCTCTCCCGTTGCCCTGCAATGATCTCCGCCCAGCATCGCACGCGGGCCGCGGCTACCTGCTCCCGGCCAGCGTGGCTGCCACCAGGGCGTTGGCGTGCCCGTGGCCGAGACCGTGCTCGGACTTCAGCCAGCCGACCAGCTCCATGTGCTGCGTGAGCGGCGAGGAGCGGATCAGCTCCTGCCACTCGCCGACCGGGCGGCCGTACTTCTTCTCGATCGCGGGGAAGTAGCTCGCCGGGCCCTTCACGGTCTTCTCGGTCATGCCGGTGTGTCCCTCCGTGTGATGTGATCCGATCACCTGAGTGGACCGCCGGTCCGGTGCGCAATGATCGGCGGCCCCTCGGTGATCCCGGTCACATCAGGGCTGGTCGGCGGCGGTGCTCGCCACCCGGGCCCGCACCTGTTCCGGCGTCAGGTACGAGTCGGTGAACTCGAAGTCCTTCAGCCGGGCCGGCCTGCGGGCCTGGAAGCCGGTGCGGACGAAGTCGTCGCCCGCGACCGCGTTCAGCAGCCAGTTGGTCATCACCCGGGTCTTGGCGACGTTGGTGCGCAGCGCCGACCAGTGATAGCCGCGGGCCACCGCCTGCGCCGCGATCCCGCGCAACTCGATGCCCAGCGGCTTGGACACCGCGTCCTTGCCGCCGAGATCGACGACGAGCCCCAGGTCCTTGTGCTCGTACGGCTTCAGCGGCTGGCCGCGCAGCGCCGCGATGACGTTGTCAGCGACCTTCCTGCCCTGCCGCATGGCGTGCTGCGCGGTGGGCGGGCAGACCGCGCCCTCCTGGCCCTTGGCCAGGTCGGGCACGGCGGCCGAGTCGCCGAGCGCGAACACCCCGTCGTGGCCCGGCAGCGTCATCTCGGCGGTCACCGCGAGCCGGCCGCGGACCGTCTCGGCGCCGAGCGTACCGATCAGCGGGCTGGCGACCACGCCGGCCGTCCAGATCAGGGTGTGCGTCGGCACCACCCGGCCGTCGGTGAAGGTGACCTCCTCCGGACCGGCCTTGTCGATGGACACGCCCAGCGAGACGTCGACGCCGCGCCGCTTAAGGATCTCCTGCGCGCTGCGGCCGAGCTTGTCGCCCAGCTCCGGCATCAGCTTGGGCGCGATGTCGATCAGATGCCAGCGGATCAGGCGCGGGTCGAGGCGCGGATAGCGCTGCACGGCCGCGTGGGTCAGCCGTTGCAGACAGGCCGCGGTCTCGGTGCCCGCGTATCCGCCGCCGACCACGACGAACTGCAGCCGCGCGGCCTTCTCGGCCGGATCGTCGCTGGCGTCCGCCAGGTCGAGCTGGGTGATCACATGGTCGCGGATGTAGGCGGCCTCGGCGAGGGTCTTCATCCCGAAGGCGTGCTCGGTCAGGCCCGGGATGTCGAAGGTGCGGGTCACGCTGCCCGGCGCCAGCACGATGTAGTCGTAGGGCTCGTTGACGATCTTGTCGTTGAGGGTGCGGACGACGCAGACCTTCGACCGCAGGTCCACGCCGATCGCGCCGCCCGGCAGGATCCGGGTGCGGTACTTCTTGCTCCGGCGCAGGCTGATGGCGATCGACTGCGGAGTGAGCACCCCGGAGGCGACCTGGGGCAGCAGGGGCAGGTAGAGCTGGTAGGAGTACGGCGTCACCAGCGTGACGTCGGCCTCGTCGGGGGCGAGCTTCCGCTCCAGTCGGCGGACGCAATCGACTCCGGCGAAGCCGGCGCCGACCACCAGGATCCTGGGTCGTGTCACGGTGTCCATCCCTTTCTGCGGCTCCAGGCGGTCAGGCTCGTCCTCGCTCGCCCGCCCCGGATCGCCGCCCACCGGCTCCGATCCCACCGTGCCTCCAGCCGTTCCGCCAGCTGGCCGCGGCAGGCAGACGAACGCGTGGGGACCAGCATGCCCCCACTCATGAGGGGAGTAACCGGTTGACGCACACCTACACGTCCTACCTCGGTCACCAGGGCAGGAACGCGTGGATGTCCTTGCCGTCCTCGTGCACGACGACGCTGACCTGGATGCACAGCGTGTGCACCAGATGCCAGCCGATGCCGCCACCGCCGGTGCGCGGGTGGAAGGGCCGCGGCTCCGGCCTGGTCCGGCTCGTGTCACGCATCGTCACATGCACCCCGTCGAAGGTGCGGCGCATGCGCAGACCGAAGGGGCCGGGCGCGTACTGGATCGCGTTCGCTGCCAGCTCCGTCACGACGAGCAGGATGTCGTCCCAGTACTCGTGGGCGCCCGGCGGCACGTCCTGCGCGAGCGTGCGCAGGAACTCCTCCGCCGCCAGTCGTGCACCCGTGACGTTCGACAGCTCGCCCGGGAAGGAGAACGTACGCCCGTACTTCTCCTCCTGGGGAGATGTGTCGTCCCAACGCGGCTCCGTCGCCATCTCGCATTCCCCGGCCCCGGCCGGGAGGCCCGGCTCGGCCCCTGCGACCGGGACGGTCGTCGTTGCTGATCACTCGCCGCCCTCCGGGTTCCCCCGACGGCGCGGCTTTATCCGTCCCCCCGGCACCGTACGGCACACCCGCTCAGCGGAACACGTCGTCCGGCTCGTCCCATTCGGCCGGCTCCGGCAGTTCGGGCCGCGACCGGGCACGCGCCTCGTACATCGCCTCGATCTCGGCCGCGTAGTGCTGCACCACGGCGTCCCGGCGCAGCTTCAGCGACGGCGTCAGCAGCCCGTCGACCGCGGCGAACGGCTCGGGCAGGACCCGGTGGACCCGGATGGACTCCGCACGCGACACCGCGCTGTTGGCGGAGGCCACGGCCCGCGCGATCTCCTCCCGCAGCGCGTTCTCCTCCCGGCTCTCCCGGCCCGGCGGGTCGCCGTGCAGCCCCAGGCCCCCGCGCCAGTGCGCGAGGAACTCCGGATCCAGCGTGATCAGGGCGCCGACACAGGGCCGGTCGTCACCGATCACCACGGCCTGGTGGACCAGCGGATGCATGCGCAGCCGCCGCTCCAGCAGAGCCGGCGCCACGCTCTTGCCCCCGCTGGTGACGATGATGTCCTTCTTGCGCCCGGTGATGGTCAGATAGCCCTCGGAGTCCAGGCGCCCGAGGTCCCCGGTGGCCAGCCAGCCGCCGCGCAGCGCCGCCCGGGTCGCCCGCTCGTCGCTGATGTAGCCCTGGAACACCGAAGGACCGCGCACCAGGATCTCCCCGTCGTCGGCCACCTGGACCTGGGTGCCCGGCAGCGGCTGCCCGACGGTTCCGGACTTCTCCCGGCCCAGCGGCTGCATGGTGATCCCGCCCGAGGCCTCGGTGAGTCCGTACCCGTCGTGCACGTGGACGCCGATGCCCTCGTAGAACAGGCACAGCTCGCGGCTAAGCGAGGAGCCGCCGGAGGTGCCGCGCAGCACCCGCCCGCCGAGCGCGGCCCGCAGCCTGCGGTACACCGTCCGCTCGTACAGGGCGTGCTGGAGCCGCAGATCGAGCCCAGGACCCGGCCCGTTGCCCAGCCGCGACCGCTCCTCGGCCGCCGCGAAGTCCCGTGCGGTCTGCGCCGCCCGCTCGAACAGAGCACCCCGGCCCGCCTGCTGGGCGGTGCGCAGAAACGTCTTGTAGAGCCGTTCGAACACCGACGGCACACCGTACAGGTACGTCGGCCGGAAGGTGCTCAGGGCCGCTGCCAGCGCCGCCTCGGTCAGCTCCGGCTCATGCGCCATCAGCGCCCCGCCGCGCACACATGTCACCATGATCATCATGCCGTAGACGTGCGAGAACGGCAGGAAGGCCAGCACCGAGGGCTGTTGGCCCGGGGGTGCCGCGGCGTGCGCCCAGCCGGCCAGCAGGGTGTCGCAGGGGTAGGCGAGGCCGCGGTGGCTGAGCGCGCAGCCCATCGGACGCCCCGAGGTGCCCGAGGTGTAGACGACGGCGGCCGTGGAGTCCGGCAGCACGATCCGGCGCAGAGACTCCACGGTGGTGTACGGGACCACCGCCCCGCGCTCGACCAGATCGGGCAGGGCGCCCGCGTCCAGCTGCCAGACGTGCCGCAGCCGCGGCAGCCGGGTGCACACCGTGCCGACGGTCATCACGCCCTGCTCGTCGTCCACGACCACGGCCACACAGCCCGCGTCCCGCAGCATCCACTCGACCTGCTCCCGCGAGGAGGACGGATGGATCGGCACGACCTCGGCGCCCACGGCCCACAGCGCATGGGCGAACACCGTCCACTCGTGGCGGGTCCGGGCCATCACGGCCACCCGGTGGCCGGGGGAGAGGCCGGTGGCGATCAGGCCCTTGGCCAGCTCGACCACCTCGTCCCGCAGTTCGGCCGCCGTCACCACCTCCCAGCCGGCCGCAGCGGGACCCGCGCGGCGCGCGAGCACCGGCAGCGTCGGATTCCGGTCCGCCGCGGCGAAGACGCTGTCGGCGAGACCGCCGGTGAGCGGCGGGGCGATTGCTGGAGCGAGGGCGACGTTCCGCATGCGCTGCTCCTGGGTACGGAGGGTCACTCCGCCGATCGGCTCGGTGTCGGCGGTGCTCGAATGTAGCCCAGGTAAGCGCGTTCGGTACCGGGAACGTCGAAGTCGTGATCGGCTGATGACGCGGATGTGTCCCGCGGTCCCCCGCGCCGGTACCCGCGACCGCCGCCGGGCGGGACGCTCAGCCCTGGGTGCGGCGCACGCACTCGGTGACGACGTCCCGCAGACTGCCGGTGCGCTCCAGCAGCGCGAGCTGCTTGCGCGCCCCGTTGCCGGTGCGCAGCAGCTCCTCGACGGCCTGGGAGGCACGGACCGCGTCTCCGCTGTCGGTGAGCGCGTCCCCGGTGTACTCCAGCACGGAGCGAAGGACGTGCGGGGCGGGCCGCGGCCGCAGGGTGACCGGGTCGAGCAGGTCCTTCTCCAGGCCGAAGCGGGCGGCCTGCCAGTCGGCGAGGCGCAGCATGCTCACATCGGCCCCGGACGCGGGACGGCCCGCCCGCCACTCACGCGCGGCGGTCTCCACCAGGGCCCGTACCAGCGTCGCGATCAGCACGGCGCTCTCCGCGCACAGGCACACGTCCGCGACCCGTATCTCCACCGTCGGATAGCGGGCGGACAGCCGCGCGTCGAAATAGGCCATCCGCTCGTCCAGGATGACCCCGGTGGCCACCATGTCGGCCACCCGCCGGTGGTACCGCTCGGCGGTACCGAACGGCTCGGTCGGCCCGGCCGACGGCCACCGGTTCCACACCCGGCTGCGGTAGCTGGCGTACCCGGTGTTCCCGCCCTGCCAGAACGGGGAGTTCGCACTGATCGCCCGGAGCACCGCCAGCCACGGGCGGAGCCGGTCGAGGACGGCGATGCCCTCCTCGTCGGACTCCACCGACACATGGACATGACAGCCGCACACCAGCTGGTCCCAGGTGGGGATCCCGAACCGCCCCGCCAGCCACTGGTAGCGCTCGTTCACGCTCAGCGAGGGGCTGACCGGCAGCGGCGAGGTGGCCAGCGCGGCCACCCCGCAGCCGATCTGCCCGGCGTGCCGGGCCGCCTCCTTGCGGCAGCGGACGATCTCCTCGCCGAGGTCCGCCATGTCCGACTGCGGATGCGTGGCGAACTCCAGCATCTGCCCGAACAGCTCCGGCTCGAACACGTGCTGACCGGGATCGTCCAGGGCGGCATGGGCGAGGACGGCGGCCGCCAGCGCCTTCGGGTCGCCGAAGTCCGGATCGACCAGAAGGAGCTCTTCCTCCACTCCGACGGTGCGCACTGATGCCGCCCTCCTGTCCGGGCCACGAGGGGCAGTCGCGGTCTCATGACACCGTCTGCCCCTCCGGCGACCGCCGACACCTGCGGCGCTCAGCGCCGCGGCGTCAGCCAGACGGTGGCCAGCGGCGGCAGCGTCAGGCGCAGGAACCCGTCCTCCGGCTCGGCCGGCCCCTCGGTGCCGACACCGCCGCCGCCGTAGCGTTCGTCGTCGGTGTTCAGGACCTCGTGCCAGCCGGAGTACCCGTCGGGGACCGGCAGCCGGTAGCCGTGCCGTACGACGGGGGAGAAGTTCGACACCGCGAGCAGCGGGGCGCCGTCCGCGGCGAACCGCAGGAACGCCAGGACGTTGTCGTCCGCCGCGTCGCACAGCACCCACCTGAAGCCGCCCGGGTCGGTGTCCCGCTGCCACAGCGCCGGCGTCGCCCCGTACACCGTGTTCAGCTCCCGCACCAGATCCCGCACACCCCGGTGGTCGCCGGCGGAGTGGTACTCGTCGCCGAGCAGCCACCACTCCGGGCCGTGCGCCTCGGACCACTCGGCGCCCTGCGCGAACTCCTGCCCCATGAACAGCAGCTGCTTGCCCGGGTGGGCCCACATGAAGCCGAGGTAGGCCCGGTGGTTCGCGCGCCGCTGCCACCAGTCGCCCGGCATCTTCGACACCAGCGCCTGCTTGCCGTGCACCACCTCGTCGTGCGAGATCGGCAGCACGTAGTTCTCGCTGTAGGCGTACACCATCGAGAAGGTCATCTCGTCGTGGTGGAACCTGCGGTGCACGGGCTCCTTCTGGATGTACTGGAGCGAGTCGTGCATCCAGCCCATGTTCCACTTCAGACCGAACCCGAGTCCGCCGCTGTCCGTCGGCCGGGTCACCCCGTCCCACGCGGTGGACTCCTCGGCGATGGTCACCACGCCCGGGCAGCGCCGGTACACGGTGGCGTTCATCTCCTGGAGGAAGGCGACCGCGTCGAGGTCCTCCCGGCCGCCGAACACGTTCGGCGCCCACTGCCCGGAGTCCCGCGAGTAGTCCAGGTAGAGCATGGAGGCGACGGCGTCCACCCGCAGCCCGTCGATGTGGAACTCCTCGCACCAGTACACCGCGTTGGCCACGAGGAAGTTGCGCACCTCGGTCCGGCCGAAGTCGAACTCGTACGTCCCCCAGTCCGGATGCTCGGCCCGCCGCCAGTCCCCGGGCTCGTACAGCGGCTCCCCGTCGAACCGGGCCAGCGCCCAGTCGTCCTTCGGGAAGTGCGCCGGCACCCAGTCCATGATCACGCCGAGGCCGGCCCGGTGGCAGGCGTCCACGAAGTACCGGAAGTCGTCGGGGGAACCGAGCCGGGGCGTGGGCGCGTAGTACGACGTGACCTGGTACCCCCAGGAGCCGCTGAACGGATGCCCGGCCACCGGCATCAGCTCCACGTGGGTGAAGCCCATCTCCCTGGCGTACGCCGGCAGCTGCTCGGCCAGCTCACGGTAGGTCAGGCCGGGCCGCCAGGACGGCAGATGCACCTCGTACACCGAGAACGGCGCCTGGTGGACCGGGGTGTCGCCGCGCCGCGCCAGCCACTCGGCGTCGCCCCACGCGTAGTGCGAGGCCGTCACGACCGACGCGGTGTCCGGCGGCACCTCGGCGGCCCGCGCCATCGGGTCGGCCTTCAGGAACCGCCGGCCGTCGCGGGAGGTGATCTCGAACTTGTACCGGGTGCCCTCACCGATCCGGGGCAGGAACAGCTCCCACACCCCGGACGCGCCGAGCGACCGCATCGGGTACTGCGTGCCGTCCCAGTACGTGAAGTCACCGGCCACCCGCACCCCCTGGGCGTTCGGCGCCCACACGGTGAAGCGGGTGCCGGCCACGCCCTGGTGGACCATCGGCTCGGCCCCGAGCGCCCGCCACAGCTGCTCGTGCCGGCCCTCCCGGATCAGGTGCAGGTCCAGCTCGCCGAGGGCGGGCAGGAAGCGGTAGGGGTCGTGCACCTCCTGCTCGCCGTCGTCGTACGTCACGAGCAGGGTGTACTCGGGGATCTCCGGGCGGGGCAGCACGGTGGCGAAGAGGCCGCCGCCCTCCGACCACATGTCGGTGCGCGCCCCGTCGATCACCACGCTCACCGCGCGGGCGTTCGGGCGCAGCGCCCGGAACAGGATGCCGCCCGGCACCGGGTGGGCGCCCAGCAGGGCGTGCGGATCGTGGTGCGCGCCGGCGAGCAGCCGGCCGCGGTCGGCGGGGTCCAGCGGGACCGCCGCGGGCGGCACGGGGCCCGCCGCCTCGATACGTGCGGTGTCACGCAGCGCCATGGGTCAGCCTCCCCACACGGCGAGCCGTTTGATCGCCGCCATCGGAACCGGCAGCCAGTCCGGTCGGTGTCTCGCCTCGTACAGCACCTCGTAGACCGCCCTGTCCGTCTCGTGCGCGCGCAGCAGCGCGTGCTTCTTGCGTGGATCCCAGCCCGCGCGGGCCGCGTAGCCCGCGCAGAACGCCTCCCGGCAGCGCCGCGCCCACTCGGGTCGCCACGGGCGGCGCTGCCGGGCCGCGTAGTCGAAGGAGCGCAGCATCCCGGCCACGTCCCGCACCGGGGACTGCGGGGCCCGCCGCTCGGCGAGCGGCCGGGACGGCTCGCCCTCGAAGTCGATGACGAACCAGTCGCGGCCGGCCCGCAGCACCTGTCCCAGGTGCAGGTCGCCGTGGATGCGCTGGGCCGGGGGCCCGGTGTCGCAGGTGGCGAGCGCCCCGAACGCGGCCTTCAGGCCCGGCACGAAGGGCAGAAGGCCGGGTACGGCGTGCGCGGCGGCGTCGAGCCGCGCGCACATCGCCTCGGCCGTGCGGCCGTTCTCCCCGGGACCGGCCGGCGGGAAGGCCCCGGCCAGCGCCAGGTGCACCTCGGCCATGGCCCGGCCCAGCGCGCGGGCCTCGGCGGTGAAGTCGTCCCCGGCGGCGAGCGCGCGCAGCGCGAGCGACCAGCCGTCGGTGGCGTCCGGGAGGTACGGCTGCAGCACCCCCAGGGTGGCCGGGCGCGGCGCCGTCGTGGTGAACCAGGCCACCGGCGCCGGTACCCGGGCGCAGCCCTGCGCGGTCAGCGCCGCCGGCACCTCCAGGTCCGGGTTGACGCCCGGCTGGACCCGCCGGAACACCTTGAGGATGTACGCGTCGCCGTACACGATCGAGGAGTTGGACTGCTCGGCGTCCAGCAGCCGCGGCGGGAGACCGCCGGGCAGCCGGGCGGACGGGTCCGCCTCGAACCTGAGCGGGCCCGCCGCGCCGGGCTGCCGCAGCCGCTCCAGCAGCAGATGGGCCGCGCGCGGGTCGTGCAGCGCGTCGTACACCGCGAGCCCGGCCAGCGGGCCGTCCTCGGCCCGCCCGATGTACGCCCGCTCCAGCCGCGGGGCGAGGTGCGGGCGCAGCCCCAGCAGCAGCTGGTAGCAGTCGCCGGGCGGGGGAGTGCCGCCGGGGGCGGGCACCGGCGCGTGCGAGGCGTGCACCAGCAGGTGCAGACAGCCGGGGAACAGCTCGGTCACGGACAGCACCGACAGATCGGTGACGGGCCGGTCCTTGCCCGCGAACCAGCGCTGCCTCGGCAGCCATGCGCGCAGCATCCCGCCCAACGAGGCCAGCAACCCGTGGGACCCGGTGGCGGTTCTCGGTCGGGAGGTGATGGTCTTCGCCATGGTGACGCGTCCTTTCCTCGGCGCCGGACGGGTCAGCGGCGGCCGATGCGGGATGCGACTCGGGTGAGCCGGAACCAGTAGAAACCATGGCCCTGCAGGGTCAGCAGGTACGGCAGTTCACCGATGGCGGGGAAGCGCACCCCGCCGATCAGCTCGACCGGATGCCGTCCGTCGTAGGCCCGCAGGTCGAGTTCGGTCGGCTGGGCGAAGCGCGAGAAGTTGTTCACGCACAGCACCAGGTCGTCGCCGTATTCGCGCAGGAAGGCCAGTACCGCGGGGTTGGAGGACGGGAGTTCCGTGAACGAGCCGAGTCCGAAGGCGGGGTTCTGCTTGCGGATCTCGATCATGCGGCGGGTCCAGTGCAGCAGCGACGAGGGCGAGGACATCGACGCCTCGACGTTGGTGAC
>NZ_JBIBUO010000015.1:0-54715 GCF_043079545.1 Streptomyces sp. NPDC015171
CACACGATCCCGTTCAGGACCCTGCGGTCGTCCAGCCGCTTCCGCCCCCGCAACGACTCGGGCAGCAACGGCCGGACGAACTCCCACTCGGCATCAGACAGTTCATGACGACGTATCACGCCACCATGATCCACCAGGCAAGATCATTTGAAGACACTGCCTAGGCGTCCCTGGCCCGCACCGGCTGGGGTGTCGAAGAGAATACTGTGGATGACGATGACGGGCTGGGCTGTTGAGGGATGTCCGCGGACGCTTGTGCGTGCCGGGTTCGGTCTGGCGTCGTCCGACGAGGACGCTGATGAACTGCGGGTGCGCCAGGAGGCCAGTGCCGTCGACGTGACGCGGGAGCCCGGATCCGGTCTTGCCCCCGCGGGTCGGCTCCATGCAGGGAACGAGGGCACGCGCTCGGCTGCGCGTCACGCGCTGACGTGGTCCTGGCGCAGGCCGGTCACGCCGCCCACGGGGCCGCTCCGGGCACCTGCCATGCCTCCGTCGGCCTGGCAGCCCTCCCGCCGTGCCTACTGGCTGGTGAGCATGCCTTCACGGAGGCGAGCCAGGCAGCGGGACAGGAGCCGGGAGACGTGCATCTGGGAGACGCCGAGACGTTCGCCGATCTGGGCCTGGGTGAGTTCCTCGACGAACCGCATGTGGATGATCTGCCGGGCGCGTTCGTCGAGTTCGGCGACTAGCGGGGCCAGGGCGTGAAAGTCCTCGACCAGTTCCAGAGCGGCGTCGTCCATGCCGATGAAGTCCTGCAGGGCGCTCTCGCCGTCTTCGCTGCCGCCGATCGCGGCGTCCAGGGAGGCGGAGTTGTAGCCGTTCGAGGCCAGCCGGGCCTCGACAACGTCGTTCTCGGAGAGGCTCATCAGCTCCGACAGCTCCTTGACCGTCGGTTCGCGGTCCTGGAGGCTGCGGAGTTCCTCCGTCGCCTTGGCGAGCTGGACGCGGGCTTCCTGGAGCCGGCGGGGTACGTGGACGGCCCAGGTGGTGTCGCGGAAGAAGCGCTTGATCTCGCCGACGATGTAGGGGATGGCGAAGGAGGTGAACTCGGCCTCGCGGGAGAGCTCGAAGCGGTCGATGGCCTTGATCAGGCCGATCATGCCGACCTGGACGATGTCCTCCATCTCGTCTGCGCCGCGGCTGCGGTAGCGGCCGGCCGCGAAGCGCACCAGGGACATGTTCATCTCGATCAGCGTGTTGCGGGCGTAGCTGTGCTCGTGGGTTCCCTCCTCCAGCACTGCCAGCTGTTCGAAGAACAGCCGGGAGAGCTGGCGGGCATCCTTGGGCGCCACCTTGGAGGGGTCGGCGACCTCGGGCAGGCTGGTGGTCCGCGTACCGAATGCCGTCATGCTCATGGACGCCATGCTGGGTCCCCTCCAGAAGGTCTCACCCGTCGCCACGGCCAACCGCAACCGGCCGGCGCCGAACGCGCGTCTACCCTTTCTCCCCGCGCTCACACCCACGACGGCACAGACAATCTTCCGGGACCGGGCCGTGGCGTCCCCGGCGATTTCGACGTGCTGCCGGGGGACCTGGAGGTGTCCCTCGCGCGCGTGGATCTGCCGGGCCGCGGCGAGGTTCGCCTCCCACAGTGCGTCCCGTGACCGGGCCGCTCCCGGCACCGGCTCGCCCTCCCCTGGGGACTTGATCCCGACCGATTCCACGAGCCACTGCCGGGCGGGCATCAGCCGCTCCCATCCGGCCCGCTGCCCTGCCGTCAACGGGCCCAGGGATCGCCGCTGAGGATGTCGACGTGCATGCCGCTCGTAGACGTACCGATCCGTTTGGGCGCGTCCAGGACCACGCCGGATCGGCGGCGAACGCCTGATCCTCGGACAGCCTCACGGGCAACCGGGAGCCCGCATCAGGATCCTCCAGCAATCCCTCTACCGCCGAGCCCGCTTCCTCTCCTTGGCCGATGCCGCTGAGCCCGGCGACGCACCACCTCGGCGGAGACGACGTCCCACCCTTTCGTGGGACGGCGCTGTTCGATTTTGAGTGGCTAGCATTCCGTGCACGCCGCCTATGAAATTTCATGACGGGTTTTCACGGGGCTCCCACCTGGGCCGACCAGCAGGCTGCGAAACGGAAACAGAAATAGGATCATCGAACAGATGGGAAATTTTTTCGATGCAGAACTTCACAAACGGGACGCCTGCGAACCTGATGCCGGGGCAGTGGGTGAAGAGCCGCAAGAGCGAAGCCAACGGCACGTGCGTCGAAGCCTTGAAGCTCCCGCAGGGCAGCGTGGCGCTGCGGAACTCGACCGACCCCGGCGGGCCTGCCCTGGTCTTTACCGCCGACGAGATGGACGCCTTCCTCGACGGTGCGAAGAAAGGCGAGTTTGATTCCTTCGCCGTCCTCAACCAGTAGCATGGGAATACAAGTTCGGGCACCACTCCCCGCGTCCGGCGTGTCATCATGCGGATGTGGCACTTCGGTAAGGAGCAAGCGTGTCCTCGGACTTGAATCCGGTTGTCCGTCTGGCCCGGTCCACCGGGCCAGACTGGACGAAGACGGCGGCAAACATCATGTTGGGCCGCACGGTTAGGGAGCTACGCGAAAAATCCGGCCTGACGCAGAAGAGTCTTGCGCAGGCCATTCATGTCTCGGTCTCGACGATCAATCGTCTGGAAACTGCAGAGGCGACACCCATGCGTCGCACTGTCGATGCGGTGATCAACGTCTTGGAGCCTGACACAGACACCCGGGACACGCTCAGCGTGCTGCTCTCACGAGCCATGGAGCCAGAATGGTTCCAGCACCGGTTCAGCGACTGCACGCCGGAGTACCTTCACCGCCTCCTCGGCCTTGAGTCGATGGCCATCACCATCACGACGTACGACGTACGTCTGGTCCCCGGACTGTTGCAGACGCCGGGGTACACCGAGCACATCATCCGCACGGGTCTGCACCTCAGCGAGTGGGACGGTCCTGAGGTGGAGTTGCGTCTTGCCCAACGCCGTGAGCGCCAGCTTCGGGTCCTGGGGCAGCCCGACCCACCACAATGTGTCGTCGTGATGGATCAGTCGGTCCTGGTCCGGAAGGCCGGCACCAAGAACGTCATGCGCGAGCAGATGACCTACTTGCGCGAGATGTCAGATCTGCCGCACATTACGATCCGTTTCGTGCTCTCCAGCCGGATGATCGCGGGCAACGCAGCGGCGATGGCGGGTTCCATGGCGCAGCTGGAGTTCGGCCGCGGCGGCCTGCCTGGCTTCGTCTACGCCGAGCAGTACGAGAAGGCCGACTACTTCACGAGGCCGGCCCCGAAGCGCAGGGACCCCAACAAGCCTCCGACACCCAGGCAGAACGACTACGAACGGCACCTTCAGCTGCTCTTGCGGATCCAGGGCGAGGGATGCGCGTCACCGGCGAAGAGCCGACTCATGCTGGACAAGGCCATCAAGCGCTACTCGTAACGCTTCGTCCTGCTCTTGCCGCCTACCGCTGGGGCGGCACCATGCCCAGCCCTCCGTACTCTGTCCATTCAATGCTGCGTTGGCGCTGGTGAAGCTCGGAGTCAGGTCGCCAGTCACTCACATCGACGAGACCTGGCTCCAGCGCGACGAGGTTTGCGAACATCTCCTCGACGTCTGCTTTCTCGCGTACGCGCCCCCAGTTGTCGTGAGTCTGGGCTCGCATAAGTTCGGTGACGTCATCGCGGACCTGCGGGTCGTCGCTGACAAGCTGGCACACGACGACGAAGCTGCCGGGCGCGAGCCGGTCGATGACTCGCTCGACGAGCTGCTTGGGGCCGGCGCTGTCGGGCAGGCAGTGCAGCACGGAGACGAACAGGGCGGCCACCGGCTCGGAGAAGTCGATAAGCCGGTTCAGGTCCTTGTGCGCGAAGATTCTCTGAGTGTCTGTCATGTCGACAGGAAGAATCGTGGTGTTGTCGTTCTCGTCCAGCAGTGACTGGCCGAGTGCCAGCACGACGGGATCGTTGTCGATGTAGACGACGCGAGCCTCAGAGTCGACTTCCTGGGCGATCTGGTGCACGTTGCGTTGCGTCGGCAGGCCCGAGCCGAAGTCGATGAACTGCCTTATGCCGTGCTCGTGGGCGAGTACGTGCACCACGCGTTGCAGAAACCGGCGGTTGATGAGCGCGATCTCGCGCGATGTGGGCGCGACTTCCAGAAGCATTTCGCATGCTTCCTGGTCGACTTCAAAGTTGTTACTTCCGCCCAGTAGCCAGTCGTACATTCGGGCCGCGCTTGGCACCGACAGATCGACCACACGGTTCTGCTCCGCCAACGGACGTGTCCCCTCGCCGTTCCCGCCGCGTTCGATGTGTGACTGCCCATCCTAGGAGGGCAGACGCCAGCGCACCACCACCTGTAGGAGTGAGAGGTGGCGCGTGGTGGCGAAAGGTAGCGGGGAGGCGCGCCCGCCATGGAGTGTGCGTCCGGGGCGCATTCGGAGGTGCGCGTTAGAGGGCACCCCTGGTGGCCAGGTGAGGGTGAATCCGGCGGGCAACTCGAAGGGCGGCCTCGACGGCGGGTTGCTCAAGTCCCATGAGCTCGGCTGCCTCACCGGCGGTCAGTCCGACCCGCCAACACAGCAGCGCGCTGTCAGCGCTGGTCACAGGCAGGCTGCTGTACAGGGCGGCTGCACCGGTGACGTCCTGGGGCTCGGCTTCATCGGCCTGACGGCTGACCTGGCAGCGTAGTTCCGCCCAGACGACCGCCGCGAGACGGGGCTGAATCAACAGCCACTCCCAGCGCTTGAGTGCGAAAGACAGCGTGGCCTGTACGACAGCCGTCACGTCCGCTTTCCGCACAAGCCTGGCCTGGGCATAACTGTCGTAACGTGGCTGGTTTCGTTCGGCGAAAGCGCTGTAGCCGAGCAGCGCGGCGCCAGGAGAGGGCTTCTTCCACGTGGCGGGGTGAGCCGATGCGTCGATGGGCGGCACACTCGATCGAGGGGTGGAGAGCATGAGGGCGCTCCTCAGGCGTGCAGGGTCTCTGCTTTGATCGTGATGCTTGATGCCGCTCGTTGGACTGGCCAGCGGCGAGAGGGCCCCGCGACCTGACGGGCGCGGGGCGGAAACGGGGGCTACTTGCTCCGACCCCAGGTGACCTGCACGCCGGCATGCCAGGCGAAGCCGAGCAGGGTGACGACGAAGGCGGACTCGGTCGTGTCGACAACGGTGTCCGTGATGAGGGTCCACGCGAGGGTGAACGCGGCGAGGAGGGCACTCAACCGGACCATGACGAGGCCGCCGGGGGCATCGTGAAGCTCCGCGCCAGTGATATTCAAGCTGATACCGTGAAAGTACCCGGAGGGCAGCTGCAGGCGCCCTCGGCGAGATGGTTCGAGCATTTTTTCGTTTCCTTCGGACTTATCGTCCCCGGGATTGTGGTGACGCACTTTCCCGGGCGGGCCCTGGATTCGGGGCGTGAAGTAAAGCTACCGCGCCGCAGAAGGGGTTCAGGGTCGTTACGTCCCGCATGAAATCTCATTCTTGTCGCACTTGCCGGTTCAGTCGGATGTGCTCGAACATCGGCATCGATCGATCGCAAAGCGAAACCTAACCGTACGTGGCGGTCGTTCTCCGGCGAACAGGACCAGGTCCCGCGCGACCGAGTCGCCAGTGGCGAGGTCAGCCGCAGACATACACCTCGAGTTCGGGCTCAGGCTCGTACAGTTCGATGCGCACACGGCGCCGGTCGCCCTCGGCGACGAGGAGTCGCTCGAAAGCTTGCGGCGGGTGCGTGTGAGGGAGGTGTCTGTGGCCAGCCGGGCATGGGTTGGGACAGCAGCCCCTGGTGTCCCTTCGCCGCCGCGGCGGCGAGGGGACACCGCCTGCGTCGAGCGCGAAAATGCGAATACGGGGGGCTGGCGTCGCTTTGGCGGGGCAACTGTTCCTACGGCCCTGTCCCCGGTTTCAGAGGACTCCTTCATGCAGCCACCGCGTGAACCGTCCGCCCCGGACGATCCTCAGAACGAGGAGAAGATGGCCCGACTGCAAGAGGAGAACGCGCAGTTGCGGCAGGCGGTCGATTCCCACGCAGTGATCGACCAGGCGATCGGCGTGCTCATGGCGGTGCACCGGACACCCCCGGCCGACGGGTGGCACGTGCTGCGCGAGGTCTCGCAGCACGCCAACGTCAAACTTCATGCCGTCGCCGACGAGATCACCGGCTGGGCCCTGGGCGCACGACCGATGTCGGCGCCGGTGCACAGAGAACTGGAGGCCGCCTTGCAACGCTGGCGGCACCGCACCTCCTGCCGCCTGTCCCAGTTGAACGGACATGCGTGACCTGGGAGTGAACGCATCCGTCAAGGACGCAGGCCGGGCAGGGTGAGTGCGCGGCGCACAACGGCCGTTCCGGTCCGTTCGTGCTCGCGACCTGGGCGGACGGTTACACGGCCCTGCCGCATCAGCCATATGGGGGACACAGACTGAGCGACACCCGCAAGCACACGGCCTCCACCAGGCAGTCGTGTCAGCTATACCGGGGCCGGTACCCCGACTGCACGCCGTCCTAGGTCAGGGGCAGCACGGGAGGGGCCCGCCAGTGTGTTCTCTGGCGGGCCCCTCCCGTGCTGCGGCGTGGGGTCAGATGCCCCGGTGGGTCTCGTAGTAGCCGCCGACCTGCTGGTGGTAGCCGGCGTCGCCGAGGTGCTTGTCCTTGTCGAACTCCGGGGAGTCCTTGATCTGGTCCTTGGTGAGGTTGACGTAGATCTTGCGCTCGTCCGGGTCGACCGTGCGCACGGTGCCGGCGGGCAGCAGGACGTGCTTGCCGAAGATCCACACGCCGGTGTCGACGACGAGGTAGGCGGAGTCGACGTCGTCGGAGTGCTTGTCGACCTTGCCGATGCTGCCGTCGGTGGCCTCGACCTTGTAGCCGGTCAGGTCGGTGCCCGCGGTGTAGCCGGTGGTCGGCTGGTAGCCCCAGATGCTGTCACTCATATTACACGGCTCCCTTGCAGAGATTCGCTACGCCCCACAGCTATACCGCGGGTTCGCTTTTCCGGGACGCCTTCCAATAGGTGACGTTCCCTCAGAATGCCAGGTGCCCCGGCTTTCGCGGCTCACACCTTCGCGTCCTGAAAAGACGGGACGACCGGAGACGGCGTGCTGGAGGCCGTGGTTCCCGGCGTCACGGCCGTCTCCGGCCGTTTACTTCCTGTACCCCGGATCGACAGGAAAACCGCTCCCCTCACGACAGCAGCACCAGAACGCCGCCAGGGGGGTCCCGACGCCTTGGCGTCGGGACCCCCCTGGCGGATGGGCTGTTGGGGGCCGCCTACCAGCGGTACCAGCGGCCGCGCCTGCCGCCGCTGGTGGGACGGATCACGAACCCGAGGACCCACACGATCAGCACGATGACCGCGATCCACCACAGGGCCTTGAGCGCGAAACCGGCACCGAAGAGAATCAGAGCAAGAAGAAGAACAAGCAGAACGGGAACCATAGTTATCAACCTCCGAGCCACCGTGTGTCCCGCGGAACGATCTCCACTCCCAAGGATCCGATAAAGGTTTAATAACTCCGCCGGCAGCGACCTGGCGGTGCGGCAAGCCCTCAGGTTTGGAAATGCCGCCGGGGGTCATCCGGAGAGCGTACGTGAATTCCGAGCGAGGCAGGAGTGAGTGGCTGTGGCTGCGGACGAGAAGGCTCAGGCCAAGGGCGAGCAGGCCAGGGGCAAGGTCAAGAAGACTGTCGGCGGGGCTGTCGGCAACGAGCGCCTGAAGGCCGAAGGGAAGGCCGAGGAGTCCAAGGGCGACCTGCGCGCGGCCAAGGAGAAGGCCAAGGACGCGATCAAGCCCAAGTAGGCCGCACCACCACAGATCCCGGGCATCACACGACGCCCGGGATCTGTGCTGTCTCGCACTGCTCCAACCGCTGCCCCTCCACGTTCGTCCTCCTGGTGCTGCCGCCTGGCCATGTGGTTGCCGGGCGGAGCCGCAGTAGTGCGGTCAGGGTTGTTGCGGGGACGCTGCGGAGGCGTCGGCGAGGTTGGCGCCGGTGTCGGCGGTGCGCCGGGAGGTGTCGGTGCCGTGCCAGTCCAGGCAGATGACGGTCGCGTCGTCCGTCAGGTGGCCTTCGCCGGCTTCGAGGACCGCGCCGATCAGGGCACGGGCGGCCTCTCGCGGATGAAGGTCCCGGGTACCGACGATCGCGCCGGGGAGATCCAGGGCTTTGGCGTGGCGTTCGAGCATGCCGTCGCTGAGCAGCACCAGCCGGTCGCCGGGCCGCAGGTCCAGTGTCTGCACCCGGTAGTCGTGCAACGGGTGGAAGCCGAAGGGAAGGTCGACCTTGGGAGTGATCTCTTCCACCCGGCCGTCGCGCAGCCGCAGCGGCCAGGGGTGGCCCGCGTTGACGAACTCGGTTGTGCCGTCGCGCAGATTGATGCGCAGGAGCTGACCGGTCACATATCCCGTCTGTTCGTGCTCCCGCAGCGCCTTGTCGGCCTGGAACGCCTGTTCCACCAGGTCGGCGCCTGCTCGTCGGGCCCGGCGCAGGGCGCTGACAGCCAGCGTGGCCAGCATCGCGGCGGCCACGTCGTGACCCATGGCGTCGGTGATCGACAACTGCACGGTGTCGCGGTCCAGGACGTAGTCGAAGGTGTCGCCTCCGACGTGGTCCGCGGGTTCGAGCGCTCCGGCGACCGCGAACTGGGCAGCCTCGCACGTCAGCGACGACGGAAGCAGGCGGTGCTGGATCTCTGCGGCAAGACTCAGCGGCAGGGTGCGCCGGCCCCACTGGTACAGGTCGGTGAAGGGCCGGTTGGCGATGACGATGTACGCCAGCGCGTGCGCCGCCTCACCGATCTCCTCCAACACCCGCGCATCCGGCGCCACCGGCAGGTAGAGCTCCAGCAGCCCGATGGCATCCCCGCGGTTGGTCACCGGTGCCACGACCCGTGCTTGCCCGCCGGTGTGCTCCACCGTGGGACGCTGGGTGCGGATCACGTCGTCGTAGACGGTTCCCGCCAACGGGATCCGCCGAGCCCGCCCACCCGTGTCGATCGTGCCGGCGGCTCCCAGACGGACCACCGAGCTTCCGGTGAAGTCGGTGATCAGGAACGACACCGAGAGCGCCCCGAGCCGCTTCTGCAGGATCCTGGCGACCACATCAAGTGATTCCACCGGCGGCGCGCTCTCGGCCGCCTGCAACAGTTCCGCCGCCGTCGTCGCGGCGCCATCGTGACCTCCGCGCACATCCCGGCGAGAAGGCCGCCCGGCGTCCGTGTCCGATTCACCCAGGGTCACTCCGGCACCCCACTCCACGATGGCACCCAGGCAACCAACCCCAGGCATGGCAGGTCCGCGCCGAGGATGACACGGACAGCACATCGTGCCACGGGAGCCCAACGCCGCCCCAGGAGGTCCTCAGCCCTGCCCGCTGCCTGGGACGCCCCCAGCCGCTGCACGAGGCGCGTGCGGTGCCGCTCAACAGGTCGGGATACTGCAAGGCTGAGACCGGCACTGCCCCGGTCGGCGCGGTCGCCAGTGATGCCGTTGCAGCGGAAACAGCAGGCGTCGGTGGCCCGACGTAGTGCTGGGCAGGTTGATGTGCGCCACGAAGCCTGCCCGCCATCCGGCGGGAATCCAGTCACGACAGTCATGGCACTAACGCGGGACCCCCGGAGGCAGCGGCACCGCGCCGCAGCGGCAAGGATTTCCAGGCCAGTGCGGCAGATGCCGGACGACTCGATGCACATCAGGACCTCACGGGCCCACGGCCTGGACGAGCGCCGCCTCATCCCGGCGCGGCGGCAACATAGCCCAGGATCGCCGGTTGGCCAAACCGGCGATCCCGCGGACCATAGATACTCCACCGCCACTACCTGCTCGGACGTCGAAAGAAGCCACCCACACCCTCAAACACGACACCAAGCTCAGCCAGTCGAGTGAGATGCGCAGCCGTAGCCGTTCACGCTTCCGCGTAGCTCGCCCGGAACAGATCCTGCGCCCGCTCCACGTCCCGCGGCGTCCGGAGCTGGACCTCCAGATCGCCCGTCCCGTGGTGCCCGAGACCCGACACGTCCCGGGTGAAACCCGGAACGAGGTCGACGTCCTTCGGGTCGACCTTCAGGTAGACCAGCAGCTTGCTGCGCTGCGGCGGGCACAGGCAGGCGAAGTTCCGCAGCCGCTGATACGCCCGGTACTGCTTGCGTTCCACGCGGTTCACGCCGTCCCCGAGCCCGAGCAGGACCTCGTCGACAGCGCCCGCCAACTCCATCATCGCCGCGCCCTGGACGTCGACCGCTGCCTGGGCAACGGAATGGCGCCGCGCCCGGCGGCCCATCGCCATGCCACCGCTCACGGAGGCAACCGTCTCAAGGCCGAGCAGGTCACTGCCGAAGAGTCGGTAGCGGACCAGGTCGATCGAGCGCCGGTGCTCGCGCACAGCGTGCACGTCGTAGCGGGTGAAGTCGCCGGCGACGCAGATCAGGCGCGGGCCGCTCCACAGGACCTGGGACGCGGCCGTCACCCCGAGCCGGTCGCGGACCAGGCGCTCGAATTCAGCGCGATGGTCCATCAGCCACGCCAGATAGAACAGGCCCTGGTGGATCACACCCGCATCGGTCGAACGCTTGTACTCGACGATGACTGGCGAGCCGTTCTCGTCCAGCCCGAGCGAATCGATTCGGCCCCCGTGCACCGGTCCGGTGCTGTACTCGCTGGCCAGGAACCGGACGCCCAGCAACGTATCCATGTGCGCCTCGACGAGACCCTGCACATCGGCTTCGACCTCAGCAAGACGCGGCGTGACCTCGGTCATGCCGGTATGCGCCACGTCCCTACGGAACAGTTTCAGGCCCGACACCTTCCCCTCCTCGGCTTGATGATCACCAACGCCAAGCCGGGGCGGGATTATTTCCGCGAGAAGCCCCAGAGCCACGACCGTAACGTGAGACCCTGAGTACAGACGACCGGAGAGCACCCACGTCCCCCGGTCACCGGGAACCAGCAATTCCCCCATGCGTCCCCCACGCTCCGGGAGACAGCGCCGAGTGACTACGTTTCCCCAGGTCAGCCCCCGTAGCTCAGTGGATAGAGCACGTGCCTTCTAAGCGCCTGCTCTATCCCCCTGAGCGGGACTACGCCTTCGCCCTGCCTTCGCAGTCAAACGCCTCGCCGTCGAGATAATCGGCATGCCGGCTCCGAGCTGCAGTCCAGCGCGCGTCTCCGACAGCTCTCTTGCAGCGTCCTGGCCCACGACTGAGCCAGCCACCTTCACTTCTCCTGCCGAGCTGCGTCTGTAGCGGAACGAACGCGGAGCGAGGCTCATGATCTGCACGACCGTTGCTGTTCTGGGTGACGCGGTGATCTACTGCATGCTCCGAAGTGGCTTCTGGGGGGAACTGTGCGTGCAGGCCATTTTGCCGTGAATCGAAGGTCCAGTGCCGTGCGTCAGTGCACACGAGGCGGCCGTGGCTCTCGCGCCTGCTGACGGCGGCCGCCGGAGCAGGCGGGGGTTCGCATATCAGGATGCCGTCACGTTGCTGGACTGCCTGGACATGCTGGAAGGGCAGTGGACGGCGGTCTCGTGGGAGGACCTGGAGGACATCCTGTGTCATCGAGACGGCGCACCTGTATACCGGCAGGTCAAGACGATCGAGGAAGCCGGGACGCGCCACAGTATCGCCAATGTTTGCCGACCGGAGGAGAAGAAGGCCGCAGACAGTAGCTACCTGGGCAAGCTGTTTCTGGGCAAGCCGCTGCCGGACGGCACTCGGTTCACCTTCATCGTCAACGAGACGCCTCAGCGGGACCTTCATGAGTTCGTCGTGGAACGTGATCGTCCTCGCGGCCCAGTGAGCGCGGACGCCCGCGCGGACATCGTCAGGAGACTCGGAGGCGTACAACTGCCGGACGGCAGGGACATCGGATGGTGTGTCGACCGTCTGGATGTTCTGGTAGAGGCGCGCACCATCGACCAGGTCGAGGCCGAGGCCATGACGAGACTGGCGCCACTGGTAGAAGCATGCCTGGGCGAGAAACCGCTGTACGAGGAAGTCGAGGAGGTCATGATCTGGCTGATCTCCCGGTACATAGCCCGCAGCGCACTTGAGCTGCGACCGAGAACCTTCACTGTGGACGACTTCGGCCGCGCCCTGGACGACAGCGTGCGCAGAGCAACTGGGCGACGGCGAGACGGTTCCACCGAACTGTTGATGAAACTGAAGTTCAAGCTGCAGACTGCCGAAATACCGGAGCCCGAGGCGGAAGCCCAGCACGATGCCATGCTCGCCTACCGCCGGACCTACCGCGCCAGTGTCGGTACCCGGCGCCGCGCGTACGACGATTTGGCCGATCAGATCAACGCCATCTGCACGCTCACGATGGCGAAACGACGCGCCGGACGTCTCGACGCCGGCTCAGCGGCGTACTTCGAGACGCTCGTGGCGGTGAGCGAGCTGCCCGAGGTGACCAGTCGGCAGTTCACCCTCGCTGAGGCCCACGCAGTGCTTTCCGACATCACGGCACGCTGCCAGAACAGGTACGCCGATGCCTCATAAGATCGGCAGTAGCGTGGTGCCCCCGCTGTATCGCGCCTGGGACCCGGACGACTCCCCTGACTTTCACGCAACACGGCTCCTGCTGCTCATCTACCTCTGTGGTGAGGAGCCCGGTCCCTACATCGAGGGACGGACGAAGTTCGCCAAGCTTGATTTCTTCGTGCGCTACCCAGGATTCCTGGAGCGGGCCCACACCGCGCTGCCGGAAGCCGTAGATGCCGAAACCGCGTTTCTCGCCCCCGACTCGTCCGAGGTCGAGGCACCGATGATCCGCTACCGCTACGGGCCCTGGGACCAGCGCTACCGGCAGTTCCTCGCCTTCCTCGTGGCCAGGGATCTCGTGACCATCACAAGCCACCGGGTTGAACGACTGAAACTGAAAGCCGCCGGCAAGAGGACCGCACAACGCCTCACCGAGGCAACCCAGTTCCAGCCGCTGGTGCGGCGCTGTGAGGCCATGCGAGGAAACCTCGCTGCGATGTCGGGTACTGACCTGAAAAACCTGATCTACGACCTGTTCCCAGACGAGGTCGGCAACGCGCCCTTCCGGCAGGAGATCCGGCCATGACAAAGCCCGTGACCGCTCATCCCGACCGCGGGATCAGGATCGACTCCGTCAAGCTCGTCCACAACACCGCAGAGATCGACGAGTACGCCTTCGGAACCGGCGTGTTGAACATTCTCAGCGGGCCACGCAACAGCTCCAAGACCACCACGCTGAAGGTCATCGACTACTGCTTCGGCGACCGTGGCGGGATGATCGATGCTCTCGGTGCCGCCGTATCCGACGAGTACATCGAGGTCTCCACCGCGATACGGCTCAACGGCCACCCTCGCGTCCTGACCCGTCTCCTCCAGCACGGGCGCATGAACAAGGTGTACGTCGACGGAGACGAGCTGACCGACGCCGACTTCTCCGACTGGATTCTGCGCGAACTGGGCTGGCCCAACCTGCGCATACCCAAGGGCCTCCACCCGGCCACAGCCAGTGAACTGACGCCCCTGTCCTTCCGGAATCTGCTGCGCCACTTCTACCGCAACGAGGAATCCTGGACGACCTTCGCCAACAAGGAACAGGAATTCATCCGACGCGGCGTCATCAGCATGCTCCTCGGCTTTGCCCCCTCCCGCTACGACACCAAGGACTTCGCCGTCGCCCAGGCCAAGCGGCGCCTTGCCGTAGCCCAGGCAGTGGAGCGCGACGTGCAGGACAGCACCTTGCAGGCCGTCACCGCCATCTCTGAACGGCTCGGTATCCCCGTCGCCCGCACCCTCGACCAAGTAGCTGCCGCACGGGAAGAGGTCACTTCCCAACTCGACGGGGTTCGCCAACGACGTCACGAACTGACGCAGGAGATCAACAGCCTCTTGCAGGGAACGTCGACTACCGAGACGGCAGCCGGATACGGCTCGTCCCTGACGGGCTTGTATGAAGACGTATCAAGGCGACTGCGACTCGCGGTGGACGAAGTCGTCGCGCTCGAACAACTCGCCAGCGAACACGCCTACTCCGCCCAGACGGTCACCTCCGAGGTAACCCGCATGGAACGCCTTATCGCCTCCGTGGAGATCTTCGACGCCCTCCCCGTACGGCTCTGCCCGGCGTGCGAGCAACGGGTCGACCCACACCGAGAACACGACGAGAGCGCCTGCTACCTGTGCTTCCAACCGGTCAGCGACGACCAGCGTCGCCGTCGGGCACAAGTGGAGATCCGGTCGCTCAAGTCGGAGCTCGCCGACCTCGAAGACGTCACCGCCCGCACCGCCCTCGATCTGCACACGGCCCGCACCCGCCGAGCAGAGCTTCAAGACGAACAGACACGGCTCGCGCACCGCATCAATGAACAACGCGCCGCGCAGCTGGCTCCTTTCATGGCCACTCTCGAGAACCTGGCCGGCCAGATCGCCCAGCTCGAACAGAAGATGACAGCCTTTCCCGCTATCGAAGAAATCCTCCAACGCCGCTTGGTAGCCAGTCAGGCCGTTACCGCTGCACAACAGGCCGTCGACGCGCTCGACCAAGAGCCAGCCGCCGTTGCCGCGGCTTCGCTCACCTCTGTCGAACGATGCGCCGTGTTCGCCGAGCGCATGAACGAATTCCTTCACCGCTACCGTGAACGTGGCTGGGTCAAGGGCGCCATCACCATCAATGACAGTGACCTCACCTTTTACGTCGGCACCCGCCCCTGGGATCAAGCCCTTGGGGCAGAGACAAAGGTGCTCTTCTTCTTGGCCTACAGCTACGCCACTCTCTTCCTGGCATCTGACCTCGACGAAGAAGCCGCTTTCCCCGGTCTGCTGCTCCTGGACAACCCATACCAGCAGGGCATCGGCAACACCGTGGTCGACGACGTCCTGCGAGATCTGGCAAACGCAGCTCAGGCCACGGGCACCCAGGTCATCAGCACTCAGGCCGTTCCGGTACCGCGGGATCCGGCGACCATTCAGGTAATCCGCATGCCCACGGAGTATGAAGCGCCGTAGGCAGACTTGCAGCAGTGTTGATGTCTTCGCGGTCGACCTGCCGGATACTCCCGGGTCCTGCGACGCCTCCGGCTGCGTTGACCGCGAGTCCGGGCAGGATGCTCTGGCGAGCCGTGCGACGCCGAAGATTGCTGAACCGTGTGATAGCCCCCATCGGTGCAGATCAGAGGGGGTCCCTGGTTGCTGTGACCGAACGCGCAAAGAAGAGATAGTGCGGAGCGGACGAAAGGTGACGCATTCGCCGCTCCTCCGCCGTGTCGTTCGTGGAGGTGACGCCGTGTTGCGGGAGACATGCGGACCCGCCGCAGGTCAGTTGGCGACAAGGTTGTCGTCCGTCACGTCGTAAGGGCCTTCGTCCAGGTCCTCGACGGCCCGCATGGAGGTGTCGGAGAGTTCGGGCATCTCGAAGGCGTATCGGCCCTTCATGTGGATGTGCCGATAGAGGAAGGGGGACAGGCTCCGGACGACTTCGTCGGGAACGGGCCGCAGGTGGCTGGCCTTCTTCTGGAGGAACAAGTCGATGTAGGCGGTATTGAACAGCACCACCATATTGACGACCAGCCCGAGTGCACCAAGCTGTTCCTCCATCCCGGTCTGGTAGCGATGGATGCGGTCTTCGGTGCCGTGATAGATCTTCGCGGCCAGCTCGTGGCGTTGGCCGTGGCGGCTGCTCTGTGTTTCGATCTGACGGCGGTAATCGGGATTGTCGATGAGATCCAGGATGTGTGCGGTCTTGAAGATCTTCCCGTAGTGGGCGAGTGCCTTGCCCAAGGGGGTGGGGCTGCCGTTTCGGATCACCATGCGGATCGCGTCTGCGGACCGCACACGGCCGAGGTGAACCGCTCCGACGAGACGCAGCATGTCGTCCCAGTGTCGTTCGATGAGAGCGGCGTCGATCTTGTTGCGGGTGACGTGCTGCAGGGGGCCGTAGTCCTCGTCAGCCGCCGTGTCCATACGAGCGAGGGTCATGTCGGTGACATCGGCGGCTGTAGGGGTGTAGGTATAGCCGGAGAGTGCGAGCAGGCCGAAGATGATTTCTTGGTGTGGGCTGGCCTCTGCGACGATCTTCTGGTGTTCCTGCGGGCGGTTCTGACTCCGAGTGCTGGTGGCCTTGAGGGCGCTGGTACGACGGTCGTTGAGGACGTCGAGTACGTGCAAGCAGGTGTGGACGGATCCGGCGACGACCTTGTTCGTGAGTCCCATGGCCTGATCCGACAGGAGGGTGAGGTGGGTGACGTGGGCGGTGCCGTGTGGCGACAAGCGGGCCTGGATGGCACTCGGAGGTGCAACCATGCGCTGGCCGTCCACGGATGCCATGTGGCCGCCGTTCCACGATGCGGCGACCGCGAGCTGTGATTGCCGAGCCAGCAGGCGGTTGTTCAATGCTTCGAGATGATCCGGTCGCAGGAAGTTGTCGATGACGTAGGTGATGTGCCTTCTGTCCAGTGCGGGGAAGTTGCCGGCGACCGCCTCGACGCCAACGTTGCAGCCAAGAGCGACCAGTGCGGCGGACAGGGTGATATCGAAGTCGTATTGCCGCGGGGGCCCGCCGCTTGGTGTCGTGAAGACCTCGGTGCCCTTGGTCCAGGTGAGAACTTCCAGGATGAGTTGAGGAAGGTCCCCCTTGGGCAACCAGCCCGCGAGTTCCGCGGTCACCTTGCGAACCCTAGGATCTGGGGGAAGAGGTGCCGTGGACAGGACAAGCCGGCCACCGTCACTAACTTGGAACTGTCGGTCTTTCGGCAGGCGCTCCGCGATCGCGCGGGTCTTGGTATGGAGCTCTTGGCCCAGTCGCTTCAGGTGGGCGACCGCGTCCAATGGAAGCCCCAGGCTCTTCGAAACAGAGGCCCGCGACGCCGCCCACTCCTTCGGCGACGGCAAGTCCGCTTCCGGGTTACCCCACTTCGATGCACCTTCGACGAAGATCTCGCGCCGCAGGAGGCGGGAGTAGAACCGCTCCACCACGCAGAAGGCGTAGGCGGCGGTGTCAACCATCTCGGGCGATAGGTGCGGCGCACGGAGGGCCAGCTCTTTCCACGACCCGGTCAACAGACGCTCATCGGCCTCGGCCCGGCTGATGGCGGGGCGGTCGATCAGGTCGGTCAGCGACCACAGAGCGTCCAGCACGTGTCTGGCTTCCGGCGTGCCGTGCCGATACGCCAGCCCTCCGACGATGTGCGGCAGGTACGTCTTCAGGAGATCGATCCGCTTGATCATTTTGGCGCGGCGAGCCTCATCCGAATCGGATCCCATCGCGGGAGCCAGTTCGCCCGCCACCGTGACGGCTGCCTCGAAGGCGGGCATGTCCTCAAGTTTGTCGAGGAATTCGCGCACCGTCATGGTGTCTGCCACAGGAGGGATGATCTCTCCAGTCTCGGCGTCAACCTTTTCGTGTCTCGTGTCAAGCAGGTCTTTCCCTACCTCCCTCATGACGGCGGCAGAATGGGCCAGGTCAGGAAAGATCGCGGATCGCTCCTTCTCGGTCCTGCGTCGTGCTCTTCCGATCAGGTCATTGGCGATCAGGTGCACCAGCATGTCGACTGCGTCGTCCGCAGCGGTCTCGGTCAAGCGGGCAACTGCTGCCACCGTCGCGGCACGCCGCTTCGTCCTCTGCACCTCATGTTCTGTGGCGAACCGGGCGAGATGCGACAGGCGTCGGGCAGAGAAGACGCGGGTGTCCGCGGGCGGCAGCCCCAGCGATTGGACCTCGTGGTTCCGGGCGAAGGCGCCCGCGAGATTCCTCCAGGCGGGCTTGCCCGGCCCTCGCTGCAGTTCAGCCAGCGGCGACTTTCGCTCGTTGTCCGGGACTGCGGTCAGTCGATCGAGCTCGGACAGCCGGTCCGCGTACGGGGCCAAGAGTGCCTGCCACATCTCTTGGTCGCTCGCCCCTCGTACTGATCGGACCAGATCGGTGAGGGTTCTCTCGCCGGGCAGTTCGATGCGCTGTTCCCGCAGCCAGGCGACCGCGCGCCGCAGGAGGGCCTTGACTCCTTCCTCCGTGTACGTGGCGCGCGACACCAGCATGCTTTTCAGCGCTGTCTCGCCCTTGCTGTATGGCTTCCAGCCACAGGCCGACCGGATCTCCTTTGCATGGCGCCGCGTCAGCCCGTCGTGCGAACCGTACGTGCTCAGGACGGCCACGCCGTCGCTGATGTGGAGCTGGGCCGCCACGTGTTCCACGACCGGCCGTGGCAGGGAAGCGATCTCCTGCGGTTTGGGGAGTCGGCCCAGGGACCGCAGGAAAGTGAGCTGGATGGCGAAGCCCAAGCGGTTCTGCGGCCCGCGTTTGGTCAGGATCAGTTCGACCTCGGACTCGGTGAGGTCGAAGAAGGCCAACAGGCCCGCTGGCAAGTCTCCATCGGGAATCGACGGGTAATCCCGGCCCAGGGGATAGCTCGGGCTGGTGCTCATCTTGTACGCCTCGCTGCAAATCCGACTACGACGACGAGCAGATTCAAGGCATGCGGCGCGGTCAGTCAAACGGCTGCGCCACCGGTTCAGCGCCTAGCACACGGTTCTGCAATATTCGTCGTCGAAGAAATTTCGGCTGGTCCGATCCGGGGATACGTGGGGCCCACGGCAGCTGGGGCCGCTTACGGTCCTCGGCCATGGAGAACGTATGGATCGAGCCGGGCGGGCCCACCGGTCCCGGCTACACCGAGGATCAGCTCAGACGCGCGAGAACCTTCACCGAGACGGACATCCGGGCATCACGGGCACAGTTGGCGGCACGCTTTGGCCTCGGTGACGTCTGTGCCGAGATCGCCGACGGGACAGCACCCGGCGCAAGCGTCGCCTTGGAACAGCTGGCCCACCAGCTTGGGTACGCGACGGAGACACTGGAGAAATACCTTCGGGTTACGCGCCTCGCAGGAACCGCACTTCGCGACCGTCTGCTCGCCTCCGCCGTCCACGTCCCGTGGAAGTGCGTGACCACCGCCTGCGTCACCGATCCCCAAGAGCGGGCCCGACGCATCACGTTGCTGCTCGAACTACTCGACAGTGCAGAGCGGGCGGGATGGCCCGTTTCACTGGATGCGGCACAATACCGCCTGACATTGGGCCTGGCGGGCGGAGCCGAGCCTCCCGCAGAGATCGTTGCGCAGCTCGACCGAGAAGAAGTCCGCGAGGCCGTTCTGGCCGAGCTGACCAAGAGTCCGGCGGCAGTGCTGGCCGTGCTGCGGGAGCCCGCAGTGCGGGAAGTGCTGAAGGACCAGGACGTCGCGCGTTACGTCCGCGCACAGATGCGACCGGCTCCCAGCGCGGACGAAGCCCTACTCGATGAGCTCGTCGGCAGTGAGGACCGCGATCCGCACGCCGACTGGACCATCCGCTACTTCGGACTGGTCCACAAAGCCAGAGAAATCTTGCTGCTCGGTCCTGAGGACTTCGTGGACGTCAACGACCCCGAGGTCTGGGAGTCCGTCGAGTCCATCCGCGACTCGGTCGCTTCCTGGGCCGACCGGGTCTTGCAGCAGCGTCCCCGCACCATCCGACTCCTGGCAGGAAAGTAGAAACCCATGCCCAGCGCCGCAGGCCGCTACTCCAACAACGTACATGACGTCCTCGACCGTGAAGCCCTCCGCTGCATTCTCGCCGGCGGGAGCGAGGGTGAGCAGTTCTCCCGGCTACAGGGGATCGTTCGATCGAAGATCAAAGTGCTGTCGGCCGAGTACCACGCGGTGTTCGACCGCGCGGTGAAGTCGATGTGCACCACCTCCTTCAACAAGGTCACCAAAGAGATCCGACTCGCTGCCCTGGCCGGACCGCCCGGCCCTTCGCGCACCGAACCCACTCTCCAAGGCCCCGGCTGCGGCACCACCCCCACCGCCCCGGACGACGCCAGCGTTCCCGGTCCACGCGCCAGCGCCACCGACGACCAAGTCGTCGCGAAGGTTGTACTCGGCGAGGGGGGCGAACTGACGGAGAAGACCGCTCGGCAACTCGTACGGCAAGACCTCGACCGCATCATCGACGTCTCGCCCTCTCTCGCCGAACGCGACTTCAGGGAGGCCGACCGGCTCGACCAGCAGGCCAAAGAGTCCACCCAAGGTGCAAAAAGGCACCGGGCGCGTGGAAACCGCATCCTCGCCCTAGTCAAACGCTACGACCGTCTAGTCGCCGGCATCGACAGCCTTCCTGGCATCTTCACCGTCGCCGACTTGCTGACCGAAGTCGGGCCGCAGGCCCTCGGCCTGGACGAGGACGACGCCGAACTCCTTCTCTACGCAGGCGCCCTATGACCGAGTCTGCGTGGCACAAGGAGATCAAAGGATGGGGCGTGGCCACCGAGATCTCCCTCGGTAACCGCCGCGCCGACTGCCAACTGCGCTGCGGGAAGCGGGCTGAGGTCCAGGCCCGCCCACTTCCACCCGCCGAAGTCGCCGGCCGGGAAGCACACGCCGACTTGTGGATCCTGGACTGCCGTGACGCTCACCGCTCGCAACGCCTGATGGTCTGGAACGACTCGCAGTTCGGCACACTGTTGCGCTGGGAACGTCCGTGGCAAGGCTTCGCCGTCGCCAAGCGTCCGGTTTTCCTCAACCTTAAGCTCGATCTCCGCACAGGCCACGGCACCTTCGTGCAGGTGAACCGCTGGGTCTTCGATAGCCGCCAGGCCACGGGTACTGGTCAGATCCACACAGCCCGCACCCTCAGGTTCTGGATGCGCTACGGCCTCCCGCCGCAGGAACACCTGGCGGTGGCACTATGAGCCGGCTCCGCTCCCAGGGCCTGCGCCACCGCACAGTCACGATCGAACTGGATGGTGTCCTACAACAGCTGCCAGCCGAGTACCACCCAACTGGTCCGCTTGTGGGGCGCATGGTGACCGCCCCCGCCTTTCACGCCCGCTCCCTGTTCGACGAATGCCCCGTGCCGGTTTCTATGCCGCTGCACCGCCCAACTGCGCTCACCGACCGGCGGCTGATCGTCGTAGACAACCTGTCCGAGCAGTGGGTTATGGGTTTCAGCGTCCACCGCCACGGACAGCTCTACCGCATCACCGGCTTCTACCCCAAGTAGCAGCCCATCAGCCCTTGCAGCCACCGGACGCACTCACCCTGAAGCACTCGCCGAGTGCCAGGCACGCCCCTGAGGTCGATTTACGTCCGACTCAAGCGCCCCGCAGCAAGGCCCGCCTCGCGCAGTGCTCCCGTCAGCGCCTGTTGACGGGGGCACACCGACGACCAAGGGGCTTCGCCACCAAAATGTTCCGCGAGAACCGTCTGCCATGCAGGTGCCACGGGTGAACACTCCGTCAATCCACCACCCCGCAACCAGGGTGTAGACCGTCTGCGAGTGCCCATAGCGTTCCGCAGATCACGCCAGGAGAGGCCAGCACGGATCTCGCAGAACATCCACCTGGTGACGTTGTGGTCTGTCCCGCCGGGCCGCCCGGTGACGGCCTGCGGTATCAGCAGAGCCAAAAGATCTCACTCCCGGTCAGTGACTAGATGACAGCCCCCGTGACCCTCAACAAGGTGATCTTTGTAGGCGGACTCTAGCTTTCCGCCGACACGAGGTCTGCCAGGAGGGGCAGGTGTTCCGGCACCACATCGGCGATCTCCTCAGTCACCCGCTCACACGGGCTCCAGTACAGCGCCTCGATCAGCACGAGGCGTCCCTGCGGGCATGGGCCGAGCGACTGGGCGATCGCTGCGAGGGCTTTGCCACGGTGCTCGGGTATGGCGAGGGCGTCGGCCAGGGCGCGGGCCGCCGTGCGGGCACCCACCCGGCAGAGCGCTTTGACGACGGTCGGCGTGGCCGCCTCGCGCAGGGCAGGGGTGCTGATCTCCTCCAGCACCGCGGCGGCACGGGTGACGTCCCCCGTGGCTGCGGCGCCCGTCGCAAGGTGGCCGAGGGCGTGCTCGTCTCCTTGCCTGTCGACGATCAGCTCTGCTGCGGCCAGATCACCGGTGTCCACCAGCTTTTTCACGACACCGGTGAGGATCTCGTCGACCGCGTCCTTCGGCAGGCCGTCCTCCAGCCCGAGCACCGCGTCGATCTCGCCCGCCGCGAGGAGCGCATCGGCGGCGGCGTACGTGTCCCAGCGCCGGCGGGAGGGGCTGTCAGCAGTGCCTGCCAGGCCGAGGATCTCCTGAGCAAGCTCTGCCGCTCCGTCCGGTTTCCCGGTGCGGCCGAATGCCTGGGCCACCCGTCGCAGGCCCTCGGTGCGCTCGGCAGGATCTGCCAGGGCCCAGCTCTCGTGGAGTACGCGGAGCAGGAGTTCGTACCCCTCCGCGGGGCGACCCGTGTGGTGCAGGCTCTCGGCCAGCTCCGCGAGGTCGAGGACGCGTGCGTAACCGGCGGACGTGTCGGCGGCTCGTTCGGCGCGGTGGATGAGGCGGGCCGCGTCGCCCGGCCGCCCGGACCGGCCAGCTGCGACGGCCAGCTTGATGAGGGTGTGCACCCCGCGCCCCCGAGCCCTCCGCGCCATGTTCGTCGCCCGCTTGACCACGGCGTGGGCGCGTTCCTCCTGGCCCGCTCGCAGCAGGAAGTCGGCGGTGTCAGTCGACAGCGTCATCCGCCAGTGGAGGTAGGGCACCTTGTCGGTGGCGTCGCGGGCTTGTCGGGCCAGGCGCAGCGTCTGTGCCGGGTCACGGGACTCTGCCGTCGTCCTGCCGGCGGCGTTGAGGACGCGCGCCCGGTAGATGGGTTCGGTGATCCGCTCGGCCAGTTCCAGGGCCCGGTCGAGGTCACCGGTTTCCGCCGCCGCGATGCCGATCTCGAGCAGGCCGTCCTCCGGATCGTTCAGGAAACGGCTGACCAGGTCGGTCGCCTGCTGGTGGTGCCCGGTCGCTTCCAGGCCCGCGGCGACGTGGGGGTAGACCCAGTCCACGCCGTCGGGGTCGTCGATGTCCGCTGCCAGCTGGGCCGACGTCAGGGCAAACTCGGCAGCCTGTTCGGCGAGCCCCGGTGCCGTGGACATCCCCCGGGCGAACAGGGCGAGGTACTGCGCACGCCGGACGGGGTCACCGGAGCCGGCCGATCGGGACACGACACGCTTCGCCAGCGCCAGGGCCCGGCGCTGCTCGCCGAGCCGGGAGAGCGCGGCGGTCAGCGAGGCGCCCAAGGCGCTCCGGGAGACGGTGTTGGGCACCGCCATGACCGCGTCGACGACTTCCAGCGCCCAGGGAACCGCATCGGGGCCCGGGGCCCCGGCCTCCTCCTGAGCTTCCATGGCGTTCCTCGCCACCCTGGCCAGGGCCCCGACGGCGGCGACGAGAGCGTCCGCCCTGCGCTCCGGGTCGCTGATGCGGCGGGCCGACCGCAGGGCCTCGGCGGACCGGCCGGAGTCCGCCAGGCCCTTGGCGATCGCTTCCAGGAAGCGGTCCCGGTCCTCGGTGCGGTCCGCTCCGTCGAGCAGAGCGGCCGCCTGATCCGTGCGCCCGGCGGCGGCCAGGGCGCCGGCGATGGCGCTCAGAGCGGCCACCCGGTCCCACGCGTCGCGCCGCGACTCGGCCAGATGAACGGCGCGCGCCGGGTGCCCGAGTCGGGCCCACAGGGCGATCAGGCCGGACGGGAGAGGCGCCGTCCGATCGTGCAGCCCGTCCCGCGCGGCGGCGAGCCGCAGGGCCACGGACACGTCCTGATCGCCGCGGCGCCGGCCGTCCGCGAGCACCAGGTCGAACGCGGACGACACCGTATTGAGCGCCTCCAGGTCCGCCCCGGACGCCCGCCACAACCGCTCTTGCCACCCGGTGTCACAGGCCAGCGTCACCAGCCTGGGAGCGTCCCCCTGTTCGCGCAGCAATTGGGTGTAGCCGCGCAGCAGGTACTCGGGTGTCCCCTCCGGCCATCCGGCGCTCCGGTAGGAGTCCGCCCACCGGTGCAGACGGCTGCGATGGGCCGCCAGCTCCTGGTCCGTGACCAGTTCCGCCGCGCCGCGCCGGATCTCCTCGTGCGCGAAGAGAAAAACGGGCGGATCGTCGGACGTCCAGTGCCCGAAGCGCTGGCGGAAGCTGCGACCGTTCACCGCGGTCAGCTCGCGCTCGACCAGCCGCGCCGGGCTCTCGGTCAGCTCCGCGAAGTCGGGTGCGCTCAGACCGCCTCCGGCCGCGACGGTCAGAGCGGCCAGGTCCCAGCCCAGCCCGCCGCCGTCTCGCAGTCGCAGCAGATCCCGCTCTGCGTCCCAGCGCGCCGCGCGGGCGTGTGGGGACGGCTCCAGCCGACGGTCGATCCGCGTGGTCCGCAGGGGGTGGTCCGCGGGTACGTCCCCCGGTACCGGCGGATGCGGACGGCCGGCGACGAGGATCCGCATGCCGTGCGGGGGAACGCGTGGCAGCAGCGCCGCGATGCTGTGGCCGTCGGGACCGGCGGTCACGCCGCGGTCCTCGTCCAGCCCGTCCACCACGAGCACGAGTCGTCGGCCGCGCGCCGCGCACCCCTGTGCGGCGCGGTGCAGCGCGAGCAGCATCTGCTCGTCGCGCGTGGCGGGGGTGCTCAGCGGCTCCTCCTCGCCCAGCAAGGCGTACACCTGCCGCTGTACAACCTCGCAGAACGCCGCCGCGTCGCTCTGCGAGACCATGCGGGAGGTGATGAAGAACGACACGACATCGACGCCGGGTGGAGGATGCAGGACGAAGTGCGCCAGCAGGGCGGACTTTCCCGCCCACGCCGGGGCCACCCAGCGCCAGTAGTTGGCGCCGGGACCGTCCGCGGGGACATCGTGCGCGCAGAAGGCGGCCAGCTGGGCGAGTTCCCTCTCACGCCCCTGGAAATCGGCGGCGGCGAGGGCCTGTTCCACCTGCAGGAGATAGCCGGAGACGGCGGCGCGCCCCGCGACCACCTGCACGAAGCTGTCAATCATCACGCCACTGTTGGCGAAGGCCCCGGCTCCCTCGGCGGAGGATCCACCCGACTTGCGTACCGCGGCGCGACTGCGGAAGAACATCGGATGCGCCGCTAACCCTGCCCCCGATAACCGGTATTCGCGCTGCCGCCCTCCGCCCGCGCGTCACCGGTCTCGCCGACGGAGACCACACCGTCGGACGGGGAGGCGACGGCACCCGTGTTGGCGTCCCCGCCGCCGGCGGCCGTGGCACTCCCGGTCCTGGACACCTGTACGGACGTGCTCCCAGACGGGGCCAGCAACGCGCAGACGCCGACTCCCAAGGCGACCACACCGACCACCGCGGAGACCACGCCAGCCACCTGGTTCGCCCGGTCCCAGCTCAGCAGCGACAGCGCACCGGCGACGACCGCCAGGACCAGAACCGTCGTCACCAAGACGGCGCGCCGGTCACCCCGCACAGCCACCCTCTCTGCCCCCTTACGCCCCGTCGAGGCGGAACCGCACCGAGCCCGGTATGGCCCACGCCGCATGCCGAGCCCCACCATACGGCCAGGCCAACATCGCCATGCGGGAAAGCTCTGGAGGAGAGCCCTGGAGGGCAATGGCGCCCCGAACAAGGTTCCGCACGGCCCACCACAAGGCCGAGAGCGTCGGTCGGCGCTGGGAGCCCCCTGGGACGTTTCTGGGACTTCCAAATGCATTAAGGGGCACCAACGTGAAACGAGCGAAAGACCATTAGCGCAGGTCATCGACTCGCACCGTCCATTGCTGCAGGGCGAAACGCTGGCCGGTCTCTTCCGCGACATCTGATCTGTAGGACCCGGCGACTCCGCTTTGAGCGTCATCAGCCCTCGGCGTTGCCTCGTCACTCGCAGCCTTGACTCCGCCTGACCTGCCCAACGTGTGCCTGACGCACCATCAGAACGAGCGTCAAATGAGCGTCACGAGCGTCATTTCACCGTCAAGATATCGCCCGTAACGCCCACACCGCACATAATGCGCACGCTTAAAACCGCAGGTCAGGAGCCCTTCGCGGCCGGTTCGAGGATGGCGACACACTCCACATGATGGGTCATCGGAAACAGATCGAACGCCCGAAGCGTCCGCACCCGGTAGCCGCCCTTCCGGAAGTACCCCAGGTCCCGGGCCAGCGCGGCGGGATCGCAGGCGACGTACGCGATGCGGCGGGCGCCCAGGGAGGTGAGGTGGGTGACCGTCTTGCGGCCGGCGCCGGCGCGGGGCGGGTCGAGGACGATCAGGTCGACCTCGGTGATGCCGGTGCGCGGCAGGACCGACTCGACCTTGCCCTGCTCGATGCGGACCCGCGGGAAGTCGGCCAGGTTGTGCCGTGCGTCCTCCACCGCCCGCTTGCCGGACTCGATGCCGAGGACCGCGCCCTGCTCGCCGAGGCGGTCGGCGAGGGCGCCGGCGAAGAGGCCGACGCCGCAGTAGAGGTCCAGGGCCATGTCGCCCTTGCGGGGCAGCAGGCCCTGCATGACGGCCGTGACCAGGGTGTCGGCGGCCTTCGGGTGGACCTGCCAGAAGCCGCCGCTGCCGACCCGGTAGGTGTGGTCGTCGGCGCGCTCGCGCACGAACGCGCGGCCGTGGACGCGGTGGATGCCGCCGTCCCGCTCGTCGACGCGCATGACGGAGACGGGCCGGTCCAGCTCGACGAGCGGCAGCCGGGCGCCGGGACGCGGCTCCAGGATCACCATGCGGTCCTGGGAGCCCGTCGCGGCGATCGCCTCGACGGAGGCCATGCCGGACCAGTCCCGCTCCTCGATGCCGAGTTCGCTGACTCCGGCCGCGGCGATCATGCAGTGGTCGATCGGCTCGACCTCGTGCGAGCGGTGGCGGCGCAGGCCCGCGTTGCCGTCGGCGTCGACGGCGTACTGGACGCGGGTGCGCCACTGCGGGACCTGGCCGGCCGGCAGCTTGTCGCCCTCGGCCGGGAGCACGGTGCCGTCCCAGCCCGCCTCCTCCGGAGTGAGTCCGGCGAGCCGCTGGAGCTGCTCCGCGATGACGTCGGCCTTCAGCCGGCGCTGGGCGCCCGGCTTGGCGTGCTGCCAGTCGCAGCCGCCGCAGCGACCGGGGCCGGCGAAGGGGCAGGGAGCCTCGATGCGGTCCTTGGACGCCTCCAGGATCTCCACGGCGTCGGCGCGCAGGAAGCGGGCGCCCTCCTCGCCCTCCGTCACCCGGGCGACCACCCGCTCGCCGGGCAGCGCGTGCCGGACGAACAGCACCTGCCCCTCGGACGTACGGGCGATGCAGTGGCCGCCGTGGGCGACGGGGCCGATCTCGACCTCGTACTCCTCGCCCACCAGAGACTTCGTCGGTTCTGCCTGCATGGTGGGGTGACTCCAGATCGAAGAAGGGGGCTCGGGGTGCGGGAAGGGCCGCTGCGGGAACGGCCGCGTACCGGCCGGGCCGGACAACAGCCCACCAGTCTACGGCCTTCCCGAGGGGCGCTCAGTCCTTGGCCGCCGACGACTCCTTCGGCCGTTCCGCCGCCGGACCGCGCCGGACCGCGCCCGGTGCGTTCCACTCCTGCCGCCTGCGGGCCCGCAGCTTGGCCGCCTCGGAGGACTGCAGCTGGTAGGGGACCGAGGTGACCATGACGCCGGGGGTGAAGAGCAGGCGGCCCTTGAGGCGCAGGGCGCTCTGGTTGTGCAGCAGGTGCTCGTACCAGTGGCCCACCACGTACTCGGGGATGATCACGGAGACCGCGTCGCGCGGGGACTCCTTGCGCAGGCTCTTGACGTACTCGATCACCGGGCGGGTGACCTCCCGGTACGGCGAGTCCAGGACCTTCAGCGGCACGTCGATGCCGCGCCGCTCCCACTCCTCGCGCAGCGCCTTCGTCTCGGCCGGGTCGACGTTGACGGTCAGCGCCTCCAGGGTGTCGGAGCGCATCAGCTTGGCGTAGGCGATGGCGCGCAGCGTGGGGCGGTGGATCTTGGAGATCAGGACCACCGAGTGCACGCGGGACGGGCGGACCAGGTCGTCGCTGGGGCCCTCGGGCGCGGCGATCTCCTCGGCGACCCGGTCGTAGTGCTTCCGGATCGCGGTCATCGTCGCGTAGAAGATGCACATGCCGAGCAGGGCCACCCAGGCACCGTGGGTGAACTTGGTGACCAGGACGACGACGAGCACCAGGCCGGTGAAGAAGGCGCCGAACGTGTTGATCGCGCGCGAGCGGACCATGTGGCGGCGCTTGGCCGGGTCCTTCTCGACCGCGAGGTGGCGGTTCCAGTGCCGGACCATGCCGGTCTGGCTGAGCGTGAAGGACACGAACACGCCGACGATGTACAGCTGGATCAGGCGCGTGGAGTCGGCCCCGTAGATGACCACCAGCAGGGCCGCCGCGCCGGCGAGCAGCACGATGCCGTTGGAGAAGGCGAGGCGGTCACCGCGGGTGTGCAGCTGGCGCGGGAGGTAGCGGTCCTGGGCGAGGATCGAGCCCAGCAGCGGGAAGCCGTTGTACGCCGTGTTGGCCGCGAGGAACAGCACCAGGGCGGTGGCGGCGGCCAGCAGGATGAACAGGAAGCTGCCCTTGCCGAAGACCGCCTCGGCGACCTGCGAGATCACCGGGTTCTGGACGTAGCCGGAGCCGACCGGGGAGCCGTTGTGGAGGAGATCGGTGGCGGGGTGCTCGGCCATGCGCACCTTGGTCGCCATCGCGAGGGCGATGATGCCGCAGAACATGGTGACGGCCAGCAGGCCCATCATCGCGAGCGTGGTCGCCGCGTTCTTCGACTTGGGCTTGCGGAAGGCCGGGACGCCGTTGGAGATCGCCTCGACGCCGGTCAGGGCCGCACAGCCGGAGGAGAAGGCGCGCAGCAGCAGGAAGACGAGCGCGAAGCCCGCGAGCCCCTGGTGCTCGGCCTTGATGTGGTAGTCGGCGGTCGGGGCGCGCATGGCGTCGCCGAGGACCAGGCCCCGGAACGCGCCCCACAGGATCATGACGAAGACGCCGCCGACGAAGACGAACGTCGGGATCGCGAAGAGCTTGCCCGACTCCTTCACGCCGCGCAGGTTCATCAGCGTCAGCAGGACGATCACGGCGGTCGCGCAGAGCACCTTGTGCTCGACCACGAACGGGATCGCGGAGCCGAGGTTCTCGATTCCGGAGGCGATGGAGACGGCGACGGTCAGGACGTAGTCCACGAGCAGGGCGCTGGCCACGGTCAGGCCGGCCTTGGGGCCCAGGTTGGTGGTGGCGACCTCGTAGTCGCCGCCGCCGCTCGGGTACGCGTGCACGTTCTGCCGGTAGGAGGCGACCACGGTGAACATCAGCACGACGACCGCGACGGCGATCCAGGGGCTGAAGTGGTACGCCGACACGCCCGCGATGGACAGGACCAGCAGGACCTCTCCCGGCGCGTAGGCGACGGAGGACAGCGGGTCGGAGGCGAAGACGGGCAGTGCGATGCGCTTCGGCAGGAGGGTCTCGCCCAGCCGGTCACTGCGCAGAGCGCGCCCGATCAGGATCCGTTTGGGCACGTCGGTCAGTTTGGACACGAGAGAGGATCGTAAGCCTTCGAACAGGCAGCCGCCCACCCGGAGGGCTGGATATGCCTCCCGAGTGAAAACGGGGACGCGCGGAACTGCGGAATCCGTGGATGGTGTGCCCCTCGTGCCTAGATGGCAAACCCCGCCCGTCATCGCACTTCGGAGGTTCCATGCCCGCGACCGCGGAGCTGATCGGGGCGGTGCTCGCTCTGGCCTGCCTCGGAATCCTGACCCTGTGCAGCGTGCGCAGCATCACTCGCAGACGGCTCCCGCCGCCGCCTGCGGCACATGGGTGCCCACCGCCCGGCGCCCGTGTGTAGCTTTGGGCGTCGGTCTGAGACCCTGATGCTGAGCAGTAACTTTTGGACACCGGAAGGACGGTCGTGCACATCGTCATCATGGGCTGCGGAAGAGTGGGTTCCGCTCTTGCCCAGACCCTGGAGCAACAGGGACACACGGTCGCAGTGATCGACCAGGACCCCACCGCCTTCCGTCGGCTGGGCCCGGGATTCGGGGGCCGCCGGGTCACCGGCGTCGGCTTCGACCAGGACACCCTGCGCGAGGCGGGCATCGAGGAGGCCGGCGCCTTCGCCGCCGTCTCCAGCGGCGACAACTCCAACATCATCTCCGCCCGCGTGGCCCGCGAGATGTTCGGCGTGGAGAACGTGGCCGCCCGCATCTACGACCCCCGCCGCGCCGAGGTCTACCAGCGTCTGGGCATCCCCACCGTGGCCACGGTCCGCTGGACCGCCGATCAGATGCTGCGCCGTCTGCTGCCGTCCGGGGCCGAGCCGCTGTGGCGCGATCCCACCGGAGGCGTGCAGCTCGCCGAGGTGCACGCCTCCCCGAAGTGGGTGGGCCACAAGATCAGCACGCTGCAGGAGGAGACGGGCGTCCGGGTGGCGTTCCTGACCCGCCTGGGCGAGGCGATCCTGCCCACCTCGCAGACGGTGCTGCAGGAGGGCGACCTCGTGCATGTGATGATGCGGACGGACGACGTGGAGAAGGTCGAGGCGGCCTTCGCCGGTGGCCCGGAAGAGGAGGGCGGTCACTGATGAGGGTCGCCATTGCCGGAGCCGGCGCCGTCGGCCGCTCGATCGCGGGCGAGCTGCTGGAGAACGGCCACGAGGTGCTGCTGATCGACAAGGCGCCGACCGCCATCTCGGTCGAGCGCGTCCCGCAGGCGGAGTGGCTGCTCGCCGACGCCTGTGAGATCACCTCCCTGGACGAGGCGGCGCTCCAGCGCTGCAGCGTCGTGATCGCCGCGACCGGCGACGACAAGGTGAACCTGGTCGTCTCGCTGCTCGCCAAGACGGAGTACGGCGTCCCGCGCGTCGTGGCCCGCGTCAACAACCCCAAGAACGAGTGGCTGTTCAACGAGGCCTGGGGCGTCGACGTCGCCGTCTCCACGCCGCGTCTGATGTCCGCCCTGGTCGAGGAGGCGGTGAGCGTCGGCGACCTGGTCCGCCTGCTCCGCTTCAGCCACGGCGACGCCAACCTCGTGGAGCTGACCCTGCCCGAGGAGTCGGCCCTGGCCGGCACCCAGGTCGGGGACGTGGAGTGGCCGCAGGACACCTCGCTGGTCACGATCATCCGCGGCAACCGCGTGCTGACGCCCTCCAAGGAGGACTCTCTGGAGGCGGGCGACGAGCTGCTGTTCGTGGCCGCGCAGGCCCGGGAGGAGCAGCTGGAGGAGCTGCTGTCGGTGCGCCGCGAAGAGGCCTGACCGGACACAGGCAGGGCGCCCTTGACGTCAAGGGCGCCCTGCCTTTTCCGTAAGCGCTCCGCGCTCCGCGTGTCCCGCGCTACGCGTCCCGGCGGTGCCGGGGGCCGGCCGGCTCACCGCTCTCGGCGGCCTGCGCGGCCCGGGCGGTCCGCGCCGCCTTGCGCTCCTCCTCGGCCTTCTCCTCGGCCTCCATCTCGGCGAAGACGTCGATGGGCGCCGGAGCCTTGGCCAGGAAGACCCAGGTCAGCCAGACGGCGAGCAGGAACGGCGGGATCTTCAGGGCGATCAGGACCCAGCCGAGCTGGGCGGTGTCGGCCCACCAGTACAGCGGGAAGAGGATCGCGCACTTGGCGAGCAGGATCAGGCCCCAGGCCCAGCTGGCCTTGGCGTAGGCCTTCTTGCGGCCCGGGTTACGGGTGCGCCAGGAGAGGTTCTCCTTGAAGACCGGGCCCAGGATCAGGCCGATCAGGGGCACCCCGGCGAGGGTCGTGACGATGTACGCGAGCGCCAGGCCCAGCGTGTAGATCATGCCGGGGAGGTAGAAGTCCTTGGCGTTGCCGGTGAACATCGCGAAGACGACACCGAACGCCACACCGAAGACACCGCTGAAGGCGTGCTTCACGGTGTCCTTCATGACCAGCCGGACCACGACCAGGATCACGGACACCGCGAGCGCGGCGATCGCGGAGAGGTGCAGGTCCTTGTTGATCGTGAAGATCGCGACGAAGAGCAGGCCCGGAAGGACCGTCTCGACCATGCCGCGGACCCCGCCGAACGCCTCGAACAGCGCCGCCTCCGTCACCGCGCGGGCGTCATGAGGCTGAGTCTGGTCGGTGTCTTCGGTCGGCTTGTCGAGGGACGTCACCGGCTACTCCCGTCCGAGGGGTCGCAGTTCGTATTTCGGATTGAACAGCACCCGGCGGCCCCGGCTCATCGAGATCCGGCCCGATGCGATCAGCTTGCGCCCCGGTTCTATGCCCACGATGGAGCGCCTGCCGAGCCACACCACGTCCAGCGCCGCCGAGCCGTCGAACAGCTCGGCCTCCAGGGCCGGGACTCCGGCCCGCGGACGCAGGGTGACCGTGCGCAAGGTACCAGTTACGGTGACGATCTGCCGGTCCTGACAGTCGCCGATCTTCGTACAGCCCGCCGTCTCGGCGTCCTCGCGCAGCTCCTCCGACTCCAGGTCCTCCTGGGACGAGGAGAGCCGGTCGAGCATGCGCCGGAACCGGCCGGCCGGCTTTTCGGAACGAGGAACAGCAGTCATGAGTGAAGCGTACCGGGGAGCGCCGACAGGACTGTAGGGACCGCGAGGGGCCCTCACTTCTCGAAGCGGTACCCCATCCCCGGCTCGGTGATGAAGTGCTCCGGGTGCGAGGGGTCCGTCTCCAGTTTGCGCCGCAGCTGGGCCATGTACACCCGCAGGTAGTTGGTCTCGGTGCCGTACGACGGCCCCCACACCTCCTGGAGCAGCTGCTTCTGGCTGACGAGCCGGCCGGTGTTGCGGACCAGCACCTCCAGCAGATGCCACTCGGTGGGGGTGAGCCGGACGTCCTTGCCGTCGCGGTTGACCTTCTTGGCGGCGAGGTCGACGGTGAAGCCCTCGGTCTCCACGGTCGTCACGTCGTCCTCGCCGGGCCCGGACGGCTCGGCGCGGCGCACCGCGGCCCGCAGCCGGGCCAGCAGCTCGTCCATGCCGAAGGGCTTGGTCACGTAGTCGTCGGCGCCCGCGTCCAGCGCCTCGACCTTCTCGTCGGAGGAGTGGCGGGCGGAGAGGACCAGGATGGGCACCCGGGTCCAGCCGCGCAGGCCCTTGATCACCTCGACGCCGTCCATGTCGGGCAGGCCCAGGTCGAGGACGACCACGTCGGGGTGGCGGGAGGCGGCGAGTTCGAGTGCGGTCCTGCCGTCGGGCGCCGCGTCGACCTCGTACTTGCGCGCCTTGAGGTTGATCACGAGGGCGCGCACGATCTGCGGCTCGTCGTCGACCACGAGCACCCGGGTCATAGGGCCTGCCTTTCTGGTTCTGCGATACCTGCCCCGCCAGGGGGTTCCGCGATGTCCGCCGCGGACGGAACGGTCCCGGCACGGGTGCCGGCCGCGCGGAGGCTGAGCACCATGGTGAGGCCGCCGCCGGGCGTGTCCTCTGCGGTGAGGGTGCCGCCCATGGCCTCGGCGAAGCCCCGGGCGACCGCGAGGCCGAGCCCGACCCCGGCACCTCGCGGAGCGTCACCGTACCGCTGGAAGGGCTCGAAGATGCGGTCCTTGGCGTCATCCGGGACGCCCGGCCCGCGGTCCACCACCCGCACCTCGACCCGGTCGGCGATGGCGCTGGCGGCGACCAGGACGCGCTGACCGCGCGGGCTGTACTTGACGGCGTTCTCCACCAGATTGGCCACCGACCGCTCCAGCAGCCCGGGGTCGACGGCGACCATCGGCAGCGTCTCGGGCACGTCCAGCTCCACGCTGTCCTCGGGTACTCCGCCGAGGGCCATCGGTACGACCTCGTCGACGTCGATCTCGCGGATCAGCGGCGTGACCGTACCGGTCTGGAGGCGGGACATGTCCAGCAGGTTGCCCACGAGGTGGTCGAGCCGGTCGGCGCCCTCCTCGATGCCCTTCAGCAGCTCGGCCCGGTCCTCTTCGGACCACTCGACGTCGTCGGAGCGCAGTGAGGTGACGGCGGCCTTGATGCCGGCGAGCGGGGTGCGCAGGTCGTGGCTGACGGCGGCCAGCAGGGCGGTGCGGATGCGGTTGCCCTCGGCGAGCGCGCGGGCCTGGTCGGCCTCCTCCCGCAGGCGCCTGCGGTCGAGCACGACAGCGGCCTGGGCGGCGAACGCGGCCAGCACCCGGCGGTCGGCGGCCGGCAGCACCCGGCCGGTGAGCGCGAGTGCCATGTGGTCGCCGACGGGCATGTCGACGTCGGCCTCCTCAGGGCGCTCCAGCGGAGGTCCGAAGCCGGCGCGGCCGGCGCAGGTCCAGGGCGCGACGTCGCTCGCGCGCTCCAGCAGGGCGGCCGACTCCATGGCGAAGGTCTCGCGGACCCGTTCCAGCAGCGCCTCCAGGCTGGTCTCGCCGCGCAGCACGTTGCCGGCGAGGAAGGAGAGGATCTCGGACTCGGCGCGCAGCCGGGCCGCCTGGTGGGTGCGCCGGGCGGCCAGGTCGACCACGGAGGCCACCGAGACCGCGACGCCGAAGAAGATGGCGATGGCGACGATGTTCTTGGGGTCGGCGATGGTCCACCGGTGCAGGGGCGGGGTGTAGAAGTAGTTCAGCAGCAGCGATCCGAAGGCCACCGAGGCCAGCGCGGGCAGCAGGCCGCCGAGCAGCGCCGCCGCGACCGTGACCGCCAGGAACAGCAGCATGTCGTTGGCGAGGCCGATGTCGATGGTGTTCAGCAGCGTCGCGAGCAGGGCGGGGCCGGCCAGCGCGGTCATCCAGCCCCAGATGATCCGGGCCCGGCCGAGGCGGGCGCCCCGGGCCACGGGCAGTCCGCGGCCCTTGGCGACCTCCTCGTGCGTGACGATGTGCACGTCGAGGTCGGGTCCCGACTCGCGGGCGACGGTGGCGCCGACGCCGGGCCCGAAGACGTACTGCCAGGTCCGGCGGCGGGAGGAGCCCAGCACGATCTGGGTGGCGTTGACACCGCGCGCGAAGTCCAGCAGCGCGGCCGGTATGTCGTCGCCGACGACGTGGTGGAAGGTGCCGCCGAGGTCCTCGACCAGGGTGCGCTGGACGGCCAGCTCCTTCGGGGAGGCCGCGGTGAGTCCGTCGCTGCGGGCGATGTAGACGGCGAGGACCTCGCCGCCGGCGCCCTTCTCCGCGAGCCGGGCGGCCCGGCGGATCAGGGTGCGCCCCTCGGGGCCGCCGGTCAGGCCGACGACGATCCGCTCCCGCGAACCCCATATCTTCGAGACCCGGTGCTCGCTGCGGTACTCGTTGAGGTACTCGTCGACCCGGTCGGCCACCCACAGCAGGGCGAGTTCGCGCAGGGCGGTCAGGTTGCCGGGGCGGAAGTAGTTGGACAGGGCCGCGTCGACCTTGTCCGGCTGGTAGATGTTGCCGTGGGCCATGCGGCGGCGCAGGGCCTGCGGGGACATGTCGACCAGCTCGATCTGGTCCGCGCGCCGGACGACCTCGTCCGGCACGGTCTCGCGCTGGCGCACCCCCGTGATCGACTCCACGACGTCGCCGAGTGACTCCAGGTGCTGGATATTGACCGTGGAGACGACGTCGATGCCGGCGGCGAGCAGTTCCTCGACGTCCTGCCAGCGCTTGGCGTTGCGCGAGCCGGGGACGTTGGTGTGGGCCAGCTCGTCGACCAGGGCGACGGCGGGGGCCCGGTGCAGCACGGCGTCGACGTCCATCTCGTCGAAGGCGGTGTCGCGGTACTCCAGCCGGCGGCGCGGCACCTGTTCGAGGCCGTGCAGCATCACCTCGGTGCGCGGCCGGGCGTGGTGCTCCACGAACGCGACCACGCAGTCGGTGCCCCGCTCGGTACGGCGGTGCGCCTCCGACAGCATCGCGTACGTCTTGCCGACGCCGGGTGCCGCACCGAGGTAGATCCGAAGCTTGCCGCGTGCCATGGTCCTATTGTCTTCCCGTACCTGTTGCCTACGCAGCGTCGACCTTACGGCCAGCAATTACGGCAAACGGGACGGGGGTGCGAGCACGGGGCAACTTTGACACAACCCTGATGAGCTGCGGCCGAGCGCGCCGACGGGCCTCCCGAGCCCCGCTGACGAGCCCCCGGCCCGCCGGAACACGAAGAGGGCCGTGCCTTCGAAGGCACGGCCCCTGTATCGCTGATCGGTCCGGTGGCTAGCGCACCTCGGTGATCTCCGGCCCGCGCTGCAGCTGTCCCATACCGCCGGAGAAGCGCGAGGACTCCTCCTGCTGGATGCCCTCGGGGACCATCTGGGCGTCGTTGGGCAGCTTGAGGACGATCGGATCGCGCGGGGCCATCGGGCCCTCGCCGCGGACCACGACCGTGTCCCGGAAGATCTGCTCCAGCAGCCCGGCGGCCTGCGGCTGCACCGCGCCCTGCCCGGAGATCACGCCGCGCAGGAACCAGCGCGGACCGTCCACACCGACGAACCGTACGACCTGGAAGCCGCCGGTGCCGTCCGGCAGCTGCACCGGAACCTGGGCGCGCAGCTCCCAGCCGAGCGGGCCCTCGACCTCGTCGACGATGCCACCCTGCTGGGTGATGCCGGTACCGATCTCCTCGCGGACCTCGCCCCAGATGCCCTCGCGCTTGGGCGCAGCGAACGCCTGGAGCTGGACGGCGCTGTCGCGCAGCACGACCGTCGCGGCGACGATGGCGTCACCGGCGACCTCGACGCGCAGCTCCATGCCGTCGACCCCCGGCACGAACAGACCGCCGAGGTCCACCCGGCCCTCGGCCGGGTCGTTCACCTCGGTGCTGTCCCAGGGCCCGTCGGGCCGCGGCCCCGGCTCCAGCCGGACGCGCTCGCGCCCGGTCTCTTCCACATCCTCGTCCGCCTCGGTGCCGACGCTGTCGACGACCTGCTCGGTCTCGCCGGCCGCGTCCTCGGCGGCACCCTTCTTGTTGCGACGTCCGAACACGTCACTGTCCTTCCCGGTCGGATACGACCGAAGCGTATCGATTCCCACCCGTCGGACCGCCCTCGGCGGCCTGACCGCTTGCGCCGCTCTCGCCGCCCACCGCGGCATGGCCACCGGTGGACCCGAAGCCCCCGCCGGCCCGCACCGAGCCGGGAAGTTCCGCGACCTCCTGGAAGCGGACCCTCTCGACCTGCTGGACGACCAGTTGGGCAATCCGGTCGAAGCGCTCGAACCGCACGCTCTCGCGCGGATCGAGATTCACCACGATCACCTTGATCTCCCCACGGTACCCGGCATCAACCGTCCCTGGGGCATTCACGAGGGCGACACCGCAGCGGGCGGCGAGACCGGAACGCGGATGCACAAAGGCCGCGTACCCCTCCGGCAGGGCGATCGACACCCCCGTGGGCAGGACGGCCCGTTCGCCGGGCTCCAGTAGGCACTCCTCGGTGGTGCGCAGATCGGCGCCGGCGTCCCCGGGGTGCTCGTACTCCGGAAGCGGTACGTCCGGATCGACGCGCCGGATCAGCACGTCCAGGGGAGCGCGGCCGGCGGGGTCTGCTGGAATCACGGGTTCACCTCGAAGGCACGGGCACGCCGGATCTGGTCCGGGTCGTTCATGGCCGCCTGGATCTCCGCCCGGCGGCCGTGGTCGATGAAGTGGTCCACCTTGACCTCGATGAAGAGGGCGTCGGCGCGGACGGCCACGGGGCCGTCGGGTCCGCCTGTGCGACCGGTGGCCCTGGAGTAGATCTTCCGCCCGGCGACGGCGGTGACCTCGGCCTCCAGGTACAGCGTGGTGCCGACGGGCACGGGCCGTACGAAGTCCGTCTCCAGCCGCCCGGTGACGGCGATGGTCCGCAGCATCCAGTTCAGCGAGCCGAGGGTCTCGTCCAGGGCCGTGGCGAGCACTCCGCCGTGCGCGAGGCCCGGGGCGCCCTGGTGGGCGGGCTGGACGGTGAACTCGGCGGTCAGCGAGACGCCCTCGCCGGCGCGGGCCTCCAGGTGCAGTCCGTGCGACTGTCCGGGACCACATCCGAAACAGTGTTCGTAGTGGGCACCGAGAAGTTCCCCGGGCGCCGGCGCGTCGGGGTGCCGGGCCGGTTTCACGGCGTCGGCGGGAGGCTGAAGTGCTGCGGAACTACCACTCACAGCCGCAGACCTTACCCGCCCGCCCGTCACCCACCACCGTCCTGCCTGCCGGTGGTCCGCACCGGCACCCCTCATCGCCGCCTGATCCGGATCCCGTGCCAAGCTTGGCTCCATGCAGCTCTCCGCCAGCCCCTACGAAGAACGCCTCACCACCCCCCGCTCGTGGTGGCTGATCAGCTTTCTCGTGGGCGTCGCGCTCGCCCTGATCCTGCTCCCGTTCGGCACCCTGCCGCTGCTCGGCGGCCTGGTCGGCGGTACGGCCGCCGCGGCGGTCGTGGCCAGCGCCTACGGCTCGCAGCGGATCCGGATCGTGGGCGACTCCCTGATCGCGGGCGAGGCGAAGATCCCGGTGTCGGCGCTGGGCGCGAGCGAGATCCTGGACGCCGAGGAGGCCCGCGCCTGGCGGACCTACAAGGCCGACACCCGGGCCTTCCTGCTGCTGCGCGCCTACATCCCGACGGCGCTGCGCGTGGAGGTCACGGACCCGCAGGACCCGACGCCGTACCTGTACCTGTCGACGCGGGAGCCGGAGCGGCTGGCGGCGGCGATCGAGGCGGCGCGCACGGCACACGCCTGACGCGCCCCGGGCGCCCGCGGCTTCGGCCTACGGTTCCTCGGGAAGCTCGCGCAGCGCCAGCGGATCCTCGGGCTCGTCCAGGGGCGGCAGCTCCGGCAGCGCGTCCCAGGGCACCTGGATCTTGCGCAGATCGGCCCGGATGCGGGCCGCGAGTCTTCTGGTGTCCCGGCGGTTCATGACCGCCCCGACCGCGGCTCCGACCATGAACGGCATCAGATTCGGCAGGTCGCGGACCATCCGCTTCATGATCTGCTGCCGCAGTTCGCGTTTCATCCGGCCGCCGAGGGCCGTGTCGTACGTCGACGGCTTCATCACGTCGACCCCGCGCTCCCCCGACCAGGAGGACAGATACGCGGCGGTGCGGGTCTTGAGGCCGCCCGGCGGGCGTACGCCGTAGACCTCGTGGAGTTCGGCGATCAGCTTCAGCTCGATCGCGGCCACACCGGTGATCTCCGCGGCCAGTTCGGTCGGCATGGCCGGCGGCACCGGCAGCATGGCCGCCGCACCGATCCCGGCTCCGACGGTGGAGGTGCCGGCCGCCGCGCCCGCCACCAGCCTGTCGGCCAGCTCCTCGGGCCCGAGGCCGGGGAACTGCCCGCGCAGGGTCGCGAGGTCGCGTACGGGGACGCGCGGGGCGATCTCGATGATCCGGTCCGCGAGGTACGCCAGCCCCGTGCGGGCCCGGCTGCCGCCCTTGCGGGCGCCTTCCACGACCAGATCCCGGGCCTTGTCGCGGATCGCCGCCGCCCGGCGCCGCGCGACGGGTGCGGGATGCCGCGCCGACGGACCCTCAGGACCGTCCGCCGGTCCGAGCGAGGCTCCCGTTCCGGGTGAGCCCCGCTCGTCGTCACGCGCGCCGTGCGGGCCGTCGAGCGGCCCTTGGTCCGCTTTCCCCAGGGGGAAGCGGCGCTTCCGGGGAGAGGTCGAGCCAGTCACGGCCGACCAGTCCTCAGTCGCAGTCGCGGCAGATCGGCTGACCGTTCTTCTCCCGGGCCAGCTGGCTGCGGTGGTGTACCAGGAAGCAGCTCATGCAGGTGAACTCGTCCTGCTGCTTCGGCAGTACTCGGACGGCCAGTTCCTCGTTCGAGAGGTCGGCCCCGGGAAGTTCCAGGCCCTCTGCGGCCTCGAACTCGTCGACGTCCACGGACGAGGTGGACTTGTCGTTCCGCCTGGCCTTCAGCTCTTCAAGGCTGTCCGAGTCGACGTCGTCATCGGTCTTGCGTGGAGTGTCGTAATCGGTTGCCATAGTCGCTCTCCCCCTCTGGGTGTCTGCGGTGTCTCCAGCGCACGTAACGCGTGAGAGGCCGGACTTGTGCCCGACCTGAGGCGGAGATTTTGCCTCACATCAAGGTCTGTTACTCAATCGACACCCAACCCGACCCCTCGAGAGTGATCGGCTTGGATGGCGGTGAGGACCGTACACGGTTCGAATGCCGCACCTCAAAGGCGCCTCACCGTGTACTTCCCGTGATCAAGAGCCCTGAAAACCAGGACTTTCCCGGCTTTCCACCTTCTGTCATGATCACCGTGCGTACATGGCCGGAAATCCGCCCATGTGATTGATCACACAAGAAGTAGCCCATCTGGCGGTCGAAAAATTCCGCGCGAAGCGAACAACGCTCGCGTGTGTCAATTTCTCACCGCACAGGCAGGGTGACACGCATCACCAAGCCACCGCCTTCCCGGGGCTCTGCCAGGATGTGACCGCCGTGCGCCCTGGCCACGGAGCGGACGATGGAAAGGCCGAGACCTACGCCCTTGTCACTGCCCGTGCGCTCGGTGCGCAACCGCCGGAACGGCTCGAAGAGATTGTCGATCTCGTACGCCGGCACCACCGGCCCGGTGTTCGACACCGTCAGCACCGCCTGCCCGTGCTGGACCTCCGTGGTCACCTCGACCCAGCCGCCCTCCGGCACGTTGTACCGCACGGCGTTCTGCACCAGGTTCAGCGCGATCCGCTCCAGCAGCACACCGTTGCCCTGCACCACCGCCTGCTTGCGCTCGCCGCGGACGGCCACGCCCTTGGCCTCCGCCTCGGCGTGCACCTGGTCGACGGCCTGGGTGGCGACCTCGGCCAGGTCGACCGGTTTGCGCTCGACGATCTGGTTGTCACTGCGGGCGAGCAGCAGCAACCCCTCGACCAGCTGTTCGCTGCGCTCATTGGTGGCGAGCAGGGTCTTGCCGAGCTGCTGGAGTTCCACCGGCGCGTTCGGATCCGACAGATGCACTTCGAGGAGCGTGCGGTTGATCGCGAGCGGGGTGCGCAGCTCGTGCGAGGCGTTGCCGACGAAGCGCTGCTGCGCCGTGAAGGCCCGCTGCAGGCGTTCCAGCATGTCGTCGAAGGTGTCCGCCAGCTCCTTCAGCTCGTCGTCCGGGCCGTCCAGCTCGATCCGGCGGGACAGGTCCGAGCCGGCCACCTGGCGCGCGGTGCGGGTGATCCGGCCGAGCGGGGACAGCACGCGGCCGGCCATCGCGTAGCCGAACGCGAAGGCGATCACGGCGAGGCCGAGCAGTGCCAGCAGGGAGCGGCTGAGCAGGTTGTCCAGGGCCGCCTGGCGCTGCTGGTCCACGCAGTGGGCGATCGCCTCGTTGAACTCCGAGAGCGGCAGCCTGGTGGTGATCGCCGGGCAGTTGTCGCTGGAGACCTTGATGTCCGTACCGCCGATGATCTTGAACAGCGGCTGGTTGCCGCTGCTGATCGCCTGCGCGGCGAGCAAGTAGATGATCGACAGCAGCAGGATGCCGGCGATCAGGAACATGCCGCCGTACAGCAGGGTCAGCCGTATGCGGATGGTGGGGCGCAGCCACGGGAAGGGGGGCTGCGGCCGCCGGGGGTCCCAGGTGGGCTTCGGGGGCGCCTGCGGCGGCGCGGGTGTCGCTGCCACGGGGGATCAGATCCGGTAGCCGGAGCCGGGCACGGTGACGATGACGGGGGGCTCGCCGAGCTTGCGGCGCAGCGTCATCACCGTCACCCGGACCACGTTGGTGAACGGGTCGGTGTTCTCGTCCCAGGCCTTCTCCAGCAGCTGCTCCGCCGAGACGACCGCTCCCTCGCTGCGCATCAGCACCTCCAGCACCGCGAACTCCTTGGGCGCCAGCTGCACCTCCTTGCCGTCGCGGAAGACCTCGCGGCGGTTGGGGTCGAGCTTGATGCCGGCGCGCTCCAGGACCGGCGGCAGGGGCATGCTGGTACGGCGTCCGAGGGCCCGCACGCGCGCGATCAGCTCGCTGAAGGCGAACGGCTTGGGCAGATAGTCGTCGGCGCCGATCTCCAGGCCCTCGACGCGATCGCTGACGTCGCCGGACGCGGTGAGCATCAGGACGCGCGTGGGCATGCCCAGCTCGACGATCCTGCGGCAGACGTCGTCGCCGTGCACGAGCGGGAGGTCGCGGTCGAGGACGACCACGTCGTAGTCGTTGACGCCGATGCGCTCCAGGGCGGCCGCACCGTCGTACACGACGTCGACGGCCATGGCCTCCCGGCGCAGTCCGGTGGCCACCGCATCGGCGAGCAGCTGCTCGTCCTCGACGACGAGTACGCGCACGTCGCTTGTCCTTCCTGTGTCCACCCGCGCGGCGCATGGTGGGCGCGCGCGAGCAGGGGTCTCCGTGGGGTGTGACCCCCATCCTGCCCTTTTCGGCCATAAGTCGGCTGTAAGGCGGGCTCCGGGCCGCAGGGACGGGGGTCCCGGGGCGGGAATACGAGATTTTCTCCTCCGGTTGAGGTTTCCGCGGAAGGGCGCGGGGGGAGGACGGCTTTACACCCCGCGATCACGCTCTGCATGTGCCGCAGCACCATGCGGTACCTCGCCATCCGCTTCGCAGAGCGGGCGCGGGTGTCCGGCACCGCCGCCGCCCAGCAGGGCAGCGCTGGGCACCTGCGAGAGACGTGATCGCCCCTTCCCTCCGGCACACCCCCGTGCCACCGACCCACGACCCAGGACGAGGGGGCGCAGCATGGACGCTTTCACCGCAGGACTTCTGCAGCGCATAAAGGCGACCGAGTCCGACCTGTCGCGGGCTCGTGACGAAGGCGACGACTTCCTCGCCGAGGTGGAGCAGGCAGAGCTCGACGACCTGCGACGCCTCGCCGCCGAACACGGTGTGGAGGTCGGCGCGTCACGCGTCTGATCGGCCCGTAAGCGCACGCGGTGGGACCCCCGGCGAATCCAGCGCCGGGGGTCCCGCCGTTGTACGGCCCGCTGTCGCCGGCCCGTCAGTCGTGCCAGGCCCCGAAGTCCTCCAGCAGCCGCTGGAGGGGCTCGAAGACGCCCGGCGTCCCCGCCACGGTCAGATCCCGCGACGGCCGCTGTCCGGGCCGTCCGCCGGTCAGCGCGCCCGCCTCCCGGGCGATCAGGTCCCCGGCCGCGACGTCCCAGGCGTGGAGCCCCCGCTCGTAGTACCCGTCGAGGCGGCCGCAGGCGACGTCGCACAGGTCGACCGCCGCCGAGCCGCTGCGCCGGATGTCGCGCAGCAGCGGGATCAGCCGCCCGGCGATCTCGGCCTGGTGGGCGCGGACCTCGGCGACGTAGTTGAAACCGGTGGAGACCAGCGCCTGGTCCAGCTCGGGCGCGGGACGGCAGGACAGCGCCCGCTCGCCCTCCCACGCGCCCGTGGCCCAGGCCCCGCCGCCGCGCACCGCGTGGTACGTCTCGCCGCGCATCGGCGCCGCGACGACCCCGGCGACGGTCTCGCCGTCCTGCTCGGCCGCGATGGACACCGCCCAGGTCGGCAGGCCGTACAGGTAGTTGACGGTGCCGTCCAGCGGGTCGATCACCCAGCGGATGCCGCTGGTGCCCTCGGCGGAGGCGCCCTCCTCGCCGAGGAAGCCGTCGTCGGGGCGCCGCCCGGAGATCAGATCGGTGATCAGCTTCTCGGCCGCGATGTCCATCTCGGTGACGACATCGATGGGGCTCGACTTGGTCCTCGCCACGGCCAGATCGGCGGGGCGGCCGTCGCGCAGCAGCTCGCCGGCGCGGCGGGCGGCCTCCCGGGCGAGGGCGAGCAGGTCCGTGTGCAGGGCGTCGGTCACGGGGCTCCTCACGCGTAGGGGCTGTCGGCGCCCGCGGCGGCCGGGCGGGGGGCGCGGGCCGGGCAGCAGCCGACCGGGCAGAGCTGGTGGCCGGGGCCGAGCGCGCCCAGGGCGCAGGGGGTGGCCTCCCGGCCGCTCTCCAGGGCGGCCCGCTCCAGGATCAGCTCACGGACGGCCGCGGCGAACCGGGGGTCGGCGCCCACGGTGGCCGAGCGGCGCACCGGCAGGCCCAGCTCCTCGGCCTTCGCCTTCGCCTCGGTGTCGAGGTCGTAGAGGACCTCCATGTGATCGGAGACGAAGCCGATGGGGGCCATGACCACGGCCGGGATGCCGGCCGCGTGCCGCTCCTCCAGGTGGTCGCAGATGTCGGGCTCCAGCCACGGGATGTGCGGGGCGCCGGAGCGGGACTGGTAGACGAGCCGCCAGGGGTGGTCGACGCCGGTGCGCTCGCGGACGGCGTCGGCGATCAGCTGGGCGACGTCCAGATGCTGTTCGACGTACGCGCCGCCCTCGCCGTGGACCTCGACGGGACCGGAGGTGTCGGCGGCGGAGGTCGGGATGGAGTGGGTGGTGAAGGCGATGTGGGCGCCGGCGCGGACGTCCTCGGGGAGGTCCGCGAGGGAGCGCAGCACGCCGTCGATCATGGGCTCGACGAAGCCGGGGTGGTTGAAGTAGTGCCGCAGCTTGTCGATCTTCGGCAGCTCCAGGCCCTCGGCCTCCAGGGCGGCCAGCGCGTCGGCGAGGTTCTCGCGGTACTGGCGGCAGCCCGAGTAGGAGGCGTAGGCGCTGGTGGCCAGGACCAGGATGCGGCGGCGGCCGTCGGCGACCATCTCGCGCAGGGTGTCCGTGAGATACGGCGCCCAGTTGCGGTTGCCCCAGTAGACCGGCAGGTCGAGGCCGTGCTCGGCGAAGTCCTTGCGCAGGGCGTCCAGCAGGGCGCGGTTCTGGTCGTTGATGGGGCTGACCCCGCCGAACAGGAAGTAGTGCTGCCCGACTTCCTTGAGGCGTTCCTTGGGGATGCCGCGCCCGCGCGTGACGTTCTCCAGGAACGGAACCACGTCGTCCGGGCCTTCGGGGCCGCCGAAGGAGAGCAGGAGCAGGGCGTCGTACGGGGTGGCATCGAGCGCGTCTGGCATGACTCGATCCTGCCACCCGGCACCGACAGCCGGGAAACAGCCGGATGAAGAGTCCGGTTACAACTGTTTTAGTGCTGTTTCTCCGGGCGGTTCGACCTGGTTCATTCGGCCGCGATGCGGGGTTTTGTTAGGCATGCCTAACTTGTAAGCTGTACCTGCCGATCCGGCACCTTACTGATCCGTCCGGAGACCACGTGCCCAGCCCCTATACCGCCCTGTTCGCCGAGCCCGGCACCAAGGGCTTCTCCGCCGCGGGATTCCTCGGCCGGATGCCGCTGTCGATGATGGGCATCGGCGTGGTCACGATGGTCTCCCAGCTCACCGGCCGGTACGGCCTCGCGGGTGCCCTCTCCGCCGCCATCGCGCTGTCCGCCGCCGCGATCGGGCCGCAGATCTCCCGGCTGGTGGACCGGCACGGCCAGAGCCGGGTGCTGCGCCCGGCGACCCTGGTGGCCCTGGCCGCGGCGGCCGGGCTGCTGCTCGCCGCCCACTTCCGGTGGCCGGACTGGGTGCTGTTCGTCTGCGCGGCCGGGATCGGCTCGGTACCGAGCCTGGGCGCGATGATCCGCGCCCGCTGGGCCGCCCTGTACCGGGGCACGCCCAAGCTGCACACCGCCTACTCCTTCGAGTCGGTCGTCGACGAGGTCTGCTTCATCTTCGGGCCGATCATCTCCATCGGGCTGTCCACGGCCTGGTTCCCGGAGGCGGGCCCGCTCCTGGCCGCCTGCTTCCTGGCGGCCGGCGTCTTCTGGCTGACCGCCCAGCACGCCACCGAGCCGGCACCGCACCCGCGCGCGCGGCAGGGCGGCGGCAGCGCCCTGCGCTCGGCGGGACTCCAGGTGCTGGTGGCGACCTTCGTGGCGACCGGCGCGATCTTCGGCGCCGTGGACGTGGTCACCGTCGCCTTCGCCGACGAGCGCGGCCACAAGGGCGCGGCGAGCCTGGTCCTCGCGCTGTACGCGGCCGGTTCCTGTGCGGCGGGCGTGGTCTTCGGGCTGCTGCGCTTCAGCGGTGCGCCGGAACGCCGCTGGCTGCTGGGCGTGGCGGCCATGGCCGTGAGTATGATCCCCCTCCTACTGGTCGGAAACCTGCCGCTTCTGGCCGTGGCGCTGTTCGTTGCGGGGCTGGCCATCGCACCGACGATGATCACGACGATGTCCCTCATAGAAGAGCACGTACCTCGCGCGCAGCTCACCGAGGGCATGACCTGGGTGAGCACCGGCCTCGCGGTCGGCGTCGCGCTCGGCTCCTCCGCGGCCGGCTGGGTGATCGACGCCGCCGGGGCACGGGCCGGGTACGGGGTCCCGGTGGTGTCCGGGGCCGTCGCGGTCGCGGTCGGTTTCCTCGGGTACCGCCGGCTGCGCAGGCCGGCCGCGGGGCGGGGAGGCACCGTTGAGCAGCACAGCGAGCGGGAAGAACGGCACCTGGCGTAACTGGGGCGGCAACGTCTGCGCCCGGCCCGCCCGGCAGGTCGCACCGGCCTCGGTGGAGGAGCTGGCCGCCGCGATACGCCGGGCCCGGGAGGACGGCCTGAAGGTGAAGCCGGTCGGGACCGGGCACTCCTTCACGTCGATCGCCGCCACGGACGGCGTCCTGATACGTCCTCACCTCCTGACCGGCATACGCAGCGTCGACCGGGAATCCATGACGGTCACGGTGGAGGCGGGCACCCCGCTCAAGCGGCTCAACGCCGCTCTCGCGCGCGAGGGCCTCTCGCTCGCCAACATGGGCGACATCATGGAGCAGACGGTCTCCGGAGCCGTCAGCACCGGCACCCACGGCACGGGCCGGGAGTCCGGCTCCATCGCCGCCCAGATCCGGGGGCTCGAACTCGTCACGGCCGACGGCTCGGTGCTCACGTGCTCCGCGAAGGAGAACCCGGAGGTCTTCGCGGCCGCCCGCATCGGCCTCGGCGCCCTGGGCGTCGTCACCGCGATCACGTTCGCCGTGGAACCGCTCTTCCTGCTCACCGCCCGCGAGGAACCGATGCCCCTCGACCGGGTCCTCGCCGAGTTCGATCAGCTGTGGGCCGAGAACGAACACTTCGAGTTCTACTGGTTCCCGCACACCGGCAGCACCAACACCAAGCGGAACAACCGCAGCGCCGGCCCCGAGCGGCCGGTGGGACGGCTGGCCGGCTGGTTCGAGGACGAGTTCCTCTCCAACGGGGTCTTCCAGGCGATCCAGTGGGCCGGCCGCACCGCCCCCGCCTCGGTCCCCGCCATCGCCCGGATCTCCAGCAAGGCCCTGTCCGCGCGGACCTACACGGACATCCCGTACAAGGTCTTCACCTCGCCCCGCCGCGTGCGGTTCGTGGAGATGGAGTACGCCGTCCCGCGCGCGGCCCTCGTGGAGACGCTGCGCGAACTGCGGACCATGGTCGACCGCTCGGGCCTGCGGGTCAGCTTCCCGGTGGAGGTGCGCACCGCCCCGGCCGACGACATCACCCTGTCCACCGCCTCCGGCCGGGACAGCGCCTACATCGCCGTACACATGTTCCGGGGCACGCCCTACCAGGGGTACTTCACGGCGGCCGAGCGCATCCTCACCGCGCACGAGGGGCGTCCGCACTGGGGCAAGGTGCACACGCGGGACGCGGAGTACTTCGCCTCGGCCTACCCGCGCTTCGGCGAGTTCACGGCGCTGCGGGACCGCCTTGACCCGGATCGGCTGTTCCAGAACGACTACTTGCGGAGGGTTCTCGGGGCGTAGCCGTCCCGGCCGGGCCGCTCGGCGCGGGGGCCGGGGACGCGCTCGAACCGCCGTCGGGCCCGGTGCCCGCCGAGCCGCCCGGCTCGGGCGTCGCGCCGTGCCCCGTACCGCCGTCGCCGCTCGGGGTGCCGCCGCCGGGCGTGGCCGAGGGCGCCGGCGAGGGGTCGCGGTCGCCGGGGGACGAGGAGCCGGGCGGGGCGTCGGGCGCCGTGGAGCCGGGCGGCGCGGAGTCCGAGGGCGAGGGGTCCTCCGGCGGGGAGGAGGACGAGCGGTGTCCGGTGACGGCGTCGCTCACGGTCGTGCCCCGGCCCCCGCTGAAGCTGTTGCCCGAGACCAGCTCGTACGTGGTGATGCCGGCCATGGTGACCCCGAAGACCAGGGCGGCGGCGACCACCGGGCGGCGCCAGCTCTTCACGCGCGCGCGGTAGACCGTGCCCTCGGTGAACTCGCCCGGCCCCGGCGCCCCTTGCCCTCCGGGCCGGGCCGCCTCCCCGGTCTTCTCCCTGAGCTGCTCCCCCGTCCGCTTGAAGAAGTGCTGGAACAGCGAGCCTCCGCAGGTGGCGACGATGCTGACCACACCGGCGCCGAGGATCGTGCCGTACACCCCGAAGTACGAGGCCAGTTTGGCCGCCACGACCGCCGCGAGGGCACTGCCCGCGACCTGGGGGACGTTCAGATCGATCCGCCTGGGACCCGCGTCGGGCGTCTCACGCATACCCGGAACTTGCCTGCCTTTCCCGTACTTGATCGACATTGCTCGACCTACTGCACGAGAAAGGGACGTACGAACGAAACCATTAGTTCCGTTTCTGGTGATTGCGTGAAGTTCACCACGTTCATGATCGGGAAAACCGGTTGCGGACGGCCAAGTCGGAGTCCTTGCGAGAAGTTGGGCGGCGTGCCAATCCACGCACGTGGTCCAAATGGAGTACTGTTGCGAGCCCTGGGTCCGGCCTCCCACCAGGGTGTCCGGGGCCTTGCAGGACCGCCGGGAGGGGGCTAGTTGCACAGGGTGACTGCTTTGGTCACTTAGCGTGGCGAACAGGTAACCGTGCCATAACGGCGGTCCCGGGCCCGTGCCCGACACGCCGGGCAACTCGGCAAGGTTGTGGCAGGCTGCACCCGGGCAGGCCACACTCGACTAGCGGAAGCAGCGACGCACGTGACGTCGGCAGGCACCACCCGGGAGGTCCCCATGCCCGAACTGCGTGTCGTGGCCGTCTCGAATGACGGCACACGGCTGGTGCTCAAGGCTGCCGATTCTACGGAGTACACGCTTCCGATCGACGAACGGCTGCGTGCCGCCGTACGCGGCGACCGGCCCCGCCTCGGCCAGATCGAGATCGAGGTCGAGAGCCATCTGCGCCCGCGAGACATCCAGGCGCGGATACGTGCCGGTGCCACCGCGGAAGAGGTCGCGCAGCTCGCGGGCATCCCCGTCGACCGGGTCCGGCGTTTCGAGGGTCCCGTGCTCGCGGAGCGTGCCTTCATGGCCGAGCGGGCCCGCAAGACCCCGGTCCGCCGTCCGGGCGAGAACTCCGGCCCGCTGCTCGGCGAGGCCGTGCAGGAGCGGCTGCTGCTGCGCGGCGCCGACAAGGACACCGTGCAGTGGGACTCCTGGCGCCGCGACGACGGCACCTGGGAGGTGCTCCTCGTCTATCTGGTCGCGGGCGAACCGCACTCGGCGAGCTGGACGTACGACCCGCCGCGCCGACTGGTCCAGGCCGTCGACGACGAGGCGCGCTCGCTCATCGGCGAGTCCGACGACCTCGCCGTGCCGGAGCCCAGCTTCCCGTTCGTCCCGCGGATCGCCCGGCTGCCGCGCGAGCGTTCGATGGACCGCGCCCTCGAGCGGCTCGACCGGGAGCGGCCCGGCCTGCCGGCGCAGCCGTCCGAGCCCGACGAGGAGAGCACGAGCGAGCGCGACTCGCTGACCAGCCTGCTGGAGGCGGTGCCGAGTTTCCGGGGCGACCTGGTGGTCCCGGAGCGCCCGGCGGATCCCGCCGAGCCCGTCGACGACGAGCCCGCCGCCGAGGAACCGCCCGCGCCCGCCGCGTCGGCCGGCTCCGCCTACGCGGACGTCCTCATGCCGCGCTCGGTCGGCAGCCACCGCGACCGGCTCGTCGGCGCGACGGACCGTCAGGCCGAGGCCGACGGCGTCCGCCCGGGCCGCCGTGCCGCCGTGCCGAGCTGGGACGAGATCGTGTTCGGTACGCGGCGCAAGAAGCAGGAGTAGGTCTCCGTACCGAGAGTCCCCCCTCGGGAATCTCGGTACGAGCGGTCTCCGTACTGACGGGAGGAGGGGTCACGCGCGCGTGACCCCTCCTCCCGCTGTCCCGCTACTGCGGATCCGCTCCCACCGCCACCGGCCGGGACGGATCCGCGGACCACTCGGACCAGGAACCGGCGTACAGGGCCGCCGGAATGCCCGCCACCGCCAGCGCCAGGACCTCGTGGGCGCCGGAGACACCCGAACCGCAGTAGACGCCCACCTCGGTGTCCGGGGACACGCCCAGGGCCTTGAAGCGGTCCCTCAGCTCCGCCGGGGGCAGGAACAGGCCGTCGGGGCCCACGTTCTCCGTCGTCGGCGCCGACACCGCGCCCGGGATGTGGCCGCCGACCCGGTCGACCGGCTCCACCTCGCCGCGGTACCGCTCCCCCGCGCGCGCGTCCAGCAGCACGCCCGTGCGGGCCAGCGCGGCGGCCCCGTCCGCGTCCAGCAGCCCCTCGGCCACGGGCTCCGGCACGAAGTCGCCCTCGGCCGGGGCCCGCACCTCCTTGGACAGGGCGCCCCGCCAGGACGGCAACCCGCCGTCGAGCACCCGCACGTCCGGGTGACCCGTCCGGCGCAGCAGCCACCACGCGCGTGCCGCCGCCCAGCCCTGTCCGCCGTCGTAGACCACGACCGGACGGCCCGCCGACACGCCCGCGCGGCGCATCGCGGCACCGAACTCGGCGAGGTCGGGCAGCGGGTGCCGGCCGGCCGCGCCGGGCGCGGAGGCCAGTTCCCGGTCCAGGTCGACGAAGGCCGCGCCGGGGATGTGCCCGGCGGCGTACTCGGCCGCGCCGTCGAAGGGCGGCGCACCCGCGGCCTTCGCCAGGCTCAGCTGCCAGCGCACGTCCAGCAGCACCGGCGGGTTGCCGCCGGTCAGCTCTTCTGCGAGTTCGGTTGCGGTGATGATGGCTGTCATGGAGTCCATCCATACGCCAGGGGTGGCCGCGGCGTCCAGGTCCGGCTACTCTGCTCGGCCGGACAGGCTCGATCACGGGGCGTACGGGATCGAGCACGTGGTGTACAGCCGGTGGACATCCGCCGGCCATCGTCAGGAAGCGGCGAAAGACGGCAGATCGGGCATCCTCCCGGAGGCAGAGCCGAGCGGCGCGGTACGGCCCCGCGGCACCGCGGAGGATGCGGGCACCGGCAGGGGCGTCGCGCCGGCGGCGCGGACACCCCTGCCGGGGAGCGGAAGCGACACGGCCACCGCGAGGGGCCGAGGAGAGAGTGATCGATGACCGATGCACGGGATTCGGCCGGTCCGCACGCGCGGCGCGTGCCCGGCACGCCCTGCTGGGTGAGCCTGATGGTGCACGGGCTGGATGCCACCGAGGAGTTCTACGGTGAGCTGTTCGGCTGGGAGTTCCGGCCGGGGCCGCAGCAGCTCGGCCCGTATGTGCGGGCGCTGCTGGACGGGCGGGAGGTGGCGGGCATGGGCCAGCTGTCGCCGGACCACCGGCTGCCGGTCGCCTGGACGCCGTACCTCGCCTCGGACGATGTGGACCAGACCGCCGACACGGTGCGGCTGTGCGGGGGCACGGTCGCCGTGGGCCCGCTCGACGCCGCCGAGGCCGGGCGGATGGCGATCGCCGCCGACCCCGCGGGGGCGGTCTTCGGGATCTGGCAGGGCGGCGCGCATCTGGGCACGGCGGTCACCGGAGTGCCGGGCGCACCGGTCTGGAACGAACTGCTCACCTTCGAGACGGAGAGCGTCGCCAAGTTCTACAAGAGCGTGTTCGGCTACGAGGAGGAGCCGGTGGTCTCCGCCGACTTCGACTATGTGACCCTGAGCCTGGCCGGCCGTCCCGTGGCCGGGCTGCACGGCATGGGCCACGGGCTGCCCAGGGACCGCGGACCGCACTGGCAGACGTACTTCGAGGTCGGCGACATCGGTCTGACACTGCGGCAGGTCACCGACCTGGGCGGCCGGATCCTGCGGCCGGCCCATGACAGCCCCCACGGGCGGGTGGCGAGGGTGGCGGACCCGGACGGCGCCGAGTTCTCGGTGGTCCAGGACCCGCGCTGAGCCCTCAGGAGTCCGAGACGGGCAGCACGTCCGGGGACAGGGCCGCCGCGCGGGCCGACGCGGCGGTCATCCGGCGCCGGTGGTGGCGCCGGCACAGCACCTCGTAGCCGACCTCGCCCGCGGACTGGTTGACGTCGCCGACGACCACCTGCGCGCCCTCGACCACCATCTCGCCGCCTATCGTGCGGGCGTTGTGCGTGGCGCGGGCGCCGCACCAGCACAGCGCCTCCACCTGGAGCACCTCGATCCGGTCGGCCAGTTCCACCAGCCGCTGCGAGCCGGGGAACAGCTTGGAGCGGAAGTCGGTGGTGATACCGAAGGCGAACACGTCGAGGCCGAGGTCGTCCACCACACGGGCGAGCTGGTCGATCTGGTCGGGCGCGAGGAACTGCGCCTCGTCCGCGATCACGTAGTCGGCCCGGGCGCCCCGCGAGAGATGGTCCACCAGGTAGGCGTACAGGTCCTGGCCGTCCTCGACCTCGACCGCGTCGGTGACCAGGCCGAGCCGGGAGGACAGCTTGCCCTCGCCCGCACGGTCGTCCCGGGTGAAGATCATGCCGGCCAGGCCGCGTGCGGAGCGGTTGTGCTCGATCTGCAGAGCCAGCGTCGACTTCCCGCAGTCCATCGTTCCGGAGAAGAACACCAGCTCGGGCATGAGGAGTTGAGCACCTTTCGATGAATCGCAGGGAGACGTGCGGAGGGGGGCGCGCGGGGACCGGGGGCGCCTCAGGAGCGTACTTCGAGGAGGGGCACGAACTGTTCCGCGGGGGTCATCGAGCCGTGGTTGCCGACCAGCGCGGACTCCTTCGGCTCCCGCTCGGAGGCGATCAGCAGGACGTCGTCGTGCGCGGCGGCGACGACGTCCCCGATCCGCGCGTACACCCGCTCGTCCACCTGCGGTCCGAACCAGCCGGCCGCGATCGCCTCGTCCCGCGAGGCCACCCAGAACTGCTCGCCGAGCACCTCGCGCCAGCAGGTCAGGACGTCGTTCCCGGCGCCGGGCACCGCGTACACGTGCCGGGCCCGGCCCTCGCCGCCCAGCAGGGCGACCCCGGCGCTCAGCTCCCAGTCCTCGTCGAAGTCGATGCGGTGCTGCTCGTCGAACGGCACGTCGACCATGCCGTGGTCGGCGGTGACGTACAGGGCGCTGCGCGGCGGCAGCTGCTCCGCGAGCCGCTGGGCGAGCCGGTCGACGTACATGAGCTGGCCGCGCCAGGTGTCGGAGGCGACGCCGTAGCGATGCCCGGAGCCGTCCAGCTCGGCGTAGTACGTGTACACCAGCGCGCGGTCGGCGGCGGCCAGTTGCGCGGCGGCGAGGTCCATGCGCTCCTCGCCGCTGAGCCGGCCGCGGAAGGTGCCGCCGCTGAGCGCGACCTTGGTGAGCGGGGTGTGCTCGAAGGCGGGCGAGGACACCTGGGCGGCGTGCACCCCGGCCTCGTGGGCCAGCTGGAAGACGGTGGGGTACGGCTGCCAGGGCTGCGGCGGGGTCCACGGCTGCCAGCGGAGCTGGTTCATCAGCTCGCCGGTGGCCGGGTTGCGCACGGCGTACCCGGGCAGGCCGTGGGCGCCGGGCGGCAGACCGGTGCCGACGGAGGCGAGGGAGGTCGCGGTGGTCGCCGGGTACCCGGCGGTCAGCGGGCGGCCGGTGCCGCCGCGCGAGCTGCCGAGCAGGGAGGTCAGGAACGGGGCCTCGTCCGGATGGGCCCTCAGCTGCTCCCAGCCGAGGCCGTCGACCAGGAAGACGCAGACCCGGTCGGCGGGGGCCAGTTCCCCGATCGCGGCGGTCATGCCGGGCACGCCCATGCCCGCGGCCAGGGTGGGCAGCAGATCGGCGAGGGAGCCGCTGCCGTACTCGGGCAGCGGGGCGGTGTCGAGGGCGAGTGGCTCCGGGTGGTCCCAGGCGGAGAGCTGGGACATCAGCGCGTGAGGTCCGCGGTCGCCTCGGAGATGGCCTGCGCGAAGGCGAGCGCCTGGCGCACCGTCTCCGGGCCGTCCCCGGCCTCGCTGACGCGCAGGCTGAGGTCGTCCGCCGTGGAGCTGCCGGTGTAGCCGTGGTCGGCGTCGCAGTTCGGGTCGCCGCAGGCGGCGGGCTCCAGGTCGATGCGGTTGACCGCGCCCCAGCCGATGGTCAGCACCACCTCGCGGGGCAGGGTGCCCGGGGTGTACTGCTCCGGGTTCGCGACCACGCGGCTGACCACGACCGACGAGATCCGGCCGATCTTCACGGACTCGGTGGAGGTGGTGGCGTACGGCGTCGGGGACGTGCTGTCGGCCGCCTGCTCGTCGGTGTGGCTGACGATGAAGCGGTGGTCGGTGAGGACCAGCACGGTGACGTGCCGGCGCACCTCGTTCTGGTCGAACGTCGTCTCCTGGTGGACCAGGTACGACCGCATGGGCTCGCCGCCCACAGCGGCCTCCACCGCCTCGGCCACGAGGGCCGGGTAGTAGCCGCTGCGCTCGATCGCCGCGCGCAGCCCCTGGGTCGTCGTACTGGTCTTGGCCATGGCGTCCATCCTAATCCGTGGGCAAGGGGGGTCCGGGCCAGTCGCCGGGACCCGAGACGGCTCGTGCACGTGCGCGAGGGTGCGGCCGGACACCCGCCCGCAGGCCGTCCCCGGCGGGGCGGCGGGAGCGGGCGGGCGGCGGAGGGCGGTCGGTGGGCGGCAGTGCCGCCCGCAGGAGGGCGGTGGAGGGCGGCAGTGCCGCCCGCTGGAGGGCGGCGGAGGGCCGCGGAGGGCGGCCCGCGGCGGGGTTCGGCTCGGGGGCCGGGAGGCGTGCGTGGGCCCGCGGTGGGGTTCGGCTCGGGGCCCGGGAGGCGTGCGCGGGGCCGCGGTGGGGTTCGGCTCGGGAGCCGGGACGCATGCGCGGGACCGCGGAGGGGTTCGACTCGGGGCCCGGGAGGCGTGCGCGGGACCGCGGTGAGGTTCGGCTCGGGGCCCGGGAGGCGTGCGCGGGACCGCGGTGAGGTTCGGCTCGGAGGCCGGGACGCATGCGCGGGACCGCGGAGGGGTTCGACTCGGAGGCCGGGACGCATGCGCGGGACCGCGGAGGGGTTCGGCTCGGAGGCCGGGAGGCGTGCGCGGGGCCGCGGAGGGGTTCGGCTCGGAGGCCGGGAGGCGTGCGCGGGGCCGCGGAGGGATACGGCTCGGAGGCCGGGACGCATGCGCGGGACCGCGGAGGGATACGGCTCGGGAGCCGGGAGGCGTGCGCGGGGCG
>NZ_JBIBUO010000015.1:54810-213340 GCF_043079545.1 Streptomyces sp. NPDC015171
GGACCGCGGAGGGATACGGCTCGGAGGCCGGGACGCATGCGCGGGACCGCGGAGGGATACGGCTCGGAGGCCGGGACGCATGCGCGGGACCGCGGAGGGATACGGCTCGGAGGCCGGGACGCATGCGCGGGACCGCGGAGGGGGCTCGCGTTGCTCGGTGTGAGGCCGTAGCCGCTCTCGGACCGGCGGCCGGCCGGGCCGTGGGGTGGTGCCGTCCTCGGGCTGCCGGCAGCCGCCGCCCGGCGATCTCCATGCCGCCCCCTCCCCCGGTCAGTAGGCCGGCATCGTGCGCGGGCCCAGGTCGTCGCGGGCGGGCGGGGGCGCGAGCCGCACGGTGGCGCCGAGGACGCTCACGCCGTGCGGGGCGACGACGACCGGCTCCAGGGTGACCGCGACCACCTCCGGGTGGTCGTCGACCAGCCGGGACACCCGCAGCAGCAGCCTCTCCAGCGCGGGGGTGTCCACCGGTGTGGAACCGCGCCAGCCGAACAGCAGCGGTGCGGTGCGGATCGAGCGCACCAGCGAGGTGGCGTCCCGGTCGGTGACGGGGATCAGCCGGTGGACGGTGTCTCCGAGGAGCTGTGAGGCGGCACCGGCGAGGCCGAAGGAGAGCACGGCCCCGGCCGCCGGGTCGATCACCGCGCGGACGACGGTGTCGACCCCCCTGGGCGCCATCGCCTGCACCACCGGCCGCAGTTCCTCCGGCGGTCCGAACAGCTCGGTCAACTCGGTGTACGACCGCAGCAGTTGCTCCTCGTCCGCCACGTCGAGGCGGACACCGCCGAGGTCGGCGCGGTGCCTGAGGTGCGGGGCGGTGGCTTTGAGGGCCACCGGGTAGCCGAGGGCGCGGGCGGCCTCGGCGGCGGCTTCCGCGGTGGGCGCGGGGACCGCCCGGCGGACGCGGATGCCGTACGTGCCGAGCAGGTCGCAGGTCTCGGCGGCGGAGAGGGTGAGCCCCGCCCCGCGCTCCAGCAGCCCCGCGATCAGCCGGGCCGCGCCCTTCTCGTCGATGTCGTCGTACTCCGGCACCTTCCCGGGGTCGGCCGCCTCCCGCCGCCACTGCGCGTACTTCACGGCTTCGGAGAGCGCGCGGACGGCGCGTTCGGCTGCGGGGTAGGCGGGGATGAGCCGGGAGTCCTCGGGAGGGGCCGCGAGGACGGCGGAACCGCCCGCCTCCGCCCCCGCCGCCGCCGCGGTGCCGGGCGCGTCCCCGGCGGCCCGCGGGGCGGTGCTCGTCGCGGCCGACAGCGCCTCCGCGAGGCCCCCGAGTTCCACGTGCACCACCAGGACCGGCTTGTCCGGAACCGAGGCCGCGGCCGAGCGCAGCGCCTCCGCCAGCTCGGCGTCCCCCGGCGACGCCTCGCCGATCGCGGGAATGGCGGTGACCACGACCGAGTCGCACGTGTCGTCCGCGAGCGCGGCCGACAGCGCCCGGTGGAAGTCCTCGGCGCGCGCCCCGGTCGTCAGGTCCACCGGCCGCGCCGGCCGCAGCCCCTCGGCGACACAGCGGTCGTACGTCAGCACGCCCAGCGACTCGGAGTTGCCGAGGATGGCCACGCGCGGCCCCGCGGGCAGGGGCTGCCGCGCGAGCAGCAGCCCCGCGTCGACCAGCTCGGTGATCGTGTCGACCCGGATCACGCCGGCCTGCCGGAGCAGCGCGGAGACCGTCGCGTACGGCAGCCGGGTGGCGCGGACCGCGTGCCCCTGCGGTGCCGTGCCGGTCCCCTGCACCACCACCAGCGGCTTCGCCGCCGCCGTCCGCCGGGCGAGCCGGGTGAACTTGCGGGGGTTGCCGATGGACTCCAGGTACATGAGGACGACGTCGGTCTCGGGGTCGTCGTACCAGTACTGCAGGACGTCGTTGCCGGAGACGTCGGCGCGGTTGCCGGCGGAGACGAAGGTGGAGACGCCGGTGACACCGGTCACGCCTCCCCCGCGCCGGTGCAGCCGGGACAGCAGGGCGATACCGATGGCGCCGGACTGGGCGAACAGGCCGATGCGGCCGGCGCGGGGCGGCTCGGGGGCGAGGGAGGCGTTCAGCCGGACGTCCGGGGCGGTGTTGATGACACCGAAGGCGTTCGGGCCGATGATCCGCATGCCGTACGCGCGCGCGGCCTGCACCAGGGCGCGCTGCCGCACGCGCCCCTCCGGCCCGCTCTCGGCGTAGCCCGCGGAGAGCACGACCAGCCCCTGGACGCCGTGCTCGCCGCACTCGGCGACCACGGCGGGCACGTGCGCGGCCGGTACGGCGACGACGGCGAGGTCGACGTGCCCGTCGATGTCCCGCACCGAGCGGTGCGCGGGCACCCCGTCGACCTCCTTGAGGTCCTCAGGGAATGCCTTGTTCACGGCGTGCAGCGGGCCGGTGTAACCGGCGTCGCGGATGTTGCCGAGGACGCTGCGGCCCACCCCGCCGGGGGCGCGGCCGACGCCCACGACCGCGACGGAGCCGGGCGCGAGGAGGCGCCGGACCGAGCGGGCCTCGGCGCGCTGCTCGCGCGCGTGCTGGACGGCGACGGAGCGGTCGGTGGGTTCGAGGTCGAACTCCAGGCGGACGACGCCGTCCTCGAAGCTGCGCTGCTGGGTGTAGCCGGCGTCCGTGAACACCTTGATCATCTTGTTGTTGGCGGGCAGCACCTCGGCGGCGAAGCGGCGGATGCCCCGCTCGCGCGCGACGGCCGCGATGTGCTCCAGCAGGGCGGAGGCGACCCCGCGGCCCTGATGGGCGTCCTGCACCAGGAAGGCGACCTCGGCCTCGTCGGCGGGCGCGGAGGCGGGCAGGCCGTCGGCGCCGATGCGGTCATAGCGTACGGTGGCGATGAACTCGCCGCCGATGGTGGCCGCGAGTCCGACCCGGTCCACGAAGTCGTGGTGGGTGAAGCGGTGGACGTCCTTGGCGGAGAGCCGTGGGTACGGCGCGAAGAAGCGGTAGTACTTCGACTCGTCCGAGACCTGCTCGTAGAAGCTGACCAGGCGGTCGGCGTCATCGGCGGTGATGGGCCTGACGCGTGCGGTGCCGCCGTCGCGCAGCACCACGTCCGCCTCCCAGTGGGCGGGGTAGTGGTGCCGGTCCTGCCGGTCCGCCGAGGTCTGCATGGGCCCCAGAGTACGGCTCGCGTACGACAACGGCGCGAGGCAGTCTGTGGGGGACGGAGAGCCGGACCGAGGCCGCGGTCCGACCTCACACCGGAGCGGGACGAGGGCCCTCTCCGGGCATGCCCCACGATGTGGGAAACTGGTCTAGACAACCCTGAGCACTGAAGGGCAGCAACACATGGCTGAGCGCCGCGTCAACGTCGGCTGGGCCGAGGGTCTCCACGCCCGCCCCGCCTCCATCTTCGTCCGAGCCGCCACGGCCACAGGCGTCCCGGTGACCATCGCCAAGGCTGACGGCAACCCCGTCAACGCGGGCTCCATGCTCGCCGTCCTGGGCCTGGGCGCCCAGGGTGGCGAGGAGATCGTCCTCGCCTCCGACGCCGAGGGCGCGGACGTCGCCCTCGACCGTCTGGCCAAGCTGGTCGCCGAGGGCCTGGAAGAGCTGCCCGAGACCGTCTGAGCACGTCTGAGTACGTCCGCGTACACCTGCGTACGTCTGCGTATGTCTGAGACTGACTGAGCGATCACCGCACAGCACGCCGGAGCCGCGTTCGCCCGCAAGGGCGGCGCGGCTTCGCGGTATGCGCCGACGGGCGTGCCTGTCAGTGGTCCTGTGCGCCAGGGCCGGGTGTGCGCCGGTGGCCGCGTACGCGAGGGCCGTGCGCGCGCCGGTGGCCGTGCGCGCCGGCTCGGTCCACCGGAATCCAGAACCCTGCGTCACAGCCGTTCCGCGCCGGCCGTGCACCCGCCGCGCGACCCAATTCCGGGTACAACCGAATTCGGGCAGCAGAAATGACTCCGCCCCCGAATTACTCTTCTTTGTATACGGCGTCCGTGTTAATGGCGCGGGCTCGAAATGTTTACGGCATGTTGCGAAGTCCTCACACGCTCCGCAGCGCCGGAAAAGCGCAGCCGGTGCGCGCCCGTCGCGCGCTCGGTGTGCAGCGCCGTCAGCGCCCGCGCGCGCTCGCCGTCCCCGCGCGCCACCGCGTCCACGATCGCACCGTGCTCCACCCAGGACTCCACCGGGCTCAGCGGTGCCTCCACCGCGTACATCCAGGCGATCTTGTGCCGCAGCTGGGTGAGCATCGAGGTCAGCGAGGGGCTGCCGGAAGCCTGGGCGAGCGTCTCGTGGAACCAGCCGCCCAGCGAGCGCAGATCGTCGCTGTTGCCGCGCCGGGCCCGCTCCTGGCCCAGCCTGACCAGGCCGCGCAGCACCTTCAGATGGGCCTCGGTGCGCCGCTGGGCGGCCCGGGCGGCGCCCAGCGGTTCCAGCAGCATCCGCATGTCCAGCAGGTCGGCAGCCTCGTGCTCGGCCGGCTCGGCCACGCACGCGCCCGCGTGCCGGCGCGTCACCACGAAGCCCTCGGCCTCCAGGGTGCGCAGCGCCTCGCGCACGGGGACGCGCGAGACACCGTAGCGGCGGGCCAGGACTTCCTCGGTGAGGCGGCTGCCGCGTTCGTAGACACCGGCGATGATGTCGTCCCGGACAGCGGTGCACACCGAGTGCGCCGGAATACGCATGACCGACCTCCGCCTTAATCCCCGTGAAACGCCGACGATGGACGCGTGTCCCGTGACTCTATTCCAATGAGCCGGAATTTCCGACGGCGGGCCGTAATCCATGGATATATTTTTGGACAGCGGACCTGCGGCGCGGCGTGAAAAACGGCGAAAGCCCCGGCTCGGTGAGCCGGGGCTTCGGACGGTGCTGGGGTGGCGTCAGATGTTCACGCCGTGCTTGCGGAGGTAGGCGACCGGATCGATGTCCGAGCCGTAGTCCGGGGTCGTCCGCGCCTCGAAGTGGAGGTGCGGGCCGGTGACGTTGCCGGTGGCGCCGGAGAGGCCGATCTGCTGGCCCGGGAGGATCTTCTGGCCCACCGTGACGCCGATGGACGACAGGTGCCCGTACTGGGTGTACATGCCGTCGGCCATCCGGATCACGATCTGGTTGCCGTACGCGCCGCCCCAGCCCGTGGAGACGACCGTGCCGGCGCCGACCGCGTGGACGGAGGTGCCGCTGGCCGCGTGGAAGTCGATGCCGGTGTGCGAGCCGGAGGACCACAGGGAGCTGCTCGCCTGGTAGCCCGTGGAGACGTAGGAGTGCGCGATCGGGGCGACGAAGGCGTTGAGCCGCTTGCGCTCGGCCTCGCGGGCGGCGCGGGCCTTGGCCTCGCGCACCTCCTGGGCGCGCTGGGCGGCTTCCTTCGCGGCGGCCGCCTCGGCCGCCTTCTGCTCGGCGGCCTGCTGCTGGGCGGCGGCCTGCGCGTCGATCTGCTCGGCGACGCCCTCGGTCGCGGTGAGGACGGGGGTCAGGCCCGTCTGCTCGGGGGAGGTCTCGGCGGCGAGCGCCGGGGAGGCGGCGAGGGTGCCGATGACACCGGTGGTGGTGAGGGCCGCGATGCCGGCCGCCTGGGCCGTGGTCCGCTTGACCCGTCCGGGCTTGCGGTGCTTCCCGGTGGCGCACATGAACGCCATGAAGTGGCTGGTCCTTTCCTTCCTTCTCGCCTACCGGGTTAGCTGACGGGTTCGGAGCAGGAAGGTCTCCTACGGGCCCCCCGCGGTCGCGCGGCGCCCGATTCACCCCAGGGGACGTGGGTCCCCGGCTCCCCTGGCTCGCGCCGTACGGGGACTCGGCGATGACTGTCCGGTGCCGCGGACGCGGCGTACTGCCTGACGAACAGCCCGCATGACGCTACGGCGGCCCGCTTTCAATCCTCAAACGAATCCGGTCTTTTGTAGCGCATCCCACAGGGCAGACGGGCAACCTCCGGCCCAAAACGGGCATCTGAGGAAGAGAGTGGAACAGTGTGGGCCCTCACGACCCGTAGGTCGTGAGGGCCCACACGCGCGCGTGCTGCCGCGCGGCTGCCGCGCGGCGCCGGCCGCTACTCCGCGGTGACGACGGTGACTTCGCCGATGCCGAGCGCCGCCACCGGCTCCTTGATCTGGGACGCGTCGCCGACGAGGACGGTCACCAGACGGTCCACCGGGAAGGCGTTCACGACGGCGGCGGTGGCCTCCACCGTGCCCGTGGCGGCCAGCCGCTGGTACATCGTGGCCTGGAAGTCGTCCGGCAGGTGCTGCTCGACCTGGTCGGCCAGCGTGCCCGCGACGGCCGCCGCGGTCTCGTACTTCAGCGGCGCCACACCGACGAGGTTCTGCACGGCGACGTCCCGCTCGGCGTCGGTCAGACCCTCCTCCGCGACGGTGCGCAGCACCTTCCACAGGTCGTCCAGTGCCGGGCCGGTGTTCGGCGTGTCCACGGAGCCGCTGATGGCGAGCATCGCCGCGCCCGTGCCCTCCGGTGCCGCCCGCAGGACCTGCCCGAAGGCCCGCACGCCGTACGTGTAGCCCTTCTCCTCGCGCAGGACGCGGTCGAGGCGCGAGGTCAGCGTGCCGCCGAGGCAGTACGTGCCGAGCACCTGGGCGGGCCACACCCGGTCGTGCCGGTCGGGGCCGACCCGGCCGATGAGCAGCTGCGTCTGGACGGCACCGGGCCGGTCCACGATGATCACGCGCCCGCGGTCGTCGGCGGTCACCGGCGGCACCGGCCGGGGCTCGCCCGGGGTGCCGGTCCAGGCGCCCAGGGTCTCGCCGAGCAGCTCGTCCAGATCGATGCCGGTCAGGTCGCCGACGACGACCGCGGTGGCCGTCGCGGGCCGCACATGGCGGTCGTAGAAGGCGCGGACGGCCGCGGCGTCGATCTTCTCGACCGTCTCCTCGGTGCCCTGGCGCGGGCGGGACATGCGCGAGGCCGCCGGGAACAGCTCCCTGGACAGTTCCTTGGCGGCCCGGCGGGAGGGGTTGGCCAGCTCGTGCGGGATCTCGTCCAGGCGGTTGCGGACCAGGCGCTCGACCTCGCTCTCGGCGAAGGCGGGAGCGCGCAGGGCGTCGGCGAGCAGGCCGAGCCCCTTGGCGAGGCGGGAGGCCGGGACCTCCAGGCCGATCCGGACGCCGGGGTGGTCGGCGTGCGCGTCGAAGGTGGCGCCCGCGCGCTCGAGCTCGGCGGCGAACTCCTCGGCGGAGTGCCGGTCGGTGCCCTCCGAGAAGGCTCGCGCCATGATCGTGGCGACGCCGTCGAGGCCGGTCGGCTCGGCGTCCAGGGGCGCGTCGAGCAGCACCTCGACCGCGACGACCTGCTGGCCGGGGCGGTGGCAGCGCAGCACGGTCAGGCCGTTGTCCAGCGTGCCGCGCTCGGGGGCCGGGAACGCCCAGGGCCTGGCCTCGCCCGGCTGCGGCTGGGGGTGGAACTCCATGGTGGCGAGCTCGGTCACTTGGCCGTCTCCTCGTTCTCGTTGCCGGCCTCTACGGTCGCTTCCTGCTCCGGGTCCTCGGGGACCCCGGCGTCCTCGACGGTCTCCGGGGACTTCGGCTCGTAGACGAGGACCGCGCGGTTGTCGGGCCGCAGCCGGGCCTTGGCGACCTCCTGGACCTCCTCCGGGGTGACCTCAAGGACGCGCTTGACGGCCGTCAGGGCGAGCTGCGGGTCGCCGAACAGGACGGCGTAGCGGCACAGTTCGTCGGCGCGGCCGGCGACCGTGCCGAGCCGGTCCAGCCACTCGCGCTCCAGCTGGGCCTGGGCGCGCTCCATCTCCTCGGGCGTGGGGCCCTCCGCGGCGAACCGGGCCAGCTCCTCGTCGATGGCGGTCTCGATGACCGGCACCTCGACGTCACCGGAGGTCTTCACGTCGAGCCAGCCCATGGAGGGGGCGCCGGCCAGGCGCAGCAGGCCGAAGCCGGCCGCCACGGCCGTACGGTCGCGGCGCACCAGCCGGTTGTACAGGCGGGAGGACTCGCCGCCGCCGAGGACGGTCAGGGCGAGGTCGGCCGCGTCGCACGCGCGCGTGCCGTCGTGCGGGAGCCGGTAGGCGGCCATCAGGGCGCGCGCCGGGACCTCCTCCTCGACGACCTCGCGCTTCTGCTCGCCGATCGTGTCCGGCAGGGAGCCGTCGCGGGGGGCGGGCTTGCCGTCGTGGGCGGAGATCGAACCGAAGTACTTCTCGATCCAGGCGAGGGTCTGCTCGGGGTCGATGTCGCCGACCACGGAGAGCACCGCGTTGTTCGGCGCGTAGTAGGTGCGGAAGAACCGGCGGGCGTCCTCCAGGGTAGCCGCGTCCAGGTCCGCCATCGAGCCGATCGGCGTGTGGTGGTACGGGTGGCCCTCCGGGTAGGAGAGCGCGGTCAGCTTCTCGAAGGCGGTGCCGTAGGGCACGTTGTCGTAGCGCTGGCGGCGTTCGTTCTTGACGACGTCCCGCTGGTTCTCCATGGACTCATCGTCCAGGGCGGCCAGCAGCGAGCCCATGCGGTCGGCTTCCAGCCAGAGGGCGAGCTCCAGCTGGTGGGCGGGCATGGTCTCGAAGTAGTTGGTGCGCTCGAAGCTGGTGGTGCCGTTCAGCGAGCCGCCGGCGCCCTGCACGAGCTCGAAGTGACCGTTGCCCTTGACCTGCCCGGAGCCCTGGAACATCAGGTGCTCGAAAAGGTGAGCAAGGCCGGTACGCCCCTTGACTTCGTGGCGGGAACCGACGTCGTACCAGAGGCAGACCGCCGCCACCGGGGTCAGGTGGTCCTCGGAGAGCACCACGCGCAGACCGTTGGCCAGCCGGTGCTCGGTCGCTGTCAGGCCCCCGGAGCCTGCCTCGGCCGTGGTCGTGTGACCCATGGGCATGTACGTCCCTTCACGAGCGGAGTCGGTTGTACGAACCGCGGTTTTCCTGCCGTTCCTGCCACTGTATGCAAAGCGTGCGGGGCCTCGGCGGAGTTCCCGCGGGGCGTACGCCCACAGCGGATCGCGTAGCCTGCGTCGGGCCCCCTCCCGGCCGGCTCGCGCGCACCGGGGCGGGCCGGCTCCCCGGCGCCCGCCGGGTCGCCGGGACCGGGTCGTGGCACGGGTTGTCAGTGCGTAGGTCCACAATGGTCCGCGTCAGATCCGTCCCACGCTTCAGCAAGGAGCCAGGCAGCGATGGCCCGCCGCAGCACGAAGACCCCGCCGCCCGACGATTCGTTCGAGGAGAGAATCCTCGACATCGACGTCGTGGACGAGATGCGTGGCTCCTACCTTGAGTACGCGTACTCGGTCATCTACTCGCGTGCCCTGCCGGACGCCCGCGACGGCCTCAAGCCGGTGCACCGCCGGATCGTCTACCAGATGAACGAGATGGGCGTGCGCCCGGACCGCGCCTACGTGAAGTGCGCCCGGGTCGTCGGCGAGGTCATGGGCAAGCTGCACCCGCACGGCGACGCGTCGATCTACGACGCCCTGGTGCGTATGGCGCAGCCCTTCTCCATGCGCGTGCCGCTGGTCGACGGCCACGGCAACTTCGGCTCGCTGGGCAACGACGACCCGCCGGCCGCCATGCGGTACACCGAGTGCCGGATGGCCGAGGCGACGAGCCTGATGACCGAGTCGATCGACGAGGACACCGTCGACTTCGCGCCGAACTACGACGGCCAGGAGCAGGAGCCGGTGGCTCTGCCGGCCGCCTTCCCGAACCTGCTGGTCAACGGCGCCTCGGGCATCGCGGTCGGCATGGCGACGAACATGCCGCCGCACAACCTGCGCGAGATCATCTCCGCCGCCCGCCATCTGATCCGGTACCCGACCGCGGACCTGGACACGCTGATGAAGCACGTCCCGGGCCCGGACCTGCCCACCGGCGGCCGGGTCGTCGGCCTCGACGGCATCCGGGACGCGTACGCGACGGGGCGCGGCACCTTCAAGATGCGCGCGACGGTCACGGTCGACACCGTCACGGCCCGCCGCAAGGGCCTGGTGGTCACCGAACTGCCGTTCACGGTCGGCCCCGAGAAGGTCATCGCGAAGATCAAGGACCTGGTCAACGCGAAGAAGGTCCAGGGCATCGCCGACGTCAAGGACCTCACCGACCGCGAGCACGGCCTGCGCCTGGTCATCGAGATCAAGAACGGTTTCGTGCCGGAGGCGATCCTGGAGCAGCTGTACAAGCTGACTCCGATGGAGGAGACCTTCGGCATCAACAACGTCGCCCTGGTCGACGGCCAGCCGCTCACCCTGGGCCTGAAGGAGCTGCTGGAGGTCTACCTGGACCACCGCTTCGAGGTGGTCCGGCGCCGCAGCGAGTTCCGCCGCAGCAAGCGGCGCGACCGGCTGCACCTGGTCGAGGGTCTGCTGACCGCACTGGTCGACATCGACGAGGTCATCCGGATCATCCGGTCCAGCGAGAACTCCGCGCAGGCCAAGCAGCGCCTGATGGAGCGCTTCTCGCTCAGCGACGTGCAGACGCAGTACATCCTCGACACGCCGCTGCGCCGGCTCACCAAGTTCGACCGGATCGAGCTGGAGGCGGAGAAGGACAGGCTCTCCGCCGAGATCGAGGAACTGACCCGGATCCTGGAGTCGGACGCGGAGCTGCGCAAGCTGGTCTCGGCCGAACTTGCCGCCGTGGCGAAGAAGTTCGGCACCGACCGGCGCACGGTGCTGCTGGAGTCCGGGGGCGCCCCGGCCGCCACGGTGCCGCTGCAGGTGGCCGACGACCCGTGCCGGGTGCTGCTGTCCTCGACGGGGCTGCTGGCCCGTACGGCGACCGACGAGCCGTTCCCGGCGGCGGGCGCCAAGCGCGTCAAGCACGACGTCATCGTCTCGGCGGTGCAGACCACCGCGCGCGGGGTGATCGGCGCGGTGACCTCGGCGGGACGGCTGCTGCGGATCAACGTGGTCGACCTGCCGCAGCTGCCCGAGCCGACGACGGTGCCGAACCTCTCCGGAGGAGCCCCGCTGGCGGAGTTCGTCTCCCTGGAGGACGGCGAGACGCTGGTCTGCCTGACCACGCTCGACGAGTCCTCGCCGGGTCTCGCGCTCGGCACGGAGCAGGGGGTCGTCAAGCGCGTGGTGCCCGACTATCCGTCCAACAAGGACGAGTTGGAGGTCATCACGCTCAAGGAGGGCGACCGGATCGTCGGCGCGGTGGAGCTGCGTACCGGCGAGGAGGACCTGGTGTTCATCACCGACGACGCGCAGCTGCTGCGCTTCCAGGCCTCCATCGTGCGCCCGCAGGGCCGTCCGGCGGGCGGTATGGCGGGCATCAAGCTCACCGAGGGCGCGAAGGTGATCTCCTTCACGGCGGTCGACCCGGCCGCCGACGCGGTGGTGTTCACGGTGGCGGGCTCGCGCGGCACGCTGGACGACTCGGTGCAGACGACGGCCAAGCTCACCCCCTTCGACCAGTACCCGCGCAAGGGCCGGGCCACCGGCGGCGTGCGCTGCCAGCGGTTCCTGAAGGGCGAGGACTGCCTGTCGCTGGGCTGGGCGGGTCCGCTTCCCGCGCGCGCGGCACAGAAGAACGGCACCCCGGCGGAGCTGCCGGAGACCGACCCGCGCCGGGACGGCTCGGGCACCTCGCTGCCGAAGACGGTGGGCGTGGTGGCGGGGCCGGTGTTCTAGACGTACGGCTCCCGGACGGGCGGCTCCTCGCGGTCCGCTTCCGCTGCGTCCGGACTCGCCACGTAGCGCAGGACGCCCCACATGCCGTGCTCGTCGGCGTGCGGGGCGTCGTTCCTGCACGCCTCCAGCTCCTTGCCGAGGGCGTCCGCGTCGATACCGGATCCGATGAGCACGAGCTGGGTGAGCCGGTCCTCGCCGGGCGCCCAGGGCTCCGGATAGAAGCGCAGGAACCGGCCTACGGCGTGCACGGCATAGCGGTTGCGCGGATCGTAGGGCCCGAAGCCGACGTACCCCTTGATCCGGTACAGGCCCTCGGGCCTGCTGTCCAGGAACCGCATGAGCCGACGGGGCTCCAGGGGCTCGTCGGAGGTGAAGGACAGGCTGTCGTAGCCGGTGTGCAGATGCGTGGCGTGGCCGCGACCGTCGTGGCGGGGTCCGTCGCCGTGGGGTCCGTCGCCGTGGGGTCCGTCGTGGCCGGGCGCGTCCTCGGTGTGCTCGTCGTGAGTGTGGTCGTGCAGGTCGTCGAAGGAGAGCTGTCCGATGCGCTCCTCGCTGGGCCGGCAGTCGAAGAGGAACTCGGGGTCGATCCGGCCGTAGGTGGCCGGGACGACGGCGGCGCGGTCGGTGAGCGAACGGACGAGTTCCAGGGCCCGGCCGGCGTCGTCGGCGCGGTCGAGCTTGTTTACGACGACCAGGTCGGCGAGGGCGAGGTGCCGGTCGATCTCGGGATGCTTCGCGCGCGTGGCATCGAACTCGGCGGCGTCGACGACCTCGACGAGACCGCCGTAGACGATGCCCGGATGCTCGCTGGCGAGCACCATGCGGACGAGTTCCTGCGGCTCCGCCAGCCCGCTGGCCTCGATGACGATCACATCGATGCCCGCGGCGGGCGCGGCGAGCCGTTCCAGGTAGTGGTCGAGTTCACCGGCGTCGACGGCACAGCACAGGCAGCCGTTGCCGAGCGAGACGGTCGAGTCGCCGAGGGCACCCGCGACGGCCATCGCGTCGATCTCGATGGCCCCGAAGTCGTTGACGATCGCTCCGATCCGGCTGCCTCCGCTGCGGTGCAGCAGGTGGTTGAGGAGCGTGGTCTTCCCGGACCCGAGGAATCCGGCGAGTACGACGACGGGGATCTGCTGCGGGGTACGGCTGGTGCCCACCGGGCGCCCTCTCTTCCGTGGACCGACTGGCTGACCAGGATAAGAGAGCGGGGCGCCCAGGCGGGGGGCACCGGGTTCGGCGGCGGCCCGTGCCGGCAGGGGGAGGTGCCGCGTCCGTCAGGACCGGTGGGGCCGCCGTCGGGGCCGGCAGCACCGCTAGGGCCGGCAGGACCGCTAGGGCTGGCAGGACCGCTAGGACCGTCAGGACAGTCAGGGCCGTGCCGGTACCGGAACCGGCGGCCGCGGGCCCACGTACCGCGCCACCGGGCGGATGATCTTGGAGTCGGAGGCCTGTTCCAGGATGTTGGCGCTCCAGCCCACCACCCGTGCCGCCGCGAAGGTGGGGGTGAACATCTCCCGGGGCAGGCCGCACAGTTCCATGACCAGGCCGGCGTAGAACTCGACGTTCGTGTGGAGTTCGCGACCGGGTTTCAGCTCGGCCAGGATGGCCTCCACCCGGCGCTCGACCTCCACGGCGAAATGCACCCGGGGGCCGCCGAAGCCGAGCGCGATGTCCCGCAGCATCCGCGAACGCGGGTCCTCCGTGCGGTAGACGGCGTGTCCGAAGCCCATGATCCGGTCGCCGGCGAGCACCCGCTCGCGTATCCAGGCGTCGATCCGGTCGGGCGTGCCGATCGCGTCGAGCGTGTCCAGGGCCCGGCTGGGAGCGCCTCCGTGCAGCGGCCCGGACAGGGCACCGACGGCGCCGGTGAGGCAGGCCGCCGCGTCGGCGCCCGTGGAGGCGATGACACGTGCGGTGAACGTTGACGCATTGAATCCGTGGTCAATGGTGGAGATCAGGTATTGCTCGACCGCACGGGCCCGGCGCGGATCCGGCTCCGAACCGGTCAACATGTACAGGTAGTTGGCCGCGCAGGAGAGGTCCTCGCGCGGCTCGACCGGGTCGAGGCCCCGGCCGAGGCGGTACAGCGCGGTGAGCAGGGTGGGTACGGCCGCGCAGGCGGCCACGGTGTCGGCACGCCGCTGGTCCGCGTCGATGTCGTACACCGGTCGGAAGCCCTGCGTGGCGCCGAGCAGGGACAGCGCCGTGCGCAGTCCGGCCAGCGGCCCGGACCGGCGGCCGGCCCCGGCGATCGCGGGCAGGGCCGCGCGGACGTCCTCGGGCAGGCGCCGCAGCGCGGCGGTCTCTGCGGCGAAGGCGGCGCCGCGCCGGGCGTCCGGGAGTGTGCCGTGGACCAGGAGGTGCCAGACGTCCTCGAAGCTCCGGGTGCGCGCGAGGTCGACGGCCGAGTACTGCCGGTAGTGGTAGAAGCCCTCCCTGCCCCGGACGTCACCGACTTCGGTGTCGGTGACGACGACGCCCGCGAGGCCGCGGGGGGCCTCGATGAGCGGGGTGGCGGTCCTGTTGACAGTCATGGTTTACCTCCCTGGACTTGATCCGACTGTCCATGCTTGACTCAATTCCTGTCAATGTTGATCCGATCAATGTATAACCATCAACATGTGCAGAGGCCGCTACGGTGGGCCCATGCGCGATCACGACACCGCTCCGCACCGCCCCGGGCCTCGGCTGACCACCAAGGAGACCGCCGAACTGCTCGGCGTGAAGCCCGAGACGGTCTACGCGTACGTGAGCCGCGGCCTGCTCAGCAGCAGACGCGAACCCGGCGGCCGGTCCAGCACCTTCGAGAGCAAGGAGGTGGAGGCGCTCGCGCGCCGCAACCGGCGCGAGGCGGCCGGGAGTCCGGGCTCCGGCGGCGACCTCTCCGTCCGCACCCGGATCACGCTGATCGAGCAGGACCGGTACTTCTTCCGGGGCGTGGACGCCGTCGACCTGGCCGGCCGCCACTCCTACGAGGAGGTCGCGGAGTGGCTGTGGACGGGCCGGCTGACCCCGGGGGTGACGTTCGCGGCGCCCGAGGCCACCGTCGCGGTCGCCCGCCGCGCGGTGGACGCCCTGTCCGAGCACGCCTCCCCGCTCGACCGGCTACGGGTGGCGGCGGTCGCGGCGGCGGCCGAGGACCCGCTGCGCTACGACCTGTCGGAGGAGGCCGTGCTGAACACGGCGCGCATCCTCATCCCCACCCTCGTCACCGCGCTGCCCCCGGCCCGGTTCGCACACCGGGACGAGGGCCCGCTGGCCCACCGCCTGTGGGGCCGGCTGACCGGCCGCCCGGCCGACGAGGCCTCCCTGCGCGTCCTGAACACGGCACTGGCCCTGCTGGCCGACCACGACCTGGCCGCGTCCACGCTCGCGGTCCGGGTCGCCGCCTCGGCCCGGGCGCACGCGTACGCCGCCGTCTCGGCCGGTCTCGGCGTGCTGGAGGGCCCGCTGCACGGGGCGGCCAGCGGCCTGGCGCACCGGATGCTCCTGGACGTACTCGACCAGGGCACGGCGGTCCCGGTGATCGCCGAGGAGCTGCGCGCGGGCCGCCGGGTGCCCGGCCTCGGCCACCGGCTGTACACGGGCGAGGACCCGCGCGCGCGGGTGCTGTTCGAGCTCCTGGAGCAGGTCCCGCGTGCGGAGTCCGCGCTGCTCGCGGCCCGCGACATCGTGGCCACGACCGCCCGGCACACCCCGCTGCACGCCAACGTGGACCTGGCCCTGGCGGTCTTCACCGCCTCCAGCGGCATGCCGGCCACCGCCGGTGAGACGATCTTCGCGGTCGCCCGGACGGCGGGCTGGATCGCGCACGCCCTGGAGGAGTACGGCGAGCGCCCGCTGCGCATGCGTCCCAGCGGTCACTACGTCGGTCCGCGCCCGCCCCAGCCCCTCCCGGAGTAGAGCGAGGACCCGGCCGGAAGTCCCGCGCGCAGAGTCAGGTTAGGCTCACCTCTGTGAGTAGGTGTGCGACCGTCTCCCGGAGCCTCGACGAGCCGGTTTCCGGTACGGCTGCCACGGCGACGACGTGGCTGCTGCTGGAACAGCCCGGTCCCTGGGGCGTCAAGGCCCTCACGTCCAGTCACCTGGACCCCGTGCTGGGCCGGGCGCTGGAGGCCGCCGCCGACGGAACGGGCGTGCGGGTCGCGCTCATCCGCCGCCCCGGGCGCCACGCCGACCCCGGTACGCCCCCGATCCGGCAGGTGTTCGCCGCGCACACCGTCCCGGGGCGCGTGTGGCTGCGCTCTGCCGCCACCCGTGATCCGCGGCGGCTGCTCGACCTCGACTTCGCCGGCCTCGGCGCGGGGGATCATCGTTCCTTCGACGCCGCGCTCGACGGACAGCCCCATCAGGACGACCCGCTGGCGCTGGTGTGCACCAACGGCAAGCGCGACCGCTGCTGCGCCCTCCTGGGGCGCCCCCTCGCCGCTGAGCTGGCCGCCTCGGGGGTGCGCGGTGTCTGGGAGGTCACCCATCTGGGTGGACATCGCTTCTCGCCCACGGTGCTCGTGCTGCCGTACGGCTACGCCTACGGCCGGGCCGAGGCGCACACCATCAAAGAGGCCCTGCACGGTGTCCAGGAGGGCCGTGTGGTCGTCGAGGGGTGCCGCGGGTGTTCCGCGTGGGAACGGCCCGGCCAGGCGGCCGAGCTCGCCGTCCGCTCGGTGGCGGGCGAGTACCGGGCGGGTGTGCTCGGCGTCGTACGGACCGACGGCGCGGCTCCCCGCTGGCGGGTCACCGTCGCGCACGCCGACGGCCGCCGCTGGCGGGTCACCGTGGCGCAGGGGACGTCACTGCCGCCGCGTGCGGAGAGCTGTGGCGCGGCGGTGCTCGGTGCGCCCGCGCGCATGGACGTGGTCGAGGTGCGCGAGCTGAGGCCGGAGGCGCTGGCGTGCTAGCGCGCACCCCCAGTGTCAACACTTGATCACCGGATCAAGAATTGATCAAGAGATCCACACCACACCCGCTGGGGTGCTTCCGGCGACCCCACGTACCGTCGTGGATATGAGCCCCACTCCCCCCGCACGCCGGCTGCGCCTGGGTCTGCCACGGCGGATGTTCTCCCAGATGCTGCTGATGCAGGTGGCGATCGCCGCGGGAGTCGCGGTGCTCGCGACCGGGCTCTTCCTGGCGCCTCTGAGCAAGCAGCTGGACCAGGAGGCGATGCGCCGCGCACTGGCCATCGCCGAGACCGCGGCCCAGGACCCGCAGATCGCCGAGGGCGTCCTGACCACCCCGCCGACCAGGAACGGGCCGGTGCAGCAGGAGGCCGAGCGGATCCGGCGGGCCACCCACGCCGAGTACATCGTCGTGCTGAACCGGGACCGGGTGCGCTGGTCGCACCCCACGGCCTCCGAGATCGGCCGCCACGTCTCCACCGACCCCAGCGGCGCCCTGGCCGGCCAGAAGGTCATGGAGATCGACAACGGCACCCTGGGCCGCTCGGCACGCGGCAAGGTGCCGCTGTACGACGCCGACCACCGCGTCGTGGGCGCGGTCTCCGTCGGCATCGCCTACGACAGCGTGCGGGCACGGCTCATCAGCGCGATCCCGGGGCTGTTCGCGTACGCGGGCGGTGCCCTCGCGGTGGGCGCGCTGGCCGCCTGGCTGATCTCGCGCCGGGTCCAGCGGCAGACCCGCGACCTGGCCTTCTCCGACATCTCGGCCCTGCTGGCGGAGCGCGAGGCGATGCTGCACGGCATCCGCGAGGGCGTGGTCGCCCTCGACCGGGGCGGCCGGGTCCGCCTGCTCAACGACGAGGCGCGGCGCCTGCTGGGCATCGGCGACGAGGCCGTCGGGCGGACCCCGGACGAGGCGCTCGGCGCGGGCCGTACGACCGACGTGCTGGCCGGCCGGGTGACCGGCACCGATCTGCTCACCGTGCGCGGGCAGCGGGTCCTGGTCGCCAACCGCATGCCCACCGGCGACGGCGGCGCCGTGGCCACCCTGCGCGACCGCACCGAGCTGGAGCAGCTGGGGCGCGAACTCGATTCCACCCGCGGGCTGATCGACGCCCTGCGCGCCCAGGACCACGAGCACGCCAACCGTATGCACACCCTGCTGGGGCTGCTGGAGCTGGACATGTACGACGACGCCGTCGAGTTCGTCGGCGAGGTGGTCGGAGACCACAGGGCCACCGCCGAGCAGGTCACGGAGAAGATCCAGGACCCGCTGCTGGCCGCGCTGCTGGTCGGCAAGGCGACCGTGGCCGCGGAGCGCGGGGTCGCCCTGAGGGTGTCGGAGCACACCCGGCTCCCGGACCGGCTGATCGATCCCCGGGGGCTTGTCACGATCGTGGGCAACCTCGTGGACAACGCCCTGGACGCGGTCGCGGGCACACCGCACGCGCGCGTGGAGGTCGAGCTGCGCACGCAGGGCCGTACGGTCGTCCTCCGGGTGCGCGACACGGGCCCCGGAATCCCGGCCGAGCAGCAGGAGTTGATCTTCACCGAGGGGTGGTCGACCAAGAAGCCGCCCCCGCACGGCAAGCGGGGCATCGGGCTCTCCCTGGTGCGCCGCCTCGCCGAGCGGCAGGGCGGAAGCGCGGCCGTGGACGCCGCGGCCGGCGGCGGTGCGGAGTTCACCGTGGTCCTGCCCGAGGCGCTGACCGGGCCGGCGCTCCAGCCGGCGCTCACCGGTGCGGCGGAGGCCGCCACGCAGACGGCGGACGTCCCCGCCACCGCCGACGAGGAGGCGTGATGATCGAGGTGCTGGTCGTGGACGACGACACCCGGGTGGCCCGGGTGAACGCGGCCTACGTGGAGAAGGTGCCCGGTTTCCATGTCGCCGGCGAGGCACACAGCGCGGCCGACGCGCTGCACCTGGTGGAGACCCTCCCCCGGCTCGATCTCGTCCTGCTGGACCACTACCTGCCCGACGAGACGGGTCTCGCTGTCGTCCAGGAGATGCGCCGGCGCGGCCACCAGACCGACGTGATCATGGTGACGGCGGCGCGGGACGTGTCGACCGTCCAGGCGGCCATGCGGCAGGGGGCGTTGCAGTACCTGGTGAAGCCGTTCGCCTTCGCCGGTCTGCGGGCCAAGCTGGAGGCGTACGCCGAGCTGCGACGCACCCTGGACGGCGGCGGCGAGGCCGAGCAGGCGGAGGTGGACCGCATCTTCGGCGCCCTGTCCGCCCCGTCGGAGCCCGGCCTCCCCAAGGGGCACTCCCCCACCACCGCCGAACTGGTGCGCCAGGCGCTGCTGAACGCCGAACGCCCGCTGTCCGCCCAGGAGATAGCCGAGCGGACGGGGGTGAGCCGGCAGACCGCCCAGCGGTATCTGAGGCTCCTGGAGCGCACCGGCCGGGCCCGGCTGACCCTCAAGTACGGTGACGCGGGCCGCCCGGAACACCGCTATGTGTGGTCCACCCGCGCCTGAACCGGTTGCATGGAGCGGTCACTTGACCACCTTGACGATCTCGGTGGCGCATGTACTGCTCAAGTCGATCATCGCGTTCTTGATGTCGGGGTTGAACGTCTTGAGCTGGACGGTGTCCTTCTACCCGTCAACCCAGGCCGTCTGCATGTACAGACTTGACGACGGGTACGGCCCGCCCAGCACTACCTCCGCCACCTGAAACAGGTGGGCCGCCCGAGCCTCGCCCTGATGTACGGCGGCACCGGCCTCCCCGAACACCGCTACGCCTGGGCCGGCGCCGTGATGCCCCCGGTACCCGGTTACGCCGCTCCGGCGCCCGTCAGCGAACGCACCTCGGTCTCGGCGTACTTGGCCTCGTCCGCCGCCTCGTCCGAGGTGACCGTGCCCAGCCAGCCGGCGAGGAAGCCGAGCGGGATGGAGATGATGCCCGGGTTCTCCAACGGGAAGTACTGGAAGTCGACGCCCGGGAACAGTGAGTCCGGGCTGCCGGAGACCACCGGGGACAGCAGCACGAGCCCGATCGCCGGGAGCAGTCCGCCGTACACCGCCCACACCGCGCCCCGCGTGGTGAAGCCGCGCCAGAACAGCGAGTAGAGCAGGACCGGCAGGTTCGCCGACGCGGCGACCGCGAAGGCGAGGCCGACGAGGAAGGCGACGTTGAGATCGCGGGCCAGCAGTCCGAGCGCGATCGCCACGACGCCGACGCCGACCGCCGCCCATCGCGCCACGGCCACCTCGCTGCGGGCCTTGGCGTGCGGCCGGCGCAGCGACGCGTACAGGTCGTGGGCCACCGAGGCCGAGGAGGCCAGGGTGATGCCCGCGACGACCGCGAGGATCGTGGCGAAGGCGACGGCGGCGACCACGGCGAACAGCACCGTGCCGCCGGTGGAGCCCGCGCCGCCGCCCAGATCGAGGGCGAGGAGGGGCACCGCCGTGTTCCCGGCCGCGTTGGACGCCCGTACGGCCTGTGTCCCGACCACTGCCGCCGCTCCGAAGCCGAGGACGATCGTCATCAGGTAGAAGCTGCCGATCAGACCGATGGACCACACCACGGAACGGCGGGCGGCCCGCGCGGTCGGCACGGTGTAGAAGCGGGACAGGATGTGCGGCAGGCCGGCCGTGCCCAGTACGAGCGCGAGCCCCAGGCTGATGAAGTCGAGCCGGGCGGTCCAGTCGCCGCCGTATCTCAGCCCGGGCGCCAGAAACGCCCTCCCCTGTCCGCTGCGCTCCGCGGCAGTGAGCAGCAGCCGGTCGACGTCGCCGTGGAAGCGCAGCAGGACGAGCACGGTCAGCACGACCGTCCCGCCGAGCAGCAGGACCGCCTTCACGATCTGGATCCAGGTGGTGGCCCGCATCCCTCCCAGCGACACATAGATCACCATGAGCGCGCCTACGCCGATCACCGCCCAGACCTGGGCGGCACCGCTCGTCCTTCCCAGCAGCAGCGCCACCAGGCTGCCCGCGCCGACCATCTGCGCGACCAGATACAGCACGGACACCACGACCGAGGAAGTCCCCGCGGCGATCCGTACCGGCCGCTCCCTCATCCGCGCGGCCACCACGTCCGCCAGGGTGAACCGTCCGCAGTTGCGCACCAGTTCGGCGACGAGGAACAGCACGACCAGCCACGCCACGAGGAAGCCCACCCCGTACAGCAGCCCGTCGTATCCGTACAGCGCGATGAGTCCGCTGATCCCGAGGAAGGAGGCGGCCGACATGTAGTCGCCCGCGATGGCAAAACCATTCTCCATCGGGGAGAACAGCCGGCCCCCGACGTAGAACTCCTCCGCCGAACCGTGCCGCCTGCGGCTCACCCAGGTCGTGATCCCGAGGGTGACCGCCACGAATCCGCTGAACAACAGCAGTGCCAGAGCCTGATGGTCACCGGTCACAGGGCACCCCTCTGCGCCCCGCGGGCCATTTCCTGGGTGTCCCAGCGCAGCTCCAGCGCGGCCCGGTCCCGGCGCAACCGCGCATGCCGGGCGTACGCCCAGGTGAGCAGAAACGTGGTGAGGAACTGCCCGAGCCCCGCGAGCATCGCCACGTTCACCGCTCCCGCCACGGGCCGGGCCATGAGTCCGGGCGCCGTCGTCGCGGCGACCACGTATCCCACGTACCAGACGAGAAAGGCCGCGACCCCCGGCACCACGAACCGCCGGTACCTGCCGCGCACCTCCTGGAACGCCTGACTGCGCTGCACCTCCAGGTACACGTCACGGGTGCGCGCTGCCGCCGCCCCGGACTCGCCGCGTGCGGGCGGCACGGCCGGCGCCGGCATGCCGGTCCCGTCGAGTTCGCCCCACCCCGAGGCCAGCGCGTCGTACCAGGGATCCTCGTACGTCACGTCGCGGGAGGGCTCGCCGCGGCCCTTATGGTTCCCGGCCGCACTCTCGGGACCGTCCCCGGCTCCGTGGGAACGATCGTTGCTTGACTGCATGCCCAAGGATGGACAGACCGGGAAGATCCCTGACTCTTCTTCCTCCGGCTCTTCACTCCATCAGGTGACTCACCGGGAAGGCGGCCGCACCAGTCCCTTGCTGTAGGCGTACCGCACAGCCTGCGCCCGGTCCTTGAGGCCCGCCTTGGCGAAGAGGTTGTTGATATGGGTCTTCACGGTCGCGGTCGACACATGCAGCCGGCGGGCGATCTCCTGGTTCGTGAGCCCCTCGGCGATCAGCCCCAGCACCTCGGTCTCCCGGGCGGTCAGCCCGTCGGGCGCCTCGCCCACCGCAGGTGCCTGCTCGGGCTCCGGCCGCGACAGCCGCTCCAGCAGGCGGCGCTGGACACTCGGCGACAGTCCCGCGTCCCCCGACAGCACACTGTGCACGGCACGTACGATCTCGTCACCGCCCGCGTCCTTGGTCAGATACCCCCGGGCGCCGGCCCGCAGCGCGGGGAACAGTGATTCGTCGTCCGCGTAGGTGGTGAGCACCACGACCTGGGTGCCGGGGTACTGGCTCCGGATCCGCCGGGTGGCCTCCACGCCGTCGCAGCGGGGCATCCTGAGGTCCATCAGGACCACGTCCGGTGCGAGTTCACCGACCAGCCGCACCGCCTCTTCCCCGTCTCCCGCCGCCCCGACCACCTCCACACCGGGCAACAGGCCGAGGAGCATGACGATGCCCTCGCGGACGACGGTCTGGTCGTCGGCCACGACCACCCGTGCGGGCTTCCTCTCTCCTTCCGGCTCCGTCATACGGGCACCTTCAGCGTCACCACGAACCCCTCCTCGTCCGGTCCCGCGGCCAGCGAACCGCCCAGCAGTTCGGCGCGCTCGCGCATGCCCAGCAGACCGTACCCGGCTCCGGCCGCGGTGAGTTCGCCCGGACGTCCGCCCGAGTCCCGTACGTTCAGCGTCACTTCGTGGTCGCTGTAGTCCAGGCGGACATCCACTCGGGCGCCCTGGGCGTGCTTGCGGACGTTCGTCAGCGCCTCCTGTGCGACACGCCGTACCGCCTGGGACGCTTCGGCCGGCAGGGGCTTGCGTTCACCTGTGACGGTGACCTCTGCGCCGTCGGCCGCGCTGACGAGTTCGCTCAGGAAGTCCTCCAGCGGGGTCAGCTCACCCCGCAGCGCGGACAGCGCCTGACGCGTCTCGGAAAGGCCGTCACGGGCCATCCCCCGGGCGGCCACCACCCGCTCCAGGATCCGCTCGCGATCCGCCCCGTTCTCGATCAGCAGGCGGGCCGCCTCCAGGTGCACGAGCTGCGCCGAGAGGCTGTGGGCCAGCACGTCGTGGATCTCCCGGGCGATGCGGGCCCGCTCGGCCAGCGCCGCCGACTCGGCCTCGGCCGCGCGGGCGGCACGCTCCTGGGCGAGCAGCCGCTGCGCATTGCCCCTGGCTTCCGCGTCCAGCCGCAGGACGTACCCGGCGAGGGCCATACCGGCCACGGTGGCGGCCGTGGTCAGCCAGACGTCGGTGGTGAACGCGGAGTACGAGGCCAGCGCCGCCGTCGCGACGGGGACGGCGGCCCCGAGCGGCAGCCGCTCCAGCGCGCTGATTCCGCAGCCGCACCAGATCACGAGGGCCGGCCCTCTGAATCCCGTGGCCTCGGCACCGAGCGCGATCCCCAGCAGGACACCCATGAGCGCGATGGAGGGCACCAGTCGGTGCGCATAGGTGGTCCGGACGAAGGCCCAGGTGACCACAGCCGCGAGGGCGATTCCCGCCGCTACGGCCAGGGCGCCCCAGACGGTGACGTGCCGCTGGTTGAAGGCAGCCCACAGAAGCACGGCCAGCACGACCAACCGAACAGCCCAGGTGAGCAGTCGCCGGGGCCGGGTGATGCCCGCGAGACCGAGCGCTTCGCGTGACGGCCAGCGTGTCCAGACGTTCTCTGTCACGCGCGCTCCTTCCAGGCCGACCACTTGTCGTCACCGTACGCCCGGGCGGGGCCGCTCGGGGCTCCGAGGGACTGGGCCCGCCAGACCAGGATCCCGCCGCGGACGAGCAGGGTGCCGGCGAGGCCGAGCATCAGCGCGGAACTGTCCTGGTGCAGGCCGAGCGCGGCGCCGAGGGCGAACACGCCGGCTCGCAACGCTATGCCCACGCCCCAGACGGCGATGCTCGCCTTGGTGCTCTTGGTCCACAGGACGCCGTCCGGAGCCGTCCAGATGCGCGTGGTCCATCCCCAGCCGACGCCGGTGGCCAGGCCGATGAGCAGCTCGACCGCCAGCAGCGCACCGGATTCGGCACGGTGGTGGGCGTCGAGAACGCCGGGCTCGCGCAGGGCGACGACGGCCAGGATCACCGGCAGCAGCCACCAGCGCCGATCCGTGTTGATCGCGCGAGCGCGGAACTGCCGCGCGATCACTATGGCGACCACGGCCACGATCACCAGCGCGTTGACGAGCCCGGACATCGGAGCCTCCGTGAGCGAGAAGGTGGTGCCGGGAGCGAGCGCTGCCGACGCCTTCGAAGCTACGGAAATCCGCAGGCCAGCGGATCGGAGCCGGGGTGGATCAAGGGTGGATCCTCCGAGCGGCCCTCCTCCACCCTCGGGTGGAGAGCCCGTGCGAGGTCACCCGTGGGGGAGGGAGAGAGCGTCCGGATCGGCGGGCACGCCACCTGACCTCCGCACCCGGCAGGAGACCCGGCGTACCACCACCGCCGTCGGAGCACCGACGGGCACGGGGGCGCCTTCCCGCGCCCCCGTCAACACCGCCCCCCGGCTCCGCCACCACCCCCGCCTCCGCAGCCGACCGCACCTCCGCCATCCGACACCGGTCTCCGGCGACGCCCGCCTTGCAGCAGCCGCCCGAAGCCGGAGCCCGGCGCCGCCCGAAGCCGGAGCCCGGCGCCACCCGCGGCCGGTGCCGAGCGCGGCGGCTACGCGTCGATACGGGACCGGTCCAGCGTCGCCGCAGAGCTGGAGATGAACTCCTTGCGGGGCGCCACGTCGTTGCCCATCAGCAGGTCGAAGACCTGTTCCGCGGCCTCCAGGTCGGAGAGGTTGATGCGGCGCAGGGTGCGGTGGCGCGGGTCCATCGTGGTCTCGGCCAGCTGGTCGGCGTCCATCTCACCCAGACCCTTGTAGCGCTGGATGGATTCCTTGTGCCGGATGCCCTTGCTCTTGAACTCCATGAGCTTGTCGCGCAGTTCCCGGTCCGTGTACGTGTAGACGTACTTCTCCTGCCCCTTCTTCGGCTGGATCAGCTCGATGCGGTGCAGCGGCGGGACGGCGGCGAAGACTCGGCCGGCCTCGACCATCGGCCGCATATAGCGCTGGAACAGCGTGAGCAGCAGGCAGCGGATGTGGGAGCCGTCCACATCGGCGTCGGTCATCATGATGATCTTGCCGTACCGGGCCTGATCGATGTCGAAGGTGCGGCCCGAGCCCGCTCCTATGACCTGGATGATCGCGCCGCACTCGGCGTTCTTGAGCATGTCGGTCACCGACGACCGCTGCACGTTGAGGATCTTGCCCCGGATCGGCAGCAGCGCCTGGAACTCTGAGTTCCGGGCCAGCTTCGCCGTGCCGAGCGCGGAGTCGCCCTCGACGATGAACAGCTCGCTGCGGTCGACGTCGTCGCTGCGGCAGTCGGCGAGCTTGGCCGGCAGCGAGGAGGACTCCAGAGCGGTCTTCCGCCGCTGGGCGTCCTTGTGCTGGCGGGCCGCCACACGCGTGCGGGCGGCGGCGACCGCCTTCTCCAGGACGACGCGGGCCTGGGCGGCGGCGTCCCGCTTGGTGGCGGTCAGGAACGCCTTCAGCTCGTTGGAGATCACGTTGTTCACGATGCGGCGGGCCGCCGAGGTACCGAGGACCTCCTTGGTCTGCCCCTCGAACTGCGGCTCGGCCAGACGCACCGTGACGACGGCGGTCAGCCCCTCCAGGGCGTCGTCCTTGACGATGTTGTCCTCGGCCACACGCAGCATCTTCTTGGCGCGCAGCACGTCGTTCATCGTCTGGACGACGGCCTGTTCGAAGCCCGACACATGGGTGCCGCCCTTGGGAGTGGCGATGATGTTGACGAAGGACCTCAGGGTGGTGTCGTAGCCCGTGCCCCAGCGCATCGCCACATCCACGGCCAGCTCGCGCTTGACCTCGGTGGGGGTCATCTGGCCGTGATCGTCCAGAACCGGGACGGTCTCCTTGAAGGTGCCGTGGCCGGTGAAGCGGAGGACGTCGCAGACCGGCTTGTCGCTCGCCAGGTACTCGCAGAACTCGCTGATGCCGCCGTCGAAGCGGAAGGACTCCTCGCCCTTGCTGCCGCCCTCGCCGAGCCCGAACTCGTCGCGGACGACGATCGTCAGGCCCGGCACCAGGAAGGCGGTCTGCCGGGCCCGCTGGTGCAGATTGTCCAGGGAGAGCTTGGCGTCCTTGAGGAAGATCTGCCGGTCGGCCCAGTACCGCGTGCGCGTGCCGCTGCGGGTCTTGGGGATCTTCTTGGCCTTGACCAGGCCGCTCCTGGCCTCGAACTTCGCGTTCGGGCCCTCGCCCTGGAAGGCGCCCGGCACGCCGCGCCGGAAGCTGATGGCGTGGGTGTGGCCGCCGCGGTCCACCTCGATGTCGAGACGGCCGGAGAGCGCGTTGACCACGGAGGCACCCACTCCGTGCAGACCGCCGGACGCGGCGTAGGAGCCGCCACCGAACTTGCCGCCGGCGTGCAGCTTGGTCATGACGACCTCGACGCCGGACAGGCCGGTCTTCGGTTCCACGTCGACGGGGATGCCGCGACCGTTGTCGCGCACTTCCACGGAGCCTTCGTCGTGGAGGATCACGTCGATGTGGTCGCAGTAGCCGCCGAGGGCCTCGTCCACCGAGTTGTCGATGATCTCCCACAGGCAGTGCATCAGACCGCGGCTGTCGGTCGAGCCGATGTACATGCCCGGGCGCTTGCGCACGGCCTCCAGGCCCTCAAGGACGAGCAGGTGCCGCGCGGTGTAGTTGGAACCGTCCCGGTCTGCTCCTGCCAGCAGCGCTGTGGACGGCACGGACGTATCGGCGGTCACGCGGTTCGCTCCTCGCTGAATTTCAGGTGGCCCCCTTTTGGGTAAGGGGGCGGCTTCGGTCGCCGCTCAGAGGGTACCGAGCCCAGGTAGGGCCGGTGTAACGCCACCCTCGTCGGCATCTCACACTAGTCCAGGTTCGCATGCGTGTTCGATCCCTCGATGGAGTGAAGTACATATCACGTTCCCTTCGGGGCATGAACCATTTAGGCTCCGGGCACGTCCTCATGAACAACCGGCAACCCGGCCGGGAGGACCGAGACAGCAACAGCGCGAACCCGTACGCACACAAGAGACGCAATACGGCACATTCGCCGCCAACCGGCAGCAAACAGCCGCCCCGGAAAGATTTTTTCGAGGAAATGCCACGAGCGGGAACGTTTTCGGGCTGGTTGGATGTTGACCCTGGTACGACAGCTCGTCGAGCTAGAGAAGAGGCGACGTGACTACTGTTCTGACCCCCGCGAGCCCACTGACGGCCGCCGATCGCTGCGACCGCTGCGGCGCCCAGGCATACCTGCGCGTCGTGCTGCTCAGCGGCGGCGAACTGCTCTTCTGCGCCCACCACGGTCGCAAGTTCGAGCCGGAACTCAAGAAGATCGCCGCTGAGATACAGGACGAGACGGAACGGCTGACGTCCATCCCGGGCACCGCTTCCGAAGAAGAGCGCTGATTCTCGCACCCACGACGAGCCAGCCCCGGCACAGGCCGGTGCACGGGCGGCCCCTCCCCACCAGGAGGGGCCGCCCGTGCTCGTTGGCCGCGCACGCGCGCACAGGAGCCCGTCAGGCCGTCTTCTTGGCCTCTGTGGCCGCCTCCAGGGCGCGTACGACCGCGGAGACGCGCGTATAGACGCCGGGCAGCCCCGGCCGTCCGCAGCCGCTTCCCCACGACACAAGGCCGATCAGCCGCCCCCCGGCCACCAGGGGGCCGCCACTGTCCCCCTGGCAGCCGTCGGGACCTCCGGCCACCTCACCGGCGCAGAGCATCGTGTCGGCCTCGTAGGTGCCGTCGGGGCCACCGGGGTAGGCACGGGCACACCGGTCGTCGGACAGTACATGCAGGCGTGCGGCGTGTAGTCGGCGTGCGTAGGCGCCCCCGCCGGTCACGTCGCCCCATCCGGACACCAGGGCCTCCGTGCCCGGCGCATAGGCCGGATCGCCCTCGCGGGCCATGGTGACGACCGTGCTCTTCGGCAGCTGTTCCGCGAGTGTGACCACCGCGAAGTCGCCGGAGTTGGTCTCCATCTCCCACTCCGGATTGGTGCGGACCTCGCGTACGGCGATCTCCTGGCCCTTCGTCGACAGCAGGTCCGTGCGGCCCGCGATGACCTTGAGATCGGGTACTCGGTCCGGGGGCGCCCCGAGGACGTCCTCGGTCAGACAGTGTGCGGCGGTGAGCACCGCGCTGCGCCCGATGGCCACGGCGCCGCAGAACTGGCCCGCCCGAGTACCTCCGAACCGGTCACGGCTGGCCAGTGCGACCGTCCAGGGCGCCTCGGAAACGTCGATCGGAAACCCTCCGACGACCACACTGTCGGCGGCCACGGGTGCCGCGCTCACCAGGGGTATCGCAGTCATGGTGGCCGCCAGGGCCAACGGCCGGATCAGTGCCCGGGCAACGGTACGGCGCATGCAAGCTCCTCACTCTGGGGTCCTGCTGGAAAACCCAGAGTCAGTCACGCGACGCAAGCGCGCAGCACGAAGGCCCGGCCCCCGCGAGGGGAACCGGGCCTTCGCCGTCGTACGAGGGCGACCTAGTCGAGGTAGTCGCGCAGCACCTGCGAACGCGACGGGTGGCGCAGCTTCGACATGGTCTTGGACTCGATCTGGCGGATGCGCTCACGCGTCACGCCGTACACCTTGCCGATCTCGTCGAGGGTCTTCGGCTGACCGTCGGTGAGACCGAAACGCATGGAGACGACGCCGGCCTCGCGCTCGGACAGGGTGTCCAGAACCGAATGCAGCTGCTCCTGCAGAAGCGTGAAGCTGACCGCGTCGGCGGGAACGACGGCCTCGGAGTCCTCGATGAGGTCACCGAACTCGCTGTCGCCGTCTTCACCCAGCGGGGTGTGGAGCGAGATGGGCTCACGGCCGTACTTCTGGACCTCGATGACCTTCTCGGGGGTCATGTCGAGTTCCTTGGCCAGCTCCTCCGGGGTGGGCTCGCGGCCCAGGTCCTGGAGCATCTGGCGCTGCACGCGCGCGAGCTTGTTGATGACCTCGACCATGTGCACCGGGATACGGATGGTGCGGGCCTGGTCGGCCATGGCGCGGGTGATCGCCTGACGGATCCACCAGGTGGCGTACGTGGAGAACTTGTAGCCCTTGGTGTAGTCGAACTTCTCGACCGCGCGGATCAGACCGAGGTTGCCCTCCTGGATGAGGTCCAGGAAGAGCATGCCGCGGCCGGTGTAGCGCTTGGCCAGGGAGACCACCAGACGGAGGTTGGCCTCCAGAAGGTGGTTCTTGGCGCGGCGGCCGTCCTCGGCGATGATCTCCAGCTCGCGCTTGAGCTTGGGGGCCAGCTTGTCGGCGTTGGCCAGCTTGTCCTCGGCGAACAGACCGGCCTCGATGCGCTTGGCGAGCTCGACCTCCTGCTCGGCGTTGAGCAGCGGGACCTTGCCGATCTGCTTGAGGTAGTCCTTGACCGGGTCTGCGGTGGCACCGGCGGCGGCGACCTGCTGCGCGGGCGCGTCGTCCTCGTCCTCGTCGGAGAGGACGAAGCCGGCGCTCTCGGCGCCCTCCGGCTCGTCGGCGACCTTGGTCTCCTCGAGGACCTCGTCCTCGAGGATCTCGACGTCGTCCTTCTTGGCGGCGGTCTTCTTGGCGACCGCCTTCTTCGCGACGGTCTTCTTGGCGACCGTCTTCTTCGCGGTCGTCTTCTTCGCCGCGGCCTTCTTGGCGGATGCGGCTTCCTCGGCGGAATCAGCCGCGGCCGGAGCGGTGGGCGCGGCAGGGGCGGCCGTGGTGGCGGTGGCCTTCCTGGTGGTCACCGTCTTCGCCGCGACCGACTTGGTGGCGGTGCGCTTCGCCGGACTCTTCGCTGCGACGCTCTTGCGGGTGCGCTTGGGCTCTGCGGCACTGACCATCAGCGTCACACCCTCTTCCTCAAGAATCTGGTTGAGGCTGCGCAGTACGTTCTTCCACTGAGTGGCCGGAATCTGGTCAGCTTCGAAGGCCCGACGCACATCGTCGCCGGCGATCTGCCCCTCAGCCTTTCCCCGCTCAATGAGCGCCATGACAGAGACGGACTCGGCGATCTCCGGCGGGAGCGTACGGGATGTGCTGGCCGACACGAACAACCTCTCGGAACGTTGGAAAACGGCTTCCGGCACCGTCCACTGCGGACAGGAGCCGACCACCGGCCTGGGGATGGGCCGACGGCGCGGGCGGAGGCCGGGAAGTTCCACAGCGCCTATGACGGCGTCCGTATTCCCTTCGCGGCTGTCACCTCTTAGGTCATCGCGCTGTCTCCAAGAGCGTTACGCCCAATCTGCGTGGCCCGAGTCACACCCCGTAACTGGTCAAAAGCGGTCAGACATGTGCAGATGAGATCATCGTCGGCCTCAAACCTGGTCACCCGCACACCAGAGCGGCCCGCGGCACCGCCGGACCCCGCCGGATTCCAGAAGGTCCGGCGGGGTCCGGCGAGGGCCGGCGCCCTGGCCCGGCGCGGCCACGAGCGCCCCTAGGGCGCCCCACACTGGCGACCGCACTGTGTCCCTCGCGGGGTCAGTGCTCGCGCGGGGCGGGCACCACACGCTCCACCTCGGGGTGGACCGTGAGCAGCTGGCGCATGGCCGCCTCCGCCGCCGAGCCGTCGCCGGTGCCGAGCGCGTCGACGATCCGCGCGTGCTGCGCGAGGGACGCCTCGTTCGGCCGGTCGCAGCCGGTGACCGGGCCGCCGGAGACCTGGAGGGCCGCCGAGACGATGCCGGAGAGGTGCTCCAGCATGCGGTTGGCGGCGATCTGGATGAGCAGCGCGTGGAACTCGGTGTCGGCGCGCGAGTAGGTGAGCGCGTCGCCCTGGGCCATGGCGTGGCTCATGATCTCGACCATGTCACAGAGGCGCTGCTGCACCTCCTCGCGCCCGTGGCCGGCCGCGAGACGGGCGGCGAGCGGCTCGATCGTCCAGCGCAGCTCGCTGAGCTCCCGGCGCTGGTCGTCCCGCTGCGGCCCGAAGGCCCGCCATTCGATGATGTCCGGGTCGAGCAGGTTCCAGTCACTGACGGGACGCACCCGCGTCCCGACGTTCGGGCGGGCACTGACCAGGCCCTTGGCCTCCAGGACCCGGAGGGACTCGCGGACGACGGTGCGGGAGACCTCGAAACGCTGGCCGATCTCCTCCGGCACCAGCGGGCGGTCCGCGCCCAGGTCGCCGGAGACGATCATCTGTCCCAGCTGCTGAACGAGTTGGCCGTGCAGTCCGCGGCCGCGGCTGCCCGCGGCCCGCCGGCCGACACGGCCCAGGTCGGGGTCCCCGCCGTCCCAGGTGGGCGTGCCGACGCGGTCGGCCACCGGGGCCTCGGCGAAGGGGTAGCGGTCGAGTTCGCCCGGGCCGACCAGACCTGAGTCTGCGGAGCGGGCGGCGGTCATCATGGTGTGCGCAAGGGTACTCACGGATCCTTTGTCGGCGTCGTCTCCAACTCCCTTGAGGTCTTTGGTGAAAAGCACACGAAAGGGTGATCGCTCACCCCGTCGCAATTGACGCCTTATCGGAAAGAAATGGGCTTTCTGCGGGGAGTTGTGCGCACAGCAGGGCGCGAAAAGTACGGACAGGGGTCATCGGCACCTCGTTCGCAGCGCCGTGAGCAGATACGCGCAGAGCAGTGCCGCGAGTGACAACGCCAGTGCGCCGCCGACGGGTTGGGCGACGACCCGCGCCGCGGCGAGGAGGTACCGCTCCCCTCCGAAGGGCCACTGCAGCAGGTAGACCTCCCGCATCCGCACCGGGAAGTCGGCCGCCAGCCGCACGGCAGGGCCCTGCAGCGCCTTGTGCACGAGCGGGACGACCACCACGGGCACGGCGAGGACCGCGGCCAGCCCGGCCGTCGTGGACCGGAACACTCCGGCCGCCAGCACACCGGCCCAGGCGCAGCCGACGACGAGCCCGAACCAACTCGCGGTCAGCGAAAGCCAGTCCCCGGGAACTTCCGTGAGCTCTCGTCCGTAGACGACGTAGAGCGCTTCGGCGTCACAGCCCACGGTGAGGAAGGCGAGCAGCACCGCGGTGGCCCCGGAGACGAGCAGTTTCGCGGTGAGCAGCCCCAGCCGGCGGGGGACGGTGCCGCGGTCCGCCGCCAGGGCGGGGTGACGGAACTCGTCCCCGAAGGCCAGGGCACCGAGCAGCCCCGCCGCGAGTGCCGCGGGCGGCAGCGGCAGTTCGCGCGGCCATGCCGCGAACAGCCGGTCCTGCGGGGTGTGGCCGATCCGCGCGAGGAGTACGGCGGTGAGCGCGGACACCACCAGCGCGGCACCGCAGACGAGGAAGCCGGTGCCGATGCCGGCGGCACGCCGGATCTCGTAGCGGAGAGGGCGCAGGGGGCTCCGGGCGGAGCGGACGGAGATGGGAGGCGGGAGGGGGGAAGAGACAGCGGAAGGACGGGCACTGCCGGGGCGGGCCGCGCGGTCGGCCTGCGCCTGCCGGGCGCCGGGATTCCTGGCTCCGGGGAGCAGGGTGCGGGGTCCGGCGATGGTCGCCGTGGAGGTGCCCGAACCGCCGGTGCGCGCCTCGGAGGCCGCCCCGCCCCCGCCGGGACGGGCGTCCGGACCGGCCGCCGGTTCGGCGGACCGGCCGCCGGAGGATCGGACTCGCGCCTCGTGGGCGTCGTCACCGGCCGCGCTCTTCCGGTCGGACTTTCGGTCGGGCTTTCGGTCGGACGGAGTGCCGCCGTGCGCCGGATCGTCCGCCGAGGACGCCTGGTCGGCCGGCGACGCGCTGAGGGGAGGCTCGTCGGAGACGGTCACCGGGCGGTCCGGCACCGGCTCCTGGTCAAGGGGGCGACCGGGTTCGGGGCGCTCACGGCCGGCACCCCACAGCCGCTCCGGTGCCGAGGGCGCGGAGGCCGATCGCCCTTCGCCGGTGGTTGCGAGGCGGGCCGCGGCGCGCTCCGCCTCCGGCGCCGGCGAGTCGGCCGAGGTGTGCTCGCGCCGTCCCGACGGGTGCCGGGTGGCCGTGGTGTCGCCGGACGCGCGCCCCGGTGCCGGGGTGCCGGACTCCGGTACGAACCGGTCGGGGGCTGTCGTACGACGCTCGGCCGCTGCCGGGTCGGACGCGGCGGGGCCCGATGCCGGCGTCGGCCTCGCGGTGCGCGGCTCCGCCGCCGGGACACCGGCCGGCTCCTGCGGCTCCCCGGTGGCGGGGCGTTCGCGCTCCGTCGGCAACTCGTCCGCGGCTCGGTCCGGGTCCCCGGGCGAGCCGTCCGGCGTGCCCGGGGCGGGTCCCCGCGAGGAGAAGGCGCCCGGATCGTGTGCCGCGCGACCGGACACCGCGGGTTCGTACCCTGCCCGGGTGCGGCCGGCCATGGTCTGCTCCCGGTCGCCGTACGGGACTGCGGTCGCCGCCGGGTCCCGGTCCGCCGGTCGGCGCTCCCGCGGGCTCTCCCGCTCCGCCGGTGGTGCGTCCGATGCGGTGTGCCGGGGCTCGGCGGAGTGTGCCGCGTCGTCGCCGCCGGTACCGGCACCCGGCCCCATGTCGCCCACTTCATCGGCCAGTTGATGAACGAGGATGCCGTTGCGGAACGCGATCTCGCCGACGTCGGCGGTCGTGGTGCCGTACACCGAGAGGCGGTTGCCGCCTTCGCGTACGACCTCGACGGAGCGGCGGGTCGTGCGAGCGTCCTTGCTGAGCAGGGCCGCGAGTCGTGCGGCATGGGGGCTCCGGACGGCCACGCGCGGGCGCAGCCGGGTGCGGGCGAAAGCCCTGGCCTCCTGATCGGCGACGAGTCTGCCGCCGTCGAGGGTGACGACCCGGTCCGCGGTGCGCGCGGCCTCCTTGGGTTCGGCCGTGGTGAAGAGCACCGTGCCGCCTTGGTCGGCGTGGGCTCGCAACATGCCGTGCAGCCACTGGGCCTCCCGGGCGGAGAGGCCGTCGGTGGGTTCGTCCAGGACCAGTGTGTGCGGGTCGGACAGCAGGGCGCAGGCCAGGCCGAGTCTGCGATCCATGCCGCGCGAGAGCGTGCCGAGGCGCTCCTCGCGAAGGCTGACGAGACCCACCACTTCGAGGACCTCGTCCGCGCGCCGCGCGGGAACTCCCGACGCCGCACAGAGCATGCGCAGCTGGCCGCGGACGGAGCGGGCCGGATGGCCCGGCACATCGCCGAGGAGTACGCCGACTTCCCGCGCCGGATGGGGGATCCGGTGCAGGGGCCGGCCCTTGAAGTAGGTGATTCCGCGCCCCTGTTGCAGCTCAAGCATCAGTTTGAGCGCCGTCGTCTTGCCCGCGCCGGCGCCGCCGAGGAGCGCGGTGACATGTCCGGGACTCGCTTCGAAGGAAATGTCGTCGACGGCGGGCGGATGCGCCTTGCGGGGATTGCTGGTCAGTCCGAAGGCCTCGATCACCTGCAGCAAGATAGCGCGAGATGTCCGGTTTTTCGGGTATAAGGCGACTTGCGCGACGGTGCCGCGTGGTGTAATCCCCGATATTGTCCGCCGTTCGATGGACGCCGGCGGTCGGAACGGGCGACCGGCGTACCGTTCGGGCGGCGGGGCCGGCACCCCGTTTCTCACACCTCGGGGCGCAGCATCGGCGGGTTGAGCAGGGTGGCGCCACCGGCCCTGAAGAGCTGGGCCGGCCTGCCGCCCTGGCGTGTGGTCGTCCCGCCGGTGGGCACGAGGAACCCGGGCGTGCCGGTGACCTTGCGGTGGAAGTTCCGCGGGTCGAGCGCCACGCCCCACACCGCCTCGTACACCCGGCGCAGCTCGCCGACGGTGAATTCGGGCGGGCAGAAGGCGGTGGCGAGTGACGAGTACTCGATCTTGGAGCGGGCGCGTTCCACCCCGTCGGCGAGGATCTGGGCGTGGTCGAAGGCGAGCGGTGCCACGGTTTCGCCGTCGCGGCCGTGGCCGCCCTGCTGAAGGAGTTCCTCGACCGGGGCCCAGCGCGCGTTGCTCGCGTCACCGCCGGCGCGCGGTGCGGGCAGATCGGGCGCGAGCGCGAGATGCGCGACGCTGACCACGCGCATACGCGGGTCCCGCTCGGGGTCACCGTAGGTGGCGAGCTGCTCCAGGTGGGCTCCGTTGTCCTGGGCCGGGGCCGAGGGGTCATGGGCGCACAGCCCGGTCTCCTCGGCCAGCTCGCGCGCCGCCGCCTGGGTCAGGTCCTCGTCGGCCCGTACGAAGCCTCCGGGCAGCGCCCAGCGCCCCTGGAACGGAGACTCCCCCCTGCGTACCGCAAGCGCGCACAGGGCATGCCGACGCACGGTCAGCACGACCAGGTCCACGGTGACGGCAAAGGGCGGAAACGCTGACGGGTCGTAGGGCATGCGGCGATCATAGTCGTCTGCCTGACGATAAACACTCCCTTCGCCGGTCGCATCGAGGGTGGTTCCGCTTCATTCCGGTATCGACCGCTGAGCCTCCTCTCCGTGCATCGCTCCGATCGTGTCGTACGAGGTCACCCGACTCCTGTGGGGGTCACGCGCCCAGTTGCAGGCCGTCCGCCGCTTCTTCCACCATGGCGAGTCCCAGTCGGCTGATCCGCACGGCGAAGGGGGTGCCCGCGACACGCAGTCCGCTGAGGACGAGTTCGCCGAGCGGGGCGCTCCGCACGGGGCGCAGGGTGACCGTGCGGGCCGGGGCGTCGGGGCGGATGCCGGCGAGGGCGGTGAGCAGCAGCACCACGGAGGCCGCGGCGGTGGCGGCCGGGCGGCAGGCCGCGGGGTGCGGGAGGGGGGCGCCGCCGGCCGAGCGCTGTTCGCCGGCGTACATCTCGGGGAGGCGGTGACCGAAGTGCTCCGCCGCCGCCAGCAAGCCGCGCAGCAGACCGGTGGCTTCCTTCTCGTAGCCGGCCGCTGTGAGTCCGGCGACCGCCAGGGCGGTCTCCTGGACGCGCACGGCTCCGGTCCGGTGCCCGAACGGGTTGTGTCCCGCTTCCTTGGTGCCGAGGCCGCGCAGTCCCCAGCCCGCGTCCATGGCGGGGGTGCCGAGCAGCCGGGCCAGGTGTTCCGTGTGCACCTTGTCGAGCAGGCCCGGGGCGAACCGGCCCGCACCGAGCAGGCCGGTGTCGAGGAGGTGGACGGCGGCGGCGGTCAGATGGGGCACGGGCCGGCCGTCCGGCGTCAGCGCGGCGGCCGGGCGTCCGCCACCGCGGTCCTCCACCCAGAAGCCCGCGTGGAAGGCCGTCCGCAGTCTCTGCGCCCACTCGCGCAGTTCTTCGGCGCCCGGCCTGTCGTAGGCGTCGAGGAGATCGGCACCCAGCAGGGCGGCGCGATGGGCGTGAGCCTGGGTCTCGCAGCGCGCCGGCCCCGCGGGGTGCGGGTCGGGGAGGTAGGTGTCGTCCCCGACGGTCGTCCGCAGCCAGGTCAGGCAGCGCTCGGCCGCGGGCAGCAGTTCCCGGGTCTCCTGGTCGGGCAGCCCCCAGCGGCGGGCCTCGGCCAGCAGGACGGGGAAGAGCAGCGTGGCCTCCGTTCCTGTGCAGCTCGGCGGGAGGTGCGGGCCGGCGTCGCGTCGCGGGCCGGGGATCAGGCCGGCTCTGGGGCCCGGGCCGGGGAGCTGGGTGCGGGCCAGGGCACGCAAGGTGCCCGCGGCGAGCCGCGTGCCCAGCGGCAGCGTCATACGGGCGGCGGCGAGGGCCTCGGCCGGGGCCATTCCGCAGCGCCAGGGGGCGCCCGCCGCCAGGTAGGTGTCGGCCGGGTGTGCGGGGTCACGCAGGAGCAGTGCCTGGAGGTCGGCGACGGCCGAGTGCAGCAGCGGGGCCACCCGGGGGTCGTCGCCGGCCGCTGTCGCGGCGGCGAAGGGACCGGTACCGGCATGCCCCGCGGCCCTGAGCGGACCCGCCCCCGCGGGACGCACCCTCAGCTCCAGGGCCGCCGTCCCGCCCGGTGGCAGTTCCACTTCCCAGCGCAGCAGCCCGGCGGAGGCCAGGGCGTCGGAGGGCGGCGGGTCCGCGGTGACGCAGGCGGCGGCGTCGGCCGTGGCCCAGCGCAGGCCCGCGTCATGGACGCTGGCCGGGAGTTCGGGGCCCGAGGTACCTGCGGCGATGGCGCCGAGGTCCGCCAGGTCGGTACCGAGGGCGACCTCGACGGGCAGGCGCAGCGGGCGAAAGGCCGCGTTGCGGAGAGTGATCCTTTCGGTTCCGTCGGCATGGCGTGTTCGCTCCACGACGACATCGGGGTCGGGGCCGGCCGCCGGGGACGCGCGCAGCGTCCCCACGAAGCGGGCGCTGGCGGCTCCGGTCATCCTGGCCTGCACCGGCAGCGGTTCGCGGCCCGCCACACGCACCTGGCAGCGGGAGAGCAGCCGTCTGCCGCCTCGGTAGAACCCGTCGAGTCCCCGGCCGGTCAGCTGGCCCGGTTCGCCGGAGATGACGAGGCCGGGCAGGGCCACGCAGATCAGCGCGGTGTGCGTGGTGGGCAGCTCCGGCGCCGGGCGGCTGCCGGGGGGCGTGCGCTGCCGGGTGGTCGGCAGCTCCGGCGCCGGGCGGCTGCCCGGGGGCGTGCGCTGCGCCGGGGCCGTCGCGGGTCGGCCGGGGCGGGTGGGGACGGAGGACGTGGGGCTGTCCTGGACCGCCGGTGAAGGAGGTCGTGAGTCGGCGGGCGGCTGGTGCGCAGGGCCAGTGGCCTCCGGCGAGCGGAGGCCCGTGCCGTCCGCCGGGAACGGCTCGCGCCTGTCCCGGGACGGACGCTCGCAGGGGGCGGCGGGCGGGGTCGGCTGCTGGTGCATGTGGTGGCTTCTTCCGCGCTCGGTGCGCCTCGGGCGCGCTGGGCGGCCACTGGGTCGCCACGGAGGACAGGGGCGGTTCGGCGGCAGGGCCCGTCCAGGCGTTCCGCCACTCAGGTGAACGGAAGGGGACTCGTCCGGGTCACGGCTCGCCTCGGGGAAGCCGGCGGAGGGCGACGTGACCGGCCGGCCGGGGTCCGCGCACACCACCGGACCGAGGTGCCGGTACGGAGCCGACTGAGCGGGAAGGAACGGCCGCCCCCGTCGCCCGGTCACCGCACACCGCGGCCACCGGTTCTCATGCGCTGCCCCTGGCACGCCACCGGAACCGGCGGAGACCGATGCCTGCCCCGGGTCGCACCGGGTGCTGCTCATCCGTCCACCTCCGGCCGGGATGGCCCGCTGCCCGACGCGGCACCACCTGTCGTCGTGTCAGCCTGGCCCGCCGCCGCACGCGAGCGGGCGGCGCTCGCGCCGGGGGTGCCGGGCCGGCCGGCCTCAGCCGCGGACGTTCGGGGCCGGGAGTCGGCCGGCCTCCGCCGCGTCCCCCTCTCCCGGGCTGTGTGACGGGTGTTGTCGCCATCCGCAGCTCGTGCACGGCGTCGCCGCCGCGCGCCCGTCCCGGCGCCGGGCTCCGCACCGCGGTCGTCCGTCCGAGCACCGGACTCGGTACACCGGCCGTCCGCCTGGGCGCCGGGCTCACCACCGCGATCGTCCGCCTGGGCGACGGCTCCCGGCGCCGGGGGCCCGGTCGGCGTGGGCTCGGTCGGCGTGGGCTCGGCGAGAGCGGTCCGAGGTGCCGGGACGACTTCCTCCCCTCCCTCCGCTTCCTCCGCGGTCCGCCGCGATGGCTGCTCCACGGTGTCCGCAGGCGGGCGTCGGTCGCGCTCCGCGCGCAGACAGCGGCGCACCGCCTCGGGGTCGAGTCCCTCATTGCAGGCCTGGTGCAGCAGGCGGGCGAAGAGGTAGTCGGGATCCGCGCCCAGCGCCATGGCCAGCGCCTCGCGCGCCTCCAGCTCATCGCCCATGGACCAGGCGACCCAGCCCGCCAGGGTCAGTGGTGCGGCGGCGTGCTCGCCATAGGGTCCGACGCAACGGCGGGCCAGGGCACGCCAGAGGCGGAGCGCGGGACCTGCCTCGTCCCCCTCCATCCAGGCGGCGGCCCTGTCGCGGGTCGTGCGGTCTTGGAGCCCGAGGATCAGGGTGGCCGCCTCGTCGGCGCCGAGGAGGCCGTCGTCGCGTACGTCCGCCGGGTGTGTGCCGGAGGCCGGGGCCGCCTCGGCGAAGCGGCGGATGATCCGCTCGGCGAGGGCGACGGTCTCCTCCGCCACCTCGTGCCGGCCCGTCTCGTCCAGGATCCGGGGCACCAGGCTCATGCCTGCCGCGTCCAAGGAAACCTCCTGTTCCAGCGCGGCCGAGGTCTCCCAGGGCTGCAGCCTGGCGCGCAGCTCCCTCAGCGTGCCGCGCACCTGGATCCCGGCGTAGGTGGCCGCGGCGGCGAGCACGGAGGTGCCGGGCAGCCCCATCGGTGAGCCGTCCTCGGGGCAGCACTCCTTGACCGGGCAGCAGTAGGACCAGAAGCGGCCGTCCGAGATGCACAGGGCCTCGATGACCGGCACGTCGAGGGTGCCGCACTCCGTGCGCATCAGCTGGGCAAGCGGCTCCAGGCGTCGTTTGACGTCCTGGCCGGACTGCCCCGGCGCGGGTTCCTGGCAGACATAGGCCACCATCCGCTCGGGCCGTGCGCCGCGCCGCTCGCTGCCGGTCACAAGTCCGCGGACCAGTTGCCGGGCCGCGGCCTCCCAGTCCTCCTCGTTCGCGGGGATGCCGAGCCGGGCCCGGCCGCCGAACCTGCCCCGGCCCTCGCGGTCGTTCAGTGCGACCAGCACCATGCTGTCCTCCGGGCGGTACCCGAGCAGGTAGGGCAGGGCGTCGGCCAGTTCGGCCGGGGTGCGCAGAGTGACCTGTGCGGCGTGTTCGGTCGGTCCGGTGTACGGCTCCTGCCCCGAGATGCCGTCGCTTTCGAAGGGTCCGGTGGTGTCGCTGTGATTCGTCATGCGCCGACGATCTCGCGGATCTTGATGTTCCGCTTGAGCCTGTGGACAAGTCGGATCAGGGACACGACAAGGCCGTTCCCGTTGTCCACAGCTCTGCCCCGGGCCCGCCCGGTTGTCGGTCCCGTCCTGTTGTATGGAGCCATGGAGCACACGAGCAACGCGGACCTCCGCGCACAGGCCGACGCCGTCCTCGCCCGGCTCGTCGGGGATGCCACAGGCACCGCCCGGCTGCGCGAGGACCAGTGGCGGGCGATCGAGGCACTGGTCGCCGAGCGGCGCCGGGCCCTGATCGTGCAGCGCACGGGATGGGGCAAGTCCGCTGTGTACTTCGTGGCGACCTCACTGCTGCGGGCCGCGGGAAGTGGTCCCACGGTGATCGTCTCGCCGCTGCTCGCGCTCATGCGGAACCAGGTCGACGCCGCGGCCCGCGCCGGGATCCATGCCCGGACCATCAACTCCGCCAACACCGAGGAGTGGGAGTCCGTCCAGGCCGAGATCGCGTCGGGCGACGTGGACGTGCTGCTCGTCTCGCCCGAGCGGCTGAACAACCCCGACTTCCGTGACCAGGTCCTGCCCAAGCTGTCCGCAGCCACCGGCCTGCTGGTCGTGGACGAGGCCCACTGCATCTCCGACTGGGGCCACGACTTCCGGCCCGACTACCGGCGGCTGCGCACCATGCTCGGCGATCTCCCGCCCGGTGTCCCGGTGCTGGCCACCACCGCCACGGCCAACGCGCGGGTGACGGCGGACGTCGCCGAGCAGCTCGGCACGGGCGGCGCGTCCGACGCCCTGGTGCTCCGCGGACCACTGGACCGGGAGAGTCTGAGCCTCGGTGTGCTGCGGCTCCCGGACGCCGCGCACCGGATGGCCTGGCTCGCCGACCATCTCGACGACCTGCCGGGCTCCGGCATCATCTACACGCTCACGGTCGCCGCCGCCGAGGAGGTCACCGCCTTCCTTCGGCAGCGCGGGCACGCCGTCGCCTCGTACACGGGCAAGACGGAGAACGCGGAACGGCAGCAGGCCGAGGACGACCTGCTCGCCAACCGTGTCAAGGCACTGGTCGCCACCTCCGCGCTCGGCATGGGCTTCGACAAGCCTGACCTCGGTTTCGTGGTCCATCTCGGCTCGCCCTCCTCCCCCATCGCCTACTACCAGCAGGTCGGCAGGGCCGGCCGCGGCGTCGCCCACGCCGAGGTACTGCTGCTGCCCGGCAAGGAGGACGAGGCGATCTGGGAGTACTTCGCCTCGCTGGCCTTCCCTTCCGAGGATCTGGTCCGGCGCACTCTGGACGTCCTCGCCCGGGCTGACGGCCCCCTGTCGCTGCCCGCCCTGGAGCCGCTGGTCGAGCTGCGCCGCTCACGCCTGGAGACGATGCTGAAGGTCCTCGACGTGGACGGCGCGGTGCGCCGGGTCAAGGGCGGCTGGATCGCGACGGGGCAGCCGTGGTCGTACGACAGCGAGCGCTACGCATGGGTGGCCCGGCAGCGCGCGGCCGAGCAGCAGGCGATGCGCGAGTACGCGAGTACCGCCGAGTGCCGGATGGAGTTCCTGCAGCGCCAGCTGGACGACGAGGGCGCCAAACCCTGCGGCCGCTGCGACAACTGCGCCGAACCGCGCTTCACCTCGCACCTGTCCGGTGCGGCACTGGACGCGGCGCGGAGCGATCTGGGCCGCGCCGGGGTGGAAGTGGAACCCCGTCGCATGTGGCCGACGGGACTTCCGGCCATCGGCATCGACCTCAAGGGACGCATCCCGGCCGGGGAACAGGCTTCACCGGGACGGGCTCTGGGGCGCCTGTCGGACATCGGCTGGGGCAACCGGCTGCGCCCGCTGCTCGCTCCCCAGACCCCGGACGCGGCGGTGCCCGACGACGTGGCGCGGGCCGTGGTCGAGGTACTGGCCGACTGGGCGCGCGGTCCCGGCGGCTGGGCCTCCGGCGCGTCCGACGCCTCGCCCCGCCCGGTCGGCGTGGTCACCATGGCCTCGCACAGCCGACCGCGACTGATCCAGTCCCTGGGCGAGGGGATCGCCGAGATCGGCAGGCTCCCTCTGCTCGGCTCGGTGGAGTACGCCGGGGACGCACCGCGGCTGGCGCGCAGCAACAGCGCGCAGCGACTGAAGGCCCTCGACGGGGTGTTGACGGTGTCGCCCGCCCTGGCGTCGGCACTCGCCGAGGCTAGCGGTCCGGTCCTGCTGGTCGACGATTTCACGGAGACGGGCTGGACCCTGGCGGTCGCGGCACGCCTGCTCCGGAAGGCCGGGGCGCGCGGCGTGCTGCCGCTGGTCCTCGCCGTCCAGGGATGAGCGAGGCGTCGCCGCCCGCGCTCGCCGTCGTCCAGGGTGGCCGCAGCGCGGATCGCCGCGCCCATCGGGATCGCGTTCGAGCACCTCAGGCGTGTCGGCTCATCCACTGGGTAGGGATATAAGTCACGGACCACCAGATAACAGTCGGTGGCCCCAATTGCTCGTTGCCGCATCCAAGTTCGACAGGAAGAATTGAGGTCCGCTACCCGCACGGCTCGTCCGTGATCCGGTTGGGCTCAGCTGCGGTGCGCGCTCCCCCGAATCCGACCTCGCCCGCAGTATGGGCGCGTAGCCGAAGGGAGGAACGTGACCTTCGGATTCGCCTCGTCCTCGGCAGCCTCGTTGTCGACGTCCACGTCCGACTCTTCCGCCAGTCGCCTGCTCGAGCCGGCGGAATGGGCCGCCGCCGAGATCCCGCTGCTGCGCAACCCCCGTGAGGTCGTCAGCGGGCTGCACGCCCGCCATCATCCGAAGCCGCTCACCGCGATCGTGGCGGTTCTCGACCCGGACGAACGGCTGCGGGCCAGCGCCTCGTTCACGCGCCGTTCGGCGTCGGCCGACGGCTGGATGCTGCGCAACGCGCTGCTGGACCAGCTGCGCCGGGTGATCCCGCACGACCTGCGCCGCCGCACTCCCGTGCGCACGGCTGTCCTGCTCTACTGCCGTGAGGGCGATGCCCGGTGGACCGAGGAGGACGGTGCGTGGATGTGGGGTCTGCGCGATGCCTGCACACTGCACGGCCTGCGCTGCGGGGCGTACATCACGCTGACGCATGACGGCTGGCAGGTGCTCGGCGAGGGACGCGGCGGCCGTCGGCCCAACGTGCATTCGATACCGGAGCCGTTCGCCACGGCGGAGGCGCCGCCACTGGTGCCGCGCTCCGGCGGCCCCGTATCCGAGGTGCTGCGCCGGGCGGCGGCACGCTGACCGGCGCGGGCGACGCGCCGGTCGGCGCCGCCGACCGGGCAGCATGACCGGTACGACCGGGGGATGTGCGACGGTCCGGCCGAGTCGGCGAGCGGCGCCGATGAGCACAGGCCGGCTCACCCGCAGGTTCCGGCAGATCCATGAGGCACTCCGGAGCGCCCGGCCAGACAGGCCGACGTGCCCGGTGCGGCGGCCTCGTGCACGGCCGTTCAGGCGGCTCGTGCACGAGGTGCGTGCAGGACGCCCGCTCGGTCTCGGGCCGCCTCGGCGGCCTGGATCAGGCTCGCAAGGCAGCTCCGATGCTGCTCCGCGGGCTCTCCAGGAGAGCCGTCCCGCCACCTGCGCCATCGAGGTGCGGCTTCCGGACACGCCAAAAGCCGCACCATGCGGACTCCGCCGGAGCGGCCTCTTCGGCACCTCGGTCGCCCGAGGTGCCGGACGCGACTCAGACCCCGGCGCCCAGCACCGAGTTGATCTGCTGCGGGTCACCGCAGACGATCAGCAGGGCACCGGCTCGGGCGTGCGCCAGCGGGAGGGCGACGCCGGCAGCGGAGGCGGGGCCTCCGTTGACGGCCACGACGACCACCGGCCGGGACCCGGCGCGGGAGGCGATGGCGGCATCCGTGTAGAAGACGTCGTCACCTGCGTCGTGCTGCGCCCAGTAGGACGCTTCGCCGAAGGACAGCTCGTGCTCGGCCCACGGATGCTGGGCACCCGTGGTGATCATGAGCACGTCACCGGGGGCGCGGCCCGAGTCCAGCAGCAGGTCCACCGCCTCATCGGCGGCGTCGAGCGCACCCTCGGCCGAAGCCGGGATCAGCTGGATCTGCGGGCCCGCCGCGGGAGCGGCGGAAACGGCCGGGCCGGAGGGGCCAGGCTTGGCCGGAGCCCCGTCACGCGGTGTGCGCTGCACCGGCGGCGTGGGCCGCTGAGGGCCGGGACGACCGGGGCGGGACGGAGCCGCGGGGCGGGGGCCGGGTACGGGGCGAGGGGTCGGCGTGGTACGGCCGGCGGCCGGAGTGACGCGGGGACCCTGGGCACTCTCGTGAATCTGAGGCTCCTCGGGAAGGAGAGGCATGAGCTGATATTTATCAAACGTTGGTGCGGCGCGGATGGCCGGGGGGCACATCAGTGCGATCGGAACCGTCAGAAATCGAAGCCGAGCTGACCCTCAATTTCCGGAACGCTTCCATCCGCCCAGCTGCGGACCTTCTTGAGGTGCCGCCACTGAGGCAACGCATCAAGATACGCCCACGACAAACGGTGGTGCGGGGTGGGCCCCCGCTCCACCAGTGCGGTCTTGTGCACGGGCGACGGATACCCGGCGTTGTCCGCGAATCCGAAGTCTGCATGGTCGATGCCCAGTTCGGCCATCATTTTGTCGCGCTGAACCTTGGCGATCACGGACGCCGCCGCGACAGCCACACACGAGCGATCGCCCTTGATCACCGTGCGCACCTGCCAGGGGGAGCCGAGGTAGTCGTGCTTCCCGTCGAGGATCACGGCGTCGGGGCGGACCGGCAGAACCTCCAGGGCACGGACCGCGGCGAGCCGCAGTGCGGCCGTCATCCCCAGTTGGTCGATCTCCTCGGGAGAAGCATGCCCCAGCGCGTAGGCCGTCACCCATGACCGCAGGGTCTCGGCCAGTTCCGTACGCCGCCTGACCGTCAGCAACTTGGAGTCGGTCAGGCCCTCGGGCGGGCGGCGGAGTCCGGTGATCGCGGCACAGACGGTGACGGGTCCGGCCCAGGCGCCGCGCCCGACCTCATCGACACCGGCAATGACCTTCGCTCCGGTCGTGGCGCGCAGGGAGCGCTCGACGGTGTGAGTGGGTGGTTCGTACGGCATGGCGCCCTTAGCGTACGCCGCCGGGATCGCCGCGCGACACCCCGGTCTCCCGACCTGTACCGAGGACGCCGCCGCACGGGATCAGGCGCCGTAGGGCCGCAGCAGCGGGAGCATCAGCCGGTCGACCATCTCTTCGAGATCTCGGTCTTCCCATTCGCTCGCGCACATCTTTGAGCGATACATCATCATGGCCGGAATGGCATCGAAGACGTATCCGTCGGCCGCATCCGAGCGCACCTCCCCTCGCTCTATTCCACGGGTGATGACCTGCCGAAGCAGTTCGACGGTGGGCTCGACCACATTCCCGAGGATCACTCCCTCGAAGCGCTCCACCTGCATGTGATCGCATTCGTGAATGACCGAGCGCAGTGCGACACCGGGCCGCGAATACATGATCCCGCGCACCTGACGGCACAGGGTGAGCAGGTCCTCGCGGACGCTCCCGAGGTCCGGTGCCCGCTCCACCCGGGGCAGCCCGGACACCAGGGCGTCGGCGACCAGATCCTCCTTGGACGACCAGCGGCGGTAGACCGCCGCCTTGCCGGTCCGGGCGCCGGCCGCGACGCCTTCCATGGTCAGCCCCTTCCAGCCGACGGTGCTCAGCTGCTCCAGAGCCGCATCCAGGATCGCGCGCTCCAGCACCGCACCGCGCCGACGAGGGGAAGCCGGCCGGGCCGGCTCGGCCGTCCAGCGCGAGGTAACCATCTGTTTTCTCCAGCATGCGAGGGAAGCGGGGTTCCGGGCCAGTGGCGCCGCGCCGCGGCGACAGGGGGACGCGGGATGCGGCGCATCATTAAGTGAACGCTTGCGTTCACTGTCGGGGACTCATTACCGTGGATGCGCCAGTGAACGCAAGCGTTCACTAATGCCTGTATGGGGGACCCACAGTGACGACCTCTCAGCTGCTCAAGGACGACCAGAATCCGGGCGTGGCCCGCCGGGAGGGGCATCCCGGCATCGCACTCACCGTCATCGCGGCCTGCCAACTCATGGTGGTACTCGACGCGACGATTGTGAACATCGCGCTCCCGCACATCCAGAACGCCCTCGAGTTCAGCACCACCGACCTGACTTGGGTGGTCAGCGCCTACACGCTCACCTTCGGCGGTCTGCTGCTGCTCGGTGCGCGGGCCGGTGACATCCTCGGCCGCCGCCGGGTGTTCATGGCCGGCATCCTGCTGTTCACCTTCGCCTCGCTGCTGGGCGGCCTGGCCCAGGAGCCCTGGCAGCTGCTCGCCGCACGCGCCCTGCAGGGTGTGGGCGGCGCGATCGCGTCGCCCACGTCGTTGGCGCTGATCACGACGACCTTCCCCGAAGGACCCGAACGGAACCGGGCCTTCGGGGTGTTCGCCGCCGTGTCCGCGGGCGGTGGCGCGATCGGTCTGCTCGCGGGCGGCATGCTCACCGACTGGCTCGACTGGCGGTGGGTGCTGTTCGTCAACGTACCCCTCGGTGTGCTGATCGCCTCGCTCGCGCCGCTGTACATCAACGAGTCCCGGCGTCATCCGGGGCGCTTCGACCTCACCGGCGCCCTGACCTCCACGGTCGGCATGGCCGCGCTGGTGTACGGGTTCATACGCGCCGCGGAGGACGGCTGGCGCGACGGCCTGACCCTCGGCTCCTTCGGTGCCGCCGTGGTGCTGCTGTTCGCCTTCGTCTTCACCGAGATGCGGGCGAAGGAGCCGATCACCCCGCTGCGGATGTTCGCCGACCGGAACCGCTGGGGCACGTACGTGATCATGCTGAGCCTGGCCGCGGCGATGTTCGGCATGTTCTTCTACATCGTGCTGTTCGTGCAGAACGTGCTCGGCTACAGCGCCATCAAGGCCGGAGTCGCCTTCCTTCCGGTGACCGTCGCGATCGCGGTCGGTGCGGGCCTGTCCCAGCGCTTCCTGCCGGTACTCGGCCCCAAGCCGTTCATGATGACGGGCTCGGCGCTCGTGGTGGCCGGGCTGTCCTGGCAGACCTTCATCCGGCCCGACAGCACCTACGTGGGCGGAGTGCTCGGGCCCATGGTGGTGTTCGGCTTCGGTATGGGCCTGACCTTCGTGACGGCCACCGTCACCGCCGTGTCCGGTGTCGCGCCGCACGAGGCGGGCGCGGCGTCCGGCCTGCTCAACGCCATGCAGCAGGTCGGTGGTTCGCTCGGACTCTCCATCTTGACGACCGTCTTCGGAACGGCCGGCACCGACGAGGCGAAGAAGCAGATGCCGAAGTTCCTCGCAGACGCCTCGCCGGAGCAGCAGGCTCAGTTCGCCACGACGCACCAGTTGCCGGCGCCCTGGGGGCACGAGGTGCTCGCGCACGGCATCTCCACCGCTTTCATACCGGCCGCGGCGATGGGCGTACTCGCCTTCCTCGCCGCCCTGCTGGTGCTGAAGGTCCGCAAGAGCGACCTCGACTCCCTCGCGGGCGCTGCGGGCCCGCACATGGGCTGAACCAGGCCGCGCCGCGCGAAGCCGCGGCCGGCCGGAACGCCGCCGGGCGGCCGACGGCACCCGCGGCGGTCCGGCCGGCCGCCGCGCCATGGCCGTCGGCGCACCCCACACGACCGCGACAAGGGCCGGGAACAGGGCGGCCAACAGCGTAAGCCCCGGCTCCGGCACCGGTGCCGGTCGGTTCACCGGCGACGCGACCGCCATGTCGCACCCCCCTCCGCCTCTCGCTCCCAAGTCCCCGCCTGCATCCCCGGCCACCGGCGCGGTGCACGGCGGCTACCTGACGAACGAGCGGCGGTCACAGAGCGTTCCCGGCGGGCACGGAGAGTTTCCGGCCATCCGGGACGGGGGCGGGAACCCGGGACACCGGGACAGGGGCAGGAACCCGCGGCCGCGGAGGCCGTCAGGCCCCCGTGGGCGCCCAGTCCGGCAGGGCCTCGGTGTGCCCCACCCAGTCGGCGGGCGGTGCTCCCGCCGTGCCCGCGGCGAGCACACCGCCGACGATCGCGCAGGTCGTGTCGACGTCCCCGCCGACCTGGGCGGTCGTCCAGAACGCCGCTGTGTAGTCACCGAGGGCGCGCGCGGCCGACCAGAGGGCGAAGGGGACCGTGTCGTGGGCGGTCGTGCGCCGTCCGCAGCCCAGGACGGCCGCGACGGTGGCCGCGTCGCCGTAGTCGAGCATGTCCCGGGCCCGGCGCAGGCCCTGGCCGACCGCGCTCTTCGGTACGAGTGCGACGACGCCGTCCAAGAGGGCCCCGGGGGTGGGCGGTCCGGCCGGCGAGCCCGCCAGTGCCGCCGCCGCTGCCACGGCCATGGCCCCGACCACGGCCTCGCGGTGCTGGTGCGTCGTATAGGCGGAGATCTCCGCCTGGTGGGTCGCCTGCTCGGGATCGTCCGCGTACCAGGCGCCCAGGGGAGCGATGCGCATCGCCGCGCCGTTGCCCCAGGACCCCTGGCCGTTGAAGAGTCCGGCGGCCAGCCGACGCCAGTCCTCGCCTTCCCGGACCAGGCGCAGCAGGCGGTTGACCGCGGGCCCGTAGCCCCGGTCGACGTCGTGGTGGTCGGCGAAGGAGCGGGCGAGGGCGTCCTGGTCGACGCGGTGGTGGGCGGCGAGCACGGCCACCACGGAGCAGGCCATCTCCGTGTCGTCCGTCCACTGCCAGGGGCCCGGGGGCAGCTCGCGGCGCTTCAGCAGGGGGTAGTTCGCGGGAACGAAGAACTGGGAGCCGAGGGCGTCCCCCACGGCCAGTCCGCGCAGGCTCGCCAGAGCACGCTCGAGGCGCCCGAGGGAAGAGGAGTCAGCGGTCATCGCCCTGTCACTTTAGCCGGTGGCCCAGTACCGCACCGGCTCCCGCCAGCGCTCGAAGGGCCGGTCGAGTGTGTACTTGCCGTCCTCCCCCAGAACGAGCATCCGCATCTCGCCGTTCCCGGGATTGGACAGCGACTCGAATTCCGCGACCGTCCAGTGGAACCAGCGCATGCAGAACAGCCGCATCGCGAGCCCGTGGGTCACCAGGAGGACGTTCGGAGGGTGATCGGGGGCCTCGAAGCTGCGGTACAGGCTCTCCAGGAAGCCGCCCACCCGGTCGTACACGTCGGCGCCGGACTCGCCCTGCGGGAACCTGAAGAAGAAGTGGCCGTACGCGTCGCGGTAGGCCTTCTGCAGGCGCACGTCGTCGCGGTCCTGCCAGTTGCCCCAGTCCTGCTCGCGCAGCCGGGGTTCCTCCCGCACGCGTATGAGGTCGGGGTCGAGGTGGAAGGCGCGGAGCGTCTCGTGGGTGCGGCGGTACGGGGAGACGTACACGCTCACGCTCTCCCGGCCGAAGACCTCCCGGAGCCGTTTGCCGGTCTCCTCGGCCTGCCGCCAGCCGCGCTCGGTCAGCGCCAGGGCGTGGTCGGGTTCGCGTTCGTACACGGAGTCGTCGACGTTGCCCGTTGACTCCCCGTGCCGGACAAGGACGATGCGCCGTGGTCGTGCCATGCCAAAACCCTAGTTCGAACGGCGGGGAGTCGAGCAATCGTACGGGCCTCATACGGCGTAGGTCACATACATTTCGTGTCCGGGACCCCTTCCCGGGCACGCCGTACTTCGGCCGGGACCAGTGCGTTCGCCCGTCAGACCCATGATGCCTCAGACCGTCCAGGACGGCTCGAGGTCCACGATGTCGCCGGTGAGGGCCGCGATGTCCGCCTCTGTCTGGGCCCGCAGGGCGAGGCGTTCCACACGCTCCGTGCGGTACTTGCCGTGCTCGGCCGCCGCCCGCCACATCGACAGGATCATGAACTCCTGCTCGGGTGCCTCGGCGAACATGCCGCGGATCATGCCGGGCGAGCCGGCCATCGCGGGGTTCCAGACCTTCTCCTGCATGAGCGTGAAGTGCTCGACGCGCTCCTCGTGGACCCGGCACAGGGCCACCCGGATCAGATCGGAGTCGCTGAAGCGCGGCTCGAAGCCCGTCTTCACGTCGAAGCGGTACTCGAACAGCTTGACCTGCGCGTCCTTGAACGTGCCGGACTGGGCGGCGGCCAGGCGGTCGTGGGAACGGGCCATGAAGGCGTCGTAGACGACACGGCTGTCCCAGAAGGAGAAGAGGTGCACCACCCCCGGCCGCTGCCGGCTCCAGCCCCCGCCCTGTCCCAGAAATCCCGGCTCCCCCGGAAGCCCCGCCCATTTTCGCTGCCCCCGCTCGAAGCCCCGGCGGTCCACAACAGTGCAGCGAATCCACTTGACCAGCACCGCGCCATCGTACGGCCACCGGGCGTGGCGCCGGTCACTCTCCGGCGGAGAGGACCCGCGCATACGCCCCCGCGCACGTGGCACGATGGGCAAGGCACCTCAGCCGAAGGGGAGTTGGGGGCGCGCACGCGACAGGGGGAAGGGGAAGCCCGGTGACCGGCTTCAGCAAAGGAATCCGCAAGGTCGAGATCGCGCTCAAGTGGGACCCCAGTCCCGCGGGACGGCCGCCGACCGATCTCGACATCGTCGCCGCGACCTTCACATCCAGTGATGCGTACGGGGCTCCGGCCTACCTGGTGCATTTCGACAGCCGCTCGCCGGACGGCACGATCCTGCTCAACCGCGACAGCACGGACGGCAAGGGCTTCGGCTGGGACGAGGTCATGACCCTCGAACTGGACCGCCTCGACGACCGCTACGCGCGCGTGGTGGTGGGTGTGGTCATCCAGCAGCACCCCGAGCACCGGACGTTCGTCAGTGTCCTGAATCCCGCCGTACGCGTCCGTGAGGGCTACACCGTGCTCGCCGAGGACGACTTCGGCTCGGTCCTCGGGGCGACGGCCGCCACCATCGCCGAGTTCGTCCGGGAGGACTCCGGCGCGTGGATGCTCCGTCCCGGAGTGCACGGCTTCGAGGACGACCCGGCGGACTTCACCCGGGTCATGGGCCGGGCGCACCGGTCCTGACCTCCTCACCGCACACGGGTAAGGGGCGCCGGCCATGGCCGGCGCCCCTTACTTCACGAACGGCGTGTCATCAGCTGCAGCCGCTGGTCGAGCCGCAACCCTCGCAGATGTAGCAGGAACCGGCCCGCTGCATCTTCGTACCGCAGGAGAAGCACAGCGGGGCGTCGGCCTGGATGCCCAGCTGCATCTCCACCAGCTCGGCGCTGGTGTGCGCCTGCTGCGGCACGGCCTTGACCACCTCGGCCTGGGCCTTCGGAGCCGCCACGGCCTTCAGTTCCTGGGCGCGCGGAGCCGACTGGGCCAGGCCCTCGACGTCGACCTCGTCGTCGGCCGACTCGTACGAGCCGGTCTCCAGGTGGCGCTGGCGCTCCTCGGCGGAGTGGATGCCGAGGGCGGAGCGGGTCTCGAAGGGCAGGAAGTCCAGCGCCAGGCGGCGGAAGATGTAGTCGACGATCGACTGCGCCATCCGCACGTCCGGGTCGTCCGTCATACCGGCCGGCTCGAAGCGCATGTTGGTGAACTTCGAGACGTACGTCTCCAGCGGCACGCCGTACTGCAGACCGACGGAGACCGCGATGGAGAAGGCGTCCATCATGCCCGCGAGCGTGGAGCCCTGCTTGGACATCTTCAGGAAGACCTCGCCGAGGCCGTCGTCGGGGTAGGAGTTGGCGGTCATGTAGCCCTCGGCGCCGCCGACCGTGAAGGACGTGGTGATGCCGGGACGGCCCTTCGGGAGGCGCTTGCGGACCGGGCGGTACTCGACCACCTTCTCGACCGCGGTACGGATCGTCTCCTCGGCCTTCTCGGTGATCTCGGCCTTCTCGTCCTCCTTCTTCTTGGCGGAGAGCGGCTGGCCGACCTTGCAGTTGTCGCGGTAGATCGCGAGCGCCTTGACGCCGAGCTTCCAGGCCTCGAAGTAGATCTCCTCGACCTCCTCGACGGTCGCCGTCTCCGGCATGTTGACCGTCTTGGAGATGGCGCCGGAGATCCACGGCTGGATCGCGGCCATCATGCGGACGTGGCCCATCGGGGAGATGGCGCGCTCGCCCATGGCGCAGTCGAACACCTCGTAGTGCTCGTGCTTGAGGCCGGGGGCGTCGATCACGTTGCCGTTCTCGGCGATGTGGGCGACGATCGCCTCGATCTGCTCCTCCTGGTAGCCCAGGCGGCGCAGGGCCTGCGGGACGGTGCCGTTGACGATCTGCATCGAGCCGCCGCCGACCAGCTTCTTGAACTTCACCAGGGCGAGGTCGGGCTCGACACCGGTGGTGTCGCAGGACATCGCGAGACCGATGGTGCCGGTCGGCGCGAGGACGGACGCCTGGGAGTTACGGAAACCGTTCTGCTCGCCGAGGCGCAGCACGTCCTGCCAGGCCTCCGTGGCGGCCGCCCACACCGGGGAGTCCAGGTCGTCCGTACGGACGGCCTTGGCGTTGGCGTCGGAGTGCTGCGCCATGACGCGCTTGTGGGCGTCGGCGTTGCGGGCGTAGCCGTCGTACGGGCCGACGACCGCGGCCAGCTCGGCGGAGCGGCGGTAGGCCGTACCCGTCATCAGGGAGGTGATCGAGCCGGCCAGGGTGCGGCCGCCGTCGGAGTCGTACGCGTGGCCGGTGGCCATCAGCAGGGCGCCGAGGTTGGCGTAGCCGATGCCGAGCTGGCGGAACGCGCGCGTGTTCTCGCCGATCTTCTGGGTCGGGAAGTCCGCGAAGCAGATCGAGATGTCCATCGCGGTGATGACCAGCTCGACGACCTTCTGGAAGCGCTCGGCCTCGAAGGACTGGTTGCCCTTGCCGTCGTCCTGGAGGAACTTCATCAGGTTCAGCGAGGCGAGGTTGCAGGACGTGTTGTCCAGGTGCATGTACTCGCTGCACGGGTTCGACGCGGTGATCCGGCCGGACTCGGGGCAGGTGTGCCAGTTGTTGATGGTGTCGTCGTACTGGATGCCCGGGTCGGCGCAGGCCCAGGCGGCCTCGGCGATCTTGCGGAAGAGCGCCTTGGCGTCGACCTCCTCGATGACCTCACCGGTCATGCGGGCACGCAGGCCGAACTTGCCGCCCTCCTCGACCGCCTTCATGAACTCGCCGTTCACACGGACCGAGTTGTTGGCGTTCTGGTACTGGACGGAGGCGATGTCGTCGCCGCCCAGGTCCATGTCGAAGCCCGCGTCACGCAGGACGCGGATCTTCTCCTCTTCCTTGACCTTGGTCTCGACGAAGTCCTCGATGTCGGGGTGGTCGACGTCCAGCACGACCATCTTGGCGGCGCGGCGGGTGGCACCACCGGACTTGATGGTGCCGGCGGAGGCGTCGGCGCCGCGCATGAAGGAGACCGGGCCGGAGGCGTTGCCGCCGGAGGAGAGCAGCTCCTTGGCGGAGCGGATGCGGGAGAGGTTCAGGCCGGCGCCGGAGCCGCCCTTGAAGATCATGCCCTCTTCCTTGTACCAGTCGAGGATCGACTCCATGGAGTCGTCGACGGACAGGATGAAGCAGGCCGAGACCTGCTGGGGCTGCGCGGTGCCGACGTTGAACCAGACCGGGCTGTTGAAGCTGAAGATCTGGTGCAGGAGGGCGTAGGCCAGCTCGTGCTCGAAGATCTCGGCGTCGGCGGGCGAGGCGAAGTACTTGTAGTCCTCACCGGCCTTCCGGTACGTCTTCACGATCCGGTCGATCAGCTGCCTCAGACCGGTCTCGCGCTGCGGGGTGCCGACAGCACCCCGGAAGTACTTGCTGGTGACGATGTTGACCGCGTTCACCGACCAGAAGTCGGGGAACTCGACGCCACGCTGCTCGAAATTGACCGAGCCGTCGCGCCAGTTGGTCATGACGACGTCACGGCGCTCCCACGACACCTCGTCGTACGGGTGCACGCCAGGGGTGGTGTGGATGCGCTCGATGCGCAGTCCCTTGGTGGCCTTGGTGCCCTTGGATCGGGAACCCCGTGCCGGACCGCTCGCCGTCTCTGTCATGCCGCCTCCCTGTACGGGCAAAAACGCCCTGAAGTGCCCTTTTGTTCCCGAGGGCACATGTTTCTGTCTTGCGTCGCGGGCATGCTGGATCATCACCCGCGACAAACCTTCGTTCGCCGCCGTCAAGCCGGAACCCGGCTCCGCACGGCCTTCCGGACCGCCGGTCAGTCGGCGGCGCGCGCGGGCACGGCGACCTCGGTGGCCCCGCCGGTCCCGCGACGGTCTTCCTGGCTCCCCGCGCCCGTGCCGCCCTCGTCCGCCACGGCGTCCGGCTCCACCCGCCTCAGCTCCGCGATGGCGGCCTCGAAGTCCTCGAGCGAGTTGAACGCCCGGTAGACGGAGGCGAACCGCAGATAGGCGACGAGGTCGAGCTCCTGCAACGGGCCGAGTATGGCCAGACCCACGTCGTGGGTGGTCAGCTCGGCGCTCCCGGTGGCGCGCACGGCCTCCTCGACCCGCTGGCCGAGCTGGGCGAGTGCGTCCTCGGTGACAGGCCGTCCCTGGCACGCCTTGCGCACACCGTTGATGACCTTGGTGCGACTGAACGGCTCGGTGACCCCGGACCGCTTCACCACCATGAGCGAGCACGTCTCCACGGTCGTGAAACGACGGGAGCAGTCAGGACACTGGCGGCGCCTGCGGATGGACGTGCCGTCGTCGGTCGTACGGCTGTCGACCACACGGCTGTCGGGGTGCCTGCAGAAGGGGCAGTGCATGTTCTCCAACCCTCCTCACAGCAGACTCATGAGCCTCGCCGGACTCACAAGCCCGCGAAGCAGCCCTAAGCATAGGCGATCGCAGAGCCGTCTCCGACCGGGGGGACCACAACTTGTGGGCCGCTGTAGCCATCCAACCACTACATGTGGGGATTGGCCCATACATCGAGGCAGAGACGCGTGTCGTGACGGAGCGGCGGCCCGGGGGCCGGCGGCGACCGGCGCGGACACGCCGACGCGGAGCCGCGCCGGCGCGGCACTCGCGGCGATACCGTGGGCGCCGGACGGAGGACGCGCGGCACTCCCGCGCAGCCAGGACCCCGGATCCCGGACTCCAGGGCTCCGGATGGCAGACTGGGGAGGCAGCCCACCAGGCGGGCAACCTCAGCGGTGAAGAGTACAACAATGGGCGCTTTTGCCCGCCGGATGTCGCGTTACCCATACACCCAGACACTTGATCGCGATAGGTGAAACGCACTTTTTCACTCGAACGTGTGTTTGGCGCAACCTTTCGAAAGCAACTACCGTTGGCTAGCAGGGAGACCATCGAGAGGGGCCGACGTGACCACCACCGCAGACAGTGCCACCATCACCGCCCAGGACCGCTCCCAGGGCCGAGTCGAGCCGGTACATGCGATGAGCGAAGCCATGAATCCCGAGGGACACAAGCGCTCCCTGCCGGGCCGACCTCCAGGAATCCGGGCGGACAGCTCCGGGCTCACCGACCGGCAGCGCCGGGTGATCGAGGTCATCAGGGACTCCGTGCAGCGGCGCGGCTACCCGCCGTCGATGCGCGAGATCGGGCAGGCGGTCGGCCTGTCCAGCACGTCCTCGGTCGCCCACCAGCTGATGGCACTGGAGCGCAAGGGCTTCCTGCGCCGCGACCCGCACCGCCCGCGCGCGTACGAGGTCAGGGGATCGGACCAGGCCGTCACCGTGCAGCCCACGGACACCGCCGGCAAGCCCGCCGCGTCGTACGTCCCGCTGGTCGGCCGCATCGCCGCCGGTGGCCCGATCCTCGCCGAGGAGTCCGTCGAGGACGTCTTCCCTCTCCCCCGCCAGCTCGTCGGTGACGGCGAACTGTTCGTCCTCAAGGTCGTCGGCGACTCCATGATCGAGGCCGCCATCTGCGACGGCGACTGGGTCACCGTGCGCCGCCAGCCGGTGGCCGAGAACGGCGACATCGTGGCCGCCATGCTCGACGGCGAGGCCACGGTCAAGCGCTTCAAGCGCGAGGACGGCCATGTATGGCTCCTCCCCCACAACGCGGCCTACGAGCCGATCCCCGGCGACGACGCGACCATCCTCGGCAAGGTCGTCGCCGTGCTGCGGCGCGTCTGACGGCCGCGGGCGGGCCGGCCGGCCCGCTCCCTGACCGGGCCCCGGAACCCCTGCGCCGGTTCCGGGGCCCTGCGTGTATCCGGGGCGGCGCGGAGCCGCCCCCGTCGAGGGGTGACCTGGACCGCTGCAGGTCCGGGTCACCCCTCGATCACTCGGCTTCCGCCTGCTGCGCCAACGCGTCGATCGCCGCGAGCGACTTGCGGACCTGGTTACGGTCCGTGGTGTACCAGAAGTCCGGCAGCGACGTCCTGAGATAACCGCCGTACCGCGCGGTGGCCAGACGCTGGTCCAGAACGGCGACCACGCCCCGGTCACCGGACGCCCGCACGAGCCGGCCGGCGCCCTGCGCCATGAGCAACGCCGCGTGGGTGGCGGCCACCGCCATGAAGCCGTTGCCGCCGGCGTCCTCCACCGCCTTCTGGCGCGCGCTCATCAGCGGATCGTCGGGACGCGGAAACGGGATCTTGTCCATGACGACCAGCTGACAGCTGGAGCCCGGGACGTCGACGCCCTGCCACAGCGAGAGCGTGCCGAAAAGACAGGTCTTCGGGTCGGCCGCGAAATTCTTGATCAGTTCGCCCAGCGTCTCCTCGCCCTGGAGCAGGATCGGGAACTCCGGGATCCGGGAGCGCAGCTCCTCCGCGGCGAGCTGGGCGGCCCGCATGGACGAGAACAGGCCGAGCGTGCGCCCGCCCGCCGCCTGGATCAGCTCGGTCAGTTCGTCGAGCATGTCGCCGCGGTCACCGTCGCGCGCGGGGCGCGCGAGATGCTTGGCGACATACAGAATGCCCTGCTTGGGGTAGTCGAAGGGCGAGCCGACGTCGATGCCCTTCCACGTGGGCAGGTCGTCGCCCTCCACTCCCTCCGGACCGAGTCCGAGCGAGGCCCCGACGCCGTTGAAGTCGCCGCCCAGCTTCAGCGTCGCCGAGGCGAGGACGACGGACCGGTCGGTGAAGAGCTTCTCCCTGAGCAGACCGGAGACCGACATGGGGGCGACGCGGAGGGACGCGCCGAAGCGGTCGTGCCGTTCGTACCAGACGACGTCCCACTCCGAGCCGTTGGCGACGCGCTCCGCCACGTCGTGCACCGACTCCACCGAGGCCAGTGCCTGCTTGCGGACCGCGTCCTCGTCCTGGACGGACTTGTCGCGCGTCGCGCCGATCGCGGAGATCACCGTGCGGGCGGCGTCCCGCAGCGCCATCAGGGCGTAGGCGAGGTCCTCCGGGATCTCCTCGAGGCGGCCGGGCAGCGCCAGCTCCATGATCCGCTCGAAGCCCTCGGCGGCGGTCTGCAGCTGGTCGGCGGCCTTCTCGTTGACGAGCTTGGCGGCACGGCGCACCGCACGGTTGACCTGGCCGGGCGTGAGTTCCCCGGTGGCGACGCCCGTGACCCGGGAGACGAGTTCGTGCGCCTCGTCCACGATCAGCACCTCGTGCTGCGGCAGCACCGGGGCGCCCTCGATGGCGTCGATGGCCAGCAGGGCGTGGTTCGTGACGACGACCTCGGCGAGCTTGGCGCGCTCGCGCGCCATCTCCGCGAAGCATTCGGCGCCGTAGGCACACTTCGACGCGCCCAGGCACTCCCGGGACGACACCGACACCTGAGCCCAGGCGCGGTCCGAGACACCCGGGGTGAGATCGTCCCGGTCGCCGTTCTCGGTCTCGTCCGCCCAGTCCCGCAGCCTGAGCAGGTCCTGGCCCAGCTTGCTGGTGGGCGCGGCGGCCTCGAACTGGTCGAAGAGCCCGTCCTCCTCGTCCTGCGGCATGCCCTCGTGCAAGCGGTGCAGGCACAGGTAGTTCGACCGGCCCTTGAGCATCGCGAACTCCGGACGGCGGCGCAGCAGCGGGTGCAGCGCGTCGACCGTGCGCGGCAGGTCGCGCTCCACGAGCTGGCGCTGGAGGGCCAGCGTGGCCGTCGCGACGACCACGCGTTCTCCGTGCGCGAGCGCGGGCACGAGATAGCCCAGCGACTTTCCGGTGCCGGTGCCGGCCTGGACCAGCAGGTGGGATCCGTCGTCGATCGCCTCGGCGACGGCTTCGGCCATGGTCACCTGGCCGGGGCGCTCCGTACCGCCCACCGCGGCGACGGAGGCATGCAGGAGTTCGGGGAGGGAGGGCTTCGTCATAGCCTGACCACCCTACGGCCCTCCACTGACAAACGAGTGGTCGTGCCGGGGACGGGGGGCGGATTCACGGCCGTGGCTCCTGAGGTGGGATGGGTGCGGTGGGGGCTGCGCTGGGGCCGGGACCGGGGCCGGTCACCGGGGCTGAGGTGTTGAGGTGGGGCGCGGTCGGGGTGGGGGGCACGGGCGCCCGGATGGGCCGGGGTGGGGTCTGGGTTCGGCGCCCCCCGGGGCGGGGTGGTGGGCGGCCGGCTCGCTCGCCGACCTCGGACTCGCCGACCTCGGACTCGCCAATCCCGGGCTCAGGGATGCCGGGCTCACCGCTTCGCCGCCGGGCTCCCGGGCTCCGCGATATGCGGTTCGCCATCGGCCCGCCGGTGTGGGCCTCGCCTGCGGCTGTTCCGGGGCGGTACGCGGCTGACCTGCGGCGGTGGCCCTTCCCGAGGGGGTGCGGGGCGATCGCGGGATTTTTTTCTTCGGCGCGGGAACACCGCGCGCCCGCCGTTCGTATCTCATGGTGAGCGGCCGATCACTCGACGCTACAGAACATCGCGCAGGACGCGGTCCCGGATCATGAGGGCGGCCCGCTTGCCGGGCAGGTCGACCTCGGCCGCGAACCGGAAGCCTGCGCTCAGGAACGCGGCGACGGAGGGGGTGTTGAGAAGAGCGGGTTCCGCAACGACACGTGCGCAGGCGGGACGCCGGTCGAGGATCAGGTCGGCCACGGCTCGGAGCAGGGTGGATCCCACCCGTCGCCCTCGGTCGGCGGCGTCACCGATCAGGACGTGGATCCCGGTGTCGTGCGGACGGGCCGGGTAGCGGCGGGCCAGCGGATCCAGGTCCGCCCGGTAGATCTCCCAGTAACTCATGGGGGTGCCGTCGAGTACGCCGAGACACGGCACGCTGCGCCCGTCGCCGTGGAGCTGGGCCCGCAGGTGGTCCTCCGTACGGTTCTGGGGCCCGGCCAGTTCCCAGAACTCCGCGACGGCGGGGTCGTTCATCCAGCGGTGGACGAGCGGCAGGTCCTGATCGATGCGTACGGGCACCAGTCGGAAGGAGCCCGCGGCCGTCTTGGCCGGGCCCCATGTGGCGAGCCGGTCGAGAAGGCCCGCAGCCGCACCGGCACGGAAGGCGAGGAACTCGACGGGCAGGCGGATGTCGAGCGTGTCCTCGCCGTCCGGGTCGTCGTCCTCGACGGCGAACCGGCCGAACGGAGAGTTCCGGGGACCCGCGGTGTCCGCGCGGGAACCGGCGCTGTCCGGATGGGCAGGGACGGGACCGGTTCCGGCGCTTGCGTCGGTGGGAGGCACGGCGCGCTCCTCTCAGGAGACGAGGTGGGTCATGTTCCTCGGATGTGCGGGGAGACGATGCGGCTCGCCGGAATGCGCGTCCGCTCGGGTGGTGCGCGGAAGTACGTGGCTCAGCAGTGAAGGGGGTTGGCGATGGTGACGTAGACGGACTGGGTGTCGACCGGGCCCTCGAGTTCGTCCAGACCGTGCAATCGGGTGAGCAGGTTCGCCTTGCAGCGCAGGACGGGTGAGTCGAGCAGACGACCGGGCAGGGAGGTGCGCGGCGCGGCCGGCCCCGAGGCGACGTCGGTGAGGAAACGGCGGAACGCCGCGAGGAGCAGTCGCTCGTCCGCGAGGCGCTGCGATCCGAAGGCGCCGATCAGGCCGAACACGTTGTTGACGGCGAGGTAGTAGGCGAAGCGTTCGTCGGTGATCTCGTCCGGGACGAAGGTGTCGCTGCGCGCGCCGATGCCGGGTAGCCGGGCGTCCAGTTCGGTCCGCCGGGACTCTCGGAAGTAGTACCCCTGGTTGTCGCGGTAGCGTCCGCCGACGGGCCAGCCGTCGCCGTCGAGCAGCACGAGCGTGTTCTGCTGGTGGGCTTCGAGGGCGATACCGGCCTCGGCGTCCAGCCAGAGGACGGGCCGGACGATCTGCTCCAGGTAGCGCAGGAACCACTCCGCGGCGACGGCGCCGACGGGCCGGCCGGTGCGGGCGGCAAGGCGTCCGAGTAGCCGGGCCAGACGGGACCGCATCGGCCGGCCGGTGCCACGCGGTGAGGTGTCGCCCGACAGCCTGGCGACGGGGCGGGGCGAGACGAGTCCGGCGACGCAGCCGACGTCGTCGGCCGGGGTGAACGGGTTGTGCCGGATCACCACGTCCAGTCCTGGCACGGGCAGACCGTCAGGGCCGTCGACGGCGATCCAGGCCGGGTCGCGGACGATGTCGAAGCCGGAGTGGGCCGTCTGCCACTCCTTGGCCAGTCCGGTACGCAGCAGCCGGTGCACCTCGACACCCCGGTGAAGTTCCTTGCGCAGGTTCTCGCGGCGGGAGTTGGTGATGCGCAGGGCCAGCGAGAGCTTGAGCATCGCGGGAGCACCGGACCGGTGGACGGTTCGTACGGAGGAGGTGGGGTGCCAGGGAGGGCCGAGAGGGCCGAGGTCGCGAAGGAGTCCGGCGTCGAGCAGCGCCGCGACGGCCGCGCGGTGCCGTACCTCGCGCGCCTGCCAGGGGTGCAGCGGCAGCGCGGTGCAGCCGTCGGGCAGCGGCAGCCCGGTACCGGCGAGACGCCGGATGAGGTGACCGGCGGGAACGGGACGGCCGCGCTCGGTCCAGGCCGAGTCGGTCGCGAGGAGAGAGGGGGCGACAGCCAGCCAGTGCAAGGGGAAGGAGCCGTGCAGTTCCGGTGCGTACAGCTCGGCTTCGGCGTCGGTCAGGCCGTCCCGGCTCTTCGGGGTCGGGTGGTGCGGGTGGCCGAGGAGGAGCGCCTGTTCGGCACTGAGGAAGAGGTCGGGGGTGTCGGCGGGGTGTTCGCGCCGGTGCCTGATGAAGCTCGCGGTGCGTCGAACGGAATCGGCCACCCGTGCCACGAGATCGCTGTCGTCACCGGGGTCGGCGGGGTCGGCGGCCGCCGAAGGGGCCGGGCTGCGGGGGGTGTCATGGGGGGTGCCGGCTGATTCCCTGGTGAGCAGGGCCGCGAGGGTGACCGCGTCGACGGGGGGTGCGGTGTCGGGGGCGTACGTGAGGCGCGGCGGGCCGAAGCGGTGCCAGCCCGTCGGGGACCAGTAGCGGACCGGTGCGATCAGGGCGGTGCCGCTGTTGGGGAGCGGGATGCGAAGGGTGCCGGTCGCCGGGGCGGCGAGGCCGGTCTCGCGGACCCAGCACCGCAGGAGGTTCTCCACGGCGGCGGCCTGAGCCGCTGTGCGGGGATCGGGGTCCTCCAGCGGGTCGGCCCCCGGCACTGTCCGGCGGGTGAGGTCCGCCTCCCGCTTCTTCTGCTGCGGGACGGAGTCGGCGCGCGGCACGGCGGAGGGTGTGGTGCCGGAACCTCCCTGGTCGTCAGGGGCTCCGGAGCGGCCGTCGGGGGCTGGGGTGGCGTTCATGACGGCTCCTGTGGCTCCTGTGGGGCTGGCGTCAGGTGGTGCGGGCTCGTTCCGCCGCCCGCCCGGTCGCCGACGCCCCGTGGCCAGTGGTCACCGGGCGGCGGCGAGCGGGGGTGGGCGGGACAGCGGGGTGTGTACGAGAGGGCTGTGCGGTTGTCGCCGGCGGTCGGTGTCGGCGTGGGTGTCCGGGAGAGGGGCTGAGCGGGGATGCGGTGGTGTGACGGTGGGAAGGCCGGATCCGGTGCGGGGGGCCGGGCGGGGCGTGCACGGTTGTCAACTCGTGCCCGTGGCGGGGCCGGGCTGGCGTGGCTGGTACGGGCCGTGGGTCTCGTGGTGGCGGGCCACCGCTGCCACCGCGTCCGTCAGGCGGTCGAGTACGGCCGTCGCCTGTTCGTCGCTGATCGTCAGGGGCGGAAGCAGCCGGACCACGGACGAGTGGCGGCCGCCGAGTTCAACGATCAGTCCGCGTTGGAGGCACTCGCGTTGGACGGCTGCGGCGAGTTCGGGCGCGGCCGGGCGCGGCCGGCGGGTACGCGCCGGGCCGGCCGCCCCAGCCGATACAGCCGCCCCAGCCGGCCAGGCCGCGCCGGCCACCCCACTCGACCCGGCCACCCCGCTCGTCCCGGCCGTCTCGACCGATCCCGGCCTCTCGCTCTCCCCCGGCGTCGCGTACAGCCCGGCCGGCGCGCGGTCTGCTTCGTCGGCGAGGGAGCCCGCGTGGGCGGAGGCCGGGTCGGTGTCCGGGTCCACCAGCTCGATCCCGATCATCAGGCCGCGCCCTCGTACGTCGCCCACGCAGGCGAACTCGTGGGTGAGTTCCGCGAGCTGGGCCATCATGCGGGAGCCGAGGGCGGCGGCGCGCTCGGCGAGGGCGTTCTCACGGACGTGGGCCAGGGTGGCGGTGCCCGCGGCCATGGCGAGCTGGTTGCCGCGGAAGGTGCCGGCGTGGGCGCCCGGCTGCCAGGCGTCGAGATCGTCGCGGTAGACGATCACGGCCAGCGGGAGACTGCCGCCGATGGCCTTGGACAGGACCATGACGTCGGGGGTGACGCCGCTGTGGTCGACCGCCCAGAAGGCGCCGGTGCGGCCGACGCCGGTCTGGACCTCGTCGGCGATCAGCGGGATCGAGCGGTCCGCCGTGATCCGGCGCATACGGCGCAGCCAGTCGTCCGGCGCGGGGATCACCCCGCCCTCGCCCTGGACGGGTTCGAGGATCATCCCGGCGGGCAGCGGCACACCGGATTTGGGGTCGTCGAGGAGCGCCTCGGTCCAGCGGGCGCCGAGTTCGGCGCCGGGCGGGCCGCCGACGCCGAAGGGACAGCGGTAGTCCTGCGGATAGGGCAGGCGGGCGACCTGGACGTCGTGGGCACCGCCGGAGGCGGCCAGGGCGCCGGCGGTCATGCCGTGGTAGGCGCCGGTGAAGGCGAGGATGCCGGTGCGGCCGGTCGCGGCCCGCACCAGTTTGAGGGCGGCCTCCACGGCGTCGGTGCCGGCCGGTCCGCAGAACTGCACGCGGGCGCTGTCGGCGAGACCCGGTGGCAGGGTGCGGAACAGCTCGGTGATGAAGGCGTCCTTGACGGGGGTCGCGAGGTCGAGGACGGAGAGGGGGGCGCCGGAGTCGAGGACCTTGCGGATGGCTTCCAGCACGATCGGGTGGTTGTGGCCGAGGGCGAGGGTGCCGGCGCCGGAGAGGCAGTCCAGGTAACGGCGGCCGTCCGCGCCCTCGATGGTGAGCCCTCGCGCACGGACGGGCACGATGGGCAGTGCGCGAGCGTAGGTGCGTGCCGAGGACTCACGCGCCGACTGGCGTCTGAGGATCCCCTCGTGCACGGCCCGCGCTTCCCCCGGTGTGCCTCCAGCCATCGACTCCGTAACGGCCACGGCGCACTGTCCTCCCCGCTGCCCGAAGGCGAGTTGATCCTCGGGGACCGGACACAGGCGGCAGGCCCCACCGGCTACAACCGCACACCGATCGGGCGGTTACGGGGTCGCGTTGAGTTCCTTGGGCCGGGGGCGCGGGTGGCAGGCCCCGCCGTTCTGCGGAGCGGAGGGAGCTGCCGGTCGCGCCGCCCTCGGGCGAGACAGGGGGGGTTGATGCCGCGTCAGCCGCATCAACCGCACCGGCAACCGGGGCGGCCGACTCAGCCGCGTCAGCCGCGTCAAGCGCGTCCGTCGCCCTCGTCCCGGCAGCGGACGAGCGGGGCCGTCGGCATGCGGTGCGCGGTCCGCCGGAGTCAACGGCCTGTTCAGGCAGCCTGTGACGGAACCGTTGCCGTCCCGGCAGAACTCCCCCTCGGCGACCGCATAGTGTGTGTTGCCGTTCCCAGAAGGTCGCGGGACCGGCATGAACCTCCCATGAGTTCACCGCCGGTGCCGGGACCGAAGCGCCGAGTTCCTTCACAGCAGGGGGAGTCACCACCATGCGATCCATACGGCCGTCGTTCACCGCTCGGCGAGGCAGGAGCGGTCGCCGCGCCACCACCTCGCTGACGGCGGTCGCCCTCGTCGCCACGCTGGCACTGACCGCCACCGCCTGCGACAGCGACGACAACGCCGACGGCAGGCCGAACGCCACCGCGACCGCCGGCGACGGAAAGATCCACGTCCCGGAAGACCTCAAGCAGAGGCTCAAGGAGCACGGGATCGACATCGACAAGTGGAAGCACGGCGCCTGGAAGAACTGGAACAAGGACGACTGGCTGCGCGAGGCCAACGACTTCGTCAACCCGATCATCAAGGGCCTGTGGGACCCGGACCGGATGCGCGACGCCGACGACCCGGACCAGGGCGTCGACGACAACGACCTCTCCGGTGACCAGGGCGTGACGGACCCGACGCCGCAGCCGGTACAGGCGCAGGCCGCCGCGGCGCCGTACCACACCAGCGCGGCCACCTCGGGCAAGCTGCTCTTCGACGCCCCCGACGGCACCATGGTCTGCTCGGGCACGGTCGTGCAGGACCCGGCGCACCCCGGCAAGTCCAACCTCGTCTGGACGGCGGGTCACTGTGTGCACGCCGGCAAGAAGGGCGGCTGGTACCGCAACCTCGCCTTCGTGCCGTCGTACAACAACCAGGCCAAGTCGGCGGCCGAGCTGGAGAGCGCCAGCCGGTCCGAAGTGGCCCCCTACGGCGTGTGGTGGGCCGACGCGGCGAAGACCTCGCAGCAGTGGATCAGCAAGGGCGGGGAGACGGGCGGTGACGGTGCGTCGTACGACTTCGCCGTCATCCATGTGACGCCGGAGCAGGGCAGCGCCGGCAAGTCGCTGGAGGAGACGGTCGGCGGGGCGCTCCCGGTGAACTTCGACGCGCCGGCCGTGCCGAAGGTGAACAGCATCACCGCGTCCGGTTACCCGGCGGCGGCGCCGTACGACGGGCGGCTGCTGTACCAGTGCCAGGACAGGCCGGGCCGGCTCTCCATCGAGCAGGCCGACCCGACGATGTACCGGATCGGCTGCACGATGACCGGTGGCTCCTCCGGCGGCGGCTGGGTGGAGACCGGCGCGGACGGAAAGCCGGCGCTGGTGTCCAACACGTCCATCGGCCCGGTGAGGGCGGGCTGGCTCGCCGGTCCCCGGCTGGGTGAGGTGGCCAAGGGTGTGTATGACTCGGTGAGCAAGCAGTTCGCCGGGCGGTGAGCATGACGAAGGCCCGTCACCCGGGGAGGGTGGCGGGCCTACGTGCTGGCGTGGGTCAGGTCGCGGAGACCGGTGCGTAGGGCGCCAGGTCCGCCGCCAGTTCCTCGTGCACCCGGACCTTGAGCAGGGTGCCCTCCGCGGTGTGCTCCTCGGAGATCACCTCGCCCTCGGTGTGGGCGCGGGCGACGAGCTTGCCGTGGGTGTACGGCACGAGCGCCTCGATCTCGACCGAGGGGCGGGGCAGCTCGTTGTCGATCAGGGCGAGCAGTTCGTCGATGCCCTGGCCGGTGCGCGCCGAGACGGCGAGCGAGCGCTTCTCGACCCGCAGCAGGCGCTGGAGGACCAGCGGGTCGGCCGCGTCCGCCTTGTTGATCACGACGATCTCGGGCACGTCGGTGGCGCCGACCTCCCTGATCACCTCGCGCACGGCGGCCAGCTGCTCCTCCGGTACCGGGTGCGAGCCATCCACCACGTGCACGATGAGGTCGGCGTCGCCGACCTCCTCCATGGTGGAGCGGAACGCCTCGACCAGGTGGTGCGGCAGGTGCCGGACGAAGCCGACGGTGTCCGCCAGCGTGTACAGCCTGCCGCTCGGGGTCTCGGCCCGGCGGACGGTCGGGTCCAGGGTCGCGAACAGGGCGTTCTCGACCAGGACGCCGGCGCCGGTGAGGCGGTTGAGCAGGGAGGACTTGCCGGCGTTGGTGTAGCCGGCGATGGCGACGGACGGCACCTTGTTGCGCCGGCGCTCCTGGCGCTTGATCTCGCGGCCGGTCTTCATCTCCGCGATCTCCCGGCGCATCTTCGCCATCTTCTCGCGGATCCGTCGCCGGTCCGTCTCGATCTTGGTCTCACCGGGACCGCGGGTGGCGAGGCCGCCACCCTTGCCGCCGCCCATCTGACGGGACAGCGACTGGCCCCAGCCGCGGAGCCTCGGCAGCATGTACTGCATCTGCGCGAGCGCGACCTGCGCCTTGCCCTCTCGGGACTTGGCGTGCTGGGCGAAGATGTCCAGGATCAGGGCCGTACGGTCGATGACCTTGACCTTGACCACGTCCTCCAGCTGGATCAGCTGGCCGGGGCTCAGCTCACCGTCGCAGATGACGGTGTCCGCGCCCGATTCGATGACGACGTCGCGCAGCTCGGCGGCCTTGCCCGAGCCGATGTAGGTGGCCGGGTCGGGCTTGTCGCGGCGCTGGATGACGCCGTCGAGGACGAGCGCGCCGGCGGTCTCCGCGAGGGCGGCGAGCTCCGCGAGGGAGTTGTCGGCGTCCTGGACGGTGCCGGTGGTCCACACACCGACGAGTACGACCCGCTCCAGGCGGAGCTGTCGGTACTCGACCTCGGTGACGTCCTCCAGCTCGGTGGACAGACCCACCACACGGCGCAGGGCCGCGCGCTCGGAGCGGTCGAACTGCTCGCCGTCCCGCTCGCCGTCGATCTCGTGGCTCCAGGCGACGTCCTCTTCCATCAGGGCATCGGCCCGAAGACCTTCGGGATAGGCGTGCGCGAGGCGCTTGGTGTCCTGGGAAGGGGAAGAAGAGGAGGTCATTGGATCCTTACGTCGATGAGAGTGCCGTTCCGGCGCGGTAGGGCGGTCGCCTGGACCACCCGTAGAGTCCAACGTACGAGTACCCCGGGAGATTCCCGTGGCCACCTCGGGCGATTCCCGTGGTCACCCCTGGGGATTCCCGCCTGGTCCCGTGCGGGCGCCGACTCATAGATGGTCGCACGGTACGGCACGTCCCGTCACCGGGTTATCGCCGCTTGGGGGGCTCGGCGGTCTTGGCCGCCGCCACCGGCTTCCAGTCCGGGTGGCCGGGCATCGGCGGGGTCTTGTCGCCGTACAGCCAGGGCTGCAGGAAGCCGGTCAGGTCCCGGCCGGAGACGGCCGAGGCCAGCTGGACGAAGTCGGTGGTGGTGGCGGTGGTGTTCCGGTGCTCCCTGACCCAGATCCGCTCCAGCCGCTCGAAGGCCGGCCGGCCGATCTCCTGCCGCAGGGCGTAGAGCACGAGGGCGGCGCCGTCGTAGATGTTGGGCCGGAAGATGCCGATCTTCTGGCCGGCGGCGGGGGGCTTGGGCCGGGCGGGCGGCCCGCCGGCCTCGCGCCAGCGGTCGGAGGCGCCGTAGGCGGCCTTCATCCGGTCCGCCATCGGCCGGTGCGCGGTCTCCTCGGCGAACAGCTCCTCGTACCAGGTGGCGTGCCCCTCGTTCAGCCAGACGTCGGACCAGCTGCGCGGGGTGACGCTGTCCCCGAACCACTGGTGGGACAGCTCGTGCACCATGATCGATTCGAGGTACCACTTCGGGAAGGCCGGCTCGGTGAACAGGCGCTTCTCGAAGAGCGAGAGGGTCTGTGTCTCCAGTTCGAAGCCGGTGGCGGCCTGTGCCATGAGCACGCCGTAGGTCTCGAAGGGGTACCGGCCGACCTTGCCCTCCATCCAGGCGATCTGGTCGGGCGTCTTGGCCAGCCAGGGTTCGAGGGCCTTGCGGTCGGCCTCGGGCACGACGTCACGCACGGGCAGCCCGTGCGGTCCCGCGCGGTGCAGCACGGCGGAGTGACCGATGGACACCTGGGCGAGTTCGGTGGCCATGGGGTGCTGGGTGCGATAGGTCCAGGTGGTGTTGCCGCCCACCCGTTCTTTACGGACGGGCAGGCCGTTGGCGACGGCGGTGTAGCCGTTCGGCGCGGTGATCCGGAAGGTGAATCTCGCCTTGTCGGACGGGTGGTCGTTGCACGGGAACACCAGGTGGGCGACGTCGGCCTGGTTCGCCATGGCGAGGCCGTCGGAGGTGCGCACCCAGCCGCCCTGCCGGTCCTTCGCGGAGACGGGGTCGCTGGTGTGCCGCACGGTGATGCGGGTCCAGCTGCCCTCGGCCAGGGGCTGCTCCGGGGTGACGACCAGGTCCTCGCCGGCGCTGGTGAAGGCGGCGGGACGGCCGTCGACCTCGACCGACCGCACGGTGCCGTGCGCGAAGTCGAGGTTGACGCGCTCCAGGTCGGCGGTGGTCCAGGCGTCGATGGTGGTGACGGCCTGGAGCGGCTTGTCGTTGGTGCCGGGGTAGGTGAAGGAGAGGTCGTACGCGGCGACGTCGTAGCCCGGGTTGCCCAGGTTCGGGAAGATCCGGTCGCCGACGCCGAGCGGCTCGGCCGGAGCCGCGGCGGCGACGAGGCAGACGGCGACGGCGGAGGCGAGCAGGGCCGCCTTCCGGTGCCGGGTGAGCCGGAACCGCAAGAGGCGGGACCCGGGGAACCGGGAGCCGGGGATCGGGGGCGTGGGGAGCGCGGCCGGGGTGCGCGGGCGGCGGCGGGGGGTGAGCGGCATGGACCACCGCTACCAGTGCGTACGCGCTCCGCGGCGGCGACGCGCGACCGGCCCACCCGATCGGGTAGACCGGACACCGTCGTCAGGAGGCGGGTGCCTGGTGCTGCGCCCTGGTCACGTCGTACACCCCCGGCACGTCCCGCATGGCCCGCATCAGGGCGGGGAGGCGGGCCGCGTCGGGGAGCTGGAGGGTGTAGGTGTGGCGCACCCGCTGCTGGCTGGGCGGTTCGACGGTGGCGGAGACGATCTCGGCGCCCTCCAGGGCGATCGCCTCGGTGAGGTCGGCGAGCAGATGGGGGCGGCCGAACGATTCAGCGACCAGGGTGACCCGGCATTCGGCGGTATCCCCCCAGCGCACGTCGACCTCAGCGCGCCCCCTGCTCTTCATGTGCGCCACCGCGGCGCACCCCACGCGGTGCACGGTCACCACTCCCCCGCGCACCGCGAACCCGGTGATCTCGTCCGGCGGTACGGGCGTGCAGCACCCGGCGAGCCGTACGGTGGCGCCGGGCCGGTCCGCGAGGACGTCGGCCCGCCAGGGGCGCGGGGCACTGTCCGCCGGACGGGCGGGAGGGGCCGAAGGGATGCCCTCGGCGGTGCCGGGGCGGGCGGCGGAGGCGGTCCCGGGGCGGCCGGCGGGGGCCGGGGCAGGGGCCGGTGCGCCGTCGCGTGCCGCCGTGCCGTCGGGTGCGGCGCAGGACGGCTCGGCCGGCTCGGCGCCGCCCCCGGGGTGGGTCGCGAGCCAGCGCTGGATGGCGATGCGGGCGGCCGCCGTGTGGGCGTGCTCCAGCCACTCGCGGGAGGGTTCGGAGGCCGGGTCCTGGCCCATCAGGAGCTGGACCGTGTCGCCGTCGCGCAGGACGGTGCTGAGGGTGGCCAGGCGGCCGTCGACGCGGGCGCCGATGCAGGCGTGCGCGTCCTCGCCGTACTGCGCGTAGGCGGCGTCCACGCAGGTGGCGCCCTCGGGCAGGCCGAGGGCGCCGCCGTCGGGACGGAAGACGGTGATCTCGCGGTCCTGGGCGAGGTCCTCGCGCAGGGTCGACCAGAAGGTGTCGGGGTCGGGGGCGCCCTGCTGCCAGTCGAGGAGGCGGGAGAGCCAGCCGGGGCGGGTGGGGTCGGCGCGCTCGCCGTCGGCGGGGGCGTCGGCCGCGGCGGGGCCGGCGGCGCGGGGATCGCAGGCGGGGACGTCGGACCCGGGCGCGTACGGATTGCCGAGGGCCACGACGCCGGCCTCGGCGACCTTGTGCATCTGGTGGGTGCGGATGAGGACTTCGACGACCTGGCCGTCGGGGCGGGCCACGGCGGTGTGCAGGGACTGGTAGAGGTTGAACTTCGGTACGGCGATGAAGTCCTTGAACTCCGAGACCACCGGCGTCATACAGGTGTGCAGCTCGCCGAGGACGCCGTAACAGTCCGCGTCCTCGTTCACCAGGACCAGCAGGCGGCCGAAATCGGTGCCGCGCAGCTGTCCGCGTTTGCGGGACACGCGGTGGACGGAGACGAAGTGCCGGGGGCGGATGAGGACTTCGGCGGGGATGTCGGCCTCGCGCAGCACCCCGCGCATCTCGTCGGCGACCTCGGCGAGCGGGTCGGTCCGGCGGGCGGCGTTCTCCGCGATCAGCTCGCGGGTGTGCTCGTACTCCTCGGGGTGGAGGATGGCGAAGACCAGGTCCTCCAGCTCGGTCTTGAGGGCCTGTACGCCGAGGCGTTCGGCGAGCGGGATGAGGACGTCCCGGGTGACCTTGGCGATCCGGGCCTGTTTCTCCGGGCGCATCACGCCGAGGGTGCGCATGTTGTGCAGGCGGTCGGCGAGTTTGATCGACATCACGCGTACGTCGTTGCCGGTGGCGACGAGCATCTTGCGGAAGGTCTCCGGCTCGGCGGCGGCCCCGTAGTCGACCTTCTCCAGTTTCGTGACGCCGTCGACCAGGTAGCGGACCTCCTCGCCGAACTGCTCCCGCACCTGATCCAGTGTCACCTCGGTGTCCTCGACGGTGTCGTGGAGCAGGGAGGCGGTCAGGGTCGTGGTCTCGGCGCCGAGTTCGGCGAGGATGAGGGTGACGGCGAGGGGGTGGGTGATGTACGGCTCGCCGCTCTTGCGCATCTGGCCCCGGTGCGAGGACTCCGCAAGGACGTAGGCGCGGCGCAGGGGTTCGAGGTCGGCGTCGGGATGGTGGGCGCGGTGCGCCTCCACGACGTGGCTGATCGCGTCGGGCAGCTTGTCGCGGACGGCGGGGCCGAGCAGCGCGGCCCGGCCGAGCCGGCGCAGGTCGATCCGGGGACGGGACTTTCTGCGCGCCGCCGCGGGCGCAGCGGACGCGGTGAGCGCTTGTGGCGCTGCGGGCGCTACCGGGCCAGCGGTCGCAGGGTTCGTGGCCTCCGCACTCATGGGCACCTCCGGCTCGTGGACCGGCGGACGGAGCCCCATGGCGTACGCGGCTCAGGGTTTGGCGACGTTCCCCCGTCCGTGCCGGTGCTTGATGCTATCGAGCCCATCACGTGCGACAGACCGCCTCTCGCCGAGCGTGAAACGGATCACCCATTCGAGCGACGAGAACGAGGTTTAGGGTTTGCGTCAGGTGCCCCGCACTCGGCCGCGGTTTCGAACGCTCCCGGCCGCGGGGGCCGGCCGTCCAGGCGGCCGCGTTCCCCCGTCGCCGTTCGCACTCCCCCGTCGTCGTTCGCGTTCCGCCGGATCAGCCCAGGGCGTGGGCCAGCCAGTCGGCGTCGAGTTCGCCTTCGGCGACGATCACCGCGGGGCCGGTCATCTCGATCTCGCCGTCGGGCCGCTCGGTGATGATCAGACGCCCGCCGGGCAGGTCGACGGTGTACGAGGCGGGGGTGCCGGTGACGGCCGGGTCGACGCCGTCGCGCCGGGCGGCGGCCACGGCGACCGCGCACGCGCCCGTGCCGCACGAGCGGGTCTCGCCGGAGCCGCGCTCGTGCACACGCATCGCGACATGGCGGGGGCCGCGGTCGACCACGAACTCGACGTTCACGCCGTCCGGGTACGCGGCGGCCGGGCCGACCGGCGGCGCGGTGAACAGGTTGCCGGCGTCCGCCAGGTCCGCCACGAAGGCCACCGCGTGCGGGTTGCCCATGTTGACGTTGCGCGCGGGCCAGCTGTGCTCGCCGACGCTCACCGTGACCTCCCCCTCGGGCAGGCGGGCACGGCCCATGCCGACGGTGATGTCACCGTCCTTCGCGAGGTGGACGGTCTTCACGCCCCCGCGCGTGGCGATCGCGAGGTCGCCTTCGCCCACATGTCCGGCGTGCTGGAGGTAGCGCGCGAACACACGGACGCCGTTGCCGCACATCTCGGCGACCGAGCCGTCGCCGTTGCGGTAGTCCATGAACCACTCGGCCTCGGCCGCCATCCCCCGGGCCTCCGGGTGAGCGGCGGAACGCACGACGTGCAGCACGCCGTCGCCACCGATACCCGCCCGGCGGTCGCACAGGGCGGCGACGGCGGCCGGGGAGAGGTCGAGTGCGTTCTCGGGGTCCGGGACGATCACGAAGTCGTTCTCGGTGCCGTGCCCCTTGAGGAAGGCGATCGATGTGCTCATTCCTCGATCGTACGGCGTGGGTACGACATGCCGGTCCTGGCGGCCGGCGGACCGGGGCGGTGTCAGCGCAGCCGGGCCACGCGCCAGACCGCGAGGACGACGACCACGGCGACCAGCAGGACGTAGCCGAGCACGACCCGCCAGTCGGGCCGCCGACCGGAGCCGCGCGGGGGCAGGCCGGGCCAGGTGTAGCCCACCCGGCGGGCGGCCATCATGCCCCAGCCCGCCGCGCAGGAGCAGATCAGCAGGCCGAGCATGGCGATGACCGCGCCGCTGTCGCCGAAGTCGAAGGCGAGCGGGAAGGCGAACATCAGGGAGCCGACGGCGGCGAGACCCACGATGGGCGCGAGCTGCCAGACGCGCAGCCGGCGCTGCGGGCGCAGCTCGACCTCGACCTCGGGGCCGCCCTGGTACATCTCCTCGGGCGACGGCCCGTCGGCGACGACACCGCCCACGGTGTCGTCGGGTCCGTCGTCGGCCAGCCGGCCGGCGGACAGCGGGTCCTCCAGCAGCCGGCCGTCGGCCGGACTGTCATGGACCAGGCCGCCGATCAGCTCGCCCTCGGGCATTTCGCCCTCGGGCGGTCCTGTCGTGGGCAGGCCGTTCCCGGCCGTGCGGTGCGCCGGCGGGTGATCCTCGTCCGGACGGCCCGCGCACGGGTCCGGGTCGTCACCCTCGGTGCTGACCTGCTCGGCACTCTGTGCGGTGTCGCGAGGGCCGGCCTCCATCGCCACGCGCCCTCCCAACTAGGCTCCACTTGGTCGATCGAAGCTCGATGATGGCACGGCGCCGAAGGCCGCGATGACCGGCGGCGCATCCCGATGCCATGACGTGATCAGGCTGTGACCGGTCGTTCGACCAACGCCAGGGCCTGGTGCGGAAGTTCCGCCCGATCCGCGGCGGCCCCACTCAACCAGTGCACGCGGGGGTCGCGCCTGAACCATGAATCCTGGCGGCGCGCGAAGCGTTTGGTCGCACGGACCGTCTCCGCCAGCGCTTCCGCTTCGGTGCACTCCCCGGCGAGCGCCGCCAGCACCTGCTGGTAGCCGAGGGCGCGGGACGCCGTGCGCCCCTCGCGCAGGCCCCGCGCCTCCAGTGCGCGCACCTCGTCCACGAGGCCCGCCTCCCACATGCGGTCGACGCGCCGCGCGATGCGGTCGTCCAATTCCGGACGAGCTACGTCGACACCGATCTGGACGGTGTCGTAGACCGAGTCATGGCCCGGCAGATTGGCCGTGAAGGGCTGGCCGGTGATCTCGATCACCTCGAGGGCCCGGACGATACGGCGGCCGTTGCTCGGCAGGATCGCGCGGCCGGCCTCGGGGTCGGCGGCGGCCAGCCGGGCGTGCAGCGCGCCCGGGCCGCGCAGTGCCAGCTCCTCCTCGAGGCGGGCCCGGACCTCCGGGTCGGTGCCGGGGAACTCCAGGTTGTCGACCGCGCCGCGGACGTAGAGGCCGGAGCCGCCGACCAGGACCGGCCAGCGGCCCTCGGCGAGGAGCGCGTCGATCCGGGCGCGGGCCAGCTTCTGGTACTCGGCGACCGAGGCGGTGACCGTGACATCCCAGATGTCCAGCAGGTGGTGCGGGACGCCGGCGCGTTCGTCGGGCGTCAGCTTGGCGGTGCCGATGTCCATCCCTCGGTACAACTGCATGGAGTCGGCGTTGACGACCTCGCCGCCGAGTTGCTGGGCCAGGAAGACGCCGAGATCGGACTTTCCGGCCGCGGTGGGGCCGACGACGGCGATGACTCGGGGGGCGGGGGGTGCACTGCTCACCGCACCAGTCTCGCAAACCTCCCGGCGAGGTCTCGAACGAGTTACGTGACGGCGCGTACCGCGGGTCGTTGCCCGTGGCGAGGGGCCGCCTGCCGGACTGCCGGAGGCGGAGGCCCGGGCGGCGCAATCGTACGCACCGGGCGACGCGGGAATTCGCCCGCACGAGTACCGTATGGAGTGGATATGGGCGTGTTTGCACGGCTTCTCGGCAGGTCGAAGGCGACTCCGGAGGCGTCGGACGCGACGGCAGAGGCCGGCACGGAGCCGGACGGAGCCGAGGTGGCGCGGACGGAGTCGGCGGAGGCGGCGGAGGCGCAGGAAGCCGGAGCGGCGGACGCGGCGGACGCGAATGACGCGGCCGGGAACGGGCATGAGGATGTCACCGTGCGGCCCGAGGCCGGCACGGACGGCGCGTCCGAGGGTGCCGGGATCCCCCGGCAGCAGTCCGCCGAGGAGGTCGCGGCCGGCGAGACCGGTGAGGGCGCCCGCAGGTAACTGCCCCGCGAGGGAAGGTGGACCATGGGTCTGATGGACAACATGAAGGCCAGGCTCGGCCCGGCGAAGGACAAGGTGTCGGACCTCGCACGGCAGCACGGGGACAAGGTCCAGCACGGAATCGACAAGGCCGCGAAGGCCGTCGACGAGCGGACCAAGGGCAAGTACAGCGACAAGATCCACTCGGGTACCGGCAAGGCCAAGGAGGCGGTGGACCGGCTCGCGCACAAGACCGGCCCCGAGGCCGGCGACCCGACGGTCCCGACCCGCCCGGAGGACCCGCCGCCGGCCGCGCCACCGGCTTCCTGAGCCGACGGCGCGCACGGGCCGGCCCGGCCGCGGCCGGCTGACCTGCCGCAGGACGGCCGGCCGGGAGTACGACATCTCCCGGCCGGCCGTCCTTCGTGTGTCCGCGCGGGCGGAGGTGCGGTCGCGCAAGTGCGGTCGCGTAAGTGCGGTCGCGGAGGAGCGGGTCGCAAAGGAGCGGTCGCGTGAGGGGTACGGGCCGCCGGGCGCCGTCCGCTCAGGACCAGGCGGCGACCAGATATCCCACGCCGTACGGCGCGTCCTCGTACAGCAGGGTGCCGGTGAGGGCGGCGTTCTCGGCCGCGCCGGCCAGGATCTGCCACGGGGCACGGCCCGCGGCCTTCAGTTCCCGGGCCAGTGCCGGGTCGAGCGCCTTCAGGGCGGCCAGGTCCGCCGCGCCGAGGGCCCGCGCCGCCTCCGCGTCGAAGGGCGCCGCCCGGTCGTCCAGGTATCCCGGTGCCTTGAGGGTGCGGCAGGCGCTGGCGTCGCCCATCACCAGCAGCGCCACGCGCGCGGCCCGGCCGGCCAGTTCCCGCCCGGTCTCGGCGCACCGCTCCGGCTCCAGCGTCGGCGCGACGGCCAGTCCCTCGACCGGGGCGTCGGCCCAGGCGGTCCGCTCCAGCAGCCAGGCGCCGACGGCCAGCGAGACCGGAAGCTCGCGCTCGCCCGGCTCGCCGGTGCCCAGCCGTGCGTCGGCGTCCACGCCGAAGCCGCTGAAGGTGCCCCGGGCGCCCTGCGGGTACGGGCCCCGCTCGGACTGCTCGGCGGGCCCGACGACCACGAGGAGGTCGGGCCGGGCGGCGGCGAGCACCCCGAGGGCGTCCGTGCAGGCGGCACGAGCGGCGTCCAGCTCGGCGGCGGCACCCGCGGCGACCTCGGGGACGAGGAGGGGCGGGCAGGGGCAGACTGCGGCGGCGACAAGCATGATCCGCAGCGTAACGCCGTGCGACGGCCGGGTGTCAGTCCCCGATCAGCACGTCGGGTGCGTCGGGGACGTCGGAGGCGTCGATCGGCCTCAGGAGGGCGAGCGTCAGAAGGGCGGGTGACAGGAGCGCGGGCGTCAGTCGAGGGCGCAGCCGCTCGTCATCACCGGCAGCGCCTCCGGCACCCCGATCTGCGGCAGCCCCAGCATCACGCCCGCCGGCTTCGCGGCCTGCTCCGCGGTCCGCTTCTCCCAGGCGTCACCCGCGCGCGTGCGGCGCACGGCGAGGGCGGGGCCCTCGGCGAGGAGGTGGTGCGGGGCGGCGTAGGTGATCTCGACGGTCACCACGTCGCCGGGGCGGACCTCCTGCTCCGGCTTGGTGAAGTGGACCAGGCGGTTGTCGGGGGCGCGGCCGGAGAGGCGGTGGGTGGCGCCGTCCTTGCGGCCCTCGCCCTCGGCGACCATCAGGTCAAGCGTGCGGCCGACCTGCTTCTTGTTCTCCTCCCAGGAGATCTCCTCCTGGAGGGCGACCAGCCGCTCGTAGCGCGCCTGGACGACCTCCTTGGGGATCTGGCCCTCCATGGTGGCGGCCGGGGTCCCGGGGCGCTTGGAGTACTGGAAGGTGAAGGCCTGCGCGAAGCGGGCCTCGCGGACCGCGTGCAGGGTCTGCTCGAAGTCCTCCTCGGTCTCGCCGGGGAAGCCCACGATGATGTCGGTGGTGATCGCGGCGTGCGGGATGGCGGCGCGGACCTTCTCGATGATGCCCAGGTAGCGCTCCTGGCGGTAGGAGCGGCGCATGGCCTTCAGGACCGTGTCCGAGCCGGACTGCATCGGCATGTGCAGCTGCGGCATGACGTTCGGCGTCTCGGCCATGGCGGCGATGACGTCGTCCGTGAAGTCGCGGGGGTGCGGGGAGGTGAAGCGGACCCGCTCAAGGCCCTCGATGTTCCCGCAGGCGCGCAGCAGCTTGCTGAAGGCCTCGCGGTCGCCGATGTCGGAGCCGTACGCGTTGACGTTCTGGCCGAGCAGCGTGATCTCCGAGACGCCCTCGCCGACCAGGGCCTCGACCTCGGCGAGGATGTCACCGGGGCGGCGGTCCTTCTCCTTGCCGCGCAGGGCCGGGACGATGCAGAAGGTGCAGGTGTTGTTGCAGCCGACGGAGATCGACACCCAGGCCGCGTACGCGCTCTCCCGACGGGTCGGCAGCGTCGAGGGGAACGCCTCCAGCGCCTCGGCGATCTCGACCTGCGCCTCCTCCTGGACTCGGGCGCGCTCCAGCAGGACCGGCAGCTTGCCGATGTTGTGCGTGCCGAAGACGACGTCCACCCAGGGCGCCCTCTTCACGATCGTGTCGCGGTCCTTCTGGGCCAGGCAGCCGCCGACCGCGATCTGCATGCCGGGGCGGCTCGCCTTGCGCGGCGCGAGCCGGCCGAGGTTGCCGTACAGCCGGTTGTCGGCGTTCTCCCGGACCGCGCAGGTGTTGAAGACGACGACGTCCGCGTCCCCGTCCGCGTCCTCGGGGGCCCGTACATATCCGGCCTCTTCGAGCAGCCCGGCCAATCGCTCGGAATCGTGGACGTTCATCTGGCACCCGTAGGTGCGGATCTCGTAACTCTTGGGGGCGGGAACGTCCACTGCCGGGCTCCGGTCGCTGCTGCTGGTCATGGGTTCAAGGGTAGGCGGTCCGTGGCGGCCGGTGGCGCGGTGTTCGGATCGGCCGCGAGGCCGCCCGGCACGGCGGGCGGGGACGACGCGGGACACCCGCCCACCCCTTGTGACGGCAGTCACAAATGCTGTCGATCCGGCCTGCCGGGCAGGGGAGGAATCTCGCCAAAGGCAGACCGAAAGGGCGGCCTGCCATGTGCAAGAGGGCGGGCGACCTGCTTAGGTTGAGCCACACATTTCGGGGTCGCACCACCGGACTGCTTCACCGACGAGGAGGTCTCCGCGCGAGTGAGCCGCCGGAGAGGCCCCAGCCGTTCCGGCCGGTGAGACCAGCGCACGGGGGTGACACGGCAGGTGAGGAGAACGGGCGAGTACGCCGCGTTGCGGCGCCGGTGTACGGCGATTCTGCGTGATCTCAAAGTGGAGCGGTCGCTCACCCTGGACGCGGTCCGGGAGCGGGTGGAGGAACTCAGAGGCCGCCCCCTCGTGCTCAGAGAGCTGCCCGAGCAGGCGGCGGCCACCGGGGCCTGCGGGCTCTGGCTGGGCACGGACCACGCCGACTACGTGTTCTACGAGGCCCGGACGGCGCCGCTGCACCGGGAGCACATCATCCTGCACGAGATCGGTCATGTGCTCTGCGACCACCACCGCAGTCTCACGGAGGACGGCGCCGAGCCGGCCGACCGCCTGCTGCACGGTCTGCGGCCGCACCTCGTCAGGCGGCTGATGGCGCGGACCAGTTACACGACCACCGAGGAGCAGGAAGCCGAGATGATCGCCAGCCTGATCCAGAGCGCGGGGACGACCGGCCGGGTGGCCGGGCCCCTGGGGCGTCTCGGTGCGTTCCTCGGCGTCACGGCCGATGCCGGTGAGTGAGCTGGCGGACCGGGTCGGGCTCGGCAGTGTCCTCGCCCTGTGGTTCGCGCTGGTCTGGCGGGCCCGGCCGGCGCTGCGGCAGCCGCACCAGCGGGGGCTGTGGATCACCGTGCTGGCCGCGACCGTCGCCATCACGCTCTTCCAGCCCGGGATCGTCGCCGCGCTGACCTCCGCCGGTCTCGACGTCCACGCGGTGTCCCTGGCCCGCAATCTGATCGGCGTCCTCAGCGCGGGCCTCGTCCTGCTCTTCGTGGTCGACACGGGCCGCACTCCGGGGCTGCGCCGCTCCGTGGCGGTGGGGCTGACGGCGGCCCTGGCCGCGCTGCTGGTCCTGGATCTGCTGCGGGATCCGTCCCGTGCCGCGGCGGCGTCCGTGCAGGGGCCCGCGTCGGCCGCCACCGCCTACTGGCTGATCCTCATCGCCGCCCATCTCCTCGGTGACGCCGTCGCCCTCGTGGTCTGCTGGCGGTACAGCCTGCGCACGACGGAGCGGGATCTCGTGTGGTCCCTGCGGCTGTTCGGGGCGGGCAGCGTCCTCGCGTTCGTCTTCTGGTGCGGCTATCTCGGCCATCTCTACGGCCTCGACCCCGGCCTGCTCCCCTGGCTGTCCGTGATCATGGGAGTGCACGGTTTTCTGCGGGCCGGCTCCCTGCTGGTCCCCAGCGCGACCGCGCTGGCCCGGTCGGCCGCCGCGCTGCGGACCGCCTGGCGGCTGTGGCCGCTGTGGCGGGACCTGGTAACGGCGGTGCCCCAGGTGGCCCTCGCCAGGCCCCGGCGGACCCGGCTCCAGGAGGTGCTGCTGCCCCGGTGCCCGCCGGTGCTGCAGGCGCACCGGCAGACCATCGAGACGTACGACGCGCTGCTGACGCTCCAGCAGTACATGCGGCCGGACGCCTACGAGCGGGCGCACCGGCACGCCCTGCGGGCGGGGGTACCGGCGGAGCGGCTCGCCTGTGCCGCGCTGGCCGGTGCCGTAGGCCAGGCGCGGCGGGCCGTGCTCGCCGGCGTGCCGCCGTCCGAACCGCGCCCGCTGCCCGGGGTGACCCACGGCAGCGCGGAGACCCTGCTGGGGATCGCCCGGATGTGGCCCGCCATGACCGACGCGCTGCCCTGCCAGGACCAGGACCCCGCCTCCCCGGCCCGGCAGGATCCCGCGCCGGCCCGCCCGCGGCAGGGCTGAACGGACCTGATCCGACCGAGCCGAACCGACCCGGTCCGGCCGAGCTGAACCGACCTGGTCCGGCCGGCCCGAACCGGTCCGCCCTGGCGACGCCGGACCTGTCCGCCTCCGGCCGGCCCGAACCTGTCCGCCCGGCGGGGCCGAGCCGACGGCATCAGCACGGCCCGCGCTGAACCGGCCCGGCAGGGAGCCGACCTGGACCGGAGCCACCCGACCGCCCCGCCCCGTTCCGGGCCGACAGGACCCGTTCCGGCCCGGCAGGATCCCGCGCCGGCCCGCCCGCGGCAGGGCTGAACGGACCTGATCCGACCGAGCCGAACCGACCTGGTCCGGCCGAGCTGAACCGGTCCGCCCCGGCGACGCCGAACCTGTCCGCCTGCGGCCGGCGCCGATCTGTCCGCCCCGGCGGGGCCGAGTCGGCGGCATCGGTGCGGCCGGGGCTGGGGCGGCGTCGTGGATCTGGCGGTTCAGCCGGCGGCGGTGCCCGTGTCCTCGGGGCCGCGTGGCGCGATGTGGTAGTCGAAGGCGAGGGTCCCGGGGTCCAGCGCGGTCGTGCCGCCGTCGACGGTGAGCACCGCTCCGTTGACGTACGAGGCCGCCGGGGACAGCAGCCAGCTGATCGCCTCCGCGACCTCGCGCGGCTCACCCGCGCGGCCTTGGGGCAGCAGCCGGGTCGCCTCCTCGTAGCCGGCCTCCTTGTCGCCGCCGGGCAGACCGGCCTCCGCGGCGAAGCGCGCCATGCGCCGGTCGGCCATCTCGGTGCGCACCCAGCCGGGGCACACGGTGTTGGCGCGCACGCCCTGCCGCCCGTAGTCGACGGCGACGGAGCGGCACAGCTGGAGCAGGGCCGCCTTGGACGTGGCGTAGGGGGCGTTGCTCGTGCCGTTGCGCAGGGCGGACACCGAGGCGACGGCGACCACCGAGCCCCGGGACTCCAGCAGGTGCGGGATCGCGGCGCGCAGCAGGAGCAGCGGTCCGGTCAGGTTGACGCGCATCACGTCGTCCCAGTCCTGCAGCGACATGTCGCCGACGGCTCCGCCGCGTCCGATGCCGGCGTTCAGCACCAGGCCGTCGAGCCGGCCGTGCGCGGACAGGGCCGCCTGGACCAGAGCCTCGGCCGCGTCGGGGTCCCCGACGTCGGACGGGTACGCCAGCGCTCCCGTCTCCCGCGCGAGACGTTCCAGGGGTTCGGGCCGCCGCCCCGAGACGACCACCTGGTGGCCCGACTCGCTCAGCAGCCGGGCCGTGGCCTGGCCGATGCCCGAGCCTCCGCCGGTCACGACGACAACGCGCTTGTCCTCCACTGCGGTTCAGGCCCCTTCACCATGGTCATCAAGGTCGCAAACGCATCCGAGCTTAGGTCCCGCCGCGCCGTCGGTGACGACTTCCGGCCAGCGCGGGCGGGGCCCCTCGCGGTGCCGGGCCGTCAACCCCCTTACCTCACTTCTTACTTCACACCTTGACGGAAGTGGTCTGTACCTCTAGTTTCACCGGGCGTCCCCACCCCCCCGCGAAAGGCCGCCCCCACCATGCCAAGAGCCAGATCCCTCTCCGTCCCCACCGCGCTCGCGGTCACCGCGCTGTCCCTGGCCACCGGTCTGCTCGCCGCCTCCCCCGCCCAGGCCGCCACCGGCACCATCACCGGCCTCGCCGGCAAGTGTCTGGATGTCGCGGGCGCGAGTTCCGCCGACGGCACGGCCGTACAGCTCTACGACTGCAACGGCACCGGCGCCCAGCAGTGGACCGTCGGCAGCGACGGCACCGTGCGCGCCCTCGGCAAGTGCCTCGATGTCACCGGCAGCTCCACCGCCGACGGCGCCAAGCTGCAGCTGTGGTCCTGCTCGGGCGGCGCCAACCAGAAATGGACCGTCACCGCCGCCCACGACATCGTCAACCCGGCGGCGAACAAGTGCCTTGACGCCACCGGGAACTCCTCCGCCAACGGCACCCGCGCCCAGATCTGGAGCTGCACCGGAGCGGCCAACCAGAAGTGGAACGCGCCCGCCGCCGACGGCGGCACGACCCCGTCCGCACCGATGGCGGTGGCGCCGTACCTGTACAACGGCTGGGGCAGCCCGCCCAGCCCGAGCACCATCACCCAGGCCACCGGCGTGAAGTGGTTCACCCTCGCCTTCGTGCTGAGCAACGGCTACTGCAACCCGCAGTGGGACGGCAGCCGTCCGCTGACCGGCGGAGTGGACCAGCAGACCGTCACCACCGTGCGGGCCAACGGCGGTGACGTCATCCCGTCGTTCGGCGGCTACAGCGGCAACAAGCTGGAGAGCTCCTGCTCCAGCGCCGGCGAGCTGGCCGCCGCCTACCAGAAGGTCGTCAACGCCTACGGCCTGAAGGCGATCGACATCGACCTGGAGGCCGACGCCTACAGCAACGGGGCCGTCCAGCAGCGGACCGTGGACGCGCTGAAGACCGTGAAGGCCAACAACCCCGGTCTGAAGGTGTACATCACCATCGGCACCGGGCAGAGCGGCCCCGACACCAGCCTCATCAACCGGGCCGCCGCCTCCGGGCTGACCGTCGACGCCTGGGCCATCATGCCGTTCGACTTCGGCGGCGCGGGCCAGAACATGGGCAATCTGACGGTGCAGGCGGCCGAGGGGCTGAAGAACGCGCTGAAGAACGCCTACCACTACACCGACGACCAGGCCTACCGGGACATGGGCATCTCGTCGATGAACGGCATCACCGACCAGAACGAGACGGTCACGGTGGCCGACTTCCGCACCATCCTCGCCTACGCCCAGCAGCACCACCTGGCGCGGCTGACCTTCTGGTCGGCCAACCGGGACCGCCCGTGCACCGGCGGCCCCGCCGACAGCTGCTCCGGCGTCGGCCAGTCCGCCTGGGACTACACCCGGGTCTTCGCCGGCTACACCGGCTGACCCGGGCCGCTGGACCGCGCCGGGCCGGCCCAGCGGCCCGGCGCTTCCAGCCGCGCTCGCGCCCGTACGCGGCGAGCAGGAGCAGCCGGATCTCGCTGACGGCGGGGAAGCAGGCGCCCGCGTGCCGCAGCCGCTCGAACGGCACCTCGCCCGCAGACCGGCCCCCTGGGCGGCCCCCAGCCCACCCCCCCCATACGGCGCACCAGGACTCGCCGCAAGCGCTGCCCGGAGCCCGCGCACCCGCGCCGACCCGTACGCTGGTGACAGGGCGCGCGCCGTCACCGACTCGGCCGCGCGGCACCTCCGGCCCCGTGTGACGGGCCCCGGAAGCGGCCATGGGCACGCCGGGATCGCCGGACGGGCCGGGCGCTTCGAAAGCACGTACCTGATGGAGGAAGACCCTCATGGCTTCTGTCGATCCGGCCGGACGGGTGGCCCTGGTGACCGGCGCGACCAGTGGTATCGGTGCCGCCACCGCCGCACTGCTCGCGGAGCGCGGCGCGCATGTACTGGTCGCGGGGCGCGATGCCGCGCGCGGCGAGGGTGTCGTCGCCGGCATCCGGGCGCACGGCGGCAGGGCGGACTTCCTCGCCGCCGACCTCCGCACCGCTGACTCGGTGCGGCAGCTGGCCCGGGAGGCCCTCGCGCTGGGCGGCGGCCGGGTGGACATCCTCGTCAACAACGCGGGCATCTACCCGTTCGGCCCGACGGAGCAGGTCCCGCAGAGCGATGTGGACGCCGTCTACGACGTGAATGTGAAGGCCCCGTTCCACCTGGTCGCGGCGCTGGCTCCGGGGATGGCCGAACGCGGTCGCGGGGCGATCGTGAACGTCACCACCCAGGCCGCGTACTACGGCATCGCCGGGATGGCCCTGTACGGGTCGAGCAAGGCGGCGCTCGACCAGCTCACCCGGTCCTGGGCCGCCGAGTACGGGCCGCGCGGGGTCCGCGTCAACACCGTCTCCCCCGGTCCGACCCGCACCCAGGGCACCGCCGTCATGGGTGACGCCCTGGACGAGCTGGCCGCCCAGGCACCGGCCGGCCGGGCCGCCGAACCGGAGGAGATCGCCGCGGCCATCGCCTTCCTGGCCGGCGACGCGGCGAGCTTCGTGCACGGCGCGCGGCTGTCCGTCGACGGCGGCCGTACCGCCGTCTGACCCGCCCCCGTGCGCCACCGGGCTACTCGGTGAAGACCTCGCAGGTCGGGGTCAGCGTGTCCCGGCCGTACTCCGGGTCCGCCGTGCCGGACCGGACGGTGCCGCCCGCCGCCAGCACCCTGCCGTCGGCCAGCAGCGTGGCCGAGCAGTAGTAGCGGCCCGTGCGCAGGCCGCCCGCGCGGAGCCAGACCCGGGACCTCGGGTCGTACAGCGCCGTCTGGGCGTAACCGGCGTCATAGGTCGCCGAGTTCGCGCCGCCCAGCACCAGCACCCGGCCGGACGGCAGCAGCAGGGCCCGGTGGAAGTTCCGGCCCACCGGCATGTTCCCGGCCTGCGTCCAGGTGCCGGAGGCCGGGTTGTACAGCTCGCTGCGCCACTGGCTCTGCGGGTTGTAGACCCGGGCCCTGCGCACGCCGAGGCCGGCTCCCCCGGTCACCAGCACGCTGCCGTCGGTCAGCAGCGTGGCCTGGTGGCCGCTGCGCGGCAGCCGCAGGCTTCCGGTGGGCGACCAGGTACGGGTCACCGGGTCGTACAGCTCGCAGAACGACAGGCCGGCCGGCGTCGGCCCGGCCGCCCCGGCGTTGCCGCCGGCGACGAGCACCCGGCCGTCGGGCAGCCGTACGGCCCGGTGATCGAGGCGGGCGTCGGTCATCGGCTCGGCCGGGGTCCACCGGCCGGTGTCCGGATGGAACAGCTCGGCCGACCGCAGGGGCCTGACCACCCCGCGGCTCTGCTCGCCCTCGCCGCCGGCCACGAGGACCGTGCCGTCCGGGAGCGGCGTCGCGGTGTGCGTGCCGCGGCCGGTGCGCAGCCTCCCGGGGACGGTGGTCCAGGCCCGGGCCCCGGGGTCGTAGATCTCGGCGGTGTCGAGATAGGTGAAGGGCAGCCGGTCGGTCTGCGTCACGCCGCCCACCGCGAGGACGTGCCCGTTCTCCAGCCGGGTCAGGGTGTGCAGGAACCGGGGCCCGGCCAGGCTCCCGGTCGGCTCCCAGGTGCCGGACCGGGGCCGGAAGAGCAGGCACTCGGCGGTCGCCGTGCCGCGGATGACGGCACCGCCCGCCGCCAGTACCGTGCCGTCGTCCAGGAGGACCGCGGTCTCCTCCGCCGACGGCCACTGCCGTGCGGTGGGCAGGTCGCCGGCGGGCGTCCAGGCACCGGTGGCCGGGCCGGCCGCGGCGGCGGGGCGACCGCCCCCGATCAGGGCGCTGGAACGTGTCATGGCGGGTGCTCCGATTCCATGGGTCCGGGGGGCGCGGCGCGTCCCGGCGGGCGGTCAGAGGGTGAAGAGTTCGGTCGCGCCGGTCGCCACGTCCGAGCCGTCCGGGGTCGCGGCCCCGGAGCGCACCAGACCGCCGGCGGCGAGGACCCGGCCGTCCTTGAGTTCGGCGGCGGCCAGGGCCCAGCGGCCGGTCACCATGCCCCCCGTCGGTGTCCAGGTGTTCGCGCCGGGGTCGTAGACCACCGCGTTCTGGTAGCCGGTGTCGAAGGTGGCGTCGTCGGTGCCGCCGATCACCAGCACCTTGCCGGAGCGCAGTGCCACCGCCCGGTGGTGGCTGCGGCCCGCCGGCATCGGTTCCGCCTCGCTCCAGCGGCCGCCGGCGGGGGCGGCGTTCGACGGGGTGTAGCGCTCGGTGACCCACTGGCTGTACCCGTTGTAGGTCCAGTCGTCCTGCATGCCGGTGCTGTCGCCGCCGGTGACCAGGACCGAGCCGTCGGCGAGCCGGGTGGCCTGGTGCCCCTTGCGGGGGATGCGCAGGCTGCCGGTGGGGATCCAGGTCCCGGCCGGGCCGAGCGCCGGGTCGTACACCTCGCAGTAGCCCAGGGCTGCGTACGCCCCGCGGCCGACGACGACCATGCCGCCGACGGCGAGGACCCGGTTCTGGCCGAGGGGGACCAGCGGGTGGCCGCTGCGGGCGTCGTGCATGGCCGCGACCTGCGTCCACTCCTCGGTGCCTGGGTCGTAGATCTCGGCGGAGGACAGGGCCGTGTCCGTCACGCTGTCCCGGGGCGCGAGGCCGCCGGTCACCAGGACCCGCCCGTCGCCGAGGAGGATCGCGGCGTGCGCGAACCGGGCCTCGTGCAGGGCGCCGGTGACCTTCCACGTCTCGCTGACGGGGTCGTAGATCTCGACGGAGGAGACGGGGGCGAGGGGCAGGCTGAACGGGCCGGTGAGGCCGCCCGCCACCATGACCTGGCCGTTGCCCAGCAGGGTCGTGCTGTGCAGGCGCCGGGGCACGTTCAGCGAGCCGGTCGGCGCCCAGGTGCCCGCGGCCGGGTCGAAGAGCAGCGCGTCCTTGAGGGCGTTTCGGGCCGCGTCCTCGCCGCCCGCGATCAGCGCCTTGTCGGCGTACGGGTCGCCGAGCACCACGGCCGAGGGCGAGGTCGGGGCGAAGTAGGCGGGCGCCGGCAGATCGCCCTCGGCCGCCTTCCAGCTGCCGGTCACGGCCGCCGCGGCCTCGGCGGCGCCGGGGGTGCCCGGCCCGGCGGTGACGGGGTTGATTCGTGGCATCGCTTTCCTCTGCGGGTCGGGGCGGCGGGTTCGGGGTCCTCCGGGCTGCCGTCACGGGGTCACGGTGTACTCCCAGACGAGCAGCAGATCGACGACGGCGTCCGGGTTCAGCCGGCCGTCCCGGACGAGGATCTCGGGCAGCTGCCCGACGTCCGCGCGGGACAGCGACACGGTCCACGGCTGCTCGGTGCCGCCGAGCGGCTCGTCCACGCCGGTGAACGTGCCGAGCGGCTGGCCCCGCAGGGTGCTGTCGGCGGCCAGCAGCGCCGTGCCGTGGTCCCCGTCGGGCCCGGTCAGGGTGGCGTGCACCCCGGGGGTGCCCGCGTAGGCGGCCAGATAGCCGAGGTCGCCCGCGGGCGGCAGGTCGCGGGAGAGGACGAGGACGGCGGCGGGTCGGGCGATCCGCACCGGGAAGCCGGCGAACACGTACGGGAAGCGGTGTGCGGCCAGGGAGAACACCACCGCCTGGTCCTCGGTCCCGGCGGGCGCCAGGAAACGGTGCCACTGGTCGGTGAACTCCCTGCGGGCGCTGAACACCCGGTGAAGACCACGGCCGCCGCCCGCGTGCACCCACTCCTTCAGGGCCGTGCCGAGTTCGCCGGTCGCCTGCCGGGCGAGTTCCTCGCCGCCGTCCCGGGCGGTGTACCGCACCTGCAGGACCACATCGCTGATCGACTCGTAGTCGAACTGGCGGAAGACCGGGGGCAGGGACAGCTGCCACTCGCTGATCACCCCGGCGCCCTCGAACGGCAGGAACCGCTCGTCCCGCAGGCTGGTCTCGAACAGACCGGTGTCGTCCTGTCCGGTGCTGGTGACCACGGTCTGGACGGGACCGGTGTAGTCGCGGAACCGGCTGTCCGCCTTGCCGCGCGCGTACTTCGCCCCGGCGGGCACCCCGGGGTCCACGCGCACGCTGCTGCCCAGCAGCCGGGCGGTGAGGTTGACCGAGGAGTACGGTCCCGCCACGCACGGCACGGTGAGCGCGACGCTTCTGATCCGCCGGAAGTAGTGCCCCGGAGCGTCCAGGTCGAAGAGCGCCTCCGGGAGCGAGACGAAGCAGCTGCCGCCCTCCTTGAGCCGCAGCAGCGCGACCGGGTCCAGCTGGGCGAGCGAGATCCGCTTGGTCAGTTCGAGTTCGCGGGCGTTGTTCTCCAGATAGGCCGCGTCCATGCGGTGCAGGTCGGCGGAGAGCCGCTCCCCCGCCAGCAGCCCCCGGTGCAGGCTGTCCCAGTAGCCGAAGTTGACGAACGAGGAGGCGCTGACGCCGAGTTCGTGGCGGTAGGACTGCTCGGCGCGCTTGGCCGCGTCGTAGGCGAGCTGGTACGTCTGGAAGTAGGTCGTGGCCAGCTGCCCGGCCGTCCAGTCGTAGAGTTCCGCGCTGCTGAACTTCTCCCGCATGAACCGGTCGGCCTCCTGGGCGTCGGCGCGCTGGAGGTCGTGGTTGTCCAGTTCCTTCGCGGCGACGGCCTGCCGGATCCGGGCGGCGGCGGTCTGCTTGTCGATCTGGTCGCGTTCCAGGCGTGCCTGGCCGGCCTGGAAGGCCCATTCCTTCGCGCGCCGCTGGTAGCCGGCGAGGACGAGCTGCTGTCCGCCCTCGGCGTTCTTGCGCGAGGCGTCGGCGGAGACCGACTCCGCCATCGCCCGCAGCATGGCCATGAGCTGGCTGCCGCCCCAGGTCGCGCCCAGGGTGGTGGGCGGGCCGACCTTGACGTCGGCGATGTACCCGACCGCGTTGGCGGCCATGCTGAGGTCCCGGGCCAGGTCCTGGTCGCCCAGCGCGGAGGTGTGCAGCACGGTCTGCGCCCGCTCGTAGGTGTTCAGGGGCTCCCGTCCCAGCTCGGTGTAGTAGCGGTCCTTGTCCTCGGCGATCGCCCTGGCCCGGTCGAGCGCGGCGACCGTCTCGTCGGCCTCCTTCACCTGCTGGAGGCGCACCTGACGTGCCGCGTCCAGTACCGCCAGCTCGTGCCCCGACCGCAGCCGGGCCAGCGCCTCCGTGTCGCGCTTCTCCAGCGCGCCGAGCAGCGCGGAGCCGAACGCCCGCACCTCGGCGGCGAGTTCCCTGGCCTTGGCCGCCATCGGCTGGTAGCGGTAGTGCGGCAGCGGGGCGCTGATGTCGTCCAGTACGGTGCCCGGATCGACCCCGGCGGCCGTGGCGGCCACCAGCAGGGCGGGGTCGACGGGCGCACCGAACAGCGCGGTCGTGCGCCGCACTCCCTCGATGTCCTGGCAGTGCCGGATCTTGGACAGCCGGTCCTCCACGACGTCCCAGTAGCGGACCAGCCTGTCGTTGCGGGGAACGCAGAAGTACTGGAGCCAGCGCAGGTTGACGCCGGGCCGGACGGTGGGGGCGGCGGCTCCGCGCGGGGCGGCGACCAGGTTCTCCGCGGCGACGACCGGGTCCGCGGCCGTCGGTGTCTCCAGCAGCTGCCGGTAGCTCCGCGGGGCGGGGGCGGCCCGGTCGGTGATCTCCTCCGGCCGCCTGCCCAGCAGTTCGTGGGCGAGGACGTAGAGCTGGGTGGCCTGGTTGACGGACTCCAGGGTGTCCTGCCGGAACAGCTGGTCGCCCCAGGCGATGAGGTTGTCCAGGTACTTCATGACGACGGCCTTCTGGTAGGCCGTGGTGCGCAGCCGGGCGACGGCGTCGGGCTCGAAGGGGTGGGCGAGCCAGTACGTCACCCGGTCCGCGGTCTCCTGGTCGCCCTCGGCGAGGGACTCCAGGATCCGCTCGATGCGCTGCAGGGGGTATTCGTCGTCGGTGGTCTGGAACAGCGGCTTGGTGATCCAGAACCGCTGCGGCCGGCTCCAGGCGTCCGTCTCCCGGTTGCCGGGGTCGAAGATGTAGTGGAACCAGCGCTGTGCCTCCTCGAAGCGCTGGTCGGCCGAGAGCCGGGTGGCGATCAGCAGCGGTACGTGGAAGAACAGCTCCCAGTTGTAGTCGCCGTAGGCGTCGGTGCGGGCGAACTCCACGGACTCGTCGGGGTAGGGGCCCGGGACGTTGCCCGGATGCGGGTCGTAGGTGCTCTCGAAGTCGAAGGAGGCGGGATAGACCTGCAGGCCCCTGCGGTAGAGGCCGTCCGGGCCGCCCTTGGCCAGTTCCGTCACCAGCAGGCGCGAGCGGGGGTGGTAGAACCGCCGCAGGTCCAGGGTGCCGGTCGCGGCCGCCGCCGGCGGGTCGGCCGCCGCGCCGGGTTCGCTGCCGGCCGAGGCCCCGCCGGGCAGGGCGAGTGCCGCCCCGGACGGCCGCGGGCCGCTCGGCAGGGCCCCGGCGGACGGCCGGCCCTCGATCAGGTAGCAGCGCAGGCCGTCGGAGAAGAAGACGGCGAACTGGTCCCAGCCCATGGGCACCTGGGTGGCGTACAGCAGCCGGTACGCCTGTGCCCCGGGGTGCCGGCGCAGCGTCTCGATGGAGTCCGTGAGGAATCCGGCCGGGTCGAAGACGTGGACCGGGCCCTCGGCCGCCGAGTCCAGTTCCTCGGCCTTCTCGTTGGCGCGCGAGTCCCGGGGCCGGTGGCTGTAGTAGATGGGGAAGACGCTGTCCTGGTAGCTCGCGATCCGCGGGCTCTTCAGCGGATCGATCATGGTGTCACCGAGCCCGGGACTGAAGCGGAAGTACCCCGACGTGGTGCCGAAGTCGGTGTCGCTCTCCCGGGTGACGGTCTCCATCACCCACCACAGGAGCAGGTCGTCACTGCCGGGATCGATCTGGGGCCGGAGGTTGAAGACGCGGTGGACGGGGAACTCGGCGACGAACTCCGGCCTCTCGTCGTAGGCGTCCTGGAGCACCTTGAGGTAGCCCTTGGTCGTCCGCTTGCCCTCCCAGCGCCCGTTGACCAGTCGGCTCCAGTTGAGCTGCACCTTCCAGTACTTCGCCGGCAGCTCCATCGCGGACTGGCCCTGCGGCATCGTGACCCGGCCCGGATCCGGCATGATCGTGTACGTCGGCCAGAACAGGTGCAGCCTGCCGTTCCACACCACCGGGACGAGTGTGTCGGACTCGATGTCCAGGTCGATCCGCTGCCAGGGCGTCCACTCCTTCTCCCTGGTCCGGGTGCGCAGGTGGTACTCGCGCGGGGCGGACACCGTGTGGGCGCAGACGTACACGGTCGAGCCGTCCGCGCCGGCGTCCGTGTACACCCCGCACGGCCGCATCCGGGACACCTTGTCCAGCCCGGCCACGAAGTCCTCCACGGCGGTGACCGCGTTGTCGGAGGTCAGCTCCTTCTGGAGGAGTGCGTTCTCCAGGCCGGTGAAGAGGTTGGACTTGGTGGCGCGCAGACCGGGCTCGAAGTAGTTCTCGGGGTACAGGAAGACCTTCTGGTTGGCCTCCCAGAGCCGGTACCGGCTCATCCACGACCAGTCCCGCCAGAGGTGTTCGTCGTACGGATTCGCCGGCGCGCTCTCCAGGTTGAGCCGGACGCGCTGGATGAACAGCTGGACGCCGAAGACGGCCTGGGCGATCCGGGTGGTGGGCCGGCAGGCGCCCATCTCCACGTCGAGCAGGAAGAAGTCGAACATCGTGTCCGGGTCGTGCCAGGCGGGCTCCCCCCGGACCTGGAAGGGGTGGGCCGTGAGGTGGGCGACGAGGGCGGCGCGGCGCCGTTCCCGCAGCCGGTCCTGCAGCGGGCCGCCGACCGCGGGCCAGTCGCGCAGCGGATGGCGGGCCTTCGCCGCCTGCCAGGCGGCCTGTGCCGCGTCGGCCGTCGGGGCCGCCGCCAGCCAGTCCGCCGCGCGCGCGGCCGACACGCCCGTGCGGTGCAGCACGCCCACCGCGCCGAGCAGGGCGCGCAGGGTGCCCTCGGTGCGGAACGCGGCCGGCCCGGTGAGGTCCAGCAGCCCGGTGCCGCACAGCGTCCGCAGGTCGGCGCGGTCCCAGCGGGTCTGCGCGGTGATCTCGTCGAGGACGGTGTCGAGGCTCGCGTCCGGGTCCCGGGCCGCGCCGAACACCGCGCGCAGGGTGCGGGCGGAGCCGGGCACGCCGTCGCGGAGCCGGGCCAGGTCGAGGAGGCGGACGAAGCGGGCGAAGAGCGGGGAGGCGCCGGGGAACGGCCTGAGCGGCAGCTGGTTGAGGTCGAGCCAGCCCCCGCCGGCCGCGAAGTCGAACACCCAGGGGACCTGTTCCGCGGTGATCCGCAGCCGGCGCAGTGCCAGCGCGACCCGGTGCAGCAGGGTCAGCGTGGTGAACTGCTCCGGGAAGCCGCCGCGGGTGATCACGACGGACGGATCGCTGCCGACGTACCGGGGAGCGAGGAAGTCCTGAAGGGCCAGCGGCTTGGACGGCGACCTGAGCCAGGCGCCCAGCAGTACGTCGGCGGTGGCCTGGTCGAGCCCGGCGGCGGTGCCGAGCTGCTGCTTCACGGTGGTCTCGCTGAGCGTGCGGCGCAGATAGGGGTTCAGTTCGGTCAGGACGCGGGCGAAGCGGGCGGCGGGCGGCACCGAGTCGGGGTCGAACATGGCCGCCGCGTCCTCGGCGTCGAGGAACGCGTTGTCCTGGGCCGGGGGCGCGTCCTGGGCCGTGCGCAGCAGGCCGACGGCGGCCGTGAAGTGCTCGTCGGACGAGGCGTGCGCCAGTGCGTCGAGCTGGTCGGCGGAGAGATAGGCACGGGAGCGCAGCGCCTTCGCGCTGACGTCGTAGAACACCTTGCCGGCCAGTCCCGGGGGGAGTTTCAGGTCGACGGGCTGGGTGTCGAGGGGCGCCGAGTACAGGGGCAGCCGCAGGGCCTTCATCCGGGTGGTGACATAGGTCCTGGGGGCCGCGTGGAGGGCGCGTACGGCGGCGGCGAAGGGGGCGTCGGGGTGGGCGGTGAGCCGGTCGTGCACGGACTTGCTCATGGGGCCGGTCATCAGCAGCCGGCCCGCTCCCGCCGGGGTGCCGTCGGGCGGTTCGAACTTCATGCCGGGCGGCAGTGCGGTCCCCGCGGGCAGGGCGGCGAGCGGGGCCGCGTAGACGACGGTGCCCAGCAGGGTGCTCAGCGCCTCGGCCACGAGGTCGGCGTCCCAGCCGAGCAGCGCGAGCCCCTTGCGGGTCAGGTCGCCCTTGTCGTCGGCCGTCCGCGCGGTCTGCTCGTAGACGGCCTGGAGGGCGGAGCGCAGCACGGTGAGGGTGGCGGCGAGCACGCTGTCGTCGGGCAGCGGCCCGTCGTGGGCCGGGACGGCCGAGGTGAGGATCGCGTCCGCCTCCGGCACGGTCAGCCCCCGGGCCCGCATCTCGTCCACGGCGTCCAGGAACCGCTCGGTGGCCGGGACGAGGACGTCGACGGGTGCGCCCTGGACGGCGGGGCCGTCCGGGTGTCCGGGCCTCGTCGGCGGGCTGCCGCCGAGGAGTTCGGGCGCCGGGCCGCCGTACGGCACGGGTGCGGCGGCCGGGTGCCGCATGGGGCGGCCGGAGTGCAGGTCGGGTTCGCCGCCGTCGTAGTCGTCGAAGCCGCCCGGGAAGGGGCCGCCGTCGCCGTACAGCTCGATCAGCCGGAGCAGTTCGGCGACGGTCAGGCCGAGCGCCCTGGCCAGGACGACCGTGCGGTACAGGGCGGTGAGGTTGGCGAGGTCGAGCAGCCGGTTGGGGGCCACCGAGCGGCGGCCGGTGAGGAGTTCGGCGAGTTCCTCGTCGGTCACCTCCAGCACGGCCAGCAGGGCGGCGGTGACGGCCGGGTCGAGCAGGCTGCCGGTCGTCCGCAGCTCGGTGCGGTCGGCGTTCAGTTCGAAGGGGCCGGTGCGGCCCGGCTCGACGGTGACGACGGAGGGGTCGGCGAAGAGCCGGTCGTACAGCGGGGGCCGGGCGGCGGTGTGGTAGCGGTGGGTGGGCAGCGGGCCGTAGAAGCAGAGCACCTGCTCCTCGGCGAGGTCCAGCCGGGCGGCGAGCCGCCGTACGCCGACGAGGGCGCGCAGGAAGGCGGCGTCCAGCCGGCCGGGCCGGGGGCCGGTGTACAGCATCTGGTCCAGGCCGGCGGCGGGGACGTCCAGGGCACGCCGCAGCCGGGCGAAGCGGTGCAGCCGGTCGAGGGCGTAGACGGTCAGGCCGTCCAGGGCCATGTGGGTGGTGTCGCACGGGCGGTGCGGGTCCGTGTCGACGACGGCGATCGCGCCGCCCGGGTTGACGAACCGGGTGTCCAGCACCTCGACCAGGTCGGCGTAGCGCAGCCCGGCCGCGTCCAGCAGCCTCCGTACGTTGCCGAGGTCCTCGACCAGGCTGTCCGGTGCGGTGTTCGCGGGCCGGCCGAAGAACTCCGGGAGGGCGCGGCCCGGGATCAGCGGTTCGCCGGCCACGATCGCGCCCGCGACCGGGGACAGGCCGAGCGTCTCGACGGCGACCCCGGTGTCCGCCGCCGAGCCGGGGGCCAGCGCGGCCATCAGCTCGGCCCGCGCCACGCCCAGGTGGTCGAGGCAGCAGCGGATCTGCTCGCCCCACAGGTCGAAGGGCAGGCTCCAGGGGTACACGGAGGTGCGCAGCCGGTCGTAGGCGGCGGGGTCGAGGTGCTGGGGCTGCACCCGCAGCTGGTCGGCGTCCCGGCCGGTCTGCCGGTCCTCGGCGCCGTACGCGGTGGTGCCGTGCGCGACGGCGGCCTCCAGCACCTCGCAGACCAGGTCGGTGTAGGGCAGCTCGGTGCCGGTGTTGTCGCAGGAGAGCTGGATGTCCCACAGGTCGGGGCGGCGGGCGCGCAGGGCCTCGGCGAGTTCGCCCTCGACGTAGGACAGGCGGCGCAGATACATCATCAGGTCGACGAAGTAGGCGCCGAGGCCGTGGACGGAGCGGCACTCGGAGCAGGCGCAGTAGTCGGCGGGGCCGAAGAGGTCCTCCCAGGTGGGCAGCTTCTCGGCGAGTGCCTCGGGGGCCGGCGGACGCGCCAGCCAGGGGGTGCGGAACTGGCCCGCCGTGCGCAGGTCGGCGATCAGGTTCACGGTGGCGGCGTGCACCTGTCCGGCGCGGGCGTGCAGAGCGGCGGCCCGTCCGGCGTCCAGGGTGCCGTCCAGGCGGGCGGCGAACTCGGCCGCGGGCAGCTCGGCGACGGCGGCGGCCGAGTCGAAGCCGGCCGCCCGCACGGCCTGTACGGCGTCGAAGCGGGGCGAGAGCTTCATCAGCCGCTGGATGCCGGCGAGTTCGGCGCGGGCCTCGGCGTCGGGCACGGTGCGGCTGTCGACCGGGGTGGCGACGAGGTCGAACGCGGGGTGCGCGGCGAGGAAGCGGGCGGCGGGTGCCCCGGGGTCGGCGGCGGCCAGCCCGTGGGCGACATGGGCGGTGGGGTGGGCCTCGGCGACCTGGGCGGCGATCAGCCGGGCGTAGTCCGCCGCCGGGTCCGGGCCGGCGCCGGGCAGGGCGGTGCAGTGGGCCGGCGGGCCGCCGGCGGCCTCGACGAGCCGGGCCCAGTCGGCGGTGTCCAGGCGGGCCAGGTCGCGGGGGTGGGCCAGGCCGCCGGAGTCGAAACGGGCCAGCAGCTCGCGCACCAGGGGGACGTTGTTGCCGGTCAGCGCGCCGAGCCGCAGGGTGAGCCGGAGCCGTGCGGCGTGCCGGGCGAGCGGCTCGTCGGCCGTGAGGCGGGCCCAGAAGCGCCGGGGGTCCGCGGTGTGGTCGAGCCAGAGGTGCCAGATCCGCGCGCGGTCCGCCGGGTCGGGGACGGCGAGCGCGAAGAGCGCGGTGACCGGCGAGGCGTCGGTGCCGGCGGCGGTCAGGGCGGCGACCTCCTGGGCGCGCAGGGCGCCGGCGAACGCGGCCGGGTCCTTTGGCGCGTCGATGGTCCCGGTGTCGGCGGCGGCGCGCAGCGCGGCGGCCAGGTCGCTCACCGGGCGGGCGGCGAGCGCCGGCAGGCCGGGGCCGAGGCCCTGCCGGAGCAGCCCGTAGAACGCCTCGGCGGACAGCCCGGTCGCCTCCGCGTGCCGGGCGGCGAGGGCGAGCCGGCCGCACTCCTGCGCCTCGCGCCCGGTCACCCGGGACAGCCGGCTGAAGTCCCGTCTCTCCTCGGTGAGTTCGGTGAGCCGGGCGCCGTCCAGGTGCGGGGTCACATCGGCGAGCAGCAGGGCGTAGGCGCTGCGGCCGTCGTGCGGGAGGGCGAGGTCGCAGCGGCCGTGCCCGCCGGGGCTCTCCAGGGTGTGCTCGGCGCTCGCGCCGCGCTCGGTGACGGCCTGGACGACGAGGTCCGGGGGCGGTGCGGACCGGCGGTACTCGACGCGGTACCGGCCTGCCGCGTCGGTGACCGTCTCGCCGAGCGGCTGCCGCGACCGCAGCAGCAGGGCGGCCACCACGACCCGGACACCGGCGGCGGCGGAACCGTCGTGCCGGGTGACCGTGCCGGAGACGGCGGCCCGGGCGGCCTCGGTGTGCGTGGCGGACATGCGGTTCCCCTCCGTGTCAGTGCATGCGGTAGATCTTGATCTCCGTGCCGAGGTCCGTGGCCGCCCTCTCCTCCGCCTCGTCGAGCACGTCCTGCTGTCCGGGTGCGGCCCCGGTCGCGGGCACGGCGACGGGAACCTGGCGCCGGGTGGTGTCGTCGACCTCGACGCGGTAGCGGTTGCCGGACACCAGCCCGTTGAGGGTGGCGACCTCACCCGCGACGCCGAGCAGCCGGCGCAGCAGCGCCCTCGGATTCAGATAGGTGCGGGCGTTGAGGTTCACCGACTTCTGCTGTTCGACGGCGCGGGCCGGAGCGGCCGGGCCGCCCCTGCTGCTGTAGCGGGCGGCGTCGATGTCGCGTTGGTTGCCCTGCATGTGCGTGGCCACCCGGACGCGCTTGAACTCCCGCTGGCTGCCGTCGCCCTGGACCGAGTTGCCCTGGCCGAAGCCGACGGGGGTGCTCTGACCGCTGATGGCCGCGTTGCGCAGCGCTCCCGCGCCCACCCCGACCGCGACGCCGACCAGCGAGTAGAACAGCTGCTTGGCCTGGTACATGGCCTTCGCCATGTGGGCGAAGTGCACCACTTCGGCGATCTCGTCGGCCTCCTCCGCCGTCACGCCCGGGATCTGCACGGCGGCGCCGGAGCCGTCGTCGATCAGGGCGCCGGGCGCCGTGCGGCCGAGCGGGGCGAATCCGGTCTGGTGGAAGACCCGGTCCAGATCGGTGATGTCGTCGTCGGTGACGCCCGCCGACCGCAGCTTCGCCCTGTCGATGTCGTAGGTGACCAGGTCCTGGTTGTGGACGTTGCGTACGTAGAAGTCGTCGCGGACGATGTCCAGGACCGCGATGTACTGGGCCGGGTCCTTTCCGGCCTGGGTCCTGACCCGGTTCAGGAAGTCCTTCACGGGCTGGGACCGGTCGTCCGCGCGGAGGATGGTGGGGTACTTCTCGGGCCGGGTGTCCTCCATGCCGTTGCGGTCCACCAGGACCGTCGGGCGGTTGCTCGCGTACACGTACCGGTTCGGCCCGTCGACCATTCCCGCCGGATCCGGGCTCACCCACCGCCCCAGCCAGGGCGCGTAGAAGCGCGCCCCGTGATACGTGAAGCCCGTCTCGGCGTCCCGTTCCTTGCCGGTGAACCGGTACCGCTTGCGGCTGACCGTGCCCGGCTCGGTGTGGAAGGACGTGGTGCCGTAGGGGTGGTACTCCTCGTACGACAGGACCACGCCGTCCTGGTCCACTTCGAGGGCCGGGCTGCCGAGCTGGTCGGCGAGCTGGTAGCGGATCACCGGCCGCGGGCCGGGGACGGCGCGGCCGTCGCGGACCAGGGCCGTCTCCACCAGGGCGACCGGGCTGCCGCCGTCCGTGACGTGCAGGGTCTCGTACTCCTCGGTGGTCCGGCCGGCCGCCGTGCGCCGGTACCGCTCGCTCGGTCCCAGGCAGGTCCGCGTCTCGGTGGTGCCGGCCCGCCGGATCGTCGCCCGGATCCGCCGGCCCTGGGCGTCGTACTGGTAGAAGGCCTCGCCACCGCCCCCGAGGTCCACCCGGACGAGCCGGTCCTCCGCGTCCCGGTCGAGGGCGGGCAGGTGCGGCATGGCGGTGATGCTGCCGTTCGGATCGTGCGGGTAGCGCGCGCTGTACGTGCCCTCCGGGTCGCCGGGCAGGCTGCTGCCGAGAAGGCGGTTGCCGTCGGCGGCGGTGAGGTGCCGGCGGGTCCAGCCGCCCCCGTTCGCGGTGTGCGTGACGGCGCGGACGTTGCCGCACTCGTCGTACGCGTAGGTCTCGGTGTAGGGGCGCAGTGCGGTGCTGTCGTTGGCGTGCGGGAGCGGTGCGAACGGGGCGTCGGACGGGCCGGGCTGGGTGGTCTGGCCGATGTGTTCGCGGCCCGTCGCCGCGATCAGCCGGTACACCGGGTCGTAGGTGTAGGTGCGGCGCGCGCCGACGGCCGTGTTGCGGAAGAACACGGTGTCCTGGGCGGGGTCGTCGACCACGACCAGGTGTCCCATGGGGTCGTAGGCGTACGCGAGCCGCTGCCAGGCCGTGCCGTCGGCCGCCGTCGTGGCCAGGCCGGCGAGCCGGAACGTGGCGTGCTCGTACGCGTACTCCGTGCGTGCCCGGCAGCCGTACGTGATCAGGGTGCGCCGGCCGCGCTCGTTGTAGTCGATGTTCCGGACGATCTCGGTCCAGGTGCCGGCGCCGCGCACGGCCACCTCCACCCGCTCGGGCAGGCCGGCCACGTTGTAGGCGTACCGGGTGCGGCTGCCGTCGGGGGCGGTGGCCAGGGTGGCACGGCCGAGGGCGTCGTACGCGGTCGTGGCGGCGTGGGCGGCCGTCTCCAGCAGGGGGGCCGCCCGGCTCAGGGCCGCCTCCGGGTCGGCGAGTCCGGCCAGCGGGGTCCAGTCGGGCTCGCCCGTCGGGTCGGCGGCCAGGCGGCGCTCGGTGGCCAGGACGTTGCCCTCGAAGTCGACGGCGGTGGTGCGCAGGACGCCGGCTCCGTCGAAGACCAGGCAGGGGCGGGTGAGCAGGTTGCGGGCCCGGCCGTCGGCGAGGGCCTCGCCGTAGTAGTAGCGGACGCGGAGCCGTTCGGCCGGCTCGCCCGGGACCCGTGCCGCGCAGTGCACCGGGCGGCCCAACGCGTCGTAGGTCCACCGCAGTTCGGTGTCCCGTCCGTCCCAGCCGCGGACCGGCCTGCCCTGGGCGTCGGCCAGGGACCGCCGCTCGCCCGCGTCCGCGCTGACCGAGTGCGCGACGCGGCCCAGCATGTCGGACTCCTGGGTGAGGACGCGGACCCGGCGGGCGTCGAGAACGGTCCGCGCGAGGCCCTGGACGTCCCGCAGCGCCTCGGTGGTGTAGGTGCCCTCGGCACCGTTGTCCTCGACCGTGAGGTGCGGGTTGCCGAGCGTGTCGAAGCGGGTCTCGGTGTACGTGCCCGCGTGCTCCAGCGCCTGCCGGGCGGCCCGGCCCTGCGGATCGGTGTCGGGCAGCCCGGCCCGTTCGGCGTACCAGCGGCTGTCCCGCACGGTGTCGTTGCGGTCCCGGTCCTGCCGGGTCCAGGCGGTGAAGACGACTGCGGACCAGCTGCCGTCCGGGAAGTCGGTGCGGACCAGGCGGCCGAGCGGGTCGTAGCGCAGTACGGGCGTCACCCCGCGCCTGACCAGTTCGTCCTCGGTGTCGAAGCCGCTGTCGGACGCGAAGTACGGCTCGTACCTGCGGATGGGGTTGCCCTTGTTGTCGTACACCGTGCGCCCGGTGCCGACCCAGCGGTCCGGGCCCTGGGGCAGCTCCGGCTCGGCCCGGGCCTTGGTCAGCATGACGCGGCCGGTGCCGTCCAGGTACGTCCAGGTGTCCTGGCGGGGCGTGTCCGGGTCGCGGTGCCGTTCACGGGCCGAGGTGTGGAAGCTCACGGGGAGGTGGCCGAGGTCGTAGGTGAGGGTGGCGGTCGGGTCGTCGCCTGCGGACTCCTCCGCGGTCGCGGTGTCCAGGACGTCGCCGTCCGCGCCGCCCTCCTTGCCCAGGACGGCGGTGGCGACGACCACGCCGCGCGCGTCGAACCGTACGCCGGTGCGGTTGCCGTTGGCGTCGGTCAGCAGCCAGGGCGCCAGGACGCGGTAGTGCGGGCGGGCCTCGGTCGTGTTGCCCAGCGGGTCGCGGACCCGGACGGGCAGCAGGTGGTGCGGGTCGTAGTCGGTGTGCCAGACGGAGCCGAACGGGTCGACGGTGCGCACCGGCAGGCAGAACGCGTCGGCGTCGGCTTCCTGCCGGGCCGAGGGCGCCCACCAGCCGGGGCCCTCGGCGCGCTCGGTGTAGCCCGCCTCGCGCAGCCCGGCCTCGGTGACCCGGTCGCCGTAGAGGTGGGCGGCCTGGCCGGGGGCGAGGGCGAGCCGGTAGGTGCGCCAGGGCAGGGCGCGCGACCCGGGGTCGTGGAGGGGGAGTTCGGCGGCGAGGTCGTCCCGGGTGTAGGTGGTGAAGGTGTGCGCGATCAGCCGGCGCTGCGGGCCGGGGCCCGAGAGGTCCTGGTGGTACGGGATCTCGTGCCCGGCGGCCTCGGTGAGGTGGGCGGTGAGGCGGTCGACGGCCAGCGGCTCGCCGGGCGGGGGCGGGGCGAGGCCGCCGATCTCGTACGAGCGGGTGGCCACCGGCACGCCGACGCGCCAGCGGTCCGGTGCGTCCGTGTCGTTGGTGACGAGCCGCTCGGTCAGGGTCAGCCGCAGCCGCTCCTGCTCCGGGTCGGCGGGCGACGTGCGCGGGTAGGCGATCCGCGCCGAGCGCAGGACGTTGCCCCACGCGTCGACGTCCAGGGCGACCTCGTGCAGGGTGCGCGGGTCGTCGGCCTGGCGCTCAGTGTGCACGGCCAGGGACTCGCCGGGGTGGACGAGGACCACGGCATGGGCGGCGGCGCCGCGCGGCTGGACCAGCCGCACCCGGGGGCTGGACTCGGTGACCAGGTACGGCCGGTGCTCCGCCGCCGTGCCGTCCTCGGCGTAGGTCTCCTCGCGCAGCGGTTGCCCGCGCAGCGCCCGGGCGGCCTCGCGCTCCTCGTCCGGGGTGAGGCCGGCGGGCGGCGGGGCGGGCGGCAGCAGGGGGCCGCCGTACTCGTCGGCGTAGGGGGTGGCCAGCCGGTTCCGGTCGGGGTACCAGCCGGTGTGCTGCCAGCGTTTCACCAGTGCGGGCGGCTGGTGGAGTTCGCCGGTGGCGCCGGTGAGGGTGTCGCGCCGCTCGACGTAGCCGAAGCCGCGGAACTCCCGTTCGACGCCGTCGAAGTAGCCGTGCCGGTAGCGGTAGGCGGCGGACACCGTGGTGTCGGCGACGCTGTCGTGGGTGACGGTCGCGGCGACCACCTGGACGGGGAACGGCAGCCGGGTCAGCCAGGGTTCGCCGGCCGCCTCGTCGGCCAGGAAGTAGCTGGTCGAGGAGGCGTACCGGACGGTGGTGACCAGGCCGGTGCCGTTGCCGACGCGGTTCAGCAGGTGCGGTTTGCCGCCGGCCATCAGGTCCACGTACCGGGTCTGCGGTTCGCCGTCCGGGCGGGGCTCGGCGACGACGAGGCAGGCGGTGCCCCGGCCCAGCACGTCCGTCACGGAGGCGGCGGCCAGGGCGCCGGCGGGCGGCACGCCGTCGAGCCGTTCGGCCGGGCCGAAGGAGTTGCCCGCCTGGTTGAACCACAGGCGTACACCGTCGGGCCCGAGGTAGAGGAGGTCGGCCGGGGCGCTGCCGTCGATGTCGGCGAGCCGGATCCGCCGCTGGTCGAAGCGGTCCGGGTGGTCGAAGACCGGGGCGCCGGACATGGTGACCTTGGGGCCGAAGCGGCCGTGGCCGAGGCTCGGCCAGTAGGCGATCTCGCCGTTGCCGATCCGCACCAGGTCGGTCAGTCCGTCGCCGGTCATGTCGGCGAGGTGGACGCTGTGCTCGGTGTCGGCGAAGAGCAGCCGGGGGCCGTGTTCCTCGCTGCGCGGCGCGGCGCGGGTCGCGCTGTCGCCGAACCCCTCGGCGCCGGCGGACGGGTACCAGGTGAGGCCGTCGTCGGCGGTGACGAGGACGTCGGCGAGGCCGTCGCCGGTGAGGTCGGCGAACCGCACGTTCGGGTCCCGCCAGTCCAGGGCCGGCAGCCGGCGAAAGGTCCTGAAGTCCGCCCAGCGGCGGTCGGCCGTGCGCTCGTGGTAGCCGGGGTGGGTGCCGCCGAGGTCGGCGACCGCGGGCCGTCCGTCGCCGTCCAGGTCGAGCAGGGCGCGGCCGGCCGCGCCGCCCGGCAGCGGGTCGACGGCGCGCGGCGGGGCGAACCGGCCCTCGCCGAGGTTGCGCCGGTAGTACCAGGCGCCGCCCTGTTCGGCGAGGATGCCGGCGATGCCCTCGCCGTCGAGGTCGGTCCACAGGTACCGGCCGTCGAGCCGTACGGTGCCCTCGGCGGAGGTCAGTGTGCCCGTCGTCGTGGCGACCGTGCGCTCGGTGTAGCCGAACGTGAGGGCGGGCAGGTCGGCGTACCGGTAGCCCTGCCCGGCGGGGAGGCAGCCGCGCCGGGTGAGGGAGACGAGCTTCGTGGCGGCGGGGTGCTCGGCGTGGCCGAGCAGCAGGGCGTGCACCAGCTGGGGGCGGGGCCCGAGTTCGGGGAGCGAGTGGAACATCAGCACCCGGCGGCAGAGCCGGTGGGTGCGCAGTTCGAAGCCGGGGCGGCGGGTGGAGAACGGGTCGCTGCGCACGGGCCAGGGGCGCGTCTCGTCCGGGGTGGGCGTCTCCTCGTCGTGCTCGCCGTAGTCGAACACGACCTCGAAGCAGAAGCCGGCGGCGCTGCCGGGTACGGCGTTGCCGTACCGGATCCGCTTCAGATGGCGGCCGGCGGCCTGGGGGCGGTTGCGTTCCTCGGGGGCCGCGGTGTCGACACCGGCGCGGTCCTCGCTCTTGTACTCGTAGACGGTGATGTTGCCGCGGTCGTCGGCCGTCTGCTGGAGCAGCCACCGGTAGACCCTGCGCCCGGGGTCGGCCGGGTCGGCGATGCGGGCCTCGGGGTCGCGCCCGAACAGGCTGGTGACATTGGACCGGTCGGTGACCCGCCAGTGCGTGTCGCCGGTGGTGCGGTGCCGCCACCGCTCGATCCGGGCGAACGCGCCCTCGGTGCGCGGCCGGTAGGCGGTGACGTCGTAGGCACCGTCGGCGCGGGGCGCGGGCACCGCGGCCGGGACGAGGTCCTCCGCGCCCGTCAGCTGGAAGACGTCGCCGTCGGTGTAGCGCGGCAGCCCCTTGTCGGTGGCCCGGGAGACGGACGGCACGTCGAGCGACCAGCCGAGGCCGAAGGGGGAGTTGCCGGCGCCGGAGTCGTAGGCGAGGGCGAGCGCGGGCTCGGCGCCGCGGGCCGGGGTGACGGCGACGGGCACGGTGAGCGCGGCGGTGCCGGTCGCCGGACCGGTCGTGAACTTCTCCCCCATCCCGCGCAGCGCGCCGCCCGCCCTGGGCAGGGAGAGCACGGGCTGCTCGGGCGCGGGTCCCCCGTCGCCGGGCGCTCGGTCGGATCCCGGCGGGGGCCCTGCGCCGTGCCCCGCGTCCGGTCCGGCCGAGCCGTCCCCCGGCGTGCCGTTCCCGGAGCCGGCCGTGCGGTCGTCGGCACCGCTGTTCCAGGACATGGCCACCCGCTTCCCCGTGGGCCCTTGGGCCGGGCTCCACGGTCGCGAGTGGCGCACGGGGTTGTCGAGCGGAGTTCCGCTCAGCGGAACACAGATACGCCTTTGGAGTGAACATGACGGCGGAGGGGCTGACGACGAGGGCCGCCGTCAGCCGGCGAGGCGTGCCGCCGTCACCCGCCCAGGCGTGCCACCGCCGGTCGCGGGACGGTGCGGCACAGGCCGGTGCGGATCGCCCGGGCGGTCCGGTGGAGGCTGTCCGCCGCCGCGTTCAGATCGCGGCCGGCCGGCGCGATCGAGGCCAGCGCGGCGATCACCCGGCCGTGCGGTCCGTGCAACGGCACCGCCGCGCAGGACACCCCGGGCAGCACCTCCTCGCGGTCGAACGCGGCGCCGCGCTCGCGGATGTCGCTGGCCGTCCGCCGCCACGTCCCCGGCAGCGGGCCGAGGGGTGTGCCGGGCGGGGCCCAGGCCGTCAGCACCCGGCCCGCTGCCGTCGTCGCCGGCCAGGTCATGCCGGGCTGTACGGGCACCAACTCGGCGATCTCGCCCTGGACTCCGGCGGCGGCCATGGTGCGGCCCTCGTGCAGCACACAGATCGTCACGGTCGTGCCGGTGGCCTCCGCCAGCCGCCGCACCGGGCCCTGCGCCGCGGCCAGCAGCCCCGGATAGGGCTGCCAGGTACTGCCCAGCCGGAAGACGCGCGGGCCCATCCGGTACACACCCCCGGTGCGCTCCACCGCGCCCAGCAGGATCAGCTGCTCCAGCAGCCGGTGCGCGCTGCTCTTCGGCAGCCCGCTGGCCGCCGCGAGCGCGGCCAGCCGCGCCTCTCCCGCCTCCTCGATCGAGTCCAGCAGGGCGAACGCCCCTTCCAGCACCCCCCGCCCGGCAGTGGACATGGCAGGTCCCCCGTTCTCACCCCGTGGTGGCCAAGTGGCGGCAGTGTCAGCGGCGGGCTGGTCGACCCGCCTGCTGCGCCGGTTCCCACCGGGTCACTACCCCGGCCGGCCGGGCCGCAGACGCGGGCGGTGCGGCCACGGCGGCACCGCGGCCACGGCGGCCCTCCCTCCTCCGGCGCGTTCCCCTGAACGGCACGGGTCAAGGGAATTTCCGGCCCTTTTCCCACCCTGCTGTGGATCACCGCGCATCCCGGTAAATACACATAATCAGCTGCTGGAGCGCCGCCATCGGACACCTTCACCGAATAGGCCGCCATTGACAAAGCGGGCGCGTACAACGAAGCATGGCTGCGCACGTCGGCGGCACCTCACCGTATTCCGGGCAGCGCCTGCGGCCCGTCATCAAGGCAGGGACCGGTGACCACGAACCAGCTGTTCGCGCTCTTTTCCGACCTCGCCCTCATTCTCGTGCTCGCCCACGCGCTGGGCGCCGTGGCACGGAGACTTTCCCAGCCCGCGGTCATCGGCGAGGTACTCGCGGGCATATTACTCGGCCCCACTCTCCTGGGCCATAAGCTGTCGGACTTTCTGTTCCCGATGGATATCCGGCCGATGCTCACGGCTCTCGCCGATGTCGGCATGGCCGTATTCATGTTCATCGTCGGCCTGGAACTCGACCGGACCATTCTGCGCGGCACCGGAAGGCTCGCCGCCACGGTGTCCGTCTCCTCCATCGTGCTGCCGTTCGGACTGGGCGCACTGCTCGCCCTCGGTCTGGCCGACGCCGACGCCCCGGACAACCGGCTCGGTTTCGTCCTCTTCATGGGCACGGCGATGTCGGTGACCGCGTTCCCGGTGCTGGCCCGCATCCTCACGGACCGGAAGATGCAGCACACCCCGGTCGGCGGTCTCGCGCTGGCCTGTGCGGCGATCGGCGATGTGCTCGCCTGGTGCATGCTCGCGGCCGTGGTCGCGCTGGCCGGTGGCGGCGGCGCCGACCAGTGGTACCTGCTGCTGCTCGTCCCGTACACCGCTGTGATGCTCTGGGTGGTCCGTCCGCTGCTGCGCAGGCTGGTGGCCGCCGGTGACGGCCGGCTGAGCCCCGTACTGCTGACGGCCGTTCTCGCCGGGCTGCTGGTGTCGGGGGCGGCCACCGAGCGGATCGGCCTGCATTTCATCTTCGGCGCGTTCCTCTTCGGGGTGGTGATGCCGAAGGAATCCACCGAGCGGCTGCGCGCCGACATCACCGACCGGATCGGCCAGGTGAGCGCCCAGCTGCTGCTGCCGGTCTTCTTCATCAGCGTGGGCCTGAAAGTCGATCTGTCGGACCTGGGGCGGTCCGGCTGGCGGGACTTCGCCCTCATCCTGCTCGTCGCGGTCAGCGGCAAGTTCCTCGGCGCGTTCCTGAGCGCCCGGGCACACGGTGTCACGGCACGGCAGTCGGCGGTCCTCGCCACCCTCATGAACACCCGGGGCCTGACCGAGCTGATCATCCTGACGGCCGGTCTCCAACTCGGCGTCCTCGACGAGCGGCTGTACTCGCTGATGGTCGCCATGGCCGTGGTGACCACGGCGATGGCCGGACCGCTCCTCGCCCTCTTCCGTCCGCGCCCCTTCGAGGGCCACGACCTCGTCCCGCCGGCCCGTGACGCCCGGCGGCCGGCCGCCAAGCGCTGATCCCCGCCGGGCGGCCGGGGCCCGGCCGCGCGGCGGCCGGGGCCCGGGTCAGCCGTCTGCGGCCAGCCCGTGCAGGGCGCCCACCGTCCGCCAGTTGCGGGTGGTGGCGGGGATGCCGAGCCGGCGCTCGACGAAGGCGTTGTTGAGCTTGGTCCTGCCGTACCCGTCGGGGACGTGCAGGTGGATCTCGTCGCCGGCCAGCGTGAACCGGGCGGTCTCACCGGCCGGCACCACGAGGCGGGCGGCCTGCTCGGCGGTCGGCTCCCGGGCGAGGAAGGTGACGTGCAGCTTGGCCGGGTCGTCCTCCTCGCCGAGGTACGGGTTCGCGGCGAGGGTGCGGGCCAGCGAGTCCCCGGTGCGCAGGAGCACCGAGAGGGTGACCCCGAGGTCGTCGGCGATCCGCTGCTCGATGCCGGCGGCCAGCTCCGCGGCGGGCCGGCCGTCCGGGACCGCGAACACCACGTTGCCGCTCTGCAGATGGGTCCGTACGTCCTCGAATCCCATACCGTCGAACAGGCCGCGCAGCTCCGCCATGGCGATCCTCGTACGGCCGCCGACATTGACGCCGCGCAGCAGCGCGATGTGCTTCGTCATGGCCCCAACGTCTCACACGGCCCGCGGTCGGGCACCCGGCCCTCCCGGCTCGCGGTCAGGCACCCCGGGCCCGCGGGTCGGACACTGCGCCCCCGGCTCCGGGCGGACCCGTCAGCCGGGCCGTTCCGGCTCGGCGATCCTCGCCCGCAGCGGCGCGAGCAGCTCGTTGGCCCGCTCCCTGCCCGCCGCGGAGCCTAGGTCCGCGACGCCCCGCTCGGGCAGCACCTCCAGCGGTGCGCCCGCCGGGCCCGCGCAGCGGTCGTGGTAGAGCACCAGCGCGTGCTCGGACCGGTTGCGCCGGGACTCCCAGATCAGCCCCATCGCGTCGGACGCCTGCGCCCGGATCTCGCTCGACCAGCGCCGCGCCCGCGCGTAGTTGCTCTCGTCCTCCAGGAAGGCGGTGTCCTGGCAGACGCCGGCCAGATCCGCGCCGCTGACCAGGGAGACCAGGGTGAGGTCGGAGCGGGTGCGCAGACAGCTCAGCGACCGCTGCCAGACGGTGCGGTAGGGGATCGTACGGTCGCCGGCCGGCAGGTCGAAGGGCCGGGAGCGCAGCACGCTCTCCGCCAGCGCCGTCAGCGCGCTCTCCGCCAGGTACAGGCAGTGGTACTGGTCCAGCACCGTGCCGTCGAAACGGCCCCCGTCGAAGTGGATGTCCGCGAGCCGTGGATTGAACTCGTCCGGCGCGTACCGGGACAGATGCACCCGCCACAGTTCCGTACCGGCCGGGATCACCCGGCGGTTGGGACGCAGTTTCAGGTCGATCATCGGGAAGAGGCCGCTCATCACTCCCCCTCGGCGAGTTCGCGGGCCGCGCCGGCCAGCCGCTGGTCGGGGAGCCGGCCGAGCAGCGCGGCGGGGGTGCCGCCCAGCCAGGTGTTGCCGCTGAACCACCACGCCGCCGCGCCCCACGGGTCGATGTCCGCGAGCAGCAGCCGGTTGACGTCGAGGACGACCCCGTACGGAGGGCCGCCGGCCGCGGTGAACTGGAACTCCGGGTAGCGGTCGCCGTCGCCGGGACCGCGCAGCCGGATCAGCTCGGGGGGCGGCGCCCCGCCGCACCGGGCGCGTGCCTCGTCGGCCGACAGGGCCGGTTCGCCGAGCAGCCGGTCCCGCTCGGGGTCCGGACGGTACGCCGGTTCGCGCGCCGGGGACGGCAGCCGGAACCAGGCCAGCAGCTCCCGCGCGCCCGCCACGGTCCCCTCTCCCGGTCCGGGCGGCGCCGCACTCCGTCGCGGCGAGTCCAGTTCCTGGCGCACCGGGTGATGCCAGGGCAGTGGCAGCAGCGCCCTTATGACCAGGTGCAGTGCCCTGCGGACCGCCCGCTCGTCGTCCGGCGCCGTCGCGGCGAGCTCCGTCAGCCGGGTCAGCAGTTCCGCGTACTCCTCGTCGGACAGCGCCCCGCGGATGGTGTCCCGGTACTCGCCGACCAGGACGAACAACCGCTCCGCCGCCCCCGCCCCCTCCTCGTTCACGCCGCCCTCCTGCCTGTGTCCGCCGCCTCCGCGGTTCCGGGTCGTGCCGGACGGATGGCCCGGGGAAGGAAAGACGCCGGCACCCTCGCGGCGTCCCGCCCGGTGCGCGGGGCCTCCCGTCCACGGGGCCTCCCCTCCACGGGGCCTCCCCCGCCGCGCCCGCCTCCCCGTTTTCGCCGCAGCCGCGCACTCACCGCCGTCCTCGGGACCACCGTCACTATGCCCGTCCCCCGCCTCCCCGGCGACCGGATCCCGCGCACGGCCCCCTCAGCGCCCGGAATCCGCCCGGAACGCGCCCAGTTCGGTGCGCAGTTCGCGGCGCATCCGGCGCAGCCGGCCCCACAGTTCGTCGATGCTCGCCCACGCGGCGGCCGGTGAGTCGCCGGCCCGCGGGGCCCCGTCGTCCAGGCGCCGGACCATGCCGTAGACCGCCCCGAGGTCGTGGCTGAGGCCGGCCGCGAGTGCGAGGACCCGCTCCGGCATCCGTATCTGGGCCTCGGCGTACACGTCCCGGTACTGGTCGCGCGCCTCCGTGAGCCGCTGCCGTACGGTCCGCAGCTCCTCGCCCCGGCCCAGCGCGTGCACCTGGTCGGTCAGCGCGGCCAGATACTGCCGGGCGCAGGTGTTCAGGGCGACGTAGCACGCGCGCAGCTCCTGGGCCTGGCGGCGCCGCTCCCGGACCGCCTCCGCGCGCTCCCGCTCGCGCCGGCGGCTGCGGTCGGCCGCGCGCTGGGTCAGCAGCGCGGAGAGCAGCGTCCCGACGACTCCGACGACCGCGACCACGGGCGCGGTCACATCCCCGATGTCCACCCCGCCTCCATCCCCGTAGTTCCGTCCCGAGATCAGGGAAGCAGCGGTGGCCGGCCGGGTGAACGGCCGGCCCGGACGTCGCCCGGCCTTCGCCCCGCCGACGCCCAGCCCCGGCAGGCGGCGCCCACCCGGAAACCCACTGGAACGCCCTGCCGTGCTGTGCCTAAGGTCGCCGAATGAGTACACGAACCTTCCGCATCACCGTCCGCGGTGCCTTCGACGCCCTCACCGACGCCCAGCGTGCCGCGCTGCTGGCGGACGCCGCCGAGCACGACGTCCTGCGCTCCGCCTTCACCCCCGAGGGGAACCTCACCTACGACATCGCCGCCCGGCCCGCCTTCGTCTTCCGCTTCTCCGCCACGGGAGAGGAAGAGGAGGACATCCTGGAGGCTACGGAGCTGGCCGAGGCGACGGCGACGGGGTGGCTGACCGAGCGGGGCTACGGCTTCAAGCGCCTGCGGACCACCGCCGAGGACCTCTCCCAGGCGCCCCTCGGCAAGCGGCAGCGCCGCGCCGCCCGCATCTCCGGCACATAAGCTTGAGTACTCAAGGATGAGGCAAGTGATATGGGCGAGCGTCCTGCCGAGAGGCACGGCACGGACATGGCACGGGCACGGGCATGGCACGGGCATGGTGAGGGCTTGAGGGACATGAGGCACTTGGGGAAGTCGGGACAGGCGGGCCATGAGTGAGGCCCTGGACGCGTCGCTGCGGCTGGTACGGGCCCAGACGGCGCTGGTACGGCGCTTCGACGCCCGCTTGAGCGGACTGCACGGCGTCAGCCTCGCCGATTTCACCCTGCTGCTCCGGCTGGGACAGGCGCCCGGCGGCCGGATGCGCCGGGTCGATCTCGCCGAGGCACTGGGGCTCACCGCCTCCGGGGTCACCCGGGGACTGGCCCCGCTGGAGCGGATCGGGCTGGTGACCCGGGAGCCGGACGCCCGGGACGCGCGCGTGGCGTACGCGGCACTGACCGGAACAGGCCGGGAGCGGCTGGCGGAGATGCGGGCCACGGCGGAGGAGACCGCCGCCGAGGTCTTCGCCGGCCCGGCATGGCCCGCGGGCGACCTCGCACGCCTCGCGGAGCTGCTGACCCGCCTCGGCGGCACGGGCCTGACGGGCCGCTGAGGCCGCCCTTCCGGCGGGACGCCGGGTCCGTTCCGGCCGCAACTCGCCGTGGCGCAGGTCACGTTGAGTTGTGGCCGGATTGTGCGCGACCCGTGCGCAGGGGGTGGCATGCTCATGGCTCGTCAACGAGTTACCGGCCGGTTCTACCCATGAGTAGGACCGGCGTCGGTCCTCTCTGCCACCCCCCACTTCACACAGGACCACACCTTGCGCAGACGCATGAGGCACAGCCGTGCCCTGCTGCCCGCCTTCGCCGTGACCACGCTGTTCCTGGCCGCGGCCTGCTCATCGCCCGCGCCGGCGGCCGCCGGGCAGCCGGCCACCGGACAGGACCGGCAGGTCCTGGCCACCGCCGATGCCGCCGCCGGCCCGGACCACTCACTCACCGTGGCCGCCGCCCCCGCCGCTCCCGCCGCCACCGCGACCGCCACGGCGCGTCCGGGCGGTTCCGCGCCGCGGGCACACAAGACCTCGCTCACCGTCAGCTCGTACGACAGCCGCACCCGGCGCGCGGTCATCGCCGACAAGCCGCGGGGGAAGGACAAGTCCCCCGGCTCGCCCGCTCCTTCCTCGGGATCCTCCGCCGCACCGCACCGGACCGCCGTGGGCGACGTGATCGCCAGCGCGCCCGCGCCGGGCGCACCGCGCGGGCTGCTCGCCAAGGTCACCGAGGTGGTCGGAGAGACGGCCGGCGGCACCGAGGTGCAGACCGAGCCGGCCACGCTCAACGCGCTGCTGGGCGACGGCACCGCGAAGGGCGACGTGCCGGTCGACCCCTCGTCCTTCGACGTCGACAAGCTGCTGCCCGACGTGAAGGTCTCCTGGTCGAAGACCGGTGATGTGCACGCGGGCCCCAAGGGCGCGACCGTACCGCTCGGCAGCCTCCGGCTCGACGTCAGCGCCGAGGTGCCCACCGCCGAGGACGCCCCCGTGTCGGCCGGCGCCTCCGTGCACGGCTTCGTCCAGGTCGCGCCGCAGGTCGACTTCGCCTACGGCGGCACCGGCACCGCCGCGCCGCCCGGATCGGCGTACCTCGGTGTGTCCGGCGACTGGACCTCCGGCTGGGCGGTCAGGGGACAGGCCGCCGCGGCCACCGGCACCACCCCGCTGCGGATCCCGTTCGCCAAGCTGCACGCCGACCCCGTCCTCCAGGTCGGCCCGGTCCCCGTCGTCGTCAACCTCGATCTGACCTGCTACTTCCAGATCAGCGCCGACGGCCGGGTCACGGTCGACGTCGAGCAGAGCCTGAAGGGCGACTTCAAGGCGGGCGGCACCTTCGGCCCGGCCAGGGGCTGGACACCGGTCAGCTCCTCGGACATGACCAGCACCCCCGTACGCGCCTCCGTCACCACCGCCGGGAACGTGAAGACGGCCCTCGGCGCCGAGGCCACGGTCGGCCTCTACGGCGCCGTCGGCGTCACCGCCGACCTGGCCCCTTATCTGCGCGGCGAGGCCGCCGGCACGCTCACCGCCGCCTCCGACGGCAGCACCCCGAAGGCGGCCGGCACCTGGGCCGTCTTCGGCGGCGTCGATCTGTCCGGCACCCTGCGGCTCCAGCTGTCGATCTTCGGCACCCCGGTCGTCCAGCGGAGCGTCCCGCTGGGCGCCCTGCACCGCGAGTGGAAGCTGGCGGGCGGTTCGCTCTCGTCGTAGCCGTAAGGGGAGCCGGAGCGAGCGCCGCAGCGGGCGCCGCGGCGACCGTCAGACCGCGCCGCCCGGTATCCAGCCCTGGCCGCGCAGCACGGCGGACACGTCCGGCGCCCGGTAGTGCTCCCCCTTGAGCACCTTGCCGTCGGCCCGGCGGGCGACCTGCCCGTCCGGGCCGATCTTGCTCATGTTGGCGCGGTGGATCTCGGCGATCACCTCGTCGAGATCGATGCCGTGGACCAGGGCCGTGCCGTACGCGACGTACACCACGTCGGCCAGCTCGTGCGCGAGCCGGTCCAGCGGTCCCGTCACCGCGACCTCGGCGACCTCCGCCGCCTCCTCGGCGAGCAGTTCACCGCGGTGCGCGGCCAGTTCGGGCGCCACCTCCGTCGGCGTGCTGCGGGCATCGAGGCCGAAGGCGTGGTGGAACTCTTGGACGAAGCGGGCGGGCGAGGAGCTCATGCGACGACTCTAACGGCCCCCACTGACAGCGCCGCCGCGCCCGCATCCGGCCCCGACGTGACCCCGGCCCTGGTCAGGGCCGTGTGTCGCCTGGCAGGATCGCCGCATGTCCAAGGTGTTCCCCCGGGTCGGCAGGCGCCGCGCGCTGCAGGGCACGGCCGTCGGTGTCGTGGCCCTCGGGCTGCTGCTGTGGTGGCTGCTGCCGCTGGGCGAGAAGCCGCCGAGCGGCACGATCGTGTTCAGCACCGGCACCTCCCGCGGGGTCTACCAGGAGTACGGGGAGCGGCTGCGCACCGAGCTGGGCAAGGACATGCCCGGCCTGAGGGTGAAGCTGCTCTCCAGCGCCGGTTCCCAGGAGAACGTCCAGCGGGTGGCGACCGGGCAGGCCGACTTCACCATCGCGGCGGCCGACGCGGTGGCGACGTACAAGCTGCGGCACGGCAGCGGCGCGGACCGGCTGCGCGGTGTGGCCCGGCTCTACGACGACTATGTGCACCTCATCGTGCCCCGGGGCTCGGACGTCAGGAGCGTCGCCGATCTGCGGCACAAGCGGGTGGCGACAGGACTGCCCGATTCCGGGGTGCGGCTGATAGCCGACCGGGTGCTGCGGGCCGCGGGCATCGATCCGCGGCGGGACATCTCGGCGGTGGCGGACGGTATCGACATCGGTCCCGCGCGGCTGCAGGAGGGGAAGATCGACGCCTTCTTCTGGTCCGGCGGCCTGCCCACCAAGGGCCTGGTCGCGCTGGCGAAGAAGGGCGCCTTCCGGTTCGTGCCGATCGACGGCTCGCTCGTCACCGAGCTGCACACCGAGGGCGCGGGCGCGGGCTACTACCGGGCCGCCAACATCCCCGAGTCGGCGTACCCGAACGCGCAGCAGGGTGTGCAGGTGCCGACGATCGCCGTGTCCAACCTGCTGGTGACCCGTACGGACATGGACCCCCGGCTGACCGAGTGGGTGACCCGTACGGTGATCAAGAGCCGCGACGGGATCGGCAACCATGTGCACCCCGCCCAGCTGGTCGATCTGCGCACCGCCATCTACACCGACCCGCTGCCCCTCCAGGAGGGCGCCCGGCGCTACTACCGGTCGATGAAGCCCTAGCGGAAGGTTCGGGGAGGACCCTGGTCCCCCCTCCGGGACGGCCGGTCTACGCGAGGCCCGCGCCGCCCGCGCCCCTCTCCAAGTATCTCGGCACCGCGACCGTCACCCGCAGCCCCCGCGGCTCGTGGTGGGCGTAGCCGATCGAGCCGCCGCCCGCCGAGAGCAGCGCGCGGGTGATGGACAGGCCGAGCCCCGAACCCTTCACGTTCTGGTGCCGGCCGCTGCGCCAGAACCGGTCGCCCACGCGCGCGAGTTCCTCGTCGGTCAGGCCGGGTCCGGTGTCCGTGACGACGACGGTGGTGGTGTCGCCGTCGGCGGCGACGGCCACCTCGACCGTGCCGTCCTCGGGGGTGAACTTCACGGCGTTGTCGATCACCGCGTCCAGGGCGCTGGACAGGGTGATCGGGTCGGCCCAGGCGGTGGTGGGCGGGCAGTCGCCGGTCAGCCGGACCCCCTTGGCCCGGGCGGCCGGCGCCCAGGCGGCCACCCGCTCCCCGGCCAGCGCGCCGATGTCGGTCAGCCGGAGGTCGGCCTCGGCGTGCTCGGCCAGCGCCAGGTCGAGCAGGTCGTCCAGGACCTCGGCCAGGCGCTTGCCCTCGGTGCGGACCGAGGCGATCTCCGGGTTGCCCTCCGGGAGTTCCAGGGCGAGCAGTTCGATGCGCAGCAGCAGCGCGGCGAGCGGATTGCGCAGCTGGTGCGAGGCGTCGGCGACGAAGGCGCGCTGCTGCTCCAGCACGTCCTCGACGTGGTCCGCCATCTCGTTGAACGACCGGGCGAGCCGTCTGAGTTCCGGCGGTCCGCCGGCGGCGGCCACCCGGGACTTCAGGCGCCCGGTGGCGATGTCGTGGGTGGTGGCGTCCAGCACCCGTACCGGCTTGAGCACCCAGCCGGTCAGCCGCAGCGCCGCCGCGACGGCGAGCAGCATGGCCGCGATCTCACCGGCCCCGATGAACAGCCAGCCGCGCAGGATCCGGGACCGCAGCTGCCCGGTGGGCGAGTCGGTGACCACCACCGCGACGACGTCGCCGTCCCGGATCACCGGCGAGGCGACGATGAGCCGGCCGCGCTGCCAGGGCCACACCTGCCGCGGATCGTGGCTGCGCCTGCTGAGCAGCGCCTCGTCGAACGCCATGCGGACCTCCCCCGTCCGCGGTACGTACCAGTCGCCCGGCGCATTGGCCATGGCCGAGCCGTTGCGGTAGAAGACACCGGCCCGAATGCCGTAGACGCCGTAGTAGCTCTCCAGTTCGCTGCGCAGGGTCTGTCCGCGCTCGTCCGTGGTGGTGCGCCGGGATCCGCTGGGCCCGTCGGTGACGAACTGGGCGAGCGCGGCGAACCGTGCCGTGTCGTCGATGCGGTCGACGACGACCTTCTGCTGCTGGGCGGCGGCCACGCTGACCGCCAGCGGGATGCCGAGCGCGAGCAGGACGGCCGCCAGCAGGACGATGAGCAGCGGAAGGAGGCGTGTGCGCACCCGTCCCCGCTAGGCGGCCGGGGCGACGAGCCGGTAGCCCACGCCGCGTACGGTCTCGATCAGCGCGGGCATGCGCAGCTTGGCGCGCAGGGAGGCGACGTGCACCTCCAGGGTGCGGCCGGTGCCCTCCCAGCTGGTGCGCCAGACCTCGCTGATGATCTGCTCCCGCCGGAACACCACGCCGGGCCGCTGCGCGAGCAGGGCGAGCAGATCGAACTCCTTGCGGGTCAGCTGGATCACCGCCCCGCCCACGCTGACCTGGCGGGTGGGCAGTTCGATGCGGACGGGGCCGAGCAGCAGGGCGCTCCCGCCGTCGGGCACGGCCTCCTCGGCGACGGTGCGCCGGCTGACGGCGTGGATCCGGGCGAGCAGTTCGCCGGTGTCGTAGGGCTTGACGACGTAGTCGTCGGCGCCCAGGTTGAGCCCGTGGATGCGGGAGCGGACGTCGGCGCGCGCGGTCACCATGATCACCGGGGTGCTGGTGCGCTTGCGTATCTTGCCGCAGACCTCGTAGCCGTCCTGGTCGGGCAGGCCGAGGTCGAGCAGGACGACACCGAAACCGGGCCCCTCGGGGACGAGCGCCTGGAGCGCCTCCTCGCCGCTGCGCGCGTGCGTGACATGGAAGCCGTGCCGTGCGAGGACGGCCGACAGGGCCGCGGCGACGTGGTTGTCGTCCTCGACGAGCAGCAGTCTCATCCCGGCCCCCTCCGGTTCAGCGGTCGTACGGTCTCGGTTTCCGTCGGCCTTGTCAGATCACGCGCACGCGCGCGTGCACCATGCAGTGACGCTGATGGACAAGGACGGCGTCAAGAGGGTTCGGGTTGCCCGCCGCTTCCGTTATCCGCCCGATACGCGCATCGGTGACAAGTACTACGTCATGTGTCCGCTTGCTATCGGATCGTGATGCTCAGGTTTCCCTCAGATGTGATGACGCAGGTCACAGCCCATCACTACTGTCCTCGGATACCCGAGGAGGACGGAGCCCGAGAGCGATGACCAAAGTATCGGTGGCCAAGGAAGACGTGGCCACGTCCGACGAACTGGTCGTCCTGAAGAGCGTCAACAAGCACTTCGGCGCGTTGCACGTGCTCCAGGACATCGACCTGACGATCGCCCGCGGCGAGGTCGTCGTGGTCATCGGGCCCTCCGGGTCCGGGAAGTCGACGCTGTGCCGCACCATCAACCGCCTGGAGACGATCGATTCGGGCGCCATCACGATCGACGGCAAGCCCCTGCCGCACGAGGGCCGGGAGCTGGCCCGGCTGCGGGCGGACGTCGGGATGGTGTTCCAGTCGTTCAACCTCTTCGCGCACAAGACCGTGCTCGAGAACGTGATGCTGGGCCAGCTCAAGGTCCGCAAGGCGGACAAGAAGCAGGCCGAGGAGAAGGCGCGGGCCCTGCTGGACCGGGTCGGCGTGGGCACCCAGGCCGACAAGTACCCCGCCCAGCTGTCCGGCGGCCAGCAGCAGCGCGTCGCGATCGCGCGGGCGCTGGCGATGGGCCCGAAGGTCATGCTCTTCGACGAGCCGACCTCGGCCCTCGACCCCGAAATGATCAACGAGGTCCTGGAAGTCATGCAGCAGCTCGCCCAGGAGGGCATGACGATGATCGTCGTCACGCACGAGATGGGCTTCGCACGATCGGCTGCCAATCGCGTGGTCTTCATGGCGGACGGCCGGATCGTCGAACAGGCCGCGCCGGACCAGTTCTTCAGCAACCCGCGCAGCGACCGGGCCAAGGACTTCCTGTCCAAGATCCTGCACCACTGACGGCACGGCTCCGGCCGCACGCGCGGCCGGGTCGCGTCACCCGCGCCGCCAGGTCGCGTCCCCGCGCCCCAGGACCTCGTTCCTCACCACTCAAAGGATGTTCAGCATGAAGCTCCGCAAGGTCACCGCCGCCTCGGCCGTCCTGCTCGCCCTGTCCGTGACCGCCACCGCGTGCGGCGGCGACAAGGACGACAAGGGCTCGGGCGGCGGCAAGAAGATCAGCATCGGCATCAAGTTCGACCAGCCGGGCATCGGCCAGAAGACCCCGCAGGGCTACTCGGGCTTCGACGTCGACGTGGCCACCTACGTCGCGGGGAAGCTGGGCTACAAGGCCGACCAGATCGAGTGGAAGGAGTCGAAGAGCGCCGACCGCGAGACCATGCTGAAGCGCGGCGACGTCGACTTCATCGCCGCCTCCTACTCGATCACCCCGGAGCGCCAGCAGCTGGTCGACTTCGCCGGCCCGTACCTGCTCGCCCACCAGGACGTGCTGGTCCGCGCGGACGACGCCTCCATCAAGTCGGCCGCGGACCTCAACAAGGCCAAGCTGTGCTCGGTCACCGGCTCGACCTCGGCCCAGAACGTCAAGGACAAGCTCGCCCCCAAGGCGCAGCTCCAGAAGTACCCGACGTACTCCGCCTGCCTGACCGGTCTGCAGAACAAGGCGATCGACGCCCTGACCACGGACGACTCGATCCTCGCCGGTTACGCCGCCCAGGCCCAGTTCAAGGGCAAGTTCAAGCTCGGCGGCCTGAAGATGACCAACGAGAACTACGGCATCGGCGTCAAGAAGGGCAGCGACCTCAAGGCCAAGATCAACAAGGCGCTCGAGCAGATGGTTTCCGACGGGTCCTGGCAGAAGGCCGTGGACAAGAACTTCGGCCCGGCCAACTACAAGAACGAGCCCGCCCCGAAGATCGGCGACATCAAGAGCTGAGGCAATGCCCCGTGGATGCGCCGCCCGTGAGGGCGGCGCATCCGGGCATCCCTACACGCGAAAGCGCGGGAGATCGTGTTCGACTTTCTTGACGGTTACGACGTACTGGGCGCCTTCTGGACGACGGTGCAGCTGACGCTGCTGGCCGCCGCGGGCTCCCTGGTCTGGGGCACCCTGCTGGCCGCCATGCGGGTGAGCCCCGTACCGCTGATGCGCGGTTTCGGTACCGCCTACGTGAACATCGTGCGGAACATCCCGCTCACGGTGATCATCCTGTTCGCCTCGCTCGGCCTCTACAACACGCTGGGCATCAGCCTGGGCGCGGGCGACATCGTGGACACGGCCAACTTCCGGCTGGCCGTGCTGGGGCTGATCGTCTACACGTCGGCCTTCGTGTGCGAGGCGATCCGGGCCGGTATCAACACCGTGCCGGTCGGCCAGGCGGAGGCGGCGCGGGCCATCGGGCTGAGCTTCGCCCAGGTGCTGTTCCTGGTCGTCCTGCCGCAGGCGTTCCGGGCGGCCGTCCTCCCGCTGACCAACGTGCTCATCGCACTGACGAAGAACACGACGGTGGCGGCGGCGATCGGCGTCGCCGAGGCGGCGTTCCTGATGAAGGACATGGTCGAGAAGGAGGCCCAGCTGCTGCAGATCTCCGCGGTCATCGCGCTCGGCTTCTGCTGCCTGACGCTGCCGACCGGTCTGATCCTCGGCTGGGTGGGCAAGAAAGTGGCGGTGAAGCGATGACCTCGGTCCTGTACGACGCCCAGGGGCCGCGCGCCAAACGGCGCAACATCCTCTGGACGGCGCTCTTCGTCGTCGCGCTCGCGGCCGTCCTCTGGTGGCTGTACTCGTCGCTGGACGAGAAGCACCAGCTGGACTGGGTGCTGTGGAAGCCGTACCTGAGCGGCACCGAGGCGTACTCGACGTACATATGGCCCGGCCTGGAGAACACCCTCAAGGCCGCCGCCCTGTCGATGGTCATCGCCCTGCCCCTGGGTGCCGTCCTCGGTATCGCGCGGCTCTCGGACCATGTGTGGGTGCGGGTACCGGCGGCGGTCGTCGTGGAGTTCTTCCGCGCGATCCCCGTGCTGGTGCTGATGATCTTCGGTCTTGCGCTGTACGCCCAGTACACCGACGTGCCCTCCGACGACCGCCCGCTCTACGCGGTCGTGACCGGCCTGGTGCTGTACAACGCGTCGGTGCTCGCCGAGATCGTCCGCGCGGGCATCCTCTCCCTGCCGAAGGGCCAGGCCGAGGCGGCCATGGCCATCGGACTGCGCAAGAACCAGGTGATGCGGGTCATCCTGCTGCCGCAGGCGGTCACCGCGATGCTCCCCGCGATCGTCAGCCAGCTGGTGGTCATCGTGAAGGACACCGCGCTCGGCGGCGCCGTCCTCACCTTCCCCGAGCTGCTCTCCGCCGCGAACACCATGAGCGGCTACTACGGCGCCAACACCATCGCGTCCTTCACGGTGGTCGCCGTGATCTACCTGGTCATCAACTTCTCGCTGACCTCCTTCGCGAGCTGGCTGGAGGGCCGGCTGCGGCGGCGCAAGAAGTCGACGGGGGCCGTCCTCGGCGCCCAGGACGTCGCGGACATCCCAGGCACGGCGGCGACCGGAGCCGGAGGCACCGGCGGCGGCCTGGACCTCACTGGCCTCTTCGTCGGCGACGGTCGCCGCGGCGTCGGCAAGGACGACTGACGATCATTCAGGTGACGTGAAGCAAACGGGGGCAGTGGCATGATCGCCACTGCCCCCGGTCACTTGACGCAAACTCTGCCAATGGGTTGCATACGTTGTGTGATCGTGCACCCCGCTTCACCTTCCTGTTCACTTGTCTCCGTCAAGGCATCGCCGCGAGCAGGGGGCGCCACATCGTGGACCCGGTGATCATCGTCGGAGCGGGGCCCGTAGGGCTCACGCTCGCCCTGGCGCTGGCGCGTCAGCAGGTGCCGTCCGTCGTCCTGGACGAGGGCCCCGGCAAGGACGAACCCCGCCCGGCGCGCTCCGTCGTGCTGCGCGAGGACACGGCCGGCCTGCTGGAGCGGCTGACCGGAGTCGCGCTCGCGGAGCACGGCGTGCGCTGGGCCGGATGGCGGTCCCTGCGGCGCAAACAGGTGCTGAGCGAGATCGCCTTCACCGGGTCCGAGCCCGGCCCGCTGCACATCGCCCAGCACCTCCTCACCGGCTTCCTGCGCGGTGCCCTCGCCGAGGAGCCGCTGGTGAGGCTGGCGACGGACAGCCGCCTCGACACGATCGAGCAGGAACGGTCCGGCGTCACCGCGCACACCCGCGGACCCAAGGGCACCTGGTGGCGTGGCAGTTATCTGGTCGGCTGCGACGGCCCCCGCTCGACCGTGCGCAAGCTCCAGGACATCCGCTTCCCCGGCCGTACGGCGGTGGAACGGCACGCCGTCGCCGCCCTGCGCACGGAACTTCCGTGGGACGGCCGTGCGTTGCTCCATCGGATGCCGCCGTGGCGGTCGTCCGGGCCCTCGGCCGGGGAGGTGACCGCCCGCCCCCTCCCGGACGGCGTGTGGCGCCTGGACTGGCTGCTGCCGCCGGGCAAGGACCTGGTCACACCCGAGATGCTGGTGGCCCGGATCCGCGAGACCCTCACGGGCTGGACGGACAGCACCGCACCGGCGTACGAGCTGCTGGACACCGGCGTCCACACGGTGCATCACCGGCTGGCCCGCCGGTGGCGTGCCGGCCGGGTGTTCCTCGCCGGGGACGCCGCCCATCTGCTCGGCGCCCTCGGCACCCAGGGGCTCGACGAGGGGCTGCGGGACGCCGGCAATCTCGCCTGGAAGCTGGCCACGGCCTGGCACCACGGCCCGTACGAGGCCCTGCTGGACAGCTATCAGACCGAGCGGCGCGCGGTGGTCGCCGCCCGGCTGCGCGCCGCCGACCAGGTGCTGCCGGTGCTGCGCGGCGGCGGCGGGCTGCGCACCATCGTCCCGGGCGCGGCCCGGGGCCATGACACGCTGCTCACGGACGGCCATCTGGGGCGCGGTCCGCTGGGCACACCGGGGACGTACGCCGACTCGCCGCTCGCCCCCAGGCATCTGGAGGCGGACATCCCCGTCGAGACCCCGCCCGGCGCACCGGTCGCCGATGTCCGGGTCACGGCGGAGGACGGGTCCTTCGTCCGGCTCCGCGACCGCCTGCACCGCGGCGCCCTGCTCGTCGTCCTGATCGCGCCCGGTACGGGTGTCTGGGACCGCAAGCACTGGGTGTCCGCCGGGGTGATGCCCCGGCTCGCGGCGGCCGTGACCGCGCTGCCGCACCCCGCCGAGCTGCTGGTCGCCGAGAGCTATCCGGGTGCGCCGGCGCACAGCGTGCTGCTCGTACGCCCCGACGGCCATCTGGTCACCGCGCTGAGCGGGGTCCGCCCGGCCGACCTGTACGCGGCGGCCGAGGCCGCGCTCGGTGGCACGGTCACGCCGGACACGGAACGGGAGAAGGAGACGGAGCCGCGGACGGGGACGCGGAGGGAGACGGATCAGGCGTCGGAGTCGGAGTCGGAGCGGGAGGCGGGGCCGGGGACGAGGTCGGCGGCGGAGGCCCGTTCCGGCGCGCGCTGACCCCGCGTCTGCCCGCCCCCGTAGCCTCCGTCCACAGAGTGACACTCGGTTGACCGGAGTACGGCCGCATGCTGTACTCCGGATCGTGACCGACACCTGTGTGCGCCTGTGGCGGAGGGTCCATATGGACCTCGTCCGCTATGCGGGCTGCGTGTGTCGTCCGTCCTGCTGAATTCGCACCCCTTTCCTTTCCGGGCGCCGTCGCGCGCCCGTCTCCGCGAACGCTCCTCAGGACGGTGCACGTGTCTGTCCCTTCCTCTTCTCTGCCCTCGTCCGCGTCACCCGCCGCGGGCTCGGCGCCCACCCAGGCGGACCTTCTCGACTTCGTCCGGCGTACGGCGGCCGACGCCGAGCTGATCGCGTCCCTGCCGCTCGATCCGGAGGGCCGCACCTGGGTGCGGCTGGACGGGCCCGCTGGCAGCGAGGCCTGGCTGATCGGCTGGCCGCCCGGCACCGGCACCGGCTGGCACGACCACGCCGACTCCGTCGGCGCCTTCCTCACCGCCTCCGGCGACCTCACCGAGCACTCCCTGGCCGTCCGGCTGCCCACCGACGGCTGGAAGACCCTGGAACTCAGCGAGGACGTGGACCGGGTCCGTCGGCTGCCCGCCGGACAGGGCCGCGCCTTCGGCCACCACCATGTGCACGAGGTGCTGAACACCTCCCGCGAGCGGCACGCGGTCTCCGTCCACGCCTACTACCCGCCGCTGCCGCAGATCCGCCGCTTCAGTCGCACCGGCCAGGTGCTGCGCCTCGAACAGGTCGAGCGCCCGGAGGACTGGCAGTGAGCGGCGCGGGCGCACGGCAGGCGGCGGCCGGTACGACGGACGAACGGCCACTCGGCATCGACGCGTTGCTGGAGCGCGTGCGGGCCGGCTACCGGCGCGTCGAGGCCCAGGAGGCGCACGAGGTGGCGCGTTCCGGCGCGGGACTGCTGGTAGACATCCGGTACGCGGCACTGCGCGAGCGGGACGGGCTCATCCCCGGCGCGGTCGTCGTCGAGCGCAACGAGCTGGAGTGGCGCCTTGATCCCCAGGGCAGCCACCGTCTTCCCGAGGCCACCGGACACGACCTGCGCATCGTGGTGATCTGCAACGAGGGCTACGCCTCCAGCCTCGCCGCCGCCTCCCTCCATCAGTTGGGCCTGCACCGGGCGACGGACCTGGTGGGCGGCTTCCAGGCATGGCGGGCGGCCGGGCTGCCGGTGGACCCGGCGGTGCCGTCGGCTTCCTGAACACGCCCGCGCCCACGCCCATGCCCGGCAGCCAGGGCAGACCTAGCGGACCTGGCGGACCTGGCAGACCTGGCAGACCTGGCAGGAGAAACGCCGCGAACCCTCCGCCTGCTGCCGGAGGGTTCGCGGCTTCCTGAACAATCGGCCGTCCGGCCGTCCGGATGCCCGGATGCCCGGCCGGCGGCGCCGATCGCCGGCCGCCGGGCGGGGAGCGCGGGCGGCCGGGATTCCGGGCGGCCCGCGCTCTGCCTCCTGCGGTCTGCGGTCTGCGGTCTGCGGTCTGCGGCCGACGATCAGCGGTCAGCGGTCAGCGGTCAGCGATCGGGCGCCGGTGCTACTCCTTCGCCGTGGCGACCGTCACCGCCCGCACCCGGAGCGCCGCGCGCCCCGGCACGGCACTGGCGACCAGTGCGAGCAGGCCGGCGACCGCGACGACGCCGGTGTAGAGCAGCGGGGCGACCGTCGGAGCGGCCCGGCCCGTCATGCCCACGCTGAACGCGGTGAGCACGGCGAGGGCGATGCCGGTACCGAGCGCGGTGGCGAGGAGCAGGATGGACAGCACCTCGGTGCGCAGCATGCGCAGCACCTGGCGGCGGGTGGCTCCGGCGAGGCGGAGCAGCGCGAACTCGCGGACACGCTCCGCCACCGACATGGCGAGCGTATTGACGACGGCGATGGCGGTGAAGGCGAGGACGAGCCCCATGGCCAGATAGTTGACCTCGGCGTTCGTCTGCTGCCGGTCGGCCTGGAGGGCGTCGGCGGCGGCCGGCGAAAGAACCCGCACTCCCGGGAACTCACGCAGCGTAGTCGAGAGTTGTGTCTGTGTACGGGTCGTGCTGACGAGGACGGAGGAGGCGAGCGGGTTGTCGACGTGGTGGGCCAGGAGGTCGTGGTCGAAGGTGAGGTCGCCGAAGCCGAGACCCCGGGTGTAGACGGCGGCGACGGTGAGCGTGGCGGGCGTGCCGTCGCCGAGGGTGAGTTTCAGGGTGCTGCCCGGCTTCAGATGCTGCTGGTCCGCGGCGAGTTCGCTGACGGCTACGGTGCCGGGGCCGAGCCGGTCGAGGGAGCCGGCGGTGACCTCCGGATCCCAGGTCCGGGTCAGACCCGCGGGGGTGACGCCCAGTGCGGGGTACTTGTCGAGGCCGACACGGACGGTCGTACGGACCATCTCGGTGACGGTGTCGTGCCGGGCACGCAGCCGCTCGGCGGCCTCGCCGGGCACACCCGGCCCCTGCGCGGCGACGACCCAGTCGGCCCGGATGCCTTCGCGCGTCTGGGTACGGGCAGCGTCACCGAGGGTGGCCTGGACGAACAGCACGGTGCAGGTCATGCCGACGAGCAGGACGAGCGGGGTGACGACGGAGGCCATGCGGGCGGCGTTGCCGCGCAGGTTGGCGGTGGCGAGCCTGCCGCCGTGGCCGACGAGCCGGAGCGGGCCGGCGAGCAGCAGCGCGGCGGCCTCGACCAGAAGGGGGCCGAGCAGGGCGACCGCGGTGGACAGGACGATGACGGCGAGGAAGGTCACGGGAGTCGAGGCGGGCTCGGTGCGCAGGGAGGTGAGGACGACGACGAGGACGACTCCGCCGGCCAGGAGCAGCAGCCCGGCGGCGATCCGGCCCCAGGTGGGCCGAGTGCGTTCGCTCCTGGCTTCGGCGAGGGCCTCGGCCGGGCGGATCCGGACGATCCTGCGGGAGGCGATCCGGGCCGCGGCCCAGGCACCGAGCAGGGTTGCGGCGAGAGCGGCGAAGGGCGGGAAGACACTGACGGTGTGTTCGAGCGTCGGGGGTACGGCACCCAGGGCGACGAACCTGGCGTGCAGCCAGCCGCCCAGCGGCAGCCCCAGCAGGGCACCGGCCGTGCCCGCGGCGGCGCCGACGATCAGCGCCTCCCGGCCGAGCAGCTTGCGGATCTGCCCCGGGGTGGCGGCGATGGCCCGGAGCAGCGCGAGTTCACGGTGGCGCTGCTGGACGGTGAGGGCGAAGGTGCCGACGACCACGAGCACCGCCACCAGCAGCGAGGTGCCGCCCATGGCACCGCCCATGCTGACCAGCCGCGTGCGGGCGGCGGCCGCGTCCAGGAACTCGACGGGTCCGCGGGCGTCGCCGGTGCTGACCTGGGCGGTGGTGCCGTGCAGCGTCCGCACCACGGCCTGGCGCACCCGCTCGGCGTCCGCTCCCTCGGCCGGCAGCACACCGAAGGCGGTGACCTGCCCCGGGTGCGCGGCCAGCCGGCGGGCCTCGGCGGCGGAGAAGAACAGGGACGTCTGGTGGCGTACGGCGGTGGCAGGGGTGGCGATACCGGTGATCTGGTACTCGCGCGGGGCCTGCGTGGACTGCACGGTGAGCCGGTCGCCGGGCCGCAGCCGGGCCCGCGCGGCGAGTTCGCTGTCGATGACGAGGTCCCCCGCGGCCCCGGGGGCATGGCCCGCGGTCAGTCGGTACGGGGTCAGCGCGGCGGACTCCCAGGCGTGGCCGTAGGCGGTACGGCCGCCGGTGCCGGCCGGTGTCAACGGCTGGGCGAGGAAGGTGAGTTCCGGGACGACCCGGGCGACACCGGGGGTGCGGGCGAGGGTGCCGCTCAGTCGCTCGGAGAGCCAGGCACGCTCGGCGAGGAGCTTCGCCTTGTGCTTGACCTTGGTCTTGCCCTTCTTGTGCTTGACGGTGGTCCGGTGCACGTACTGGTCGGCGGAGACCACGACGGGAGCGGCGGCGTAGCGCTCGGTACGGATGGTGCCGCGCAGGCCGGTGTCGAGCAGGGTGCCGCAGGCGGTGATCAGAGCCGCCGCGCACATCAGGGCGAGGAAGGCGCCGAGGAAGCCTGCCTTGCGGGCGCGGACGGTCTGCAGGGCGTAACGCAGCAACATGGGGGACGGGCTCTCTTCTGCTGTGTGCACGGGGTGTGTCGTACGCGGTCTGCCTCCGGCCGGTGCCTGTGCCGGGGCCGGGGTGTGCGTACAGACTCGCCCGTACGGGCAGGTGAGATCACTGCGGTGGCCCGGCGTCTTGCGCCGGGGGCCAACCCGCCTGTCCGGAGCGGGGGTTACCCCCACCCCGGCCTGCCCGTTCCCGTCGCGGACCTCCCCCGCCGAGGACGCGCGAAGGCCCCCGGGCTCCCCGCCCCGAGAAACCGTCAGGACACCTGTCCCCGCAAAGCCGTCAGGACACCTGTCCCCGAGGGGCCGTCAGAAGTTCCCGTCCCGAGGGGCCGTCAGAAGTCCCCGTCCCCGAGGTACTCCGTGTCCTCGCCCTCTTCCTCCAGGGCCTGGCGGACGACGCGGAGGGCCATGCCCTCGGGGTAGCCCTTACGGGCGAGCATGCCCGCGAGCCGGCGGAGCCGCTTGTCGCGGTCGAGCCCCCGGGTGGCCCGCAGCTTGCGGTCGACGAGTTCGCGGGCGGTCGTCTCCTCCTGCTCGGAGTCGAGCTGGCCGACGGCGTCCTCGATCAGCGCCGAGTCGACGCCCTTGGTGCGCAGTTCCCGGGCGAGGGCGCGGCGGGCGAGTCCCCGCCCATGGTGCCGGGACTCCACCCAGGCGTCCGCGAAGGCGCCGTCGTCGATGAGCCCGACCTCCTCGAACCGCGACAGCACCTCCTCGGCCACGTCCTCGGGGATCTCCCGCTTGCGCAGGGCGTCCGCGAGCTGCTTGCGGGTGCGCGGGGTCCCGGTGAGCAGGCGCAGGCAGATCGCCCGGGCCCGCTCGGCCGGGTCCCCCGAAGACTCCCCCCGCTCGTCCCGCGCCGAGGGAGGGGTCTCTTCGTCCGCTCCGGGCGCGTCGGGTGCGTCACCGAACCCGCGCCGACGGCCCCGCCCGCGGCCTTCGCCCCGAGCGCCGCCGCGTCCCCCGAAGCCGCGTCTCCCGGAGCCACGGCCGGCGCGCGGGCCGCCCCCGTACCGCTCGCCGCCCGCCTCACCCTGGTCCATGCCGCCGTCGCTCTCGGACCCGGCGGTGCCGCGGTAGGCGCCCTCACCGCCGTACTCACCGCGCCGGGTGTACTCGTCGTACCCGTCGCCGCGGTCTCCGTGCCCGTCCTCACCGTCCGGGACGGAGTCCGGGTAGCCGCCGGTGCCCCTCCCCCGTGGGGCACCGGGGGTGGCGTACTCGTACTCGGCCCAGTCGGTTCGTCGTGTCACGGGTCAGCTCTTGGCAGTCGTGGCCTTGGGCTTGGCGGCCTTGGCGGCTGCCGGGGCGGCCACCGGCTTGGCAGCGTCGTCGGCCGCCGCGCCGCTCGCCGAGGCGTCGGCGCCGGGCTCGGCCGCCGGCTCCTCCGGCCGGACTCCCACGCCCAGCTTCTCCTTGATCTTCTTCTCGATCTCGTTCGCCAGGTCGGGGTTGTCCTTGAGGAAGTTGCGCGCGTTCTCCTTGCCCTGGCCGAGCTGGTCGCCCTCGTACGTGTACCAGGCGCCGGCCTTGCGCACGAAGCCGTGCTCCACGCCCATGTCGATCAGACCGCCCTCGCGGCTGATGCCCTGGCCGTAGAGGATGTCGAACTCGGCCTGCTTGAAGGGCGGCGCGACCTTGTTCTTCACGACCTTGCAGCGGGTGCGGTTGCCGACCGCCTCCGTGCCGTCCTTGAGGGTCTCGATACGGCGGATGTCGATGCGCACCGAGGCGTAGAACTTCAGCGCGCGGCCACCGGTCGTGGTCTCCGGGGAGCCGAACATCACGCCGATCTTCTCGCGGAGCTGGTTGATGAAGATCGCGGTGGTCTTGGACTGGTTGAGCGCGCTGGTGATCTTCCGCAGGGCCTGGCTCATCAGCCGGGCCTGGAGGCCGACGTGGCTGTCGCCCATCTCGCCCTCGATCTCCGCGCGCGGGACGAGCGCGGCGACGGAGTCGATGACGATGAGGTCGAGGGCGCCGGAGCGGACCAGCATGTCCACGATCTCCAGGGCCTGCTCGCCATTGTCCGGCTGCGACAGGATCAGGTTGTCGATGTCGACGCCGAGCTTCTTCGCGTACTCGGGGTCAAGGGCGTGCTCCGCGTCGACGAAGGCGACCTGGCCGCCGGCCTTCTGTGCGTTCGCCACCGCGTGCAGGGTCAGGGTCGTCTTGCCGGAGGACTCCGGGCCGTACACCTCCACGACGCGGCCGCGCGGCAGGCCGCCGACACCGAGGGCGACGTCAAGGGCGGTCGACCCGGTGGGGATGACCTCGATGGGCTCGTTCGGCCGCTCGCCGAGGCGCATGACCGCGCCCTTGCCGAATTGCCGTTCAATCTGTGCGAGCGCGGCGTCGAGCGCCTTCTCGCGGTCGGTTCCTGCCATGGGTTCCACCCGGTTTGCTTGAGTCGATCGCTTCACGTCAAAGACGCTAACGCCTGCCACTGACAATGCGCCCCGACGCAGGTCCAGCCTGTGGATAACCGAGGGACATCTCCCCGTGAACCGGGACGGAATCCCCAGCCGAGAGCCTCGCCTGAGCGTCCATAAGAATGGATGTTCGATTTTCGTGTCAAGCGCACCACGCGGCACGGGCCCGGCGTCCGTAGGGTGGCCGGAGATGAACGACGACAACCGGATCCAGGCCCTGTTCCACGTCCTGGACCGCCTGCCCGGCCCGCCCCACCTGGAGCATCCCGACGGCTTCGACCGCGTCACGGCCCGGCGCCGGGCGGCCGGACTGCGGGGCCTGCTGACCGAGGGATTCGGGCGCCCCTGCCGGCTCGACGAGGCCGTCCAGGACGCGAGCTACTCCTTCGCCCTGTGCGTCCCGGCCGAGGCGACCGAGGCCGGGGTGCCCCTCGCCGTTCGGCTCAGCAACTACGGCGACCTGGCGGTGGTCACCACGCCGGCGCCCGACAGCCACGCGGACCTGGACCACGCCGTGCGCGACGGGGCACTGTCCGAGGCGGACCGCGTCCGGCTCACCGCCGCCCTCTCCGCCCTCGGCTACCGGCTGGTCCCCCCACGGCTGCTCCACCGGCCGTACGACGGCGTGACCCGGCTCGCCCACGAGGCCCCCTGCTTCCTCTCCTACGGTCCGCACCAGGGCCGCGCGACCTGGTGGACCCGCTTCTTCGAGCACCTGTGACGTCCGGGCGCCCCCCGGGGGACCCCCTGGGGGGGGCCGGCGGGCGGGCCGCCGATCTGCTCCCGGTGGCGTACCGCGGATGCCTCCGGCCGGACGACGACCGCACGGGCCCGGTCCGGAAGCCTGGGGCCCATGAAGATTCCGCGTGCCGCCGACGACCGCCCGCGCGCCACCACCGCCTCTCCGCGAGCCACCGCCGCATTCCCGCTGCCCCCCGCCGCTCCTTCACAGGCCGCCGCCGCTCCTCCGCGGGCCGCCGCAGATGGCTCGCGCCCCGCCGTCGACCGCCTCTGTCACACGACGGGGCTGCTCCTCGTCCTGTCCGGTCTCCTGCACCTGGTGGTCTTCGCGGCCGACGGCGGCCCCTGGGACGGTCCGGTCTCGTGGCGCAAGCCCGTCACGTTCGGGCTCTCGTTCGGTGTGACCCTGATCGCGGTCACCTGGGTCACGTCGTATCTGCGGCCCGGGCCGGCGGAACGGTCCGCGCGGACCACCGAGCGGCTGCGCTCGGTTCTGTTGCTCGTCTTCGCCGCCGACTGCGTGGTGGAGGTGGGCGGCATCACCCTCCAGGCATGGCGCCGGGTGCCCTCGCACCTGAACATGGAGACGCCCTTCGACACGGCGGTGTCCATGACCCTCGCGGTGGGCGGCGGTGTCCTGGTCGTCCTGCTCACGGTCTTCGCCGCCCTGTCGTTCCGGCACCGGCCTGCGGGCCCCGCCGGTATGCCGCTCGCCGTGCGTTCCGGTTTCGCGCTGCTGCTGGTGGCGCTGGTCTCCGGCGCGGTGATGATCGCGCGCGGGGTGTTCCTGACCCGGACCGGGCACCAGGAGGCCGCCTACCACTCGACGGCCCCGCTCAAGCCGCTGCACGGAGTGAGCCTGCATGCGGTGCTCGTCCTGCCGCTGCTGGCCCGGCTGCTGTCCCGTACGCCGTGGAGCGAACAGGTGCGCCGGCGGATCGTCGCCGTCGCGGTCGGCTGTTACACGGCGGCCGTCGTCGCTGCCGTGGTGTGGGCGGTGCTGACCTACTGAGGCGGCACCGTCACCCGGCCGCGGCCTACGAGCGCCCCTCGCCGCCGGGCGTGCGGCGAGTCCACAGCCGTCTCAGGCGCGTGAGCGCCCCGGGACCGCTCGCGCCTCTGCTCCGGTGCCCGTGCACCCGGGGGTCGTCCGTGACGGCGTACCGCTTCACGTACGCCCCCAGGAACGCCTGCAGCGTGGCCACGGCAGGGATGGCGATCAGCGCGCCGACCGCGCCCAGCAGGGCGGTGCCCGCGACGACCGAACCGAAGGCGACCGCCGGGTGGATGTCGACGGTCTTCGCGGTCAGCTTGGGCTGGAGCACGTAGTTCTCGAACTGCTGGTAGATCACGACGAAGACCAGCACCCACACCGCGTACCAGGGATTGACGGTGAACGCGATCAGCATCGGCAGCGCGCCCGCGAGGTACGTCCCGATGGTGGGGATGAACTGCGAGACCAGGCCCACCCAGACGCCGAGCACGGGCGCGTACGGCACACCCATGATCTCGAGCAGGACGTAGTGCGCGATCCCGGAGATGAGCGCCATGAGACCGCGCGAGTACAGATAGCCGCCCGTCTTGTCGACGGCGATCTCCCAGGCCCGCAGCACCTCGGCCTGGCGCGCGGGCGGCAGGACGGAGCACAGGGAGCGCCGCAGCCGGGGGCCGTCCGCGGCGAAGTAGAACGAGAACAGGGTGACCGTCAGCAGCCGGAAGAGCCCGCCGAGCACCTGGGTGGACACGTCCAGGACCCCGGCCGCGCTGCTCTGCACGTACTTGCGCAGCCAGTCGGAATGGAGCAGGCCCTCCTGGATGTCCACACGTCTGAGCTCCGTGTGGAAGGTGTCGTTGATCCAGTTGATGAGCGCGTCGAGGTAGCCCGGGAAGCCCTCGATCATCTTGATGATCTGGCCCGCCAGCATCGACCCGAGCAAGGTGATGAACCCGGCGACGGCGATGGTCAGGCCGAGGAAGACCAGGAAGGTGGCCAGCCCCCTGCGCATGCCACGGGATGCCATCCGGCTCACCGCGGGCTCGATCGCGAGGGCCAGGAAGAACGCGATCAAGATATTGATCAGGAGCCCGGTCAGCTGGTGGAAGGCCCAGCTGCCCAGTTGGAACGCGGCGATCAGGGCGAGCGCGAGCACCATGGCACGCGGCAGCCAGCGCGGCATCCGGGCGCCCGGAGCCGCGGCGCCGGAGACCGGGGGCGGGCCGGGCGGAGGCGCCGCAGCCGGGGCTGCCCGCCGGCCGGACGGCTCGCCGTCCTCGGCGGTGGGTGCCAGGGAGTCCTCGTCAGTGGGTGCCACGCGCCCAGTCTCGCCCACGCCACTGACAACCGTCGCCCGTCGGCGATCTTCGTGACCGATCAGTGCCGTTCGGCGGGCCCCATCACCGGCAATACCGGCATTTCGCCCCGCTCGTCAGCGCCTCTCTCCCGGCACGTTCATGACCGTGCAGACCACGCGCCACACATCCTTGGCCGCCCAGCCGGAGTCCAGCGCCTCGTTCACCGTCCGTCCGCCCAGCTCCGCCATGACGTGATCGCGCGCGAACGTTTCGGAGTACCCCGGACCGAAGTGCTCCGCCATCCGCTGCCAGAAGACCGTCAACCGCATGACTCCAGTATCCCGCCCCTGGGGGTGGGCCCCGCCCGGGAGCCCCTGCCGAGACCGCTTTCCGCCCTACGGTCTGACGCATGGCCGCAACAGGAGTCCCCCCGCTCCCTTCCACGCCCCCGGCGCGCTCTCCGCTCTTCCGCGCCGAACAGTTCGTGTGGCTCACCGCGCGCGTGCTGGAGCAGCGCCTCTTCGCCTACCACTTCCTGCACGGCAGTCCGGAGGCGGTGGAAGCCGCTCTGGACGCCTATCGCAACGAGGACGGCGGGTACGGACACGCGCTGGACCCCGACCTGCGCGGACCGGTCAGCCAGCCCCTGCACAGCACGCACGCCCTGCGCGTACTGGACGCCGTCGAGCGCTGCGGCGGACAGCGGGTGGAGCGGCTGTGCCGCTATCTGACCTCCGTCTCCACCCCGGCCGGCGCCCTGCCGGAGGTCCACCCCAGCCAGCGCGGCTACCCCACGGCGCCGTTCGTGCCCGTCGGCGGCGATCCGTCCCCGGGCTCGCCCGCGCGCGGCCGGGCGGACCTCCACGGCTCGCTGCTGACCACCGGCCCGGTCGTCGGGTTGCTGCACCGCAACGAGGTGTGGCACGCCTGGCTGTTCCGGGCCACCGACTTCTGCTGGCAGGCCGTGGAGGCGCTGGGGAAGTCCCACCCCTACGAGGTGGAGGCCGCCGTGACGTTTCTGGACTCCGCTCCCGACCGCCCGCGCGCGGAGGCCGCCGCCGACCGGCTGGGCCGCCTGGTGCGGGAGCAACGGCTCGTGGCGCTGGACCCGGACCGTCTCGACGCGTTCCCGGTCGCGTCCGGCTACGCCCCGGGCGAGCACCGCTTCCCGCACGACTTCGCGCGCAGACCGGACTCGCTCGCGCGCGCGTGGTTCACGGACGCCGAGATGGCGCGCTCGCTGGACCACCTCGCCGCCGGGCAGCGGGAGGACGGCGGCTGGCCGGTCAGCCGGCCCCGGTGGGCCGCGGTACCGGCGCTCGAGGCGCGCTCCCTGGTGACCATCGAGGCACTGCGCACCCTGCGGGCCCACGGCCGTTTCGTGGGCTGAGCCGATCCCGTCGCGGACCGGGCCCGCCTCCTGGGCGGACCCGGCCGGCCCGTCCCACCACAGACGGACAGGCTGACTCGCGGCCGGGCCGGCTCAGCCGCCGAGGGCCCGTACGCCCGCCGTCACCACCACGGCCGCCGCGACGACCAGCAGGAACGGCGCACGCAGCAGCAGCGCCACGGCCGCGGCGCCGAGCCCCGCAGCGCGGGCGTCCAGCACCAGCGCGTGCCCGTCGGCGAACGCCTGCTGAGCCGTGAGCGCGGCGAGCAGGGCGACCGGCAGCAGGGCGGCGAGCCGCCGCACGTACGGCCGCTCGACGGCGTGCGCCGGTACGAGCAGCCCGGCCAGCTTGACGGCGTAGCAGCCGAGGACGGTCACACCGATCGCGATCCAGATGTTCATCGGCCCTCCCCGGCGTTATGTGATCCCGGTGCGCCCGACGCGTCCGGTCCGTCCGGTCCATCCGGTCCGTCCGGCCGGTCCCCTCCGTCCCGCCGGTCCCCTCGGGTACGAGCACCGCGCCGGCCCTCGACGAAGAGCGCGAGCGGGGCCGCCAGTGCCGCCGCCAGGACCGGCACGCCGGCCGGCAGGACGGGCAGCAGACCGAGGCCCAGCAGGACGGCGAGACCCGCGACCGCGCGTTCGGTGGCCGTCTTCAGCATCGGGGCGAGCAGGGCGAGGAACACGGCGGGCCCTGCCGCGTCGAGGCCCCACGCGCGCGTGTCGCCGATCGCCCTGGCGCCCAGCGCGCCGAGCAGCGTGGTGAGGTTCCACAGCACGTACAGGGTGAGCCCGGTGACCGTGAAGCCGATCCGCGCGGCCCGCCGGGTCGGCTGCGCCAGGGTCGCCGCGGTGGTCTCGTCGATCACCCACTGGGCGGCGAACGGCCGTACCGCGCGCGGGAGGGCGAGCAGCTGTGACAGCCGCAGCCCGTAGAAGGCGTTGCGTACGCCCAGGAAGAAGGCTCCGGCCGCCGCCGTGAACGGGTTGCCCCCGGCGGCGAGTGCTCCGACCAGGGCGAACTGGGAGGCGCCGGTGAACACCAGGAGACTGAGCGCGCAGGTCTGGAGCAGCCCGAGGCCGCTGCCTGCCGAGGTCACCCCGAAGGCGAATCCGGACAGGCCCACGGCGACGCCGACCCCGAGGGCGTCCCGTACGACCGCGGCGTCCGGTTTGTTCGTTCTGTCGGTGGTCCGGTCCGTGAGTGCTATGTGCTGTGCCACGCCCCGGACGTTACGGGCGGCCGTCAGCCCGCGTCTTGTACGTTCTTGCGCCCGCCCGGGTTCGTGCGCTCGCGCTGGTAGGCGCCCGGGGGCACGCCGACGATGCGGGCGAAGTGCCGGTTGAGGTGGGGCTGGTCGGTGAAGCCGACGGCGACGGCCGCCTCGGCGGGGGTCGTCCCCCCGTCCAGCAGCAGACGGGCACGGCGCACGCGGGTGTCGGTCAGCCAGGTGTGCGGTGGCATGCCGTAGGCGTCACGGAACGCCCGCAGCAGGGCGAACGGACTGGTCCCGAACTCGGCGGCGAGCCGTTCCAGGGTGGGCGGCTCGGCCATCCGCTCCTCCAGCGCGGCACGCGCGCGTGCCGCGATCCGCGCGCCGGCCGTCCGGCCGCGCCGCTGCGGCAGCCGGCCGCCGTTCAGCCGCAGCAGCCTGGTCACGGCGACCCGCAGGAGCGTGTCGGCGGCCAGCGCGTTGCCCTCGTCGGCGGCGCGCAGCACCTGGTGGACCAGACGGACGGTGTAGGGGTCGTCGAGGACGGGACTGACGAAACCGGGGGCGCCCCGCAGGGTGGTGGTCTCGGCGGCGATCGCGGCGACCACGTCCGGTGCCGGGTAGAGCGCCCCGTACCGCCAGCCCTCGGGCACGCCGGCCCGGCCGGTGTGCGGGGTGTCCGGGTTGACCAGCGCCAGCGCTCCGGCGCCGGCGGAGACGTCGGAGCCGTGGTGGTGGAAGACCTCGACGCCGTCGGCTATGGCCGCGATCACGAAGTTCTCGTGGGTGTGGCGGATGAAGGTCTTCCGGATGTACCGCGCACGCAGCAGGTCGACACCGGGCAGCTCCGTGTACTGCCAGTGCCGTGCCCGCTCCCCTGAACCCGCCATACGGCCATTGTCCGTCCCGCGCCCGTCCGCCCGCACCGCGCCCGCCCTGCCCGGCACCGCGCCCGTTCCGCCGGCACCGCACCGCCTCCGCACGACCGGCGCACCGGCCCGCACCACCCGCCTTCCCGCCGACCGCCCACCGCTGCCCCGCGCCGCCGCCCGCGCCGCCCCCTCCGGGCGCAGCAGGGCGCCGCACCGTTTGCGCAGGTCAGGCCGATTGTCAGTGGGCGGGTGCAGGATGGACGCATGGTCAGCTCCGCACATCGGGCCCTCGACGGCTTCTCCCCCGCGACCCGCGGCTGGTTCACGGGGGCCTTCTCCGCGCCCACCGCGGCCCAGGCGGGCGCGTGGCAAGCCATCCGGGAGGGCTCGGACGTGCTGGTGGTCGCCCCGACCGGCTCGGGCAAGACGCTGGCCGCGTTCCTCGCCGCCCTTGACCAGCTGGCCTCGACCCCGCCGCCGGCCGACCCGAAGAAGCGCTGCCGGGTGCTGTACGTGTCACCGCTGAAGGCCCTGGCCGTCGACGTCGAGCGCAATCTCCGCAGCCCGCTGACCGGTATCCGCCAGGAGTCCGTGCGCCTGGGCCTGCCCGAGCCCGAGGTCAGGGTCGGTATCCGGTCCGGCGACACCCCCGCCGCCGAGCGCCGCGCCCTGTCCACGCGCCCGCCGGACATCCTGATCACCACCCCCGAGTCGCTGTTCCTGATGCTGACGTCGGCCACGCGCGACGCGCTCACGGGCGTGGACACGGTGATCCTGGACGAGGTGCACGCGGTCGCCGGCACCAAGCGCGGCGCGCACCTCGCCGTCTCCCTGGAGCGGCTGGACGAGCTCCTGCCGAAGCCCGCCCGCCGGATCGGCCTGTCGGCGACCGTGCGCCCGGTGGACGAGGTGGCCCGGTATCTGTCCCCGCGCCGCAAGGTGGAGATCGTCCAGCCGGAGTCCGGCAAGGAGTTCGACCTCTCCGTGGTCGTCCCGGTCGAGGACATGGGCGAGCTGGGCGGCGCCCCGGCGGCCGACGGGGCGCAGGGCGGGGAGCGGCCGTCGATCTGGCCGCATGTGGAGGAGCGGATCGCCGACCTGGTCCAGGCCCACCGGTCCACGATCGTCTTCGCCAACTCGCGCCGCCTGGCGGAGCGGCTGTGCAACCGGCTCAACGAGATCGCGTACGAGCGGGCGACCGGGGAGACCCTGGACGAGCACCACTCCCCCGCCGAGCTGATGGGCGGCTCCGGCGCGGCCGCGGGAGCGCCCCCGGTGATCGCCCGCGCGCACCACGGCTCGGTCTCCAAGGAACAGCGCGCCCTGGTGGAGGAGGATCTGAAGGCCGGCCGGCTGCCCGCCGTGGTGGCCACCTCCAGCCTCGAACTCGGCATCGACATGGGCGCGGTGGACCTCGTCGTGCAGGTCGAGTCCCCGCCCTCGGTCGCCTCCGGGCTCCAGCGCGTGGGCCGCGCGGGCCACCAGGTCGGCGCCGTCTCCACCGGTGTCGTCTTCCCGAAGTACCGCGGCGATCTCGTCCAGGCGGCCGTGGTCACCGAGCGGATGCGCACGGGCGCGATCGAGTCGCTGAGAGTGCCGGCGAACCCGCTGGACGTACTCGCCCAGCAGCTGGTCGCCATGACGGCACTGGACACCTGGCAGTTCGACGACCTGCTGGCCATGGTCCGCCGCGCGGCCCCGTTCGCCTCCCTGCCGGAGTCCGCGTTCACCGCGGTCCTGGACATGCTCGCGGGCCGCTACCCGTCGGACGCCTTCGCGGAGCTGCGCCCGCGCGTGGTGTGGGACCGCGTGGCCGGCACGGTCACCGGCCGCCCGGGCGCCCAGCGCCTCGCCGTCACCTCCGGCGGCACGATCCCGGACCGCGGCCTGTTCGGGGTCTTCCTCGCCGGTTCCGACCCCAAGAAGGGCGGCGGCCGGGTCGGCGAGCTGGACGAGGAGATGGTCTACGAGTCCCGGGTGGGCGACGTCTTCACGCTGGGCACGAGTTCCTGGCGGATCGAGGACATCACGCGCGACCGCGTCCTGGTCTCCCCGGCGCCGGGCGTGCCGGGCCGGCTGCCGTTCTGGAAGGGCGACCAGCTGGGCCGTCCGCTGGAGCTCGGCCGTGCGGTGGGCGCCTTCCTGCGCGAGGTGGGCTCGCTGCCCAGGGACGACGCGCGGCTGCGGCTGCTGGCGGCGGGCCTGGACGCCTGGGCGGTGGACAACGTGCTGTCGTACCTGGACGAGCAGCGCGAGGCCTGCGGCCACGTCCCGGACGACCGCACGATCGTCGTGGAGCGGTTCCGGGACGAGCTGGGCGACTGGCGGGTCGTGGTCCACTCCCCGTTCGGCGCGCAAGTGCACGCCCCCTGGGCACTCGCCCTCGGCGCCCGCCTGTCCGAGCGGTACGGCATGGACGCGCAGGTCATGCATGCCGACGACGGCATCGTGCTACGCCTGCCCGACGCCGATCTGATGGGCCTCGACCTGCTCGACCAGGAGCCCGGGAAGGCGGGCACCGAGTACGACAGCGAGCAGGCCCCGATCGGCGCGGCGGACGTCGCCTTCGACAAGGGCGAGGTCGACCAGGTCGTCACCGACCAGGTCGGCGGTTCGGCGCTGTTCGCCGCCCGGTTCCGCGAGTGCGCCGCCCGCGCGCTGCTGCTGCCGCGCCGCAACCCCGGCAAGCGCACCCCGCTGTGGCAGCAGCGCCAGCGGGCGGCCCAGCTCCTCCAGGTGGCGAGCGAGTTCGGCTCGTTCCCGATCGTCCTCGAGGCGGTCCGCGAATGCCTCCAGGACGTCTTCGACGTCCCCGGGCTGGTCGAGCTGATGGGCGACATCGAGTCCCGCAAGGTGCGCCTGGTCGAGGTCACCACCCCGGAGCCGTCCCCCTTCGCCCGCTCCCTGCTCTTCGGGTACGTCGCCCAGTTCCTCTACGAGGGCGACTCCCCGCTGGCCGAGCGCCGTGCCGCCGCGCTGTCCCTCGACTCGCGGCTGCTGGCCGAGCTGCTGGGCCAGGCGGAGCTGCGTGAACTGCTCGACGAGGAGGTGCTGACCGAGCTGGAGCGCGAACTCCAGTGGCTCACCGAGGACCGCCGGATCAAGGACGTGGAGGGCGTAGCCGATGTGCTGCGCCTGCTCGGCCCGCTGACCGACGTCGAGCTGGTCGCGCGGGGCGCGGACCCGCAGTGGGCGCGGGAGCTGGCCGGGGCCCGCCGGGCCATCAAGGTGCGGATCGCCGGCACCGACCACTGGGCGGCCGTCGAGGACGCGGGCCGGCTGCGCGACGCGCTCGGCACGGCGCTGCCGGTCGGTGTCCCCGAGGCGTTCACCGAGCCGGTCAAGGATCCGCTGGGCGACCTCCTCGCGCGGTACGCCCGTACCCACGGCCCGTTCACCTCGGCCACCGCGGCGGGCCGGTTCGGTCTGGGCGTCGCGGTCACCGAGGGGGCCCTGCACCGGCTGGCCGCGGCCGGCCGGGTCGTCCAGGGCGAGTTCCACCCGGCGGGTATCGGCCAGGAGTGGTGCGACGCGGCCGTGCTGCGCCGGCTGCGCCGCCGCTCCCTCGCGGCCCTGCGGCACGAGCTGGAGCCCGTCCCGCCCGCCGCGCTCGCCCAGTTCCTGCCGCAGTGGCAGCACATCGGCAGAGGCCATGGGCTGCGGGGCATCGACGGACTGGTGCGCGCCATCGAGCAGTTGCAGGGTGCCTCCGTACCGGCCTCGGCCCTGGAGAAGCTGGTCCTGCCGTCCCGCGTGACCGGCTACACGCCCTCGATGCTCGACGAGCTGACCTCGGCGGGCGAGGTGGTGTGGGCCGGCGCCGGCTCCCTGCCCGGCAAGGACGGCTGGGTCTCCCTCTATCTGGCTGACGCGGCCCCGCTGCTGCTCCCGGCCCCGCACCCGCTGGAGCTGACCGCTCTCCACCAGTCCGTCCTCGACGCCCTCTCCGGCGGCTACGGTCTGTTCTTCCGGCAGATCGCCGACCAGGTCCGCGCCACCACGCACCCCGAGGCCACCGACCCCCAACTCGCCGACGCGCTCTGGGATCTGGCCTGGTCGGGCCGGCTCACCAATGACACCCTCGCGCCGATGCGCTCCGTGCTGGGCTCCGGGCGCACGGCGGGCTCGACCGCGCACCGCGCCAAGCGTGCCGTCCCGCGCGGGCGCTACGGCTCCCTGACCGCTGCCGCGCGCGCCGCCTCCCGCACCGGCCCGCCGACCGTCGCCGGCCGCTGGTCCCTGCTGCCCACGGCGGAGCCGGACGCCACCGTGCGCGCGCACACGCTGGCCCGCACGCTCCTTGACCGGCACGGCGTGGTCACCCGGGGCGCGGTCGCGGCGGAGGGCGTCGAGGGCGGCTTCTCGGCGGTGTACCGGGTGCTGTCGGCGTTCGAGGAGAGCGGTCACGCCCGGCGCGGTTACGTGGTCGAGGGGCTGGGCGCGGCCCAGTTCGCGATGGACGGCGCGGTGGACCGGCTGCGGGCGGTGGCGAACGCCCGCGAGCGGTCCGAGGGGCTGCCCGCCCCCGCCCAGCCGCACGGCTTCGGCGCAACGGCAGCCGCGAACGGCTTCGCCGAACAGGGCTTCCCGAACCCGTTCGACAGGCCCGGCGGCACCCCGCACGGCCACGCCCTCCCCGGTGCCCCCGACGGAGCCGACGGCGGTTTCACCCACCCCGGTCTGGACGGCGACTTCACCTGGCCGCCGGAGGACCACCTCACCACCGACGGCGACCACACCTCCTCCCGCGACCTCGCCGACCCGTTCGCCGCCCCCGGCTACGGCGGCCCCCGCGGCGCCACCCCCTACGGCTCGGGATCCCCCTACGGCTCGGGATCCTCCTACGGCCCGGCCGCCCAGGACACGGCCCAGCGTCGCGGCTACGGCACCGGCCGGGCGGGCACCCCCGCTCCCGGATCCCGTGCCGTGGTCCTCGCCGCGGCCGACCCGGCGAACGCGTACGGCTCCGCGCTGCCCTGGCCGGAACCGCCGACCGGAGCCGGGCACAAGCCGGGCCGGAAGGCGGGCTCCCTGGTCGTTCTGGTGGACGGCGAGCTGACGCTGTACATGGAGCGCGGCGGCAAGACGCTCCTAGCCTGGCCCACCGCCCCGGACACCGCCGCGCCGGACGACCCCCGCCTGCGCTCGGCCGCCGAGGCACTGGCCGCCGCTGCCCGCGCGGGCTCCCTCGGCACGGTCACGGTCGAACGGATCAACGGCACCCAGGCCCTGACCTCCCCCCTGGGCACCCTCCTGGAGACGGCCGGATTCGTGGCGACCCCACGCGGCCTGCGCCTGAGAGCCTGACGCCCCGCCCGGCGCCCACCCCACCCCATACCCGGCCCCACACCCGACCACCGCCGCCGCACGACTGCCACAACCCCACGCACACGACCGCCCAAGCCACCGGGGACACGACCACCACAGCCACTGCAACAGCCACCGCCAGCGCCAGCGCCACCGGAATCCTCACCCGCTCCGCCTCACCCCCACCTGGCACGGCGGCAAGCTCGCCACCCGACACGGCCCATGCCCCGCCCCCCCTCCCCCCGCCATGGCACCCTTGACGCATGCCCGAAGGTGACACCGTCTGGCAGGCCGCGCGGCGGCTGCACGAGGCCCTCGCGGGGAAGATGCTGATCCGCAGCGACTTCCGCGTACCGAAGTACGCGACGGCCGACCTGACCGGCCGCGGCGTGCTCGGCACGATCCCGCGAGGCAAGCACCTGCTCACCCGGTTCGAGGGCGGCCTGACCCTGCACACCCATCTGCGCATGGAGGGGGCGTGGAGGGTGTACGGCCCGGACGAGCGCTGGCGGGGCGGACCGGCCCACCAGATCCGGGCGATCCTCGGCACCGCCGACCGCACGGCCGTCGGTTACCGGCTCCAGGTCCTGGAGTTGCTGCGCACGACCGAGGAAGAACGGGTCGTCGGCCACCTCGGCCCCGATCTGCTGGGCCCCGACTGGGACCCCGAGCGGGCCCTGGCCAATCTCCTGGCGGACCCCGCCCGCCAGCTCGGCGAGGCCCTGCTGGACCAGCGCAATCTGGCCGGCATCGGCAACGTCTACAAGAGCGAACTGTGCTTCCTGCTCGGCGTGACCCCCTGGCTGCCGGCCGGCGCGCTCCCGGCGGACCGCGCCGAGAAGCTACCCGGCCTGGCCAAACGGCTCCTGGAGGCGAACCGCGAGCGCCCGGTCCGGCAGACCACCGGTCTGCACCGGCACGACCTGTTCGTCTACGGTCGCGCACGCCGCCCGTGCCTGCGCTGCAACACCCCGGTCCGGGTGGCCGACCAGGGCGACGGCTCCCAGGAGCGCCCCACCTACTGGTGCCCCGTCTGCCAGACCGGCCCCACCCCCGCCCCCGGCGCACCGTACCGCCGGCGGACCGCCTACCCCCGCCGCACCGGCTGACCGCCCGTCACCCCGGCCGGCCGCCCCTGCCCATGAGCGCAGCACGCTAATTGACGACCCGTCAGAAATGCTCGTACCGTCCCAGCATGGCCCTCAGCGCGTACGACCTCAGCGGACGGACCGCCTTCGTCACCGGCGCCGCCGGCGGCATCGGCCGGGCCTCCGCCGTGCTGCTCGCCGAGGCGGGCGCGACCGTGCACTGCGCCGACCGGGACGCGGACGGCCTGGACGGCACGGCCGCACTCATCGAGGATCGCGGCGGTACGGCCCGTGTCCATGTCCTCGATGTCACCGACCGGGCCCGGCTCGGCGAGGCGGTCAGGTCCTGCGGGCGGCTGGACGTCATGGCGGCGATCGCCGGGATCATGCACAGCAGCCCGGTCCTGGAGACCCGGGACGAGGATCTCGACCGGGTGCTGGACGTCAATTTCAAGGGCGCGCTCCACGCCTGCCAGGAGGCGGCCCGACTGATGCTCGCCGGCGGGACCCGCGGCAGCATCGTCACCATGGCGTCCGGTGCGATCGACACCGGCGGCGCCGGCCTGCTCTGCTACGGCGCGGCCAAGGCGGCCGTGGTGCAGCTGACCAAGACGCTCGCCACCGAGGTGGGCCCGCAGGGCATCCGGGTCAACGCCGTCGCGCCGGGCTGGATCCGCACCCCCATGACCGAGCGCCACGACCGCGCGGCACAGGCGCACACCGAGGCCGTGATGACCCGGATCACGCCGCTGGGCCGGGTCGGCGAGGCGGACGACATCGCGCACGCGGTGCTGTATCTGGCCTCGGACGCGTCGGCGTTCACGACGGGCCAGATACTTCGCCCGAACGGGGGTGTCGCGATGCCCTGGTGATCTCGCCGGTCCGCCAGGCGGCCGCCCAGCGCCCCGTGGGCATCGCGCCGATCGCGCGCCCCTCGGGCGCGCAGTGCACGGGCAGCAGGCTCAGCCCCCAGCCGCCGACCGCCACGGCGCCTTCCAGCACGCCCGAGCCCGCCCCGACGGCGAGCCGCAGCACGGCCCACCACCAGACCGCCCCGAACCCGAGCGCCATCCCCCAGCGCACTATCCGTCCCACCATGCCCGCCATCACCTCCAGCCGGACGTTAGACCGTCACCCGTCCCGCACGGGAGGCGCACCACGGGCTCACCGATGCACCGTCGAACCGCGGCAGGTGCGGCGGGCGCGACAGGCAGGTGCGGCTGGTGCGGCCGACCGCACCGCTACGCGTTCTCCGCCTGGAACATCCAGTGATGCTTCTCCAGATCCGCGGTGATCCCGATGAAGATGTCCTGGGACACCGGGTCCGGCTCACCGGTCGCGTTCACCCGCTCCCGCATCCGGACGATCACCGAACCCAGGGCGTCCACCATCGCCCCGACGCCGTCCGCGTCCTTGATCCACCCCGACGGAGTGGCCTTGATGCCGCTGCTGGAGGCCACCGTGGCCGCGCGCCCGTCGGGCGGTACGCCCAGCGCCGAGGCCCGCTCGGCCACCGTGTCCGAGTGGGTACGGGCGGAGGCGACGACCTCGTCGAGCTGGAGGTGGATGGAGCGAAAGCGGGGGCCGACGATGTTCCAGTGGATCTGCTTGGCGACCAGGGACAGGTCCACCAGATCGACGAGGGCGCCCTGCAGCGCCTCGGCCACGGTCTTCAGGTCCGCGTCGGCCAGCGAGCTCTTCACGACATACATCCGCTTCCTCCGGTGCTTGGGGCGCCGTCACATCCCTCCCACCATGACCGCACCAGGCAATACCGGCAAATGGACGCAGAGCGGACACCCTCGGTGACCGGCTCCGCGCCACCGAGAGGAAGCGGGAAACGCAAAGAAGCCCCGGCCGGGCTCTCCCAGGTCTCCCTGGAGAAGCCGGCCAGGGCTTCACTCGTATCGGGGCGTCAGACCGCGCTCGCGCACCTCACGCGGCGACCACGTCCACGGCCTCCGCGGGCGCCTTGATGGTCACCCGTTCCGGTGGCACACCAGCCACCGACACACTGCCCAGCATCGGTCGGACCGGCGTGGGCACGGGCTCGGTGGCCGCAGCGGACTGGGCCAGCTCGGCGAGCGCCAGTTCGTCGCTCACCTCTCGCATGAGTTCCGACATCCGTACGTCCAGCGCGTCGCAGATGGCGGAGAGCAGCTCGGAGGACGCCTCCTTCTGCCCCCGCTCCACCTCGGAGAGATAGCCGAGTGAGACTCGGGCGGACGAGGAGACTTCGCGCAGAGTACGGCCCTGGCGTTGGCGCTGCCGACGCAGCACGTCACCCAGCAGGCGACGGAGCAGAATCATCGGTGGCTCCCTCCTCGGACCGCGTAGCCGCATCCTTCTCGCCCCACCGTACCGCCTTGCGCCGCGGCCGTGCGGGGAGCGATGTCGTGTTCACTCAGGGCTGCAAACATCAAAACCCCCCGTTCCGTTCCGTATCCTGTGCCCGCTCATTCCCGGTCTGTTCGCCCGCAAGCTGCTCCAGAAGCACTGCGAGTACGCTCCGTACACTCTCCCTACGGATTTCCGCACGGCTGCCGTTCAACCGCAGAGCCTCGACTTTTCCGCCACCGGCAGAACCGGTGCGGTCGATGAGAGGTCCGTCGACGGCCACGAAGACCGTCCCGACGGGCTTCCCGTCCTGCGGATCGGGACCGGCCACACCCGTGGTCGCGATGCCCCAGTCGGCCCCGAGCGCCTTGCGCACTCCGGCCGCCATCTGGCCCGCGACCTGCGGATCCACCGCTCCCCGCTGAGCCAGCAGGGTGGCGTCGACACCGAGCAGCTCATGCTTCAACTCGGTGGCGTAGGCGGTGACCGAGCCCCGGAACATCCGGGACGCCCCGGGCACCCCGGTGATCTCCGCCGCGACCAGGCCACCCGTCAGCGACTCGGCGACGGCGAGGGTCTCGCCTCTCACCGTCAGTAGTCGCACGACTTCGGCGGCCCCGGAACTCACGCTTCCTTCTCCTCCAACGCCGCCGCGCGCTCGGCGATTCCCTGGCGGCGCAGCACAATGGCTTGTCTTACGTAGTCGAGGCCGGTCAGAACGGTCAGAACGACCGCCGCCGCCATCACCCAGAACCTCAGGGTGGCCAGCCACCCCGTCAGTGCCAGGACATACATCCCGACGGCCACGCCCTGGGTGAGCGTCTTCAGCTTGCCGCCCCGGCTGGCGGGGATCACGCCATAGCGAATGACCAGAAAACGCAGCAGGGTGATGCCGATCTCCCGGCCGAGGATCACCGCGGTCACCCACCAGGGCAGATCACCGAGGGCGGAGAGACAGATGAGCGCCGCCCCCATGATCGCCTTGTCGGCGATGGGGTCGGCGATCTTCCCGAAGTCGGTGACCAGGTTGTAGGTGCGCGCCAGATGCCCGTCGAACAGGTCGGTGATCATGGCGACGGCGAAGGCCGCCCAGGCCAGCGAGCGCCAGGCCGGGTCGTAGCCGCCGTCGGCCAGCATCAGCGCCACGAAGCCGGGCACCAGGACCAGCCGGAGCATCGTCAACAGATTGGCGACGTTCCAGACACTGGCCTGGTTGACGGCCGCCGCCGCGATCTTCCCGCCGCGCGCGGGCCGCGCACCCCCCTCGGGGTCGGCAGCAGGACCGGGCGGACCCGAAACGGAACCGGAGACCGAAGCAGAACCGGAGACCTCGGACGCAACGCCGTCGGCAGCGGCGGCGGAACCCCGGGCGCCGTGCGCGCCGGAGGAGCCGCCCGCGGCGGATGCCGGGACTCCGGTCATCTGCCCGCCTCCTCACTACACCCGAGCGAGCCGGTCAGCGGCTCGGCGATCAGGTCGACACCCTCCGTACCGACCACCTTCGCCTCGACCATACGTCCGACGCTCAGGCCCGCGCCGCCCGTGAGCAGCACCTGGCCGTCGGTCTCCGGAGCCTGGTGCGCGCCGCGGCCGTGGACGCCGTCCTCCTCGTCCACCGACTCCACCAGGACCCGCACGGTCTCGCCGACGCGCTCCTCGGAGCGCTGCGAGACGAGTTCCTCGGCGAGCCGGGAGATGTGGGCCAGGCGCTCGGCGACGACGTCCTCGTCCAGCTTGTTGCCGTACGTCGCCGCTTCCGTGCCCTCCTCGTCGGAGTAGCCGAAGACACCGATGGCGTCCAGCCGGGCGCCGTTCAGGAAACGCTCGAGCTCGGCCAGGTCGGACTCGGTCTCACCGGGGAAGCCGACGATGAAGTTGGAGCGCACCCCGGCCTCGGGGGCCTTGCTCCGGATGGTGTCCAGCAGCTCCAGGAACCGGTCGGTGTCGCCGAAGCGGCGCATGGAGCGCAGCACGTCGGGCGCCGAGTGCTGGAAGGAGAGGTCGAAGTACGGGGCGACCTTGGGCGTCGAGGTCAGTACGTCGATGAGTCCCGGGCGCATCTCGGCCGGCTGCAGGTAGCTCACCCGCACCCGCTCGATGCCGTCGACCTCGGCGAGCTCCGGCAGCAGGGACTCCAGCAGGCGGATGTCGCCGAGGTCCTTGCCGTAGGAGGTGTTGTTCTCGGAGACCAGCATGATCTCCTTCACGCCCTGCTCGCCCAGCCAGCGCGTCTCGTTCAGGACGTCGCTGGGGCGGCGGGAGATGAAGGAGCCGCGGAAGGACGGGATGGCGCAGAAGGAGCAGCGCCGGTCGCAGCCCGAGGCGAGCTTGACCGAGGCGACCGGGGCGCCGTCCAGGCGGCGGCGCAGCGGCGCGCGCGGCCCGGAGGCGGGCGCGAGGCCCTCGGGGAGGTCGGCCGGGGCGTGCCCCGGAAGCGCCACCGAGACGGCCGACTCCTGGCGCTCGGCCGGGCTGATCGGCAGCAGCTTGCGCCGGTCGCGCGGGGTGTGGGAGGCGTGGATGCCACCGGACAGGATGGTCTGCAGGCGGCCGGAGATGTCGGCGTAGTCGTCGAAGCCGAGCACGCCGTCGGCCTCGGGCAGCGCCTCGGCCAGCTCCTTGCCGTACCGCTCGGCCATGCAGCCCACCGCCACGACGGCCTGGGTTCTGCCATGATCCTTGAGGTCGTTCGCCTCCAGCAAGGCGTCGACGGAGTCCTTCTTCGCGGCTTCGACGAAGCCGCAGGTGTTGACCACGGCGACATCCGCGTCCGCGGCGTCCTCGACGAGCTGCCAGCCGTCCGCCTCCAAACGGCCTGCGAGCTCCTCCGAGTCCACCTCGTTACGGGCGCAGCCGAGAGTGACTAGTGCGACGGTACGGCGTTCAGGCATGGGCTCAAGACTACTTCGTCTCGCTGACAGCCCAAGTCGACGGGGTCGGACCGTGCCGGTCGAGGCCGCCTCCGCCGGATCCCGCCGTACCCGCCGCGTCAGCCGGCCACCGGGTCGCCCTTGGTGTAGGTGAGGCGTTCCACGGCACCGGGCCGGAAGGTGTCGTCGATCTTCTTGCCGTTGACGTACAGCTCGATGGCGCCCGCGTCGCCCAGGATCAGGTTGATCTTGGTGTTGTCCTGGAAGGTCTTGGACTGGCCCTTCTTCAGCAGCCCGTCGAAGAGCATCCGGCCGTTGTGATCCTTGGCGGAGATCCAGCTGCGCCCGTTGGGCGCGCTGATCTGCACGGTCACCTTGTCCTGGGGTGCCGCGGCGATGGCGCTGTCGGAGGGCTCGCCGGTCGGCTCGGCCGGCTTCTCCTTCTTGGGGGTGGGCGAGGCGGACGCGGTGGCGGGCGTGCTGCCGCCCTCGGCGACCTGCGCCTTCGCGTCACCGGAGTCGTCGCCGCCCTTGAACGCGGTGAAGCCGACGAACCCGATCACGACGACGATCGCCGCGACCATCGCGGCGGTCCAGTTCGGGCCCCGCCGCTCGGGCCGGATCCGCTCCGCCTCGAACAGCGGCGCGGCCGGTGTCGGTGCGGGACGGCCGCCGTGCTCGGCGTCGAACTGGGCGATCAGCGGCTCGGGGTCGAGATGGACGGCTCTGGCCAGCGTGCGGAGGTGGCCCCGGGCGTACACGGCGCCGCCACAGGGGGCGAAGTCGTCCGCCTCGATGGCGTGCACGATGGCGATGCGGACACGAGTGGCACTGCTGACATCGTCCACGGTGAGCCCGGCCGCGATCCGCGCCTGCTGCAGCGCGCGGCCCACGGAGGGTCGGGCTTCCTGGGACTCGTCTCGGAACGGACGCTCGTCTTCAGGGGAGTTGCCGATGGACACGGGGGCGCCTTTCGAGCGTGTAGCCACCTGTGCTGGAAGCTCAGTCTAGGGGGGGTACGAAAGGGTGGGGCAACCGGGCGGTAGGAGTTCTTACGCCATCGGAATGGCCGGACATCCCGAGGACGGGACAGACGGACCCCCAGGATGGACGCCCTGCCTGTCCTCTCGCTCAACTTGACGTACGACAAAGGGAAACGGTTGCCCACCGCTCCCTAACGGGTGGATCACGGCGAGCCCCGCCGATCGGATTAACCGATTTACGCCGAACGGCCCTCTGCCCTTACCCCTCAGACTCCCCGCGGATCACCGCGAGCACGCCGTCCAGCTCGTCAGCCTTCACAAGAACGTCACGCGCCTTGGACCCCTCGGTCGGCCCCACGATGTTGCGGGACTCCATGAGGTCCATCAGCCGTCCGGCCTTGGCGAAGCCGACGCGCAGCTTGCGCTGGAGCATGGAGGTCGACCCGAACTGGGTGGAGACGACCAGCTCGGCCGCCTGGCACAGCAGGTCGAGGTCGTCGCCGATGTCCTCGTCGATCTCCTTCTTCTGCTTGGTGCCCACGGTGACGTCGTCCCGGAAGACCGGCGCCATCTGGTCCTTGCAGTGCTGGACGACGACCGCGACCTCCTCCTCGGTCACGAACGCGCCCTGCATACGGGTCGGCTTGTTCGCGCCCATCGGCAGGAACAGCCCGTCGCCCTTGCCGATCAGCTTCTCGGCGCCGGGCTGGTCCAGGATGACCCGGGAGTCGGCCAGCGAGGAGGTGGCGAAGGCCAGCCGGGAGGGCACGTTGGCCTTGATCAGGCCGGTGACCACGTCGACCGACGGCCGCTGGGTGGCGAGCACCAGGTGGATGCCGGCCGCGCGCGCGAGCTGCGTGATGCGCACGATCGAGTCCTCGACGTCCCGCGGGGCGACCATCATCAGGTCGGCCAGCTCGTCCACGATCACCAGCAGATACGGGTACGGCTGCAGCTCCCGCTCACTGCCTTCGGGCGACTTGACCTTGCCCTCGCGGACCGCGCGGTTGAAGTCGTCGATGTGCCGGTACCCGTAGGCGGCCAGGTCGTCATACCTGAGGTCCATCTCGCGGACCACCCACTGCAGCGCCTCGGCGGCCCGCTTGGGGTTGGTGATGATCGGCGTGATCAGGTGCGGGATGCCCTCGTACGCGGTCAGCTCCACGCGCTTGGGGTCCACCAGGATCATCCGGACGTCCTCCGGGGTCGCCCGCATCATGACCGAGGTGATCAGGCAGTTGATGCAGGACGACTTGCCGGAGCCGGTGGCGCCGGCGACCAGCATGTGCGGCATCTTGGCCAGCGAGTGCATGACGTACCCGCCCTCGACGTCCTTGCCGAAGGCGACCAGCATCGGATCGTCGTCCTCGGCGGATTCCGCCAGGCGCAGCACGTCACCGAGGTTGACCATCTCGCGGTCGGTGTTCGGGATCTCGATGCCGACGGCGGACTTGCCGGGGATGGGGCTGATGATCCGCACGTCCGGGCTGGCCACGGCGTAGGCGATGTTCTTGGTCAGCGCGGTGATCCGCTCGACCTTCACGGCCGGGCCGAGCTGCACCTCGTAGCGGGTGACCGTCGGGCCCCGGGTGAATCCGGTGACGTCGGCGTCCACCTTGAACTCGGAGAAGACCGTGCGCAGGGAGGCGACGATCGCGTCGTTGGCCGCGCTGCGCGTCTTGCCCGGGCCGCCCCGCTCCAGCAGGTCGAGGGCGGGCAGCGCGTACGTGATGTCGCCGGAGAGCTGGAGCTGCTCCGCGCGCGCGGGCAGGTCCCGGGGCTGCTGCGGGGCCTTCTTGGTCAGGTCGGGTACGGCCTCGACCGTGAGCTTCTCCTGCTTCGGCCGGGCGCCCGGAACCACCTTCGGCGCCGGCGCCGGCGCCGGCTCGGGGTCGAGCTCGGGCTCGGGAGCCGGCGCGGGCTCCGCGGCGGGGACCGGCGTGGTCTCCTCGCGCTCGCCCGCGCTCACCCCCTGGGTGAGATCGGCGACGAGCGGGGACGGCGGCATGCCGTGCAGCACGGCACCGTCCAGCGCGGCCGCCGCGGCCGCCGCGACGTCCACGGCGTCCATCTGGCGCTGGGGATCCGGCTGAGGCACCGCGGAGCGCCTGGGGCGCCCGCGGCGCCGCGAGAGGGCCTCTTCCTCGGCGCCCTCGGGGTCGTACGCCTGTGGGGCGCCGGAGCGCCTGCGCGGGCGCGCCGGCGTCGCCTCGCGCCACTGCTCGTCGTAGTGCCCGTCGTCCTCGACGGGCTGGTACGCCTCGTGGTCGTGCAGCACGCCGAGGCGGACGCCGAGCGCCCGCAGGCGCTGCGGGACGGCGTTGACCGGGGTGGCGGTCACCACGAGCAGCCCGAAGAGCGTCAGCAGCACCAGCAGGGGCACGGCGAGCATCTCGGTCATGGTGTACGTCAGCGGGGTGGCCGCCGCCCAGCCGATGAGACCGCCGGCATCCCTTATGCCCTGCATGCCGGCGCTGCGCGCGGGCGCTCCGCAGGCGATGTGGACCTGCCCGAGCACACCGACGAGGAGCGCGGACAGCCCGATCACGATCCGCCCGTTGGCCTCCGGCTGCTCCGGGTGCCGGATGAACCGTACGGCGATCACCGCGAGCAGTATCGGCACCAGCAGGTCGAGCCGGCCGAAGGCGCCGGTGACCAGGATCTCCACCAGGTCGCCGACGGGACCCCGCAGGTCCGCCCAGGTGCCGGCGGCGACGATCAGCGCGATGCCGAACAGCAGCAGCGCGACGCCGTCCTTGCGGTGGGCCGGGTCGAGGTTCTTCGCACCTTGCCCTATGCCGCGGAAGACGGCGCCGACGGCGTGCGCGAGACCGAGCCAGACGGCGCGCACGAGCCGGTACACGCCGCCTGTGGCGCTGGGTGCCGGCTTCGGCGGCGCCGCCTTCTTCACGACCTTCTTGGCGGGCGCCTTCCTGGCCGGGACCTTCTTCGCTGCGGCCTTCTTCGCCGGAGCCTTCGCGGGAGCTGCCGCTTTCTTCGCCGGCTGCTTCTTGGCTGCGGAGGGACGTGAGGCCATGGAGGTGAGGTTACCGGTGGAGACGACAGGGGACACGCGTGCCCACGGCTTCACCCGTTCGTGTCGTGCCTGCCGAGGACGGGAACTGACGCACACTCATCCGCAACTGTGCTCCCGGCCTACGTCAGTTCTGCGTGGGCAGCGGGGCACCACCGGGACCCGCGCCCGGCTCCAGCGCATCCAGAGCGCGGCGCAGTCCGGTGAGTTTGCGCTCCAGGTGCGCGGCCGTGGCCACGGCCGCCGCGTCCGCGGAGTCGTCGTCCAGCTGCTTGGACAGCGCCTCCGCCTGCTCCTCGACGGCCGCCAGCCGCGCCGACAGCTCGGCGAGCAGCCCGGCGGGTTCCTTGCCGGCCGCCCCGCCCTTGCCACCGCCTTCCAACTGCAGCCTCAGCAGCGCCGCCTGCTCGCGCAGCTGGCAGTTCTTCATGTACAGCTCGACGAAGACCGAGACCTTCGCACGCAGCACCCACGGGTCGAACGGCTTCGAGATGTAGTCCACCGCACCCGCCGCATAACCCCGGAAGGTGTGATGCGGCCCGTGGTTGATCGCCGTGAGGAAGATGATCGGGATGTCCCGGGTCCGCTCGCGCCGCTTGATGTGCGCGGCGGTCTCGAATCCATCCATGCCCGGCATCTGGACATCCAGCAGAATGACCGCGAAATCGTCCGTGAGCAGTGCTTTGAGCGCTTCCTCCCCGCTCGATGCCCGCACCAGCGTCTGATCGAGCGCAGAGAGGATGGCCTCCAGCGCCAGCAGATTCTCCGGCCGGTCATCGACCAGGAGGATCTTGGCCTTCTGCACCATGGCCCGCCCTCCTCGCCCCGGCGGTACACCGGGCGCCGCCCCAGGGGACGACTCCCTATCGCCGCCCGTCCTTGTGCCGGTCATCGTAGCCGCACCCCGCCCGTCGCCACACCCTGTCACCGCGATGTCACTGTGCACGTAGCGGAAACGCCGCAGGAGCCCGGAAGGTTCCCGGAATCCGGGATTCCCGCACGATTCCCGCCCTCGCCCTGGAGCAACTCCCGGCGGGCCGCGAAGGTTACCGCGGCGGCCACATCCGTCCCGGCCGCGCCGCGCATCACACCCGCCGCGGTCATTCGGCGCCCATCCACTGGCGCATCACCGACAGCAGATGATCGGGGTCGACCGGCTTGGTGACGTAGTCCGAGGCACCCGACTCGATCGCCTTCTCCCGGTCGCCCTTCATCGCCTTCGCGGTCAGCGCGATGATCGGCAGCCCCGCGAACTGCGGCATCCGACGGATCGCGGTGGTCGTCGCGTACCCGTCCATCTCGGGCATCATGATGTCCATCAGAACGACCGCCACATCGTCGTGCTGCTCCAGCACCTCGATGCCCTCCCGGCCGTTCTCGGCGTACAGCACCGACAGGCCGTGCTGCTCCAGGACGCTGGTGAGCGCGAACACATTGCGGATGTCGTCGTCGACGATGAGCACCTTCTCGCCGCCGAACCGCACCGCACGGCTCGGCTGCGGCGCCCGCTCCGGCTCGGAGACGGTCGTCCACTGCTCGATCCGGTGCGTCTCCTCCGGCAGGCTCCGCCGCCGGCGCCGGAAGAGCGCGGCGGCGCCGTTCTGCGTCTCCTGGTACGACTTCACCTCGGCCGGCGTCTGGATCTCCACCGCGGACAGCTCCGAGGACAGGTGCGCCTCGGAGGCGACCAGGTCGCCGGCCTCCAGGGCCGGCACGGACTGCTGGTAGCCCTGGGGCGGCAGTTCGCTCGGGTACAGCGGCAGGTACAGCGTGAACGTCGAGCCGCGGCCCGGTTCGCTCTGCGCGTGGATCTCACCGCCGAGCAGCTGCGCGATCTCCCGCGAGATCGACAGGCCGAGACCGGTGCCGCCGTACTTGCGGCTGGTGGTGCCGTCCGCCTGCTTGAACGCCTCGAAGATCACCCGCATCTTGCTGGCCGCGATGCCGATCCCCGTGTCCGTCACCGAGAACGCGATCAGCTCGCCCTCCGGATCGGTGAGCGAACCGGCCTCCAGCAGCTGCTCCCGGATGGACTGCGGCACACCCGCCGCCGCCGGCCGGATCACCAGCTCCACCGAACCGGAATCCGTGAACTTCACCGCGTTCGACAGCAGGTTGCGCAGCACCTGGAGGAGCCGCTGCTCGTCGGTGTGCAGCGTCGCCGGCAGCTCCGGGGAGACCCGTACGGACAGGTCCAGGCCCTTCTCCGCGGTCAGCGGCCGGAAGGTGGCCTCCACGTAGTCCACGAGCTGGACGAGCGCGATACGCGTCGGCGAGACGTCCATCTTGCCCGCCTCGACCTTCGACAGGTCCAGGATGTCGTTGATCAGCTGGAGCAGATCGGAACCGGCCCCGTGAATGGTCTCGGCGAACTCCACCTGCTTCGGCGAGAGGTTGCCCTCGGCGTTGTCGGCCAGCAGCTTCGCCAGGATCAGCAGCGAGTTCAGCGGGGTGCGCAGCTCGTGCGACATGTTGGCGAGGAACTCGCTCTTGTAGCGCATCGACACCGCGAGCTGCTCGGCCCGCTCCTCCAGAACCTGCCGGGCCTCCTCGATCTCGGTGTTCTTCACCTCGATGTCCCGGTTCTGCCTGGCCAGCAGCTCGGCCTTCTCCTCCAGCTCGGCGTTGGAGGCCTGCAGCGCCTTCTGCCGGTTCTCCAGCTCGGCCGACCGCTCCCGCAGCTGCTCGGTCAGCTCCTGCGACTGCTTGAGCAGCTGCTCGGTCTTGGTGTTGACCGAGATGGTGTTGACGCTGGTCGCGATCATCTCGGCGATCTGGTTGAGGAAGTCCCGCTGGATCTGCGTGAACGGCGTGAAGGACGCCAGCTCGATCACACCGAGCACCTTGCCCTCGAACAGCACCGGCAGCACGACCACCTGCGCGGGCGGCGCCTCCCCGAGCCCCGAGGAGATCTTCAGGTAGCCGCTGGGCGCGTTGTCCACCAGGATCGTGCGCTTCTCGTCGGCGGCCGTGCCGATCAGGGCCTCACCGGGCCGGAACGACGTCGGCATGGAGCCCATCGAGTAGCCGTACGAGCCGAGCATCCGCAGCTCGTAGTCGTCCTCGCCGTTGACGACCCCCTTGCCCTCCATCAGCGGCATCGCCAGGAAGAACGCGCCGTGCTGCGCGGATACCACCGGCGTCAGCTCGCTCATGATCAGCGAGGCGACGTCCGCCAGGTCCCGGCGGCCCTGCATCAGGGCGGAGATACGCGCCAGGTTGCCCTTGAGCCAGTCCTGCTCCTTGTTGGCGATCGTGGTGTCGCGCAGGTTGGCGATCATCTTGTTGATGTAGTCCTGGAGCTCCTGGATCTCGCCGGACGCGTCGACGTCGATCTTCAGGTTCAGGTCGCCGCGGGTCACCGCCGTCGCCACGCGCGCGATGGCACGCACCTGCCGGGTCAGGTTCCCGGCCATCTCGTTCACGGACTCGGTGAGGTCGCGCCAGGTGCCGTCGACGTCACGCACGCGTGCCTGACCGCCCAGCTGGCCCTCCGTGCCCACCTCGCGGGCCACCCGGGTGACCTCCTCGGCGAAGCTCGACAGCTGGTCGACCATCGTGTTGATCGTCGTCTTCAGCTCCAGGATCTCACCGCGGGCGTCAATGTCGATCTTCTTCGTCAGGTCACCCTTGGCGATGGCCGTCGTGACCATGGCGATGTTGCGCACCTGGCCGGTCAGGTTGGACGCCATGCCGTTCACCGACTCGGTGAGGTCCTTCCAGGTGCCGGCCACGCCCGGCACGTGCGCCTGACCGCCCAGGATGCCGTCCGTGCCCACCTCGCGGGCCACCTTGGTGACCTGGTCGGCGAACGAACTCAGCGTCTTCACCATGGTGTTGATGGTGTCGGCGAGCTGCGCGACCTCACCGCTCGCCTCGATCGTCACCTGCCGGGTCAGGTCGCCGTTGGCGACGGCGGCGGCCACCTGGGAGATGTTCCGCACCTGCATGGTCAGGTTGTTGGCCATCAGGTTGACGTTGTTGCTCAGGTCCTTCCAGATACCGGTGACGCCCGGCACGTGCGCCTGACCGCCCAGGATGCCCTCGGTGCCCACCTCGCGGGCCACCCGGGTCACCTGCTCGGCGAAGCTGGAGAGCTGGTCGACCATGGTGTTGACCGTCGTGACGAGTTCGAGGATCTCGCCCTTCGCGTCGACAGTGATCTTCTTCGACAGATCGCCCTTGGCCACCGCGGTCGTGACCTCGGCGATGTTGCGCACCTGGATGGTCAGGTTGTTCGCCATGAAGTTCACGGACTGCGTGAGGTCCTTCCAGGTGCCGGAGACGCCCTGGACCTCGGCCTGACCGCCGAGCATGCCCTCCGTGCCCACCTCGCGGGCCACCCGCGTGACCTCCTCGGCGAACGACGACAGCTGGTCGACCATCGTGTTCAGCGTGTTCTTCAGCTCCAGGATCTCCCCGCGCGCGTCCACGGTGATCTTCTGGGAGAGGTCACCGCGCGCCACCGCGGTGGCGACCTGCGCGATGTTGCGCACCTGGGCCGTGAGGTTGCCAGCCATGCCGTTCACGGAGTCGGTCAGGTCCCGCCACACACCGGCGACCCCGGGCACCTGCGCCTGTCCGCCGAGACGGCCCTCGGTGCCCACGTCGCGCGCGACCCGGGTCACCTGGTCGGCGAAGGCCGACAGCTGGTCGACCATCGTGTTGATCGTGTTCTTCAGCTCGAGGATCTCGCCGCGCGCGTCGACGTCGATCTTCTGCGACAGGTCACCGCGCGCCACGGCAGTCGTCACCTGGGCGATCTGCCGCACCTGGGAAGTCAGGTTGCCGGCCATGAAGTTGACGGAGTCCGTCAACTCCTTCCAGGTGCCGGAGACGCCGTCCACCCGGGCCTGACCGCCCAGCCGGCCCTCCGTGCCCACGTCCCGGGCCATCCGCGTGACCTGGTCGGCGAAGCTCGACAGCTGGTCCACCATCGTGTTCACGGTGTTCTTCAGCTGGAGCATCTCACCGGACACGTCCACGGTGACCTTCTGCGACAGGTCGCCGTTCGCCACCGCCGTGGTCACCTGGGCGATGTTGCGCACCTGCCCGGTGAGGTTGCGGAAGGCGGTGTTGACGGAGTCCGTCAGGTCCTTCCACGTACCGGCCGCGCCCGACACCTGCGCCTGGCCGCCCAGCTCGCCCTCGACACCGATCTCCCGCGCGACCCGCGTCACCTCGGCACCGAACGCCGACAGCTGGTCCACCATGCCGTTGACGGTGTTCTTCAGCTCCAGCATCTCGCCGGCCACGTCCACGGTGACCTTCTGCGACAGATCACCGCTGGCCACCGCGGTCGTCACGGCGGCGATGTCGCGCACCTGCGTGGTCAGGTTCCGGAAGACCGTGTTGACCGAGTCCGTCAGGTCCTTCCACGTACCGGCGGCGCCCGGCACGTTCGCCTGCCCGCCCAGCCGCCCCTCCGCGCCGACCTCGTTCGCCACCCGGGTGACCTCGTCCGCGAAGATCCGCAGCGTCTCGGTCATCTGGTTGATCGTCTCGGCGAGCTGCGCCACCTCGCCGCGCGCCGGAACCGTCACCTTCTGGGACAGGTCACCATTGGCGACCGCGGTCGTGACCTGTGAGATCCCCCGCACCTGCGCGGTCAGGTTGCCCGCCATCGTGTTGACGGAGTCGGTGAGTTCCTTCCACACGCCGGCGACCCCGGGCACCTGCGCCTGACCGCCCAGGATGCCCTCGGTACCGACCTCACGGGCCACCCGCGTGACCTCGGAGGAGAAGGACGACAGCTGGTCCACCATCGTGTTGACGGTGTTCTTCAGCTCCAGCATCTCGCCGGCGACATGCACGGTCACCTTGCGCGAGAGATCGCCCTTGGCGACCGCCGTGGTCACCAGCGCGATGTCCCGCACCTGCGCCGTCAGCCGGTACGCCATCGTGTTGACGGACTCGGTCAGGTCCTTCCACGAACCCGACATCCCGCGCACCCGGGCCTGGCCGCCGAGCTTGCCCTCGGTACCGACCTCGCTGGCCACGCGCGTGACCTCGTCCGTGAACGTCGACAACTGGTCGACCAGGTTGTTGACCGTACGGCCGACCTTCAGGAACTCGCCCCGCAGCGGATGCCCCGTACCACCGTCCGGCGCCTGCGTCCGCAGCTCCATGCGCGGCGACAGATCACCCTCGGCGACCGCCGTGAGCACCCGGCTGACCTCCGACACGGGCCAGACGAGATCGTCCACCAGCGCGTTGGAGTTGTCGACGGCCGCCGCCCAGGAGCCCTCGCAGGCCCCCGTCTCCAGCCGTTCCGTGAGCTTTCCCTCACGCCCCACCATGCGCCGCACCCGCGCCAGCTCGCCGGTCAGGTGCAGATTCCGGTCGGCCACCTCGTTGAAAACAGCCGCGATCTCCGAGATCACCCCGTCCCCGGACACCGTGAGCCGCTTGCGGAAGTTGCCGTCACGCATCGCCACGAGCGCCACCAGCAGCCGGTTCAGGGCAGCCGTGTCCACGGCGGTGGTGCCGCCGTTCCTGGCAGGGGACGGTTCGCCTTTCGCGCGCGTCTTCGTGGTTCGCGTCGCCGCGCCAGACTCCACTGTGTCCCTCCCGGAGGGGTAGACCGTTACTGCCGTGCTCGGCCGCTTCGGCCCCGGCCTGCCGGTGATCGGCACACCGGATACTTCCGCGTACCCGTTACTGCTGCGTATTGCCGCCGGACGAGATCCGGCCACACCAGGGGCTGCTGCCCAGCGGGCACGGGCCGCACGCGGCCCGACCCGACCTTCCTCAGAAGCTTGCCCAGTGTTTCACCCCGGCCGAACCAGGCCATAACAGTTCGGCAGCTTCGCACATCGTCAGCACACCCCGGGGCGTAAACACCTACGACCGGCATCCGCTCGGACGGCGAAGGTAAGTAACCTTGCATGCGGCTGTCCAGCCGCACCGGTCCGCCCGGCCTGGGCGGTGGTACGAGAACGAGCGGGCATCGGAGGGGCGGCCGGACACCATGACCACCGGACTGATCCCCGGGGAGCAGTCCCCGGAGCAGCAGCCGACGGGCGAGCCGATGCCGCAGCAGCGGCGCGAGCCGGCCGGCCAGTCAGCCCTGTATGCCGACAACCGGCCGAGGAGTTTTGTGATCACCGCGCGTGCGGCTGCCAGTTTCGAGCCCGTCGGGCGATCGGTCGCGACCGCCCGGTCCTTCGTCCGCGACACCCTCCAGGGCTGGGGATACGCCGACATCGTCGACGACGCGGTCGTCCTCACCAGCGAGCTGGTGACCAACGCGGTCGTCCACGCGGGCACGCACGCGGAGGTGCTCTGCCTGCGCACCGAGGACGGCGTGCGCATCGAGGTCTCCGACCGCTACCCGGAGCGCGAGGTCCCCCTCCAGACCTCCGCCGTCTCGATGGGCAGCCCCGACCGCGAGGGCGGCCGCGGCCTCCAGCTCTGCGCGGCCCTCGCCACCCGCTGGGGCGTCGACTACACCCCCACCCACAAGCACGTCTGGTTCCACCTCAACCTGCCCGAGCGCCCGGTCGGCACCCGCGCCGCCGGCCCCGCCCTGCCCGCCGCCCTGCTGCCGCTGGCCGACGGCCGGGTCCGCGTCGCCGTGCTCCAGGTCGACCGGAAGGGCTCCATCGGCGCCTGGAACGAGGACGCGGAGGAACTGTTCGGCTACCCGGCGGCCGAGGTCATCGGCAAGCCCCTCACCGACCTGGCCGCCTGGCCGCACACCCCCGGCACCGGCACCGGCATCGCCGAGGCCCTCCAGCTCTCCCGCTGGGAGGGCACGTACGGCATCCGCGGCACCGACGGCCGCGTGGCCCAGGTGTACGCCTCCCACCTCAGGGTCCGCGACACCGGCGGCGAGCCGTCCACCGTCTGCCTCCTGGTCCGCGACCACGAGCGCGCCGTCCTGCAGTCACCGCCCCGGGTCCCGGCCACCGACCAGAACCAGACCTCCGACGGGCAGAGCGCCGACCCCTTCGAGGTGTTCATCGGCTCGCCCGCCCCGGACGACCTCGACGGCCTGCTCCAGCGCACGGTGGAACGCGCCCGCGACATGCTCGACGGCGACTCCGCGTTCCTGCTGCTCGCCACCGACGACGAGACCGAACTGGAGGTCCGCGCCTCCACCGGCCTGCCCTCCGCCCGCCAGCGCTTCGCGCGCGTGCCGGTCGAGGCGGGCCCCGGCCGCTACGGCTCCGCCCGCATGCCCGCCGTCCACGACGACCTCGGCGCCGTCCCCGGAGCCGTACCGCTGCTCGCCGGCACCGGCATGCGCTCGGTCGTCACCGTCCCGCTCAAGGTCGAGGGCCGCCTCACCGGCTCCCTCGGCGTCGCGGCGGAGGCGCCCGGCCGGTACACCAACGAGGAGGCGCTGCGCCTGCAGTTCGCAGCCGACCGGATCGCCCTGGCCGTCGAGTCGGCCCGGCTCGGCGAGCTGGAGCGGCTGCGCCGCGGCTCCCTGAGTTTCCTGGTCGAGGCCTCCGACCTGCTGGCCGGCACCCTGGACCGGGACCAGACCCTGGCCCTGATGGCCCAGATGACGGTCCCGACCCTGGCCACGTGGTGCGCGGTGTACACCATCGCCGACCAGGCCTCCGAGCCGTATCTGTCGTACGTCCTGCACGAGGACGAGGAACTCATCGACGGCATCAAGTCCTTGCTGTCGAAGATCGCGCCGCCCGACCCGGTACCGACACCCGGCGCCCGCGTCTGGACCACTCCGGGCGAGGTCGCCCACCAGGCGGCCCTGCGTACCTCCATGCGCAGCCTGGGCCTGTCCGGCGGTCCCACGCGCCAGGTCTCCCCCGGCATCGGCCCGACGCTCTCGACGGCCTCGGCGGTGGGCGGCGAGACGGTCGTGCTGCCGCTCGTGGCCCGCAACCGCGTCATCGGCATGCTGGCCCTCGGCAAGCCCACCGACGAGCACTTCCGCCAGGAGATCCTGGAGCTCGCCGAGGACCTGAGCCGCCGGGCCGCCCTCGCCCTGGACAACGCCCGCCTGTACTCGGAGCGCACGGCCATCAGCCAGGCCCTCCAGCGCAGCCTGCTCCCGCCGGGCCTGCCGCACATCGACGGCGTCGAGGTCGAGGTCATCTACCGGGCGGCCGGCGAGGGCAATGAGGTCGGCGGCGACTTCTACGACCTCTTCCCGATCGGCAACGGCGCCTACGGCTTCGCCATCGGCGACGTCTGCGGTACGGGACCCAACGCGGCGGCGGTCACCGGCCTGGCCCGGCACGCCCTGCGCCTGCTGGCCCGGGAGAGCCTGTCCGGCCCCGCCGTCCTGCAGCGCCTGAACTCGGCCATCCTGGACGAGGGCGACCGCAGCCGCTTCCTGACCCTCCTCTACGGCGAGCTGCGACCGCAGGAGGACGGCAGCGCCGAGCTGAAGGTGGTCTGCGCCGGCCACCCGCTGCCGCTGCGCCTGCGCCAGGACGGCACGGTGGTGCCCGCGGCCGAGCCCCAGCCCCTGCTGGGCGTCATCGAGGACCTGGACCTGTACGAGGAGACGGTCACGCTCGATCCGGGCGATGTCCTGCTCTGTGTCACGGACGGCGTCACCGAACGCCGGGAGGGCACGCGCATGCTGGGTGACGACGGCCTCGCCGATGTCCTCACGACGTGCACGGGGCTGACGGCCGGCGCGGTCGCGGCACGCATCATGCGCGCGGTGGAGCGTTTCGCCTCGGACGCTCCCTCGGACGACATGGCGATTCTGGCGATGCGGGTCCCGGGAATCCACCAGGAAGCGTGAGGAAGCACGAAAAAGGCCCCACCCGAAAGGGTGGGGCCTTTTTGACTTGAGCCCCCAAACGGAATCGAACCGTTGACCTTCTCCTTACCATGGAGACGCTCTACCGACTGAGCTATAGGGGCCTGTCGCTTTCGAGGTTTCCCTCGCGGCGACGAAGAAACTGTACCCCGACCTGGGCTCAGTTCCCAAATTCGTTCGGTGCCCGGTCAGAAGGCGGGCTGGAGCAGACCGCCGAGGGCGTTGCAGGCGGACACGATCCGGTGCATCTCCCGCTTGGTGAGCGCCGCTTCCACGGGGAGCGCGAGCGTCTCGTCGGCGGCCAGTTCGGTCTCGGGCAGCGACACGCAGCGCCGGAACTCGGGCAGCCGGTGCACGGGCGTCTTCACCGGTACCCGGCACTCGACGCCCCTGGCGCGCAGAGCGCGCGCGAAGGCGTCCCGGTCCGGCCGGCCGTTCCCCGGCACCCGCACGACGTACTGCTGATAGGTGTGCCCGTCACCGCCGTCCGGCGTCCGTACGCCCCTCAGCTTGGCATCGAGGTAACCGGCCCGCTGCCTGCGCTGGGCTATCTCGTCGTACGGCGCCTCGGACTCGCCTTGCTCCAGCACCAGCAGTCCGTGCCGCTGCCCGAGCGCGTGCAACCGCCCTATGTCGGCCCGCCGTCCGAAGCGGTGGACGACAACGACGGCGGCGGTGCGGGACGTTACGGCCGCGTCGACCGCCTCGGGGTCGAGGCAGTAGGTCACCGGATCGATGTCGGCGAAGACCGGCAGCGCGCCGGCCAGGGTCACGGCCTGAGCGACTTCCACGTTCCCGAAGGCCGGTACGACGACCTCGTCACCGACTCCGACGCCGGCGGCCCTGAGCATTGCTGCAGTTCCCATGTCAGGGATGCTGTGCTCGCAACGTGAACGACACGTTACGCACAACAGAAAAAGGTCGGACCCTGAACCGAAGTTCAGGATCCGACCTTTTCAAAATTTGTTCGGCGGCGTCCTACTCTCCCACAGGGTCCCCCCTGCAGTACCATCGGCGCTGTGAGGCTTAGCTTCCGGGTTCGGAATGTAAC
>NZ_JBIBUO010000016.1:0-193813 GCF_043079545.1 Streptomyces sp. NPDC015171
CTACCAGGTACGACAAGACCACTGAGTCTTACGAAGCAGCCGTCACCCTCGCCTCACTCCTGATGTGGGCGTGACATTTGACGACAGAACCTAGGCGGCGCTGCGGGGCTTGATGAACCAGCTCTGGCCACTGCACAGGAACATGTCGGGACCATATCAAGGGCGTTCCTCCGCGCCGCACGATTTTCCGGCGCGGTGCCGCTCCCCCGGCGCGAGTCCGTTCCGGCCGCGATCGGACCAGAAATGATCAAGGGGCGGTTCCGGATTTCTCCGGAACCGCCCCTTGATCTGCGACTCTCACAAGTCGGGACGACAGGATTTGAACCTGCGACCCCTTGACCCCCAGTCAAGTGCGCTACCAAGCTGCGCCACGTCCCGTTGCGGTCTCACGCGGGCTGTTCCGCGTGATCACGCAGGTCAACCCTACCGCACCTGTGCGGGTGCCCGTGTCGTACCCGGTGCGGCGGCCCCGACGGTGCGGCCGGCGGAGCGGCGGACCGGGACGAGGAGCGCGGCGCCGGCGGCGGCCAGGCAGAGCAGGGCGAGCAGCGCCCAGCCGTGGGTGTAGCCGGAGGCGTAGGGCAGGCCCGAGGGCTGGAGCCGGCCGGTGACCAGGACGCTGGTGAGCGCGGCGCCTATGGAGCCGCCGATGGTCCGGATGTTGGCGTTCATGCCGGTCGCGGCACCGGTCTGCTCGGGCGGCACGCTGCCCACGATGAGGTTGGCCATGGAGGCGAAGGCCAGTCCGATGCCGAGCCCGAAGAGGCCCGCGACGACGGCGATGTGCCACCGCTCGTCAGGCCACAGGGTGAGGAAGCCGCAGGCCACCGCGCCGAGCGCGGCGCCCGTGGTGAGCAGCGCCTTGGCGCCGACGCGGGGCTCCAGGCGGCCCGAGAGGACACCGGAGAGGAACATCGCGACGAGCATCGGCAGCATGAGCAGGCCGGAGGCGGTCACGCTGGCGCCGAAGCCGTAGCCGGCCGCCGACGGGGTCTGGACGAAGCCGGGCAGGAAGGACCAGATGGCGTACATGCCGGCGCCGAACAGCAGGGCCGCCGTGTTGGTCGTCCACACCGCGGGCAGCCGCAGCACGCGCAGATCGATGAGCGGGCTGCTCGACCGGGCCTCGGTCGCCAGCCACACCGCGAACAGCACGACGGCGACGGCGAACAGGCCGAGCACCTTCGCCGAGCCCCAGCCCCACTGGCCGGCCTGGCTGAGCGGCAGCAGCAGGGCCACCAGCCAGCCGGAGAGCAGCCAGGCTCCCGTCCAGCTGACCTTCCCCCCGGCCCGGTTGGGCGACTCGGGGACGTAGCGCAGGGCGATCAGGACGGTCGCGGCGACGACGCCCACCGGGAGCCAGAACAGCCAGCGGTAGTCGAGCGCGGACACGATCGGTCCGGCGGCCACCATGCCGACCCCGCCGCCCGCGGCGATCACGGCGGAGAGGTTGCTGATGCTGCCGCTGACCTCGGAGGGGGCGAACTCGTCCCGGATGATGCCGAAGGAGAGCGGGAACAGGGCGCCGCCGATGCCCTGGACGACCCGGGCGACGATGAGCACGGCGATGTTCGGGGCCAGCGCGGCGACGAGGCAGCCCGCGAGGACGGCCAGCAGGACGGCGACGAGGGTGCGCTTCTTGCCGACGAGGTCGCCGACCCGGCCGAGGATCGGGGTGAAGACCGAGGCGGACAGCAGATAGGCGGTCATCACCCAGGTCGCGGTGGACTGGGAGGTGTGCAGGGCGTGCTGGACGGTCGGCAGGGCCGGCGCGATCAGCGACTGGAGCATGGCGAACACGCCGGCACCGGTCGCGAGGACCGCGAAGGTGAGGCGGGAGGACGGACGGGGCATGAGGAAGCCTCTCCGGAATCGGGGACGCGGAGGGTGCGCAGGTCGGGCACGGCAGGGCACGGCCGTACGGGCCGCAGGAAGAAGGGGGGTGCGGGCCGGCGGCGTCCGGCCGCGGCGGAGCCGCCCCGCACTGGTAAAGTGGAGGTACCCCTCCACTGTAGCGGAGGTACCCCTCCGTTTCAATCGAGCACCTCCTGGGAGGCAGCAGTGACGGCCACGCCTTTCCCTGTCAGCGAGATCGCGGCGGCCCGCCGGCCGCACCGCAAGGACGCCGCCCGCAACTACGACGCCCTGCTCGGCGCCGCCCGCGAAGCGTTCGCCGAGCACGGGGCGGAGGCCTCCCTGGAGGACATCGCCCGCCGCGCGGGGGTCGGCATCGGCACGCTGTACCGCAACTTCCCGACCCGCCGCGACCTGTTCGAGACCGTCTACGCGGACGAGGTCGACGCCCTGTGCCGGGCCGCCGTGGAGGTCGCCGGGCAGGAGCCGTGGCAGGCGCTGACCACCTGGCTCGACCGGTTCGCCGAGTACATGGTCACCAAGCGCGCGGTGCGCGAGGCCCTCGACGGCGAGTCGGACATCTTCCAGGCCTGCCGCGAATCCATGTACGCGGCCGGCGGCCCGCTGCTGGAGCGGGCGCAGCGGGCCGGCATCGCTCGGGCGGACATGGACTTCGGGGACCTGCTGCGGATGGTCGTCGGGATCACCGCGACGGCGTTCGAGGACACGGCCCAGCGCGACCGGGTCCTCGCGATCGCGCTGGACGGGGTCCGCACCGGCCGCTGACCGGCCACGGCCGCCCTCCGCGGGCACGGCACCGGGGCCGCTTGCCGGCCGACGCGCTCGCACGCTTGCCGACGGACGCGCTCGCCCGCTTGCCGGCCGACGCGTTCGTCCGCTTGCCCGCAGACGCGCTCGCCTACTTGATGAACGCGTTCGCCACCACCACGATCAGCCCGAGCAGCGCGTCCCCGGTCCCCAGCAGCACGGCGGCGGGCCAGCTCCGTGCCGACCAGCGGGCGGTGAGCAGGCCGAGCACGAAGAGGATCACGATGTTGAGCACGAACGCCGCGTACTCGACGCCCTTCGCCGGCCACCACCCCCAGCGGGCGCCCGCGAGCAGGAAGACGGTGGGAAGCACGGCGGCGACGAGCGGCCACTCGTTGCGCATGGCGATCAGGACGTCCCAGCGGCGGTGCGGGGCACGCTCGGCGATGTAGTGGGCGTAGCCGTGGGCGAGGGCGGAGGCGCAGGCGGTCACCAGCACCCAGGCGGCGTCGTAGCCCCGGACGTCGGAGGACGTGTGCCCGTACCGGGTGAGCGCCGCGACCATGGAGCTGGCGAGGACGGCGCCGTACACCCCGCCGAACAGGACGATCTCGCGCGCCTCGCTGTGCCGGGGCGGTGCCGGGCCGCCCGCCGTGGAGTCAGCCATCTCCCCACGATCACCCGGGGCCCGCGCCCCCGCCAGTCAGCCGCCCCGACGAAGTGTCCTCCGACCAGGCCCGATGCCCCACACACTGTCCACGGTGACGCGGCGCGGGCGACGGCTAGGGTCGGCGGCATGACGCACAGCTTCGCGCTCCACATCCCCGACGCCGATCTCGCACCCGAGCCCCTCGATCCCGCGCAGATCGTCTCCGGCGACCCGGAGGTGACCGGGAAGGTCGTCTGGGAGTCGCCGGACGGCCGCCAGATCCGCGGGATCTGGCAGATCACCCCGGGCGTGGTCACGGACACGGAGGCGGACGAGCTGTTCGTGGTGATCAGCGGGTCGGCGACCATCGAGGTCGAGGACGGGCCGACGCTGCGCGTGGGGCCGGGCGACATGGCGGTACTGCGCGCGGGCGACCGTACCCGGTGGACCGTGCACGAGACGCTGCGCAAGGCGTACGCGATCAACCTGTGAGGGGCGGGCGGCCTCAGTCCGGCATGGACCGCGGTGCCGCCGTGGTGCCGCGGACCTCCAGGGTCGGCACGGCCAACCGCACGCGCCCCTCCCCGCCGGGCCGGTCGAGGCGGTCCAGGAGACAGCGGGCGGCGCGTCGGCCGATCTCGTGCGGGGCGGTGTCGACGGTGGTCAGCCACACATGCCGCAGCCGGGAGATGCTGGTGTTGTCGTAGCCGACGACCGACAGGTCGCCCGGCACCCGAAGGCCCAGCTCCCCGGCCGCCGAGAGGGCGCCGACCGAGGCCATGTCGTTGACGGCGAAGAGCGCGGTGGGGCGGTCGGCGCGGCTGAGCAGCCGTACCGTGCCCCGGTAGCCGCCCTCCTCGGTGAGATCGCCGGGTTCGACCAGCGGCTCGGCGCCGTGCGCCCGCATGGCCGTCTCGAAGCCGCGCCGGCGCAGCTCGCCGACGGCGCCCTGGCCGGCGAGGTGCGCGATCCGGCGGTGGCCCAGCGCGAGCAGGTGCTCGGTGGCCAGCCGGGCGCCGTGCTCGTCGTCCCCCGCGATGACGTCCACCCCCGGCGGCTGTGCCTCGCGGGCGCCCGCGACGACCACCGGCATGCGCCGGGCGAGCGCGCCGAGCCCGCCCGCGTCCGGGACCGTGCCGACGACCACGAGACCGTCGGCGCCCAGGTCGAGGAAGGGCTCGGCGAGGTCGTGGCCCATCCGCCGGTTCAGGCGCGCGTCGGCGAGGAGCATGTGCAGCCCCGCCGCGTGCAGCAGGGAGTTCAGGCCGTCGAGGAGGTCGACGAACCAGGGGTTGCGCAGATCGTCGAGGAGCACGCCCACCGTCCGGGTGCGCTGCTCGCTGAGGCTGCGTGCCGCGGCGTTGGGCCGGTAGCCCAGCTCCCGTACGGCCGCGAGGACGGCGTCCCGCTTCTCCGGCCGCACCGGCCCCGAGCCGCGCAGCACCAGGGAGACCAGCGACTTCGACACGCCGGCCCGTTCGGCCACGTCACGGATGGTCGGCGGTCTCATGGGATGGACCGTTCCATGCGGCGAGCCGCGCTGTCAAAGGGTTGACACGCTCGCTATGTCAGCACAAAGGTGACCTGGACGGAAGATGGACCGGTCCAACGAGGGGCTGTCATGGTGGATGCGCTGGGTGTCGCCGTCGTCGGGTTCGGCTGGATGGGCCGGGTGCACACCCAGGCGTACGCCCGGCTGCCGCACCACTATCCGCTGCTCGCGCTGCGGCCCCGGCTGGTCACGGTCGCCGAGGAGGTACCGGGGCGGGCCGAGGAGGCCGCCGAGCGGTTCGGGTTCGCCTCGGCGACCCGCGACTGGCGCCAGGTGGCGGCCGACCCGCGGGTGCGGGCCGTCAGCGTGACCGCGCCGAACTTTCTGCACCGGGAGATCGGCGTCGCCATGGCCGAGGCCGGCAAGCACCTGTGGATCGAGAAACCGGTGGGCCTGACCGCGGCGGACGCCCGCGCGGTCGCCGACGCGGTCGCCGAGGCAGGTGTACAGGGCACGGTCGGCTTCAACTACCGCAACGCGCCGGCCGTGGAGGCGGCCCGCGAGCTGATCGCCTCCGGCGGGATCGGCCGGATCACCCACGTGCGGATCCAGCTCTTCAGCGACTACGCGGCCCACCCCGACGGCGCCCTGACATGGCGGTACGAGCGCGAGCGCGGCGGCAGCGGGGTCCTCGGCGACCTCGCCTCCCACGGCGCCGACCTGGCCCGCTTCCTGCTCGGCGACATCGCGGCGCTCACCGCCGACACCGCGGTCTTCCTGCCGCAGCGGGCCCGCCCGACCGGCGCCACGGCCGGCCACTCCCGCGCCCGTGGCGGCGAGCCGGGCCCGGTCGAGAACGAGGACTACGTCAGCTGTCTGCTCCGCTTCGCCTCCGGCGCCCGCGGGGTCCTGGAGGCCTGCCGGGTCTCGGTCGGCGAGCAGAACAACTACGGCTTCGCGGTGCACGGCACCGAGGGCGCGGTGTTCTGGGACTTCCGCCGGATGAACGAACTCGGGGTGAGCCGCGGTACGACGTACCAGGACCAGCCGGTGAGCACGGTGTACGTCGGCCCGGGCGCCGGCGAGTTCGCCGCCTTCCAGCCGGGCGCGGCCAACGCGATGGGCTACGACGACCTGAAGGTGATCGAGGCCCACCGCTTCGTCCGCTCCATCGCCGAGGGCACGCCGTACGGCGCCACGCTCGCGGACGCGGTGCGCAGCGCGACCGTGCTCGACGCCATGGCGGAGTCGGCCGAGAGCGGCGGCTGGGTCGGCCTGTAGGCACCGGGTACGGCGGACGGCCGGTGCCCGCGCGGCAGGGAGGTGGTGCCGCGGTCCGGGCCGGGACGCCGGGGAAGCTGAGGAGCACCATGGGACCGCTGGACGACAAGCGCGTCCTCGCCGGTGGCGCCGGCCAGGGCGCGGGGGCCGTGATCGCGCGGGCCGCTGTCCGCGCGGGTGCCGCCGCGGCGGTCGGCGGACGGCGCCGGGAGCCGGGCGAGGCGCCGGTGGCGGAGCTGCCGCCCGCCGGGGGCCGGGCGCCGTACGTACGTGTGGATGCGGCGGACACCGCACAGGCCAGGGAGTTTGGCGCCGCGGTCGTGGACGCCCGCCGCCGGATCGACCGCCCGGTGGACTCGGCCTGGCCGGCCTCCCCGGGCACGCCGCTGGACACCACGCCGGAGCTGTGCGACGCGCGTGTCGCGGTCGGCCTCAAGGGGCCGTCCTCCGCGATGCGGGCGGCGGTCGCCGGCCTGGCGGCCCGCACGGCACCCCGCACCATCGTCGGCAGCCTCACCTCGTCGGCACACGGCAGCCGGACCGCGACCGAGGGCGAGGGCGGCGAGGGCGCCGTCCAGCGCGCCTTGCACGGCACCGGCGGCGGCCGGCGGGAGCAGGCCGCGGTCCGGCTGCCGATGGGCGGGCCCGGCCGGCCGGACGACCTCGCCGGCCTCGTGGTCCTCCCGCCGTCCGACCGGTCCGGCGTGGTCACCGGCTCGGTGACCGACGGGGACCAGCACGTGCTCGGCGGCCCCGACCAGAACTCCGCACCCCACCCTAGGAGCAGCACCCTCATGCGTATCGGAATCCTCGGCCTCGGCCGTATCGGCGCCTTCCACGCCGAGACCCTCTCCGGCCTCGACGCCGTCGAGTCGCTCGTCGTCTCCGACCCGTTCACGGACGCCGCCAAGGCCGCCGCCGAGCGGTTCGGGGCCGAGGTCGCCGACTCGCCCGAGGCCCTGCTGGCGGCCGGTGTGGACGGCATCGTGGTGGCCGCCGCGACCGACGCCCACCCGGCCCTGATCCTGGCCGGTGTCGAGGCCGGCGTCCCGGTCTTCTGCGAGAAGCCCGTGGCCAGGACGATGCGTGAGGGCGTCGAGGTCCTCCGGGCCGTCCAAGGGCGCGATGTGCCGATCCAGATCGGCTACAACCGGCGCTTCGACGCGGGCTTCGCCGCCGCGCGCGCCGCCGTGCGGGCCGGCGAACTCGGCAAGCTGCACACCGTCCGCGCCACCACCCTGGACCCGGCCCCGCCGCCCGCCGCCTACGTCGCCGCGTCCGGCGGCATCTTCCGCGACTGCTCCGTGCACGACTTCGACATCATCCGCTGGGTGACGGGCCGTGAGGTCAGCGAGGTGTACGCGGTGGGCGGCAACCGGGGCGCCGACTACATCGAGGCGGCGGGTGACGCCGACACCACGGGCGCCGTCCTCACCCTGGACGACGGCACGATCGCGGTGGTGTCCAACTCCCGGCACAACGCACGCGGGTACGACGTGCGCCTGGAGCTGCACGGGTTCGCCGACGCCGTCGCCGTCGGCCTGGACGAGCAGCTTCCGCTGCGCTCGGTCGAGCCCGGTGCGACCTTCCCGTCCGGCACCCCGCACGACTTCTTCATGGACCGCTTCGCCAGCGCCTACCGCGCCGAACTGACCGCGTTCACCGAGGTCGTGGCCGGCACCCGCCCCTCCCCGTGCACCGTCGAGGACGCGCTGGAGGCCGGCTGGATCGCCGAGGCGTGCACCCTGTCGCTGCATGAGCACCGGCCGGTGACGCTCGCCGAGGTGCGCGCGGTCTGAGGGCACGATGACGGCGCCGGGCGGTGGCCCGGCGCCGTCACCGCCGGCTCAGCCGCAGTACCGGATCAGCCACTCGTCGGCGTTGTACGTGTCCCGTGCCGGATCCGGCACGGTCGCCGGCTTGGTTTCCACCGTGTCCTCCGCGCGTATCCGCTCGGGCAGGTGGCCGAAGCGCTGCTGACGCTGGGCGGTGGCCGCCTCGGCGGCCCCCTGGGGGGTGTCGTGGAGTTCCGTGCGGTGTGCCATGTCAGTCCTCCCGTCGGCGCGGGCGTTCCCCGTTGTCAGTGAGAACGCCGGCGTGACCCGGTTGGTTCCCGGCCATCGCATGGCCGAATCCGTCGGGATACCGCAGGAACGGCCCGCGGTCACCGGACCGCGGGCCGCCCCGTCGGGCTCTGCCAGGCCCCGTCAGCCCCGTCGGGCCCGTCGGGCCCCCTCAGCCCCGTCAGTTCCCCTCAGGCCCCGCAGGAGCGCAGGAAGCGCCGGGTGCGCACCGCGATCGGCAGCGGCGCCTCCGGCTCGCACGGGTACATGTCCTGCTCGACGATGGCGAACAGCTCCACTCCGAGACGCTGTGCCGCCTCCAGCACCGGCCCCAGCTCCGGGACCCCGGAGGGCGGTTCGCACATCACACCGCGCTGCACGGCCGGCCCGAACGGCACCCCGCCCGCGACCACCCCGGCGAGGACGTCCGGGTCGACCTGCTTGAGGTGCAGGTACCCGACGCGCTCGCCGTAGGTCTCGATCAGCTTGACGCTGTCGCCGCCGCAGTAGGCGTAGTGCCCGGTGTCCAGGCACAGGTTGACCAGCCCGCCGTCGGTCGAGTCCAGGAAGCGCTCGACGTGGTCCTCGGTGTCGATGTGGGTGTCGGCGTGCGGGTGCACGACGATGTCCAGGCCGTAGTCCTCCTTGACCTGGTGGCCGAGCCGCTCCATGCCCTTCGTCAGGTGCGCCCACTGCTCGGCCGTCAGCTCCGGCGGCTCCAGGATCTCGGCGGTCTTGTCGTCCCGCCAGAAGGACGGGATCACCACCAGGTGCCGGGCGCCCATCGCCCGGGTGAGCGCGGCGACCTGGCTGACGTGCGCCCAGGTCTCCTCCCAGACGGCCGGCCCGCGGTGCATGCCGGTGAAGACCGTGCCCGCCGAGACCTTCAGGTTCCGCTTGGCCACCTCCTCGGTGAGCCGCGCCGGATCGGTGGGGAGGTAGCCGTACGGGCCCAGCTCGATCCAGTCGTAGCCGGCCTCCGAGACCTCGTCGAGGAAGCGGTCCCAGGGCACCTGGCGCGGGTCGTCGGGGAACCAGACACCCCAGGAGTCGGGGGCCGAGCCGACCCGGATGCGGTCGAGCGGAGTGGGGTGGGCCATGGTCAGCCGGTTCCTTCCCGGGGCGTCGCCGCGGGTCCGCCGAGGTCGCCCTCCTCGGGCAGCTCCTCCACGTCGACGCCGCGGACCTGGGCCAGTTCGTGCTTGAGCGCGGCGAGTTCGGCGCCGCCCGCCATGTGGTTGGTCAGCTCTTCCAGACCGATCCCGGTGCGCTCGGCGGAGAGTTCGAGGGTGCCGAGACGCAGCACGCTGAAGTGGTCGCCGACCATATAGGCGTGGTGCGGGTTGTGGGTGATGAAGATGACGCCGAGGCCGCGGTCGCGGGCGGCGGCGATGTACTTCAGGACGACTCCGGACTGCTTGACGCCGAGGGCGGCGGTCGGCTCGTCCAGGATGAGGACCCGGGCGCCGAAGTGGACCGCGCGGGCGATGGCCACGCACTGGCGCTGGCCGCCGGAGAGGGTGCCGATGGGCTGTTCCAGGTCGTCCAGGACGATGCCCATGTTGCGCAGTTCCTCGTCGGCGGTCTTCTTCATCCGGGCGATGTCCAGCCGGCGGACCGGCCAGGGGCCCTTGGTCAGCTCGGAGCCGAGGAAGAAGTTCCGCCACACCGGCATCAGCGGGACGGTGGCCAGGTCCTGGTAGACGGTGGCGATGCCCTTGTCGAGGGCCTCGCGCGGGCTGGTGAAGCGCACCGGGCGCCCGTCGACCAGGAACTCGCCCTCGGTGTGCTGGTGCAGCCCCGAGATGATCTTGATGAGGGTGGACTTGCCCGCGCCGTTGTCGCCGAGCACACAGGTGACCTGGCCTGCGTGGACCTGGAGGTCGACGCCGTGCAGGGCGCGGATGTTGCCGTAGGACTTTCCGGCGCCGCGCAGTTCGACCAGGGGGCCGCCGTCGGCGGGCGGGCCGTCCTGGAGGACGGCGCCATGGGTTCCGGTCTTGTCGTCAGTCATCGCTCACCTCCGGGTCGCCGTGCGCTGGACCCACAGATTGATCAGGACGGCGCCGAGCAGCATCACGCCGAGGAATGCCTTGAACCAGTCCGGGTTCCAGCCGGCGTAGACGATGCCCTGCTGCACCATGCCGAACATGAACGCGCCGAAGACCGGGCCGATCGCGGAACCGTAGCCGCCGGTGAGCAGACAGCCGCCGATGACGGCCGCCGCGATGTAGATCAGCTCCTGGCCGACGCCCTCGCCGGACTGCACGGTGTTGAACGAGAACAGGTTGTGCATGCCGATGAACCAGGCGCCGAAGCCGACCAGCATGAACAGGGTGATCTTGGTGAACTTCACCGGGACGCCGACCGCGCGGGCGCTGTCCTGGTTGCCGCCGACCGCGAAGATCCAGTTGCCGTACTTGGTGCGCAGCAGCACCCAGGTGGCGAGGGCCGCGAAGACCAGCCACCAGACCACGGTGATCTTCACCTGGACCCCGCCCACGTCGAAGGAGGAGGCGAAGATCTTCCTGGCCTGGTCGAAGCCGTCCATGTCGCTGATGTCGTCGGTGGCGACGTTCCCGGTGACGAGCTTGGTGACGGCCAGGTTGACGCCCTGGAGGATCAGGAAGGTGCCGAGGGTGACCAGGAAGCTGGGCAGCCCGGTCTTCACCACCATCCAGCCGTTGAAGGCGCCGATCGCGAGGGACGCGATCAGGGCGACGATCACCCCGGTCCACACGTTGAGGGTCAGCTGGTAGCTGAGCATGCTCGCGGTCAGCGCCGAGGAGATCACGGCGACGCCGGCCGAGAGGTCGAACTCGCCGCCGATCATCAGCAGGGCCACCGGGAGGGCCATGATGCCGATGGTCGAGGACTGGTAGAGGATGTTCGCCATCGAGCTGCCGTCGCGCACCGGCGGCGCCGTGATCAGGAAGAAGACCAGGACGGCGACGGCACCGAGGAAGACGCCCACCTCGGGCCTGGCCAGCAGCCGCAGGGCCAGCGGGCGGCGCGCGGTGCGGCCGTCGCTCTGCCGGGGGCCGGACGCAGGCGGCTTGCCCACCGCCGGCTCAGCCTGCTGGGGCATGCTCATCACCGGGTGCCCTTCGCGGCGTACTCGGCGACCTTGTCGACGTTGGACTTGTCGACGAAGGCCGGCCCGGTGAGCACCGGCTCCTCACCGCCACCGCTGTAGTTGCCGTTGTACTTGTAGAGCCACAGCGAGTCGACCGCCAGATAGCCCTGAAGGTAGGGCTGCTGGTCGACGGCGAACTCGATGGTGCCGCCCCGCACCGCCTTGACGAGTTCCTTGTTGAGGTCGAAGGTCGCCACCTTGGCCTTGCTGCCCGCGTCGCCCACGGACTGGACCGCGGTCAGGGCGAAGGGGGCGCCGAGCGTGACGACGGTGTCGACGGACTTGTCCTGCTTCAGCTTCGCCGTGATCGTCGACCTGACGGACGGCATGTCCGTACCGTTCACGTACAGGGTCTCCGTGGTGCCCTTGAACGTCTTCCGCACGCCGTCGCAGCGCTGGGTGAGGCCCACGTTGCCCTGCTCCTGGACCACACAGACGATCTTCTTGGCGCCGGTGGTGTTGAGCTTGTCGCCGAACGCCTCGCCGGCCACGCTCTCGTCCTGTCCGAAGAACTCCAGCAGGCCGAGCTTCTTCCAGTCGGCCAGTCCCGAGTTGAGACCGACCACCGGGATGCCGGCCTGGTGCGCCTTGGCGATCACGCCCTTCATCGCGTCGGGCTTGGCCAGGGTGAGCGCGATGCCGTCCACCTTCTGGTCGATGGCGTTCTGCACCAGGTTGGCCTGATTGCCGGCGTTCGGGTCGGCGGAGTAGACGAGCTTGACGTTGTCCTTGGCCGCCGCTGCCTCGGCGCCCTTGCGGACGGTGTCCCAGAAGGTGTCGCCGGGCGCCTGATGGGTGACCAGGGCGACGGTCATCCGGGGGGTGTCGGCCTTGCCCGCGGCGGCGTTCGCCGCTGCCTCCTCGGCCTTCTTGCCGCCGTGACTGCTGGAACAGCCGGCCAGGGTGAGCGCTGCCGCGGCGGCCACGGCCACGAGGGTGACCTGTCTGCGGGAGCGGGGGCGAGAAGAGCGGTCCATCTTTCCTGCACCTCACTGTGCGTGGGACGGGGCAAGGGACGCTGACGCGTTGGGACGGGATACAAGCCTCTGGCAAGGCCGCTGTCAATACTTTGTTAAGACATCATTTCACGAGCAGGTCCGAATGTAAGTACAAACTAGGGGCACCACCACCTTCCCGGACCTTCGCCCGAGAGGCATGAGGTCAGTACACCGCACCGCGCGGCGAACGGCACCGGGTGATCACATGCCCGCCGCCGCCTTCCCGCCGCTGGTCAGAAGCTGAAACGGAACCACCCCTTTCACCTGACGCCGGGCCGGACCCGTCCGCGACAAAACCACCTCTTCCACACAGCCCTCCCGACCGCCCGGACCACGGGGGTCGACGCCCCTGTCCCGGCACCCAACAACGCAGGTGACGGTGACGATTACGTTTCGGGCAAGAGACACCCGAGTCCGACCGGAGCTATTGACGCATGAGCGGACCTGGGGCTGTTATTACGCCCACGATGTTCGGTCGAGTTGGTTTCTGAGCGGTTTCGACGACCTTTCACTGATCAACTCATCCCCTTGACCGAACCCTGTATGCCTCAGGAGCCGCCATGCGCCTCTCCCCCTCCGGCCTTTCCGTCCCGGGTCCGAGCCGACGTTCCCTGTTGCGTGGTGCGGGCGGTGCCGCCGTGCTCGCGGGAGCCGGTATACCCCTGCTGTCCGCGTGCGGTGGCAGTGGCTCCGGGTCCGACCCGAAGACCGTCACCGTCGGCTCCAACGCTTCGGACGCGGTCCCGAAGAAAGCGTTCGAGAGCGTCTACGCGGACTTCAAGAAGCGCTCCGGCCTCACGGTGGACGTGAACACGAAGGACCACAACACCTTCCAGGAGCAGATCAACTCGTATCTGCAGGGCACCCCGGACGACGTGTTCAACTGGTTCGCCGGGTTCCGTATGCAGTTCTTCGCGGCGAAGAAGCTGGCCACACCGATCGACGACGTGTGGGCGAAGGTCGGGGACAATTTCCCCGAGGCGATGAAGAAGCTCAGCAAGGGCGAGGACGGCAAGTACTACTTCCTGCCGATGACGACGTATCCGTGGGCGGTCTTCTACCGCAAGAGCGTCTTTCGGCAGCACGGCTACGAGGTGCCCGCCACCTGGGACGACCTGGTCGCGCTGTGCAAGCGGATGCGGAAGGACGCTCTGGTGCCGATCGCCTTCGGCGACAAGGACGCCTGGCCGGCGATGGGCACCTTCGACCAGATCAACTTCCGCCTGAACGGCTACGACTTCCATGTGGAGCTGATGGCGGGCAAGGCGTCCTGGACCGATGCCAAGGTGAAGGACGTCTTCGACCACTGGGCCGAGCTCCTGCCCTACCACCAGGACGGCTTCATGGGCCGCACCTGGCAGGACGCGGCCCAGACACTCGTGGCGAAGAAGGCCGGCATGTACCTCCTGGGCTCCTTCGTGGCCCAGCAGTTCACGAACAAGGCCGACCTGGACGACCTCGACTTCTTCCCGTTCCCGCAGATCAACCCCTCCTACGGCCAGGACACTGTGGAGGCGCCGACCGATGGTTTCATGGTCTCCAAGGCCCCCAGGAACCATGCGGGTGTCGGCAAGCTGCTGGAGTACCTGGGCAGCCCGGCGGCCGAGGAGCTGTACCTGAAGACCGACTCCAGCGTGGTCGCCGCCTCCGGCAAGGCCGACACCTCCTCCTACTCGGCCCTGCAGAAGAAGGCGTTCGAGATGATCGGCGGCGCCAAGAACCTCACCCAGTTCATGGACCGCGACAGCCGCCCCGACTTCACCTCCACGGTGATGCAGCCCGGCCTGCAGAAGTTCCTCCAGAACCCCAAGGGCGTGGACGGCCTGCTGTCCTCGATCGAACGCCAGAAGAAGACCATCTTCGCGTCCTCGTGAGCGAGCCGATGACAACCGACATGACGACGAAGACCCCGACGACCACAGCCGAGCCGGCCACGGTCGCCCCAGCTGACTCGAAGCGGAACACGCACGGCCACCGCCGCCTGCTGACCCGCCGTGACCGGATCACCCTCGCCGTGATGGCGGGCGTGCCCACCCTCCTGCACGTGCTCCTGGTGTGGGTCACCGCCCTCGCCTCGATCCTGCTGGCCTTCACCACCTGGGACGGCATCGGATTCGACTCCATCACCTGGGTCGGCCTGGACAACTTCCGCCAACTGTTCACCGACAACCCGCAGTTCTGGCCAGCCCTCCAGCACAACGTCATCTGGTTCGCGGCACTGATCCTGATCCCGACCCCCTTCGGCCTCCTCCTCGCCGTCCAACTGGACAAGAAGATCCGGTTCAGCCGCATCTACCAGACCGCGTTCTTCCTGCCCGTCGTCATCTCGATGGCCTGCATCGGCTTCGTATGGCAACTGGTCTACAACCCCGACACAGGCCTCATCAACAGCATCATCCACGCCAACACACCCGGCCACTACATCGACTGGATCGGCGACCCCGACCTCAACCTGTGGGCCGTCCTGATCGCCGCCTCCTGGCGGCACGCCGGCTACATGATGATCCTCTACCTCGCCGGCCTGAAAAGCGTCGACCCCTCCCTGCGAGAAGCCTCCGCCCTCGACGGCGCAAGCGAGTGGCAGACATTCAAGAACGTCATCTTCCCCACCCTGCGCCCCACCAACACCGTCGTCCTGGTCGTCACCATCATCGAAGCCCTACGCGCCTTCGACCTCGTCTTCGTCTTCAACAAAGGCGCCCAGGGCACGGAACTGCTCTCCATCCTGGTCACCAACAACATCATCGGCGAATCCAGCCGCATCGGCTACGGCTCCGCCATCGCCGTCGTCCTCCTCGTCATCTCCCTCACCGTGATCATCCCCTACCTCATCGCCACCTTCCGAAAGGAGCGGCGCGCATGAGCGGCACCACCCTCCCGCTGAAACGCCGTGCCCCCCTGCGCCCCGCCCGGATCCTGCTGCACCTCTTCCTCACCGCCACCGCCCTGGCCTGGCTCGCCCCCCTGCTCTGGGCGGTCTTCTCCGCCCTGCGCCCCTACAGCGAAACCAGCACCAAGGGCTACGTCTCCTGGCCCGACACCCTCAACCTCGACAACTTCACACACGCCTTCCAGCAGTCCGACATGGCGCACTACTTCGGCAACACCCTGCTCATCGCCATCCCCGCCGTCCTGCTGACCCTCTTCCTGTCCTCGATGGTGGCCTTCTACGTCAGCCGGTTCGACTTCCGCCTCAACCTCGCCCTGCTCCTGGTCTTCACCGCCGGCAACCTGCTGCCCCAGCAAGTCATCATCACCCCCCTGTACCGGCTGTACCTCCTCACCGACCTGCCCGGCATCACCGCCAGCGGCAAGCTCTACGACTCCGCACTCGGCCTGGTCCTGATCCACGTCGCCTTCCAGTCCGGCTTCTGCGCCTTCGTCCTGAGCAACTACATGCGCTCCCTGCCCCACGAACTCACCGAAGCCGCACTCGTCGACGGCGCCTCGGTATGGCGGCTGTACTGGCAGATCACACTGCCCCTGTGCAAACCCGCCATGGCCGCCCTCGCCACCCTGCTGTCGATCTGGATCTACAACGACTTCTTCTGGGCCCTCGTCCTCATCTCCACCGGCGAGAACATGCCGATCACCTCAGCCCTGAACAACCTCTCCGGCCAATACTTCACCGACCCCAATCTGGTCGCCGCGGGATCCCTGCTCACCGCGATCCCCACACTCATCGTCTACTTCGCGCTCCAGCGCCAGTTCGTCAGCGGCCTGACCCTGGGATCCAACAAGGGCTGACGCGGCCGGGGCCGCGGTGGTCCGCCGGCGCGGACCACCGGGAGCCGCGCGGTCAGTGAGCGGCGTCCAGCCGGGCCCGCTGCTCCGCGGTGAGTTCCAGGTCGACGGCGGCGAGATTCTCCTCCAGCTGGGCCACCGACGAGGCGCCGGCGAGCGGGATCACGGGCAGCTCGCCGCCCAGCTGCCAGGCCAGCACGACCTGGTTGACGGTCGCCCCGGCCTCCCGGGCCACCTCGCGCAGCACGGCGAGCCGGGCCGGGGTGCCGGGGTGGTCGTAGTCCGGTGCGAGCGGCTTGTCGGCCCGGCTGTAGGCGCCGGCCAGCAGCGGCGAGTAGGCGACCAGGGTGAGGTCCGGCTCCGCCCGCAGATAGCTCAGCAGTTGGGCGTCGGCACCGCCGAGGCTGCCGTCCGGGAACAGCCCGCTGGGCAGGTCCGTACGGGGCCGCAGATGGCTGTGCTGGTACTGGAGCACCTCGTAGCCGGGCAGGCCGGCCGCCGCCGCGAGGGCGCGCGCCCGCTCCACCCGCCACACGGCGTGGTTGCTGACGCCGAGCAGGCCCGCCGTGCCCTCGGCGACGAGCGCGGCGAAGCCCTCGACGGTCTCCCCGAGCGGCACGGCGGAGTCCTCTATGTGCGCGTACAGCAGATCGAGCCGGTCCACACCGAGCCGCTCCCTGCTGCGCTCGGCCGACTCGCGGATGACCTTCGCGGACAGTCCCTCGGCGTTGTCGACGAACCCGGTGCCGGGTGCGAGAGGACGGGCGCCCAGCTTGGTCGCGATGACGATCTCGTCGCCGACGCCCCGGCTGCGCCGCCACCGGCCGAGCAGTTCCTCGCTCTGGCCGCCCTGGCCCCCGTCCTCCCAGAACGCGTAGTTGTTCGAGGTGTCGATGAAGTTCCCGCCGGCCTCGACATAGCGGTCGAGGACGGCGAAGGAGGTCTTCTCGTCGGTACGCGACCCGAACAGCATCGCGCCGAGCGCGAGCACGCTCACCTCCCGGCGGGTGGCGGGATCGGTGCCGATCGTGCGGTACTTCATGCGGGTTCCTCCCGTGTGTGGCTGGGCTTCAGAGTGTTCTTGCTGAAGTGCACGCGAAGTCAAGGCACTTGGAGTCACGGCACTTGAAGAGTCGTGCGACTGCTGATGGGATGCGCGGCACCACGAACCCCGTCGGCCCGGAGGTCTTCTGTGCTGCGAGCGATTCTGACGGCGAGCGCGGTCGTCGCCGCGCTGCTGTGCCCCGCCACCGCCCGCGCCGAGGACACCGGTCCCGGCATCCCCCGGCTCACCGACGGGCACGGGCGGGTGCTCAGCCTGCGCGGCTGGAACATAGAGGACAAGGCGCACCGGGGCGACGAGGCCCTGAGCGGCATCACCGAACGCCATCTGCGCGATCTGCGGGCCCAGGGCTTCGGCTTCGCCCGGCTGCTGGTCTTCTGGGACGACCTGGAGCCCAGCCCCGGCCGGTACAGCCGGAGCTATCTGCGCCGGATCGAGCGCGTCCTGGACTGGGCCGCGCGCTACGACGTGAAGGTGGTCATCGACGCCCACCAGGATGTCTTCGGGCCCGCCTTCGGCCATCGCGGGATACCCGAGTGGGCGACCAGGACGGACGGGCTGCCGTTCACCGCGCATCCGGACGACTGGTTCGCCGAGTACTTCGAGCCCGCCGTGCAGCGCGCCTTCACCCATCTCTACGAGGACGCCGATCTGCGCCGCGCCCAGGCCCGGATGTGGCGCACGCTGGCCGACCGGTTCGCCCGCCATCCGGCCGTGCTCGGCTACGACCTCGTCAACGAGCCGATGGGCGAGGCGCGTCCCGGGGAGGAGCTGCCGGCCGCGGCGCGCCGCATCGAACGCGACCAGCTCACCCCCATGTACAACCGCCTCGCCGACGCCGTCCGTTCGGCCGACCGGGACGCCTGGCTGTTCGTCGAACCGACCCCGATCGTGGGCGAGGGCGTGCCGACCGGCCTCGGCCGTATCGACGACCCCCGGGTGGTGTACGCGCCGCACTTCTACAACGCCGCCATGGAGGCGGGCGCCGACTACGATCCCGGGTCCGGCTGGATCGACGCGTACGAGCGGGCCGTCACCGCGTATCCGAAGCGGTACCGGGTCCCGGTCGTGGTCGGCGAGTGGGGTCCGCCGGACAGCGGCCTGCCGCACATGAACCGCTTCTACCGCGACGCGATGGCCTCCCTCGGCCGCTACGCCTCCGGCTGGGCGGGCTATGTGTGGTGCTACGGCGGCGGTTACTGCGCGCTCGACGGCACCGGTGCCTTCCGCGCCAACAAGGAGCTGACCGCCGAACCGTACGCGCGGGCCGTGGCGGGCACGGTCCGCTCGGCCGCCTACGACTCGGACACGGGCGTGTACCGGCTGGCGTACCGCGCGGCGTCCCGGGGCTCCCGGGTGACCGTGCTGTCGCTGCCGCCGGGTTCCTGGCGGATCACGGCCGGCGGCGGCGCGCGCGTCGTCCGCCCGGCGGCGGGCCGGGCCCTGGTGTCGGCCGCACCGGGCAGTGCGGTGACCGTGACCGCCGAGCGCCGCTGACCATGACCGCCCGGCTCGGCGCGACTCGGCCCCCGCGATCAGCCCGGTGCCCGGTCGCAGCGCGCGAGCAGGCCGAGCGGCACGCCCTCGACCGGGGCCAGCGCGCGGTGCAGTTCGGCACGCCGCCGGATGCCGAGCTTCTTGTAGGTGCTGGTGAGATGGGTCTCCACAGTGCGCCGGGCGAGGTGCAGCAGCTCCGCGATCTCGGTGTTGGTGCGCCCGTCCGCGGCCAGTTGGGCGATGCGCCGTTCGCTTCCGGTGAGCGACCCCGAACCGGTCCGCCCGGCGGCCGTCCGCCGGGCGCCGCCGGCCCGCAGGGCCTCCTCGGCGAGCCCGCGCAGACGCAGCGCGCCCAGCCGCTCGGCCAGTTCGGCGGCCTCCCTGAGCCGGTCCCGGGCCTGGGCGCGCTCCCCCGCGGCGATCAGCGCCCGGCCCTGCGCGAGCAGGGCGTGCGCCAGTTCCGCTCCGGTGGTCTCAGGCGCCTCCCGCAGCAGCCGTACGGCGCGCTCGGCGAGTTCGAGGCCACGGCGGCCACCGGTGACGGTGCCGAGCGCCCGCAGCGCCCGGCCGACCGTGCGGGGGGTGTTCCAGACCCGGGCGAGTCGCAGTTCCTCCTCGGCCAGGGTGATCGCCTCGCGGGGTGAGCCCATGGCGAGCCAGCACTCGGCTGCGGCCGACCGCCACGGGGTGACGACCGGGCTGCGGACCTCGCGGGCCAGCTGGCGGCGCCCGCACTCCAGGAAGTCGTGCAAGGCGCCGGCGGAGTCGCCGTCGGCGGCCCGCTGCACTCCCCGCGCGTAGAGGAACCGGTTCAGCTCCCAGGAGTCCGCCGCCGCGTGCAGGTCGAAGGCGCCGGCCAGCCGCCGCGCGTCGGCGGTCCTGTCCTGGGCGACCAGCCCGAGCAGCACATGGGCCTGTACGTTGCCGGGTCCCGCGTCCGCGTCCGGCAGGAGCGGGGGTTCGGCGGGCAGCCAGCCGTGGAACCCGCGGGCGGCTGCGATGTCGGCGCGGGTGTGGAGCAGCGCGTCGTGCATCGGGTGCAGCAGGTCGGAGCGCTGCCCGGCCAGCCCCCGGTCCACCAGCCGTTCCGCCTCGCCCAGTTCGTCGGCCCACTGGGCGACCGCGGCGGCCGTTCCCAGCAGGAAGGGCTCCGTGAGCGGGTCGGAGGGCTCGGCCAGCAGCAGGCGCATGCGCCGCGTGGCCTCCCGGGCCGAGATGAGTCCGGCGGTCGCCGCGTACCGGACGAGGACGGCGTGGGTGGCCGGGGCGATCCGCTCGGGCGAGCGCTCCGCGGTGGCCGACAGCCGCCGGTAGACGTCCCGGCGGACCGTCTGGTCCCGCTCGGCCACCATCGCGGCGGCGCTGCGCAGCACGCCGGACAGGTCCGGGCGGTCGCCCGCGAACTGCTCGTCGACGGCGGTCAGCACCTCCACGGCCGCGGCGATCCTGCCGTGGGCGGCCAGCGCGGTGCCGAGGGCGACGGCGGCCCGCACCCGTTCCCCCGGCGCGGCCGGCAGGCCCAGGGCCTCGGTGAGCCGCGGAACGGCAGCCGCGGCGCCCCGGTCGGCGGCCTCCAGGGAACCCAGTTCGGTCAGCAGTCGCTGTCTGCGGTGGTCGGACAGCGGTTCGTCGAGCGCCCTGCGCAACAGCGGCACGGCCTCGGCGACCCTGCCCTCCCGGACGGCCCGGCTGGCGGCGTCGTGCAGCACGCCGGACGCCCAGTCGGTGCCGACGGGACCGGAGTTCAGCAGCTGACCCGCCATCGCCTCGGTGGACGCGCCGCGGTGCAGCATGAGTTCGGCGGCGCCCCGGTGTGCGGCGCGGCGCCGGGTCTCGGGCACCCCGGCGAGCACCGCGTCGCGCAGCAGCGGGTGGGCGTAGCGGTGACGGCCGTCCGAGCCGGCCCGGAGCAGTCCGAGGCCGGTCATCGCGGTGAGCCAGCCGGCCACCCGGGCCCGGTCGGTGCCGGTCAGTTCGGCGAGCAGGCCCGCGAGGTCGACGAGGGGGCCGCCGGGCGGTCCGGCCGGGCCCGCGCCGTGCCGCTCGGCGTCCAGGGCGGCCAGCATCCGGGCGACCTCGGCGGTGCCGGAGCCCGCGCTGTCCAGCCACCAGGCAGCGGCGGCGGCGTAGTTGCCGGCGTAGAGCGCCGCGACGGTGTGCGGGAGGGCGCCGTGCGGCCGGGGTCCGCCGAGGTCGTCCAGGAGCGCGCGCAGCAGGAGCGGGCTGCCCGCACCGGCCCGGACACAGTCGTCGACCCAGGACGCGGGTGTGCCGGGGAATCGTTCACGCACCAGGACGCCGGCGTCGGCGGGCGTGAGCGGCGCCAGGGTGTGCGTGCGGACCAGGGCGGGCGGCAGGGTGTGCGCGAAGCCGGGCGCCGGCGGATCCACGTCGTACTGGCTGCGCTCGGTGACGGCCAGCAGCACGGGGAGCCGGAGCCGGTCCAGGTGCCGGGCCGACTCCACCAGCCAGCGGTGGGAGGGCACATCGGCGAGATGGACGTCGTCCACGGCGATCAGCAGCGGGGTCCGCTCGGCCCGCCGCAGCAGCTCCCGCCGCAGCAGCTCGGCCTGTTCCCGCTCCGACCCGGCCTGCTCGATCCCGGCGGCCGGGCCCAGTAATTGCAGTGCGGTCGCGAAGGGGATCCCGCCGTCACCGGGCGCGCAGCGGGCCCGCAGGACGTGCAGGCCGTGTCCGGTCGCGTCCTCGATCACCGATTCCAGCACGGTGGTGCGCCCGGTGCCGGTGGCACCGCGCAGCAGCACCAGGCCGCCGGCGTGCGAGCGGGCGCGAGCCACGCCGGCGGCCAGCGTCGTGATCGCCTCACGGTGTGCCCTCGGCCTGTCGTCCCGCGTTCCGGTCATGTCATGACTCCTCGGTTCGGACGTGGTTGTCGCACCGTCGAGGACGAGCGGATCGGAGCGGGGGTGGCGTGACACATCCCACGTCGGTTTGTTCCGGTTCCGGCGCAACCGCCGTGGCCGCTCCGCTCGTGGTCGACGTACGGGTTTTCTCGTGGTGGTGGCCGTGGTGGTCCACGATTGCGCGGCTGGGGGCCGTGAGCCGAGAGTGGGGAGCACCCGCCCGCCGGCGGTCGTCGGGGGCGGCAGGCACGCGGACAGGGGGAAAGCTTGCCCAGCTCATCGAGGACCACCCGGACCGGCACCGAGCCCGTGGCGCGGACCCCGGTGGCGGTGTACGCCTCCGATCTGATCCTGCGCGAGGGCGTCAACGGACAGTTGCGCCGGTTCCCCGAGATCGAGTTGCGCGAGGAGGGCGGTCCCGGCACGGTGGCGCTGATCGTCGACGACGTGCTGGAGGAGGAGGCGCTGACCCGGCTGCGCCGCTTGGTGCGCGGCGAGGGTGCGCGGGCGGTCCTCGTGGTGCGCTCGCTGCGGGAGGCCGAGGTGCTGGACGTGATCGAGTGCGGGGTGGGGGCCATCGTCTGGCGCCACGAGGCCACCGCGCACCGGCTGACGCAGGCCGTCCTCGCGGCGGCCCGCGGGGACGGCGACCTGCCCGCCGACCTGCTGGGCCGGCTCATCAACCAGGTGGGCACCCTGCACCGCAGCGCCGCGGGCCGGCCCGGGGCCGGGCCGAGCGGGCTGACGCCCCGTGAGGTGGACGTACTGCGGCTGATCGCCGAGGGGCTCGACACCGGAGAGATCGCGCGGAAGTTGTCCTATTCCGAACGCACCGTCAAGAACGTGATGCACGGGATGACCACCCGGCTGCACCTGCGCAACCGGGCCCATGCCGTGGCGTATGCCTTCCAGGAGGGCTACATCTGACCGGAGGGGCACTCCGGAGCGCCCTCGGGGGCAGCCGTCCCTGCCCGTCCGACGTCCCCCGGCGCGCTCGCGGGGGCGGTCCGGGCACGGCAGGATCGGACGGGTTCGGACGGGATCGGCAGCAGGGACGGCGGGGCGGGAGCACGACGGTGATCCACGAGGTGGACGAGGTCCTCAAGACCGTTCTGAGCGGCGGAGCCCTGGCCGGTTCCGGCATCGACATCGCCTTCGAGGCCCCCACCCGCGACTGGGCTGCCCGGCGCAACGGGCCCGTCGTGAACGCCTACCTGTACGACATCCGGGAGGACGTGCACCGGCGCCAGCGCGGCCAGCTGCCCGTGGTCGACGAACGGGACGTGGTGGTCAAGCGCCGTCAGCCGCCCCGCTGGTTCCGGCTGTCGTACCTCCTGACCGCCTGGACCAAGCAGCCGCAGGACGAGCACCGGCTGCTGTCCGCCGTCCTGGCGACACTCATCCCGCGCGAGCTGCTGCCGCCCTCCGAACTACCGGGTTCACTGGGCCAGTTGGGTATGGCGGTCCCCTTGTCCGTGGCCGGCATCCAGACCGAGTCGCGTTCGCTCGCGGAGATCTGGTCGGCGCTGGGCGGCGAACTCAAGCCGTCCCTCGACCTCGTGGTCACCGCCCCGTTCCCGGCCTATCCGGAGTACGACGCCGGTCCCCCGGTCACCGAGGGCGCGGTGGTCCGGGTCCGCGACACGGGCGGCCCCGGCCGGCCGGCCGGGGAGCGCGCGCACCGGCCGCGGCAGGTGGCGGCGGCCCGGGAGGCCCGCAGGGAAGCCCTGCGCCGCCGGAGGGCGGGCGGCCGGTCATGACGCGGGAGCCGGCCGCGGAGGCCATGGCCACGGACCGGGGGTCCGCGGGGGCCCCGCTCAGCGACGCCGAGGCGCTTTCGGCCCGGCTGGCCGCCTTGCGGGAGCGGGTCGCGCTGCTGGTCGAGCAGCGCGCGGAGGGCGACCCCACGGCAGGCGACCCGCTGCGCGGGCTGTACCTGTCGGAGGAGGCGGTACGGCATCTGCTGCGCACGCCCGCGCCGTCACCGCCCGCGCCGCCCGGACCGCCGCCCGGACCGCCGCTCGGACCGCCCCCGGCGCCCGCGGACCGGCTGACCTCACTGGCGGCACGGCTCGCACTCACCGACCTCGACGTCATGCTGCTGCTGATCGCGCTGGCACCCGACCTGGACCGCACGTTCGAGCCGCTGTACGGCTACCTCAACGACGATGTCAGCCGGCGCCGGGCGACCACGGGACTCGCGCTGGACCTGTGCGCGGTGCCGGCCGGTTCGGCGCCGGCCCGGGCACGGCTGCACCCCGGGGCGCCGCTGCGCGCGCTGGGGCTGCTGGAGGTGGAGGAGCCCGAACGCCCCCTCCTCAGCCGTGTCCTGCGGGTGCCGGACCGGCTGGCGGCCCATCTGCTCGGTGACGACACGCCCGACCCGGCGCTGTCGGGACACCTCCGCGCTCTTCCCCGCCCCCCGCGACCGGACCCGGACGGGAGCGACTTCGGGCGGTTCACCGAGCGGCTGGCGAAGCGGCTCACGGCCGGTCCGCCGCCCACCGTGTACCTGCGCGAGACCCACGAGGGCGACGGCTGCGCCGCGGTCGCCGCGGCCCTGCGCACGGCCGGCCTGCCCGCGCTGTCCCTCTCCGGTCCCCGCGACCTGCTGCCGGCCCTGCTCCGGGAGGCCCGGCTGACCGGACACGCCGTCGTCGTCACGGACCCGCGGGACGAGCCCGGACCGCTGGTACGGGAGCTGACGGCCGCCGCGGACGTGCCCGTGCTGATCACGGCCCGGGTGCCGTACGACCCGCACTGGTGCGTCCAGGACCCGCTCGTCCTCGATGTGCCAGGGCGGCGGGCCGACGCCGTCGGCGACTGGTCCGCCGCCCTGGGCGAGGACCCCGGCTTCGACCTCGCGCGGACCGTCGCCCCGTACCGCCTGGCCGGTGACCGGGTCGCCCGGGCGGTGCGGTCGGCCGAGGCGCTGGCCGGGTTCGAGGACGTCCGGCTCTCCCCCGCCCATCTGCGCCTGGCGGCCCGGCAGCAGTCCGCGTCCGGCCTGGAGCGGCACGCCCGCCGCATCCGGCCGGCCGTCGACTGGCGGGACCTGGTGCTGCCCGACCGGCCGCTGGCGCAGCTGCGCGAGCTGGCCCTGCGCGCACGTCACCGCGGCCGGGTCCTCGGCGACTGGCGGCTCAGCGCGGGCGGCGGCCGGGGCCGGGGCGTGCTGGGCCTCTTCGCCGGCGAGTCGGGGACCGGCAAGACCCTCTCGGCCGAGGTGGTCGCCGCCGAACTGGGTCTCGACCTCTACGTGGTGCAGCTCTCGTCCGTGGTCGACAAGTATGTCGGCGAGACCGAGAAGAACCTGGAGCGCATCTTCACCGAGGCCGACCGCACCGACGCCGTCCTCCTCTTCGACGAGGCGGACGCCGTCTTCGGCAGGCGCTCCGAGGTGAAGGACGCGCACGACCGGTACGCCAACATGGAGAGCGCCTATCTGCTCCAGCGGCTGGAGTCCTTCGACGGCATCGCCCTGCTGACCACGAATCTGCGCGCCAACATCGACGACGCGTTCACCCGCCGCCTCGACCTGGTGGTCGACTTCCCGTTCCCGGACGCGGAGCAGCGCCGGGCCCTGTGGCGGCACAGCCTGTCCCACGCGCCCTGCGCGGACGGCATCGACCACGGGCCGGTGGCCGAGGGGTTCGAGCTGGCCGGCGGGTCCATCCGCAGCGCCGTGGTGACCGCGGCCTATCTGGCGGCGGGCCGCGGTGACGTGGTCACGGCCGCCGATCTGCTGGAGGGGGCCCGGCGCGAGTACCGCAAGGCGGGCCGGCTGCTACCGGGAGAGGGCTCCTGGTAGCGGCCGGCCCGGCCGGTCACACGGTGAACTTGACGGCTTCCAGGAACCGGTCGTTCTCCAGCGCCCCGCCGAAGATGAACTCGGGCCGCTGCTGGACACAGCCCTGCGGGCCCCAGTCGAAGCCGTGCACGCGGGCGGTCTGGCAGACCTGGCCGGTGCCGACGTTGATGGCGAAGCCGAGCATGGAGGGGTCGTCCGGCTTCGTGCTGCCGACGTAGTTGTCCTCGCCGTCGGCGATGACGGCCGTCCAGCTCGGCGACCACTGCCCCTTGCCGTCGGTCGAATCGTCCTTGTGGAGGAAGGCGTTGGCGGCGGAGCCGCCGACCCCGGTGACCGCGATGTTCAGCGCCTTGATCGGGACGTCGCTGCCGACGGTGCCGGCCATGGTGCCGTCGCACACCGGCTTCTGCCAGCCCTGCCCGGTGACGAAGGCGCGGTAGCACACGTGCCGCCCCTCCGGGTCGTCCTCGGCGAGGCGCCGTACGGCTGTCGCGGCGGTCTCCTCCGGTGCCTTCTCGGTGACGGTGGCGGCCGGCCCGCCACCGCCTCCGCCCCCGTCGTCGCCGCTGTCCGGCTCCGCCGGGGGCGTGGTGGCGGCGGCCGTGGGCGGCGGCGGCGGGGTCACCGACGGGGACGCACTGGGCGCCAGGGTCGCTCCGGCGGCGACCTTCTGGGTCGCGCCGCTGCTCACACCCGGATTGTGGGAGATCCACAGCATCACGAACGTGACCGCCAGCGCGGTCAGCACACCGAAGCAGGTCGCCAGCCAGCGCGGCAGGAACCCCCGCTGGATGTAGGTCCCTTCGACCGGGAGCGGGTCGACACCCGAGCGCAGCACCGACAGGGTGAAGGGGCGCTGCTCCTTCGCGCCGAACCAGATGATCCGCCGCGGCTTCAGCGTCGCCTTCACGAACGCCGCGCGGCCCGGTTCGATCTGCACACTGCCCGGGCGGATGTCGTACGACAGCTGGTCGCCGTTGTCGCTGCCTCCGATCGACGCGGTCAGGCGCGTGTTGCCGATGTTGTCCACCGCCAGCTGAGGGCGCCCGCGGAGGCGCCCCTTCACCGTGGGCGGCACCAGCTCCGCCCGTACCTCGGTGAAGGGGGTGATGGTGAGGTTGCCCTCGGGTACCGTCACCGCCTCCGGATGCTCGGTCGGCGTGATCCGCACCGCGTACGGGTTGGGTCCCGCCGTCGCGTCCGGGGAGCGCGGCGGCGCGAAGCGCAGCTCCACCGCTCCGGTCGTGCCGGGATACAGGCGCAGCGTCGCGGGCTCGACCGTCGTCCACGGCGCGAGGGGCCCCACCGGCTCGAAGCGGTACTCGTCCACCACGTCACCGGTGTTGCGCACCCGCAATCGCACCGTCGTACTGCTTCCCGCGTCCACGGTCGCTGAGGCGGGTTCGAGAGAAGTCCACAGGCTCACCCGTCGACGCTAAGCCGGGGCACGGCGACGCGTCAGCGGACCGCGGGGCAGGGTGGGTGTCCGAAGGGGCAGAGTCGGCGGGGCGTCCCGCTCGAACCGGCCGCCGGGGTCGCCGACGCCGAGCCCGTCCCCGGTGCCGGCGCCGCCCGACCTGCCCGCCGGGGCAGCCCCGGGGCAGAGCGGCCGGTTGCCCTTCGGGGCAGCGGGCCTGCCCCCGGTCCGGCACCCGGGGACGTACCGCCGGCGGTGCGCGCGCGTGAAAGTGGAGGCAGTCCTGACTCGTACCCCTGAGGAGAGCAGAGCATGCCGTCCTACCTGTCGCCCGGCGTCTACGTCGAGGAGGTGGCCAGCGGCTCACGCCCCATCGAGGGGGTGGGCACATCGGTCGCGGCCTTCGTGGGGCTCGCGCCGACCGGCCCGCTGAACGAGCCGACGCTGGTCACCAACTGGAGCCAGTACGTCGCGAGCTTCGGCGAGTTCACCGACGGGTACTACCTCGCGCCCTCCGTCTACGGCTTCTTCCAGAACGGTGGCACCGCGGCCTACGTCGTCCGGGTGGGCGGCTCGGCCGAGGGCGCCCCCGCCAAGAACGGCTCGGCCGGCCGGTCCCCCACCGTGCCGGCCGAGTCCGCCGCCCCGGCCGCGCTGCCGGCGGCGGAACCGCGGCAGCTCGGCACGTTCGCGGTGACGGCCGTCGCCGCCGGCGCCGAAGGCCCGCTGAGCGTCGAGGTCGCCGACCCGGAGGGCGAGGGCCCGGCGGAGCGCTTCCGGCTCATCGTCAGGGACGGCGACCAGGCGGTGGAGACCTTCGACGTCACGGCGAAGAAGGGCGGTCGCAACTACGTCGTCGCGCAGGTCAAGGAGCGTTCCAAGCTCATCTCCGTGACCGAGGCGGCGCCGACCGCGCAGCTGGCCCGGCCGGACAACCAGACGGTCGCCCTTCCCGCCCCGCCGGCCGCTCCGGCCCCCGCCCCCGGCCGGCGGACTCCGTCGGCCACGACGGAGGACACGCACCCGGGGCCGGCCCACTACCTCGGTGATTCCGCCGATCGCACCGGCTTCGGCGGTCTGGAGGCCGTCGATGAGATCTCCATGGTCGCGGTGCCCGACCTGATGGCCGCCTACCAGCGCGGGGCGATCGATCTGGAGTCCGTCAAGGCGGTCCAGCTCGGTCTGATCGCGCACTGCGAGCTGATGGGCGACCGGGTCGCCGTCATCGACCCGCCGCCCGGCATGAACGCCCGGCAGATCCGCGTGTGGCGGCAGGAGACGGCCGGCTACGACTCCAAGTACGCGGCGCTGTACTACCCGTGGATCAAGACGTTCGATCCGGGCAGCGGCCAGACCCGGCTGGTGCCGCCGAGCGGACACGTGGCCGGCATCTGGGCCCGTAACGACTCCGAGCGCGGTGTGCACAAGGCGCCGGCGAACGAGGTGGTGCGCGGTGCGGTGGACCTGGAGATCCAGATCACCCGGGGCGAGCAGGACCTGCTCAACCCGATCGGCGTGAACTGCATCCGTGCCTTCCCCGGCCGCGGCATCCGCGTATGGGGCGCCCGCACCCTCTCCTCCGACCCAGCCTGGCGCTACCTGAACATCCGCCGGTACTTCAACTACCTGGAGGAGTCGATCCTGATCGGCACCCAGTGGGTGGTGTTCGAGCCGAACGACCATGCGCTGTGGGCCCGGATCCGGCGCAACATCTCGGCGTTCCTGGTCAACGAGTGGCGTGCGGGCGCCCTGTTCGGTCAGCGGCCGGAGGAGGCCTACTACGTCAAGTGCGACGAGGAGACCAACCCGCCGGAGTCGGTCGACGTCGGACGGGTGGTGTGCGAGATCGGCATCGCCCCGGTCAAGCCGGCCGAGTTCGTGATCTTCCGGCTGGCGCAGTTCTCCAGCGGGAGCGGGGAGCTGGAGGAGTAGGCACACGGCCGCTCCCGTGCACCGCCCCTGCCACCTCCGGTCCAGCAGCCATCCCTGATCCTGAAGGACAGCGCACATATGAGTCTCCAGCCGGGTGACGCCCTCACCTCACACAACTTCGGCCTCCAGATCGACGGCGTGATGGTCGAGTATCTGGCCGAGGTCAGCGGTCTGAGCATCGAGCAGGACGTCATCACCTACCAGCAGAACACCCCGAACGGCCAGAACGTGGTCAAGAACCTGCCGGGTGTGAAGAAGAACGGCACCTGCACGGTGGTGCGGGGCATGACCCAGTCGTCGTCGTTCACCCAGTGGATCAACGAGTCCATCTCCGGCCAGATGACCACGGCCCGGAAGAACGCCTCCATCATCATGATGGACTTCGAGAACAACCCGGTGAAGCGCTACCACCTGCGCAACGCCTGGTGCAGCAAGATCGACGCGAGCACGGTCAAGGCCGGCGAGGCCGCGGCCCTCACCGAGACGGTGACCATCGCGTTCGAAGAACTGGTCATCGAGTAATGCGCCGCACGACTTCCCGGGGGGCCGGTGCGGTCTCCCCCGCCGGCGGGGACACCGCGATCCAGGGCGGTCCGGAGCCGGACGCCTCGGCTCCGGACCCGCCGCCGGCCGCGCGTCAGGCACCGTACCGGCAGGACGAGTTGCGGACGGAGTTCCCGTTCCAGCTGCCGCGCGGCTATGTCGACGAGTCCGGCGCCGTCCACCGGGACGGTGTCATGCGGCTGTCGACGGCACGCGACGAACTCGTCCCGCTGCGGGACGTACGGGTCCAGGAGAACCCGGCGTTCCTCTCGGTCGTCCTGCTCGGCCGGGTCATCACCCGGCTCGGCACGCTCCCGATCGTGCACGACGGGATCGTGGAGCACATGTTCGCCTCCGACCTGGCGTTCCTCCAGGACTTCTACCGCCAGATCAACGCGGAGGGCCACACCCGCGCGGCGGTCGACTGCCCGCACTGCTCCGAGTCCTTCGAGGTGGAGCTCGGCGGGAGCCGCCTGGGGGAATCGTGACGTACGCGACCGACCGGCTGCACGAGGAGATCGCGTACATCGCCTACCACTTCCACTGGAGCATGGAGGACATCCTGGACCTGGAACACCACGACCGCCGCCGGTGGACGGGCGAGATCGCGCACCTGGTGACGCGAGCGGCGTCGGAGGGCTGACGGGTGGGGTTTCTGGACCGGCTGCGCGGAGGCGCGGCGAACGACCGGCCCACGGAGGCGTCTCCGACGCCGTCCGCACCCGTGTCGTCCACACCCGCGTCGTCCACGCCGGTGTCGCGCGCGCCGGTGCCGGCTCCGGCCTGGCCGGGTCTGGCGCCGATCCGGCGCAGCCTGTCCACGGACGCGTCCGGTGTGTCGGACGCGGCCTTCGGCGGGCGGTTGCCCACATGGCAGAACCCGTCGTTCACGGCCACGGCTTCGCCCTCGGTGCTGGACGGCCCCTGCAGCGCCGGGCTGGCCAGCAGCAGGCCCAGGGCCGCCGCGGCACGTCCGGTTGCGGGCCTGGAACTCCCGGCCGGGGCGCTGCCGCTCGCGGGTCCGGCCCCGGCGGTTCAGCGGGCCCCGGCCGTGCCGCTACGGCTGTTGCAGCCGACGGTGCCGGACGGTCCCGTTCCGCCCGCGCCGAAGGCTCCGCTCCGCGTCCCGACACGCCTGCCACAGACACGTCCGGCCGTGGGGTCGGGTACGAGTGCGGGGGCGGGGGCGGGGGCGGCTGCTGAGGGGGCTCCTGATGCGGGTACGGGCACTGGCACTGGCACTCGTACGGGCCTCGGTGGAGGCGCTGGCGATCTGTCGCAGGGGCGTGCCGGGACGGCACCTGCACCGAGTCTGGCTCGGGTTCAGAGGAAGCTTTCCGGGCCGGCCGCCTCCGCCGGGACTATGAGTTCCGTACCGTTCTCGGCGCCGCGGCGGCCCGCACGCCCGGAGACGTCCAGGGCCGGAACCGGAGGCGGAGGCGATACCGGAGCCGGGGTCGTGGGCGCGGCGGGGAGCGAACCCAGTGCCCGTGCCGGTGCCGGGACCCCCGCCGGTTCCGTTTCCAGTTCCGTTTCCGGTGCCGGTTCCGCGACGGAGCACGGTGGCCCCCTCTCCCACACCGGGCCGGCGCCAGGCGTGCGGCGGTCGGCGTCCGTGTCCGAGAGGCGGGCAGCGCCTGCCGTACCGGACCTCCCGGGCACGCCGAACGTGCTCGGCGGCGCCGAGGGCTCGGCCGTCGTAGTACGGCCCCGGCCGTCCGCCTCGTGGCCGATCACGCCGGTGCCGCCCGCGTCCGGCCTGCGGGTGCGGACCGCCGCTACGGCCACGGCCCCCTCGTCGCGCTCCTTCACCAGCGCCCGGACCGCAACGCCCCCGGTGCAGCGTCGCAGCCTGCCGGTGGTGCGCAGGCCGTCCGCGCCGACGGACTCCGGTGCGACACCTTCGGCAGCCGCGGACGACACGAGCGGAGCGGCGGAGCGAGAGGGCCAGGGCGGCGGTGCGGTGCCTCCCACCACGTCGGCCGCCCCGGCCCCGCCCCTGGCCACACGGGCACCCGCTCCCCCGCCCGCGCCCGCGCCCGTCCAACGGTCCGCCGGAACGACCGGGGCGGCTCCCACGGGCCTCGGCTCCGGCGACAAGACGTCAACTCTCACGGTGCGTAAGGCTGTTGAGCCGTCCGCCGACACCGGCGGACGCACTTCGCCCACCCCCGGGACGAGCGGTCGTACGACGGAGACACCCGCCTCGGCGGCACGATCCGGCACCCGCCCCCCGAAGGCCGCTCCCGGCGCCTCCTCCGCTTCACCGGCCCCCGGCCTCCCGCCGGCAAGCGCCCCTTACCGCCCTCCGCTCCGGGCCGCCGGCCGGCCACGGACACCTCGGACGGCTCACCCCGCGTGCAGCGCAGCACCGCCCACGGGGCACGTCGCCCGGGGCTCGCCGCCCCGCTTCCGTCCCGCCCGGCCCCGTCGGTCGCGGACGGCTCGTCGACACCCCTGCCTCCGCGTTCCCCGCACGACGGCACCGCACCTCGGAAGCCGAATTCGGCGGCGCCCACCGCCGATCAGGCTCCGCTTCAGCGCGCCGTAGGCCCCGTGGCCGAGAGCGGCACACCCCCCACCGGTAGCGACGGCGAGCGGCATCGCGAGAGCCTAAGCCAGGGTCAGGGTCAGGGTCACATGCTGCCCGGTTCCCCGTCCCACAGCCCCTCGTCCGCGCCCGGAACGGACGACGGATCCAAGCCCCCGACGCCGGTCCTTCGGCGCTCGCTGGACCGACCGAGCGAACCGTCCAGAGCGCTCCAGCCGGCCGCCTCGCCCCGACCGGCCCCGGACTCCGCGACAGCCCCGGCACCGGCACCGGTCGAGCCACACCTCCGGCACCGCAGGAACACCTCCTCCGCCCCCGCAGACGCCGTAGGCACCAGCACCGTCCAACGAGCCGGCTCCCCCGCCCGTCGCACGCCGCTCGGCGCTCCGGTGCCGGCCGTGCCCGCCGGTGTCACCCCCTTGGCCTCCCCGGCCCCGCCGCCCGGTCGGGCCACCCTGGCACCGCCCTCCTTCCCGACGCCCGGGCCGACGGGCCCGCCCCCCGTCCAGCGGGCCGCTCGCGACGCCGCGCCCGGCCGCACGGCCATCCCCACGGCGTCCGCGGACGGACCGACCCCGCCCCCGGGCGTCAACACCGCCCTGCCGCCTACTCCGCCGCAGGCCGCGGGCGCCGGTCCCGCGTCCGGCACCAGCACCAGCACCAGCACCAGCACCGGGACCGCTTCCCCCGCCCGCCCCCCGGCGACCGGTGCTTCGGCGCCGGCACTCCCGGTCCAGCGGTTCTGGCGGAAGAAGGCGTCCTCGTCCGGCCCTCGGAACACCCCGGCGACCGGCCACTCCGCTGTCGGGGCGCTGGCCTCGTCGGCCGCCGCGACCGTCGCGAACGACCTGAGCCGGGGCTCCGGACCGGCCGGTGGCCACCGGGCCGACGCCCCGCCGCCGTACACCGCCCTGCCCGGCACCCCACCGCCGCCGTACGAACCACCGGGGCACGGGCCGCCGGCTCCGGACGGACCGGCTCCGCACGGATCGAGCGGGGGCAGGCCGCCGCCGTACGCGCCGGCCGGGGGCGGCGAACCGGCGCCCGCGTACACGGAGCTTCCCGCCGGTTCCTTCGATCCGAGGGAGCTGACCGACTTCCAGCTGGACGAACTCGTGCACCGCATCATCGGCCGCATCACCCGGCTGATCCGGGCCGAACTGCGCATGGACCGCGAACGCATCGGCCGGCTCCGCGATCCCCGCCATTGAAAAACCGCTGGAAGTCCGCCGAAACCGCTGAAGGACGCACACGGACCGCGGCAGACAGACCGCCGCCGCAACAGACGAACAAGCAGACAGACAGACCACTGACAGAAAGGTCCGCCGCGATGTCCCGCCAGGACCCTGGCTCCACCATCTGGTTCACCCTCAGCATCGACGGCGAGAGCCTCGGCTACTTCAACGGCTGCCAGGGGCTCTCGTCGCAGGTGGAGGTCGAACAGCGCCAGGAGGGCGGCAACAACGGCTTCGTCTGGCACCTGCCCACCCGGGTCACGTTCTCCACGATCCGGCTGACCCGGCCGCTCACCCCGGACACCGCCCGGGTGGCCAAGTGGATCTCGTCGGTGCAGACCGGGATCACGCGCCCCACCGCACAGATCGCGGCGTTGCGCGCGGACGGCTCGGAGGTGGCCCGCTGGGGCCTGATCGACGTGCTGCCGGTGAGCTGGACGGGCCCCACGCTTGACCCCGCGAGCCCCGCCGTGGCGACCGAGGTACTGGAGATCGCCCACCACGGATTCACGGACTGAGGGGACGGCACGACATGGCGAAGGGCAGCAGGGGCGGGGCCGGCAAGAGCCTCGTACGGGCCACGCTCGCGATCCACGAGCCGCCCGTCGGCACGAGCACCACACCTGGCGGGATCATCCGGACGTTCCGGTTCGACTTCAACCCGGCGCAGCTGTCGCTGACCCGCCGCGCGGAGTGGAAGTCCACGCCCGCGCAGGTCGAACGGGACGGTTCGCTCCCGGAGTTCATGGGGGCGCTGCCGCGCGAGATGAGCGTCGAGATCTTCCTGGACTCGTCCGACGAGCCGACCGGCAACACCGTGCTCAAGAAGGTCGAGTCGCTGCTCGACTGCTGTGAGACGACGGCGCGGAGCGTCACCGCCAAGCAGCCGTCCCCGCCCTGGGTGGTGCTCCAGTGGGGTTCGTTCTCCACGGCGCGGTTCACGGCGTACGTGAGTTCCGTGGAAGCGAGTTACACCCTGTTCGGGACGACGGGGGCGCCGATCCGCGCCACCTGCCGGATGCGGTTGCACGAGATCCCCGGTCAGACCCTGGGGCAGAACCCGACCTCGGGGGCGCTGACGGCGCAGCGCGTCCACCGGGTGGTGGCGGGCGACTCGCTGCAGTCGCTGGCATGGCGGGAGTACGGCGACGCGACCGTGTGGCGGGCGATCGCCGAGGCCAACGGCATCGACGACCCGGCCCGGCTGCCGACGGGCACCGAACTGGTGCTGCCGGCCGTCGAGGAGGTGCGTTCCTGATGCCGAAGTCCGCTTTCTCCAATGTCGTCGACGTGCGGATCGGCGGCGCCAAGCTGCCGCCGGAGTTCGCGCGGGCCCTCGTGGACTGCTACGTCGACCAGGGCGTCGGAGTGCCGGCCGCGTTCCGGCTGACCTTCCGCGATCCCTACCGGCTGCTGCTGGGCAAGCTGGGCGTCACCTTCGGCACGAAGGTGGTCATCGCGCCGGTCACCTCGGGGCAGGGGGCCGCCGATCCGCTGCTGACCGGCGAGGTCACCGGTCTGGAGGCGGACTACGACGGCACCGGCACGTTCACCGTGATCCGCGGCTACGACGCCGGCCACCGCCTGCTGCGCCAGCGCCGGGTCGCGGCCTACCGCAACCAGAGCGCCTCCGACATCGCCCGGAAGCTGGCCGCCCAGGACGGGGTGCCGATCGGCCGGATCCAGCCGACCCGGACCGTCTACGAGTTCATCAGCCAGTCCAACGTGACCGACTGGGACTTCCTTGCGCGGCTGGCCGACGAGAACGAGATGGTCATGTCGGTCGACGCGGACGGCAGGTTCCAGTTCGTGCGCCCGCGCTCGGCCTCGGGGGCGCCCTCCCCGGACATCGGCGGTGACAAGAGCCCGTTCGTGCTCCAGGCGGGACACGACATCCTGCGGCTGCGGTCCGCCGTGACCGCGGCCGACCAGGTGAACCGCGTCGAGGCGCGCGGCTGGGACGTGACGACCAAGAAGAAGCTGACGGCCAGCTCGCGGGCGAGCCTCAACCCGGGCATCGGGATCGGCACCACGCCTGCCGCCGCCGCGGGCAGTTTCAAGCCGGCCCGGCTGGTCGGCACGGGCACGCCCTACGACAAGCAGAACGAGGTGCGGTTCGCGGCCGACGCCCTCGCCGACGACGTCACCTCCTCCTTCGCCGAACTGGAGGTCGCCGTACGGGGGAACCCCAAGCTGCGGCCGGGGGTTCCGGTGGCGCTGGCGGACGTCGGGGCGCCGTTCGAGGGCAAGTACACGGCCACCTCGGTACGGCACGTGTTCGGCGACGGCTCGCACTACGAGGCGTGGGTGACGGTCAGCGGCCGGCAGTGGCGGTCGCTGTACGGGCTGGCCTCGGGCGGTGTCGACACCGGTCCCCGGCTGCCCGGTGTGGCCAACGCGCTCGTCACGGACGTGCAGGACCCGCTGAAGCAGGGGCGGGTGAAGCTGCAGTTCCCCTGGCTCGACGACGCGTACGTCAGCGACTGGACGCGGGCCGTGCAGCTGGGCGGCAAGGGCGGCGGCGGGGTGTTCCCGATGGACGTCGGCGACGAGGTGCTGGTCGCCTTCGACCGGGGTGCGCTGGACCACCCGTTCGTGATCGGCGGCCTCTACAACGGGCGGGACAAGCCGACCGCGGTCTCCGACGTGCCGCTGCACGACGGGCTGAGGAAGCAGGCGTCCCGGCACACCGTCGCCGACCGGACCGGCAACCGGCTGGACCTGCTGAGCCAGCGCACCGGGGGCCGCAAGCAGGGCGTCCGGCTCGCCACCGGCAACAACAAGCTGGTGATCAACCTGGACCGGACGAAGACGGAGATCACCGTGGACAGCAAGGGTGCCGTGAGCATCAAGGGCAGCCGGTCGGTGTCCGTGGAGGCGGGCACCGACCTGTCGCTGAGCGCACGGCGGAACCTGACCATCAAGAGCGGCGGCATGCTCGACATCGAGGGGCGCGGCCTGGTCAACCTCAAGTCCCTCACCGGAGCGGTCACCGTGGACGCCCTCGGCGCCCTGAGCCTGAAGGCGCTGGGCGCGGCCACGGTCACCGCGGGCGGCAGCGTGCAGATCACCTCCATCGCCAACGTGGGCATCCGGGCCGCCACCGTTCCGATCATCGGCGCGCTGACCTCCAACGGGCTGGAAGTGATGGTGGTGCCGGTATGAGCGGGCGCTCGGGCCGCCGCCCGGAGAGGCGGGTGGGTCGCTGATGGCCGAGCAGTTCGTCGGCTCCGGCTGGTCGTTCCCGCTGCGGATCGGCCCGACCGGCGGTATCGCCCTGGTCAGCGGCGAGCGGGAGGTCGAGGAGGCGATCCGGCTCGTGCTGTCGACCGCGCCGGGCGAGCGCCCGATGCGGCCGGACTTCGGCTGCGCGATCCACGACCTGGTGTTCGCGCCGGTCAACGAGCAGACGGCGGGCCGCATCCAGCACGAGGTCCACGCCAGCCTGGACCGCTGGGAGCCGCGTATCGAGGTCGCGGACGTCGAGGTGACCGCGGGTGCGGACCGCAGCGTCCTCTACATCGACGTCCGCTACGCGATCCGCGGCACCAACAACCCGCGCAGCCTGGTCTTCCCCTTCTACGTCATTCCGTCCCACGACGAGCCGGGAAGCGACTCGCCGGCTCCGGAAAGCGATCGCTGATGGCCCTGCCCTCCCCGAATCTCGACGACCGCCGGTTCCAGCAGTTCGTCGACGACGCCAAGCGCTACATACAGCAGCGCGCCCCGGAGTGGACCGACCACAACGTCTCCGATCCGGGAGTCACCCTCGTCGAGACGGTCGCGCACATGGCCGACCAGATCGTGTACCGGCTCAACCGGGTGCCGGAGAAGAACCATCTGGCCTTCCTCGACCTGGTGGGGATCACCCTGTTCCCGCCCACCGCCGCCCGCACGGACGTGACGTTCTGGCTGTCGGCCCCCCAGGAGGAGCCGGTGCGGGTGCCGCTCGGCACCGAGACCGCGACCGTGCGCACCGAGAGCGAGGAGGCGGTCGTCTTCGCCACCGAGCGCGATCTCACGGTCGTCCCGTGCGCGTTGCGGTATCTGCTGGTGCAGCACCGGGGCGAGGCGGCCGTCGACCGCACGCACGACCTCGCCGACGAGGACAAGGACGTGCTGTGCTTCGCCGAGTCGCCCGGCACCGGCGACAGCGTGCTGCTGGGCCTGACCGCCGCCGTGCCGCACTGCGCGCTCGCGCTCGACCTGGACAGCAGGGTGGACGGCGTCGGCGTCGACCCGCGGCAGCCTCCGCTGGTGTGGGAGGCGTGGACGGCGGACGGCTGGCAGCCCTGCGAGGTCGACCGGGACGGCACCGGCGGCCTCAACCGGCCGGGCGAGGTGGTCCTGCACGTCCCGGGCGGGCACGTGCTGTCCCGCAACGCCGGCCGGGAGGCGGGCTGGCTGCGCTGCCGGGTCACCGAGCCCCTGGCCGGCCAGCCTTTCTACACGACGTCGCCGACGGTCCGTTCGGCCGAGGCGTTCACCGTCGGCGGCACCACGATCGCCGTGCACGCCGAGACGGTGCGCGACGAGGCGCTGGGCGAGTCGACGGGGCTGCCGGGACAGCGGCTGCGCCTCGCGCACGCGCCGGTGGTCGGCGACGAGCCGCCGGTGCTGCTCCAGACCGCCGAGCCCGAAGGATGGGCGGACTGGCAGGTGGTGCGCGACTTCGCGGCCTCCGGGCCGTCGGACCGGCACATCACCCTGGACGCGGCGACCGGTGAGATCGCCTTCGGTCCCGCGGTGCGCGAACCGGACGGCTCGCTGCGCCAGTACGGGGCGGTCGCCCGGAAAGGCACCCCGGTCCGGGCCCGCCGCTACCGCACGGGCGGCGGCCGGGCCGGGAACGTGGCCCGGGGCGCGGTGCAGATCCTGCGCACCTCCATCCCGTACGTCTCGGAGGTCGGCAACCGGGAGGCCGCGCGGGGCGGGGTGGACGGCGAGACGGTGGAGGAGGCGAAGATCCGGGCGCCGATCACGCTGCGCGCCCAGGAGCGGGCGGTGACCCTGCGCGACTACGAGGAGCTGGCCCGCCGCGCCGCCCCCGAGACCGCTCGGATCGCCTGCCTGGAGGGCGCGGAGAGCGAGTACGGGGCCTACGCGGTCCGGGTGCTGGTGGTGCCGCAGGCGGTGCCCGATCCCGGCGGCCGGCTGCGCTTCGAGCAACTGGTCCCAGGGGACGGCCTGTTGGAGCGGATCACCCGGCATCTGGACGAACGGCGCCTGATCGGGACCCGGTTGGCGGTCGGTCCGCCGTACTACCAGGGGGTGACGGTCGTGGCTACGGTGCACGCGTTCCGCGGGGTGGACACCGACCGGGTCCGCCGGGAGGTGCACGATGCCCTCTACCGGCACCTGGACCCGCTCACCGGCGGTGCGGAGGGCGCCGGCTGGCCGTTCGGCCGTCCGGTGCAGAGCGGCGAGGTGTTCGCGGTGCTCCAGCGGGTGCCGGGCGTGGAACTCGTCGACGAGGTACGGCTGCACCCGGCGGACCCGCTGACCGGCAAGCGCGGCGACGCGACCGACCGTATCGACCTGTCGGCGCCGTCCCTGGTGTTCTCCTACGACCACCGCGTCCGGGTGATCGGGGACGGCTCCTGATGCGCGGCTCCATCGACGGTCTCGGCTCGTCCGCGCCGATCGGCATGATGCTGCCCGCCGTGTTCGCCGACGACGACCTCGCGCAGCGGTTCGTCGCCGGGCTCGATGACGTACTGGCCCCCGTGCACGGCGTTCTCGACTGCCTGGACACGTACTTCCGGCCCTCGCTGGCCCCGCTCGACTTCGCCCAGTGGCTGGGCGACTGGGTGGGGGCCGAGACCGAGGGCATGGAGCGGGAGCCTCGCGTGCGGGCCGCCGTGGCCGCCGCCGCCCACCTGCACCGCATCCGGGGCACGCGGCGCGGTCTCGTGGAGGCGGTGCGCCTCGCCTTCGGGGTGCGCCCGGAGATCACCGAGAGCGGCGCGGCGTCCTGGAGCGCGCGTCCACTGGACGCGTTCGCCGGCAAGCCCAGGCCCGCGCTCCATGTGCATCTGCGCCTGCCCGACCCGACCCCCGCGGACCGGCACCGCCTGGACGCCCTGGTGGCCGCCGCCCGCCCCGCCCACATGCCCTACACGGTGCGGGTCAGTGTCCTGGACCGCGCCGATGCCGACGGTGCCGAGGGCGCCGTATCCACCGAAAGGAACCCCGAGCGATGACGACCCCCCAGAACTGCGCCGAATGCGGCACCCGCGCGGAACCGGGCCAGTCGTTCTGCGACGCCTGCGGGGCGGTGCTCGGCTGGACGGACCGGGCGGCGGCGCGCGCCTCGGCCGCCTCTCCGGCGGCCGGGACGACGGCCCGGGCGGGGGCGGACGCCCCGGACCGGGCGGCGGCCCGCCCGGAGTCGGGCCCCGCCCCCGCCGACGCCACGGCGCCGGACGCACCCGGGACGGCTCCCGGAGCCCGGCCCGGCGACCACTCCGCGACCGCCCCCGACCCGGCCCAGGCCGCTGCCCCGCACATGCCGTACGCCGGCCGCCCCGGGGGCCCCGCGTCCCCACCGCCCGCCCCGCACCGGACGCCCCGCCCCGCCTCCGAGACCGCGTCCACCGAGCCACTGCCCGCGGCGGCACCCCCGGCGCCCCGCTCCGACGGCACCACCGCCGACGACGGCCTCGACCGGGCCCGTCGCCTCCTCGTCCCCCTCACCGACCCCGAGGCCCGGCCCGACGCCCCCGCCTCCGTCGAGCCGGTGCTGCCCGGACGCCCCGAGCCCCGGCGCCCGCAGACAGTGCGCGCCCCAGGGGAAGAGCCCGGGGCGTACGGGGGCACGCCCTGCCCCTGGTGCGCGACACTCAACCACCCCGAACGGCACTACTGCGCACGGTGTGCGATGCCCCTGGCCGGCGAGCGGCCGGAGACGCCCGGGCGGCTGCCCTGGTGGCGGCGGCTGCGATGGCGGGGCGACCGGGAGACCCCGTGGGCCGGCGACCGGCCGCGCCTGCGCCGCGTCTTCGACCGCGTCCTGGGCTGGCTGGGCGCCGCGCTGGTAGTGGCGCTGCTCGTCGCCCTCGCCCTGGTCGTCAACATCCCCCAGGGCGTGCAGGCGACCCGCGATCACTTCGCCAAGCGCGCCCCGGTCGCCCCGGACCGCTACAGCGCCTCCCGCTTCTTCCCGGGCCACAAGCCCCAGTTGGCCTTCGACAAGCTGAACAACACCTGGTGGGGGCCGGGAGTGGCGGACTCCGGGCAGGGCCAGTGGATCGAGGCCCGGTTCGCCGAACCGACCCGGCTGCTGGACCTGCTGATCACTCCGGGCGAGTCGATCCGCCCGGACCAGCTCTCCCGGTCCGCGCTGCCGCACCGCGTCGCGGTGCGCGTCACCGGCGCGGACGGCAAGACGACGACCCGGCACCTCAACCTGGACCAGGGCGCGGGTCCCCAGCGCGTCCCGTTCCGCGTCGGCGAGGTCACCGCCGTCCGCTTCACCCTGGAGTCGGCCTACCAGCCGTCGCCGACCAAGCAGGTGGCCATCGCCGAGATCGAGTTCTTCGGCCCGTCCCACGCGTCCTGACCGCTGCCGGCTCAGCAGTGCACGCGGAGCCGGACGATGTAGGCGTCGGGGTCGAGTCCGTACAAGTAGGTGTCCGCGAAGAGGAAGTAGCCCGCCGGGCCGCTCTCCAGTCGGCGGCCGTCGACGGTCACCAGGATGTTCGACGGGATCGCGCGCGCGACCTCCTCGCGCACGAAGGCGCCGAGGTCGTCGCCGAAGTGGTCCGCGGGCTCGGCGTGCATGAAGCGCAGGCCCTCGGAGACCAGGAGCTCGTCGAGCGCGCCGATCAGCGGCTGCTCCCGGTGGGCGTGCCAGCGGTCGGGATGGTGCGCGAACGCCTCGACCGGGGCGGCCCGGGGCAGGGTGCGGGCCAGGCGCCGCCACGCGTGCCAGGCCGCCTCCGCCCGGCCCGCTACCGCCTGGCGGGGGGTGTCGAGGTCGAGCAGCCCACGCGGGCCGCCGTCGCAGAAGCCGGGGAGCAGCTCGCGGGGCCCGCCGCGCGGGTCGCGGGGCGTGCGGACGAGGCGAGGGTCGTTCCCGGCTCCGGCCGCGATCCGAAAACCCCAGGCGGCGTCGCGGGAGCTGGGCCACCACGCGTCCCACCACTCGTCCGCGTGCGCCTGCATGGCGGCGTCCACCGCCCCGGGAACGCGATCGCGCGGCACGGGCGGCAGACAGAGGGTGACCGTGTCCTGGGCCATGGTCTGCGGTTCGCTCCTGTTCTCGGATGTGTCACGTGCGAGGCCGGGCCCTTCGTCCGTGCGAGGGCCCCGGCAGTCGGTCATGCGCGGCTGACAGTCGTATCGCAGACGCCGGCCCCGTAGGCGTCGTCGACGGCGTCGCGTTCGTCCTGTCCGCCGAAGCCGAAGGGGCCGAAGGTGCCCGTGAGCACCTCCCGCGAACCCCGCTTCGAGCCGCGGTCACGACGCGCCGGTCACATGACGGGTGCGCCGTCTCGGAGGTACAGCGGACGTCCCGCCTCCAGCGCCTTCAAGGCGTGCTCGAACCGGCGCCGCATCCGGGCCCGGAGGCGACCGGCGGCGTCGTCGGCCGTGACGAACGCGGCCTCCGACAGCTCTTCGTCCCGCGGGCGTATCCGGTCGGCCTGCTCCTGGTCGAGGGTGCCGCCGTCGAAGATGAACGCGATCTGATCGTCCCAGGGGCCGTGCGGGGCAACCCAGTCCACGACCAGCAGCCCGAGCAGGGTCACGTGCAGGCTGAGTTCCTCGACCAGTTCCCGGCGCACCGCGTCCTCCGGCGGCTCGTTGGCCTCCGCCATCCCGCCGGGAAGATCCCATCCCGGTTTGTAGGTGGGGTTCACCACCAGCACACGCCCGTCCGGGTCCCTCAGCAGCACATCGGCCGCCACGCGCTTGCGGGCCTGCCTGGCGTTGCCCTCCGCGAGATACGCGTTCCAGGCGTCGGTGTCGGCGGGGTCGGGTGCGGTGCGCCTCATGTGGTGGTGCCTCCCGGGTGCGGCGGGATCAGATCGGCCAGCAGGAGCATTCTGGCGCGGCGCGCGTCAGCGAACCGTGCCAGGTACTCCCTGACCGGCGCGTACCCCCGGTACGGCTCCAGCAGCCGGCGCAGACCGTCGAGCTGCCGCACCACCCGGACCGAGCCGAGCGTCGGGCTCGTGCTGAGCAGGTCATGCCCGACGCACACCGCGGCGTCCAGATCACCCCGGCGCACGTGGATGTCGACCAGGGTGATTCGGCTGAGAGCCAGCGACCGCGCTCGTCCTGCCTCCCTCAGGGCGACGGCTTGTTCCGCGTGCGTGAGGGCCTGGTCGTACTGCTCCAGGTCGCGCATGATCAGCGCCGCCTCACTGGCCATGGCGGCGGCGTCGAATGGGCTCAACCACGGATGATCGGCAGCCGCCCCGTCGAGATCACCGTGTGCGGCCTCCAGCGCGCGGGCGGCCGGCGTTCGCTGTGCGGACCCCGCCAGGGCCCGCGCCAGCATCGTGTGCAGCCGTGCCGTCAGCGCCGGAATCCGGGGGCCCCGTGCCGCCAGGTCGAGCCCGGTCCGCGCCCATCCCACGGCCCCGGACGCGTCTCCGGTCTCTCGCGCAAGGTGGCTGCTGCTCGCGGCGACGTGGGCGGCCAACGGCATGTCACCGGAGGTTCGGGCGAGGGGAAGGGCTCGGGCGAAGTGCTGTGCGGCGCGGTCGTCGTATCCGGAGCCGTGGGCCATCCATCCGGCCATCTCGGTCAGCGCGGCTGCGGCGGCGAATACCTGCGGGCCGCTGCCGAGGTCGACGAGCCGGGGAGCCACCCGGTCCGACAGGTGCCGGACAACAGCCCCGTACAACCGGCCGCCGCCGGTCTGCCGGTCCGCGCTGCGGAAGTGGTCCATGGCCATCAGGTCATCCCCGTCCGGCGGCGGATGGTCCGCCCGCTGATGCTCGTCAGTTGCCGGCGCTGGCTCCCACGACCGGCGAGCCAGCCCCAGCAGACTACCCGGGATGTGGAAGGCGTCGGCGATCTGCTCGAACAGGGTCAGCTTCTCTACCCGGCTCTTTCCGTTCATGTAGTCGTACAAGCGACCCTGCGTGATGTCGACGGCAGCAGCGATGCGCCGCGTACTGACCCCACGCGTATTGAGTATCCGGAACACCGCGCCCATGTCTCGCTCCGAGCAGGCCTTGAGCAGGCGTTCATCCCCGAGGAGACCGGCGATGACCTCACGCGGGTTCGGCGAGAGACGGTCCATCTGCAGCTCCCCAGAGTAGCGAACGGACCCGATGCTAAAACCAACGCCCGTGCCCAGACTCCATGTTGGAGTCACCTTCTGGAGTCCCCCGTCCCTACCGGAAGCCGTTGACTACCTATCAGCCGCCAGGGAGTGCACCCGTGAACGCGCCTCGGCGGCGCTTCGCCCGCAAGTTTCTCCCCCGAGACACGCGGGCGGCCCTTCCCCCAACGGCCCCGACCAAGGCGTGACGATGACCATGACCGACAAGCAGGTGGGACCAGGTCGGCAGTACCCGGCCCAGAGCATCACCCTCGCGAGCGAGGCCGCCAGCGTTCCGGCAGCGCGTCGGATACTCCGTGAGGCGTGCACGGCATGGGGCCTGGACCAGGGCACCGCTGAGACCGGCGCGCTCCTCCTCTCTGAGCTGGTCACGAACGCCATCCGGCACGGTCACTCACACCGTGTCCGGGTGATCGCGGAGCAGCCGGCTCCTGACCGGCTCCACGTCGCCGTGGTCGACAAGTCCCGCCGTATGCCCGAGATGCACCACGCAAAGCCGGATGCCTTCGGAGGCCGGGGCTTGCTTCTGGTCGACATACTGTCCGACCGCTGGGGGACCGATCTCCTTTCCTGTGGGAAAAAGGTCTGGGCCGAGATCGTGATCAAGGGCGCCGACCAGTGACCGGCCGTCACCGCACGCCCGAAGCGGACGGGGTGACCGCCGGGGCAAGCCTCCTAGGAGCCGTCGGCGGCGGCCTTGGCCTGGTGGCCTCGATCGTAATCAGCGAGACCCGGACCGCCCCAGCACCCGCCGCGCACTCCGTCCCGGACGCCGAGCCGCCGGCAACAGTCCTCACCGCCGTCCGCCTGGACGCGCAGCACACCTGCTGCTGCGGCCCACGGACCACACCATGATCCCCGCCCCGGGGCCGGCCGCTGCACGTGCGCTACGCCCCGCACCCGGCCACCGGGGCGGCAGCAAACCCTGCGCGGTGCACCCGCCGCACCAGTGCGGGCCCGGTCCCCGCCCCCGTCGGGGTTCACTCGACCGGCCCGCCCAAGACCCCTGGGACGGGCGACCCCTGAGCCCTCGGCCGAGGCTCGCTCGTTCACACCTGCCGCCCCGGCCGGCCCCTCCGGCGAGTGACACCGTTGGATCCCCTGAGAGACGAAGGAGACTCATGCAGCAGCCCTTGGCGTCACAGGATCAGGTCGCCCCCTGGGGGGTCGGACGTATGCGGCCCTACCCGGCTGCGGCCGTCCTCCCCGACGCCCGGCCCGTCCTCGACCCGGACACGCAGGTCACCGCGTGGGTCGACCCCGACGGCGCACCGCTGGCGATGGAAGCCAAGCACAAGCGGTCGGAGACGTCGCAGGAGACGAGCACGAAGACCAGCCTGGACGGCACCCCGGACCAGGGCAGCGACCAGAACGGGGACTCTGACTGATGGCTTTGGGTGGGCCGCCCGTCCTCGTCGTCACGCGCCTGGACGACGCGACGGCGGACGCAGTGATCACCGACCTGAACCGGCGACGCGTGCCAGTGGTTCGCCTGGACCCCGGCGACTTCCCCCGCGAGGTGACCCTGTCCGGCACCTTCGACAGCATCGGGACCGGCGGCACTCTCGCCACTGGATCCCGGAGCATCGACCTGGGGAACGTCCGCTCGGTGTACTGGCGGCGGCCAACCCCCCACACTGCCGATCTCGCCATGGACGAGCAGACCGGCCGATGGGCCGTCGAAGAAGCCCGCTACGGGCTCGGCGGCATCCTCGCCGCCCTCCCTGGCGCGCGCTATCTGAACCATCCATGGCGTAACAGGGATGCCGAGTACAAACCGACGCAATTGGCCACGGCCGCCGCCTGCGGCTTCACCGTGCCGCCCACACTCATCACCAACGACCCCGGCCGCGCTCGCTCCTTCGCCGTAGAACACGGCCCGGTCATCTACAAGCCGCTGAGGGAAACCGAGTACACCGACGACACGGGCCGCGCCCTGACGGTGTGGATCGAGGACGTCACCCCCGACCAGATCGACCAGCAGATACGCCACACCGCGCACTTCTTCCAACAGCGCGTCACGAAGACCGCCGACATCCGGCTGACCGCCGTCGGCGAGGAGCTGTTCGCCGTGCGCATCGGCGGCTCACCCGGCGTGGACTGGCGCCGCCACTACCACCGGCTCACCTACACGTCCGTGCCGGTTCCCTCGGAGGTCGCCCAGGGCGTACGTGCCTACCTGGACGCCTTCGGTCTCGTCTTCGGCGCCTTCGACTTCGGCTTGGACCGCAAGGGCCTGTGGCACTGGTACGAGTGCAACCCCAACGGTCAGTGGGCCTGGTTCCCCGACCGCATCACCACCCCGATCACCCGCGCCATCGCCGACCACCTACAGCACGGAGCCCCCGCATGAGTGACCCCGCAGATCTGCGCCGCCAGCTCGCCGCTGCTGTCCCCGCGGACGACCCGGCATGGCGTACCGCCCTCGAAACGGTGCCCCGCGAACTGTTCATCGGTGATGGCCTGTTCCAGTTCGACGGCCGCCAGTGGACCCCCGTGCACCGTGACCAGACCACCCCCGGCGACTGGCTGGGGCTCGTCTACCAGGACACCACCTGGGTGACCCAGGTCGACGGTACCTCCGCCGACGCGGCCGGCACTGTTGCCGGCCGCCCTACCTCGTCCAGCACGCTGCCGTCGCTGATCGTGCGCATGCTCGACCTCGCGCAGATCCGCGAAGGCGACAAGGTGTTGGAGATCGGCACCGGTACCGGCTACTCCACCGCCATCCTGTGCAGCCGCCTCGGCGACAAGAACGTGTACTCCATCGAGTACGACCCGGGATTGGCCGCCGCGGCGGCAGAACATATCCACTCCGCCGGCTACCACCCCACCCTCGTCACCGGTGACGGCCTCGCCGGACACAAGGACGGCGCCGAATACGACCACATCGTGGCCACCTGCGCCGTCCGGCACATCCCCCCGGCATGGCTCTACCAGGTACGCGACGGCGGAACCATCACCACCACCATCAGCGGATGGATGCTTGCCTCCGGCCTCGTCCGCCTCACCGTCCACGACGACGGCACCGCCACCGGCCGCTTTCACACCGACCAGATCAGCTACATGCTCGCCCGGCCCCACGAGCGGCCGCCCCGTCCCACCTTCCATCAGCACCCCGGCATCACGCGTCCCACCCGCGTGAACCCCGCGCTCCTGGAGGACTGGACCGGGCAGTTCCTCGCCCAACTCGCCGCGCCGTCGGCCGAACTCATGACCACCGGAAACGGCATGGTCCTGGTGGACGTCGCCACCGGATCGCAGGCATGGAGCGAACCGGCCGGAGACGGCTGGACCGTACACCAGCACGGCCCGCTCAGCCTCTGGGACCAAGTGGAGGACGCGTTGGCCGCCTGGCAGAGTGCAGGATCACCCGCCCAGTCCGACTTCGGTCTCACCGTGGAACCGGACGGCACACAGCGAGTATGGATGGGCACTCCCGACGGACCGTCCTGGGACCTGCCCGTATAGCACCGCACGCACAAGGAGCGACCGTGGGCGACCCGGAAGACGAGCCTCTAGAGCAATGGGCAGAGCCCCGGGACAAGCGCCTACGGCCGGTGGGGGAACGCGAAGGCGTCCACCTCGGCAACGGTGCCCAGCGAGCTGCCCACCTGTTACCGGATGCGCCCCGCCTGATCGTGGAGTGGGACGGCCATCAGTGGGTGCCGCTGACCGCGGTAGACGACTACGCCGCCGCTCAGCGAATGCTGCACGGAATCGAGGGTGACGGCCTGCATCCAGCCCGAAGCCGACGATCGGGCGCAGCCGACACCGGAAGCCCTGACCGATCACTTATGAATAGTGCACCGCCGGTCACCCGGCGGGGCGCAGTGCTGTACGGGGCTCGGGCGGATTTCTTCGGCTTGCGCTGCCGCTCGCGACGGCCGCAGCCAACCCCCGGCCGCGCCGTCTCTCTGGTCTTGTCCCGGCCCCAGTCTGGCCCGCAATGTGAAAGGTGCTTTGCGGGGGCCCTCGTCTGAACTGGAGTTCGCTCTGTGGGAGCCGTCGAGTGACGTGGTGTGGCGTCCGCGACCGTACGAGGCTGCTGGAAATTCGCCGGTCCCGAGCCGATCCCTGGCAACCGTCTGCCTGCGCGCGTAAACGCCGACGGGCCCGCTGACCTGGTTTCCCAGTTCAGCGGGCCTGTGTCTGCGTCGGGACGACAGGATTTGAACCTGCGACCCCTTGACCCCCAGTCAAGTGCGCTACCAAGCTGCGCCACGTCCCGTTGCGCTCTCGCGCGGTGTCCCGCGTGATCGTGCGAACACACTTTACCCCACGCCGCGGGGTGCGCCGACGAAGGCCGTCGGCGGGGGCGGGGCACAATCGGCGGTATGACGAACGCGGGCGCATCGGATGCCAGGGACCGGGACACGACCGGACGGGCCCGCAGCGCGCGGCCCCGGGACGGTCTCGGGCGCCCGCTGCCGTACGGCGCCGAGGGCGTACCCCGGCAGCCGGAGGGGGTGCTGCGGGCCCCGGTGCAGACGGTCGCCGAGGCGCAGGCGCTGCTGACGGCGGGGCGGCCGTTCCACGCGCACGAGGTGTTCGAGGACGCCTGGAAGTCGGGCCCGGAGCACGAGCGCACGCTGTGGCGGGGGCTCGCCCAGCTGGCGGTGGGGCTCACCCACGCGGCGCGCGGGAACGCCGTCGGCGGGGCGCGGCTGCTGCGGCGGGGCGCGGGCGCCATCGAGGAGTGGGTGGCGGAGCGGGGCGAGGAGCGGCCGTACGGGCTTGATCTGCCGGGGCTCGCCGGGTGGGCACGGGAGCTGGCCGGGCGGGTGGAGCAGGATGCGGCGCCGGTGGACGCGCGGGCCGAGGCGCCCCGGCTGGGCGGCTGACCGGGGCGTCATCGCGGCGCGTGCGGAGGCGGCGGACGGGCTGTCGGTGGCATGCGGCAGACTCGTGGGTGTGCGAAAGATTCATGTCATCGGTATCGGCGCGGGCGACCCCGACCAGCTGACCCTGCAGGCGGTCAAGGCGCTGCGGAGCACGGACGTGTTCTTCCTGCTCGACAAGGGCGAGGTGAAGAGCGAGCTGACGGGGTTGCGCCGGGACATGCTGGACGCGCATCTGCCCGCGGGCTCGTACCGGGTGGTGGCGGCCCGGGACCCGGAGCGGGACCGGGCCGCGGACGGGGCGTCGTACGCGCCGGCCGTCGAGGACTGGCGCAGCGCCCGCGCGGAGATCTACGCACGGCTGATCGCCGAGGAGCTGGACGAGGACGGCACCGGCGCCTTCCTGGTGTGGGGCGATCCGGCGCTGTACGACAGCACGCTGAGCATCCTGGAGGAGGTGCTGGCGCGGGGCGCGGTCGCGTTCACGTACGACGTGGTGCCCGGCATCAGCAGTGTCTCCGCGCTGGTCGCCCGGCATCGCACGAGTCTGAGCCGGGTCGCGCGGCCGGTGCAGATCACCACCGGCCGGCGGCTGGCCGAGGGCTTCCCCGAGGGGGTGGACGACGTGGTGGTGATGCTGGACGCGCAGCAGGCGTTCCGGCGGTACGCCGGGGACGGCGAGAGCGGCGAGAGCGGCGTAGGCGGCCAGGACATGGACATCTACTGGGGTGCCTACATCGGCACACCGGACGAGATCCTCGTCTCCGGGCCGATCGCCGAGGCCGGCCCGCGCATCGAGCGGCTGCGGGCCGAGGCGCGGGAGCGCAAGGGCTGGATCATGGACACGTATCTGCTGCGCAGGAACCCCGGCGACGCCTGACGCGGCCGGGCGCTCCGGTGCCCGGGTCGCTACGGTCGGGTCATGGAGTCCATGGGGTCCGTGCGTGCCGTCCTGATCGACATCGACGGGGTGCTCACCGTGTCCTGGAAGCCGCTGCCCGGTGCGGTGGCGGCGCTGCGCGCCCTCCGCGCGGCCGGGCTCGGTGTGGCCCTGGTGACCAACACCACCTCCCGGACCCGGGCGTCGATCGCCGGGACGCTGTCGGAGGCCGGCTTCGAGGTCGGCGTGGAGGACGTGCTGACCGCGCCCGCCGCCACCGCCGCCCATCTCGCCGAGCACTTTCCGGGCGCCCGCTGCACCGTCCTCAACAGCGGGGACATCGGGGCGGACCTCGGTGACATCACCCTGGTCGAGGAGCGTGCCGACGTGGTCGTGGTCGGCGGGGCCGGGCCCGGGTTCGACTACCGGGCGCTCAACCGGGTCTTCGGCGAGCTGCAGCGCGGTGCGCGGCTGGTCGCCATGCACCGCAACCTGTACTGGCGGACGGACGCCGGGCTGCAACTGGACTCGGGGGCCTTCCTGCTCGGTCTCGAACGGGCGGCGCGGGTGACGGCGGAGGTCACCGGCAAGCCGTCGCGGGCCTTCTTCGAGGCGGCGCTGGCCCGGCTCGGGGTGGACGCGGAGCGGGCGCTGATGGTCGGTGACGACATCGAGTCGGACGTGCTCGCGGCGCAGCGGGCCGGGCTGACGGGGGTGCTGGTACGGACGGGCAAGTACCGGCGGGAGACGCACGAGAACGCCAGTGGCGCCCCCGACCACGTCGTGGACTCGTTCGCGGACGTCCCGGAACTGCTGGGGCTAGCGCAGTAGCAGCTGGACGCCGCCCACCACGGTCGCCGCGATCACGAGTTGCTCGAAGAGCCGCTGGTTGATCCGGTTCACAGCCCATTTGCCGAACAGCGCACCGGGCACGACGAACACCACGAGCGCGGCGTCGAGAAGCAGTGAGCGCCCGTCGATCAGGCCGAGGCCGGCGCTGAAGGGCACCTTCGAGATGTTCACGATGAGGAAGAAGAACGCGGAGGTGCCGAGGAAGCCGAGCTTCCGGAAGCCCGCGGAGAGCAGGTACAGGGACATCACCGGCCCGCCCGCGTTGGCGACCATCGTGGTGAACCCGCCGAGCACACCGTACGAGCGGGCCTTCGCGCGGCCCGCCCGGGTCGTCACCGCCTCCGGCTCCCCGTTCGTCTCCGCCCCCGGCTCCCGGGGCGTCTCGGCCGTCCGGCGGCGCCACAGGGTCACCCCTGCCATCAGCAGCAGGATCGCGCCGATCGAGGTCCGGACGATCCCGTCGTCGGCCCACACCAGGAACAGCGTGCCGAGCACCACGCCCGCGGCGACCGCCGGGAACAGCCGCCAGAGCGTGGGCCAGTGGGCGTGCCGCCGGTAGGTGAGGACGGCGAGCACGTCGCCGGCGATCAGCACGGGCAGCAGCACCCCCGTGGAGGCGCGGGCGGGCAGCACCGCCGCGAAGACCGCGAGGCTGACCGTGTTGGCCCCGCTGACCGCGGTCTTGGAGAAGCCGACCAGCAGCGCCGCGAGGGCGAGGGCGGCGAACCCCCAGCCGGATATGTGCCAGAGCGTCATCGTGTCCATGGGAGACCGATGCTATGCGCATACATCCATCGGCATGAGACCCGTCTCGCCGGCCGGTCCTAACGTCCCGTGTAGCGCGCCCGCAGTTCCCGCTTGAGCACCTTCATGCTCGGCCCGAGGGGCAGCGCGTCCGCGAACTCCACGCGCCGCGGGTACTTGTGCTTGCCCAGGTGCCCCTTGGACCACTCGACGAGCGCGGCGGCGTCCCGCTCGGCGCCCTGGGCCGGGACGACGACGGCGCACACCTCCTCGCCGTGCAGTTCGTCGGGCAGGCCGATGACGGCGGCCTGGGCGATCGCCGGGTGGCGCATCAGGACCTCCTCGACCTCCCTCGGGTAGACGTTGTAGCCGCCGCGGATGATGACGTCCTTCTTTCGGTCGACGATCCGCAGGAAGCCGTCGTCGTCCTTGGTGCCGAGGTCACCGGTGCGGAACCAGCCGTCCACCACGGCCTCCGCCGTGGCCTCGGGGCGGCCGAGGTAGCCGGAGAAGACGTTGTGGCCGCGGATGACGACCTCGCCCAGCTCGCCGGGCGGCAGCAGCTCGATCCGGCCCTCCACCTCGGCGCGGGCGATCTCCACGTCGACGCCCCACAGCGGGTGGCCGATGCTGCCGGCCCGGGTGCCGTACACGGGCTGGTTGACGGCGGCGGCCGGCGAGGTCTCCGACAGGCCGTACCCCTCGTAGATCTCGGCCCCGAACGCGGCCTCGAAGCGCTCCAGTACCGCGACCGGCAGCGAGGCCCCGCCGGAGACGCACACCCGCAGCCCGGGCAGCCGGTCCGCCGCGCCGGCCGCCGCCGCGAGCGCGACGAACATGGTCGGCACGCCGTGGAAGGTGTTCACGCCCTCGCGCACCATCAGCTCGATGGCGCGGGCCGCGTCGAAGCGGGGCAGCAGTACGAGCGTGGCGCCGGCCCGCCAGGTGGAGTTGAGCGACACCGTCTGGCCGAAGGCGTGGAACAGCGGGAGCGCGCCCAGGGCGATGTCGTCGGCGCGGATGTCGTTGGCGTCGAAGGCGTTGACGGTCGCGTTCATCACCAGGTTGAAGTGGCTGAGGACGGCGCCCTTCGGGACACCCGTCGTACCGCTGGTGTAGAAGACCACCGCCGGGTCGTCGGCGGCCCGGGTGACGTACCCGGGCAGGGGCTCGGCCTCCGCCGCGAGCTTGTCGAACTCCTCGTCCAGGGTGACGACGCGGATGCCGAGGGTGTCGGCGGCGGCCCGTCCGGTCGCGGCCTGGGCCGGATGGACGAGCAGCAGGGTCGCCCCGCTGTCCTTCAGCACGTGCTCGACCTCGCCGGCCGACAGCAGCAGGTGTACCGGTACGACGACACCGCCCACCGCGGCGATCGCGTAGTAGGCCAGCGGGAACTCGGCCGTGTTGGGGGCCATGAGGGCGACCCGGTCGCCCGGCCGTACGCCGAGGCCGGTGAGCGCCCCCGCCCTGGCCAGGGCCTTGTGCCACGCCTCGGCGAAGGTCAGCCGCAGATCTCCCTCGACCAGGGCGGTCTTGCCGGGACGGCGCCGGGCGTTCTCGGCGAGGATGGCGGCGACGGACAGGGTTGCCATGGAGTGCTGCTCCGTTTCCTTGCTGCGGCTCGTACTACCGGGCTCCCCGTACGGGGAGCTGCCGGGCCCCGTACGGGGAGCTACCAGATCCCCCTGCGGGCAAACCCCCGTGAAGACGCCTCAGTGCCGCTCGACCAGCACCGCGCTGCCCTGCCCCACGCCCACGCACATGGTCGCGAGCCCGCGCTCCGCGCCGGTGCGCCGCATGCGGTGCAGCAGGGTGGTGAGGATGCGGGCACCGGAGCAGCCGAGGGGGTGGCCGAGGGCGATGGCGCCACCGGTGGGGTTCACCAGGTCCGGGTCGATGCCCAGCTGGTCGACGCAGGCGAGCGCCTGTGCGGCGAACGCCTCGTTGAACTCGGCCTCCCGCACGTCGCCGATCTCCCAGCCGGCCCGGGCCAGCACCTTGCGGGTGGCGGGGACCGGACCGATGCCCATCACGTCGGGGTGGACACCGGCGGAGGCGCCCGCGACGTACCGGCCGAGGGACTCCAGTCCCAGTTCGTTCAGGGCCTCTTCGCTGACCAGCAGCAGCCCTGCCGCGCCGTCGTTCATCGGCGAGGCGTTCCCGGCGGTGACGCTGCCGTCGGCGCGGAAGACCGGCTTGAGCCGGGACAGCTTCTCCAGCGAGGTGTCCTCGCGTACGCACTCGTCCTGCTCGACCACGATGCCGTCCGGGCGCTCGACGGCCAGGAGTTCGTCGTCGAAGTGGCCGTTCTTGCGCGCGGCGGCGGCGAGCTGGTGGCTGCGCAGCGCGAACGCGTCCTGGCGGGCGCGCGAGATGCCGTACCGCCCGGCCACCTCCTCGGCCGTCTCGCCCATGGCGAGCAGGCCGTGCAGCTCCTTCATGGCGGGGTTGACCAGCCGCCAGCCGAGCCGGGTGTCGTAGGTCTCGATGCGCTGCGGCAGGGCCTCGTCGGGGCGGGGCAGGACGAAGGGGGCGCGGCTCATCGACTCGGAGCCGCCGGCGATCACGATGTCGGCCTCGCCCGCCGCGATGGTCCGCGCGGCGGCGGTGACGGCTTCCAGCCCGGAGGCGCACAGCCGGTTGACGGTGGCGCCGGGTACGGAGTCGGGCAGTCCGGCGAGCAGGGCGGCCATCCGGGCGACATTGCGGTTGTCCTCGCCCGCCTGGTTGGCGGCGCCCCAGTAGACGTCGTCGATCCGGGCCGGGTCGAGCGCGGGCACGTCGGCCACCAGCCCGCGGATCACGGTCGCGGCCAGATCGTCGGGCCGGACGGAGGAGAGGGCACCGCGCAGCTTGCCGATGGGGGTGCGGCGGGCGATCGCGAAATGGACGGGACGCACGGCTGGGACTCCTGACCTACGACGCTGTGGATCAGCACGGACCGGTGTACGCGTGGTTCAGCACTACTTAATTAGCACTGCTAGTTTTAGACTATAGACCTCGGACCGCCTCGCTGGGAAGATCCTCCGGGACCTTCACCGAGGCAGCTGGAGGAGATATGCCCCACGTCCGCGAGCACGTCCTCGACGGCACGCGCGGTGCCCTCGCCGTACGCGAGTGGCCGCACCCGTCCCCCCGCCTGCTGGTGCTCCTGGTGCACGGGTACGGCGAGCACGCCGGCCGCTACGACGAGCTCGCGGCCCGGCTCACCGGGGCGGGCGCCGCCGTCTACGGGCCCGACCACATGGGCCATGGCCGGTCGGCCGGGGAACGGGTGCTGATCGAGGACTTCGAGGACGTGGTCACGGACGTGCACGCGGTGGCGGACCTGGCCCGCTCCGCCCGGCCCGGCCTGCCGCTGGTCATGGTCGGCCACTCCATGGGCGGGCTGATCGCCGCCCGCTACGCCCAGCGGTACGGCGCCGGGCTGAGCGCGCTGGTCCTGTCCGGGCCGGTGATCGGCACCTGGTACCTGCCGGAGCGGCTGCTGGCGCTCGACGAGATCCCGGACACCCCGCTCAGCCCGTCCGCGCTCTCCCGGGACCCCGCCGTCGGCGCCGCGTACGCCGCCGACCCGCTGGTCTGGCACGGCCCCATGAAGCGGCCGACGCTGGAGGCGTTCGCCCGGACCCTGGACACCGTCGCCCGGTCCGGTGCCGTAGGCCGGCTGCCGCTGCTGTGGCTGCACGGCGGGGACGACCGGGTGGTGCCGCCGGCCGGGAGCCGGATCGGGGTGGAGCGGCTGAGCGGCGGCCCGCTGACCGAGCGGATCTTCCCGGGCGCACGGCACGAGGTGTTCCACGAGACGGACAGGGCGCGGGCGCACAGCGAGACGATCCGCTTCCTTGACCGGGTCGTGCCTCGCTGATCAGCTGGTTTGCCGCCCCGCAGCAGGGGCACACGCCCTTGCGGACAGAGCCACAAAGCACAGAAACCCGACGGAAGGGGCTTGGACAACATGACCGTGGTCAAGAGCACGCTGCCCGAAGAGGCGCTCGGCGTCACCGGAACGGCCCTGCAGGAGACCCTGGTCGACCTGCTCGGGCTGTCGCTGATCGGCAAGCAGGCGCACTGGAACGTCGTCGGTCCGCGCTTCCGGTCGATCCACCTCCAGCTGGACGAGGTCGTCGCCGCCGCCCGCGGCCACTCCGACACGGTGGCCGAGCGTGCCGCCGCGCTGGGCGTCTCGCCCGACGGCCGGCCGGAGACCATCGCCGCGGCCTTCGCGCTGCCCGGCGCCAAGGACGGCTGGCTGCGCGACACCGAGGTGGTGGAGCTGATGGTGTCGGCGCTGACGGCCGCCGTCGACCGGCTGCGCGAGCGGATCGACGCCACCGAGAAGGCCGACCCGGTCAGCCAGGACCTGCTGATCACCATCACGGCCGACCTGGAGAAGCAGCGCTGGATGTTCGAGGCCGAGAACCACCCGCACGGCGACGGGGGCCGATCGGCCGGCTGAGGCTCCGGGACGCCCAACCAGCCGTACCCAAAGCCCCGTTGACGCAGGCGCCGGCGGACGGAGAGGTGGCCGGAGTCCGTCTGCGCCGCGCCGGATGATCGTGTCAGAATGCTCCCCGCACGTCCCGGAGTGACCACCGGGACCGGATGGGCGGAGGAGCAGCAGGTGACGGGGACCGGGCCGGACTTCCAGGACATCGACACGACCCGGCCGCATCCGGCCCGGGTGTACGACTGGTTCCTCGGCGGCAAGGACAACTACCCGGTCGACGAACAGCTGGGCCGGCGGATCGCCGGGATCGACGGCGGCGCCCCGAAGGCCGCCCTCGCCAACCGGGCGTTCATGCGCCGCACCACGCGGGCGCTGGCGGCGGAGTCGGGAATCCGCCAGTTCCTGGACATCGGCACGGGCATACCGACCGAGCCGAACCTGCACCAGATCGCCCAGTCCGCCGCGCCGGACGCCCGCGTGGTCTACGTCGACAACGACCCCATCGTGCTGGCCCACGCGAGCGCGCTGCTGCGTGGCACCCGCGAGGGCGTGACGGAGTATGTGCAGGCCGACGCCCGCGATCCGCACACCATCCTCGAAGAGGCCGGCCGCGTCCTGGACCTCGGCCGCCCGGTCGCCCTCTCCCTCATCGCCCTGCTGCACTTCATCGCCGACGAGGACGGCGCCCACGACCTGGTCAACACCCTGGTCGGCGCGCTGGCACCGGGCAGCGCGCTGGTGCTGTCCGCGATGACCGCCGACTTCGAACCGGAGAACGTCCGGCAGGGCATCGCGGCGTACGCGGCCGGCGGCGTGACCCTGGTGGCCCGCTCGCGGCACGAGGTGGGCGCCTTCTTCGAGGGACTCGACCTGCTGGAGCCGGGGATCGTGTCGGTCTCGGACTGGCGCCCCGAGGAACCGCCGTCCGCCGACGGCCCGATCTCGCTGTACGGCGCGGTGGGCCGCAAGCCCGCGAGCTGATCGCCCCCGCCCTCGGCCGCGTCCAGCGTCTCCAGGGCGTCGGGGCAGTCGCCGGACACCGTGGTGCGCGCGGGTGCGATGCCCAGCTCGCGCTGGAGTGCGTGCAGGGCGGCGCCCTTGCCGGCGGTGCGGCCCGTGTTCCGCACGCGCCGGGGCACCCCTCCCCCGGCTCCTCGACGGCGCCCGGGGCGTCGCACCGCGCGTTTCCCGGGACAGCGCGATCAAGGGAGCGGCACAATGGCGAAGGGCAACCGCACGCGAGAGGGGCGGCGACGTGAGTGAGGGCGATTCCCCGGCGACCGGCGCGGCACGACCGAACACCTCCGTGGCGCACAACGCGCGGGTCTGGAACTACTGGATCGGCGGCAAGGACAACTACGAGGTCGACCAGCGGGTCGGCGAGCACATCGCCGGGATGTTCCCGGTGATCCGGGCCGTGGCCCGCGCCGACCGGGACTTCCTCGGCCGGACGGTGCGCTTCCTGGCCGGGGAGCGCGGGACACGGCAGTTCCTCGACGTCGGCACCGGACTGCCCACGGTCGACAACACCCACGAGATCGCCCAGCGGATCGCGCCCGAGGCACGGATCGTGTACGTCGACAACGACCCGATCGTGCTCGTGCACGCCCGCTCGCTGCTCACCAGCTCCCCCGAGGGCCGCACGGACTACATCGACGCCGATGTGCGCGACCCGGACGCCATCCTGCGGGGCGCCGCCGAGACCCTCGATCTGGACCGGCCGGTCGCGGTGATGATGCTGGGCATCCTCAACTTCGTCCTGGACACCGGCGAGGCCCGGGACATCGTGCGCCGGATCATGGCCGCGGTCCCCTCCGGCAGCCATCTGGTGCTCACCCACCCGACCTACGACGCCGAGCTGGGCGGCGAGGGCAACGTCGCCGCGATGGAGTTCTGGAACGCCAACGCCACCCCGCCGATCACGGCCCGCTCCCGCGCCGAGATCGCCGCGTTCCTCGACGGTCTCGAACCGGTCGCGCCGGGTCTGGTGTCGTGCTCGCGGTGGCACACCGGGCCGGATGCCGCGGCGGTACCGCAGTACGGCGCGGTGGCCGTGAAACCCTGATCCCGCCCCGTCGCCCGGCCCCGGGCCGTGGCCGAGCCCGTCGAGGAGGACGCATGACCACTCTGGCCGATCCGGTGCCCGGCGGGCGCCCCGGCGATCTGCGACGGGTCGCCGCCCTCACCGCCGATCTGGCCGCGCAGGGCGTGCACGGGATCGTCCTGGCCTATGTGGACACGGCGGGCGTCGCCCGGGTCAAGACGATCCCGACGGCGCGGCTGGAGGCGGCCGTGGCCTGGGGTGTCGGCATGTCCCCGGTGTTCGACACGTTCCTCGCCGACGACTCCGTCGTCACCACCGACGTCCTCGGCTCCCCCGACGGCGACCTGCGGCTCTACCCCGACCTCGACCAGCTCGTCCCGCTGGCCGGGCAGCCCGGCTGGGCGTGGGCGCCCGTGGACCGGATCACCCAGGAGGGCGAACGGCACCCCGGCTGCGCCCGGACCTTCCTGCGCCGGGTCGTCACGGACGCCGCGGACCGCCACGGCCTCTCCTTCAAGGCGGCCGTCGAGATCGAGTGGGCGGTCGGGCTCGGCTCGGCGCCCGCCGGTGAGTTCGTCCCGGCGGCCTCCGGACCGGCGTACGGCGCGATCCGGCAGATCGAGCTGAGCGACTACACCGCCGATCTGCTGGCCGCGTGCGCGGCCCAGGGCGTGGACGTCGACCAGATCCATCCCGAGTACGCGTCCGGCCAGTTCGAGATCTCGGTGGGCGCCCTCGACCCGGTGGCGGCGGCCGACCGCAGCGTGCTGGTGCGCCAGACGATCCGGGCCGTGGCGCTGCGCCACCGGCTGCGCGTCTCCTTCGCGCCCGCCTACCTCCCCGAGGGCGTCGGCAACGGCGGCCACCTCCACCTGTCCTGCTGGCGCGACGGGACGAACCTGCACTCCGGCGGCTCGGGCCGGTACGGCATGACGGCCGAGGCCGAGTCGTTCGTCGCCGGGGTCCTCGCCCACCTGCCCGGTCTGACGGCGGTGACCGCGCCGAGCCCTGCCAGCTACCTGCGGCTCCAGCCCTCCCAGTGGGCGGGGGTCTTCACCGCCTGGGGCCGCGAGACCCGCGAGGCCGCGGTGCGGATCGTCACCGGTACGGCCGGCCGCCGCGACCAGGACGCCAACATGGAGGTCAAACCGGTCGACCTGGCCGCCAACCCGTATCTGGCCCTCGGCTGCGTGATCGCCGCCGGACTCGACGGGATGACGGCGGTCCGCCCGCTGGCCGGGGAGATCACCGGCGACCCGGCCCGCTACGGCCCCGACGAGGCGGCGGCCCTGGGCGTACGCCGGCTGCCGCGGTCGCTGCCGCTTGCCGTGGAGGAGTTCCGCGCCGACCCGGTGCTGCGGGCCGCGCTGGGGCCGGTCCTCGCCGACGCGGTGAGTGCCGTACGGCTCGGCGAGGCGGCGGCCGTCGAGGGGCTCGGCCCGGTCCAGGTGGCGGCGGCCTACCGCTGGGCGTACTGACCATGGCCCCGCCGGGACCGGTCCACGAGGCCCTCGCCGCGCTGCCGCTGGTGGACCACCACTGCCACGGCGCGGTGACCGCCGACCTGAGCGCCGGGGAGTTCGCGTCCCTGATCACCGAGGGCGCGGCCTGGCCCGGTGTCTCACCCTTCGACAGCCCCGTCGGCGTGGCCGTCCGCCGGCACTGCGCACCCCTGCTCGACCTGCCCCGGCACGCCCCGGCCGCCGACTACACGGCCCGGCGCGCGGCGCTCGGCTGGCAGGAGGTCAACCGCCGCTTCCTGACCGCGTCCGGCGCCGAGGTGTTCTGCGTGGACACCGGCTACACCCCGCACCCGGTCACCTCCCCCGCCGAGCTGGCGGCCGCGGCCGGCGCCGCCGCCTGCGAGGTCGTACGGCTGGAGCAGCTGGCCGAGGCGGTGGCGGCGCGGGGTGTGGCGGCGGGCGCGTACGCGGCAGCGGTCCGCGCCGCGGCCGAGGAGGCCGTGCGCCGGCCGGGCGTGGTGGCGGTGAAGTCGATCGCGGCGTACCGCACGGGCTTCGCCCTGGACCCGGAACGCCCGGCGGCGGCCGATGTGACCCGGGCGGCCGGGCGCTGGCTGGCGGCCGGCGGACGCCTCACCGACCCGGTGCTGGTACGGCATCTGCTGTGGACCGCGGTCGACCTGGGGCTGCCGCTGCAACTGCACACCGGCTTCGGCGACGCGGACGTTCGGCTGCACCGCGCCGACCCCGCCCTGCTCACCGACTGGCTGCACCGGACGGCCGGCACGATCCCGGTCCTGCTGCTGCACTGCTGGCCGTACCACCGTCAGGCCGCCTATCTGGCCGCGGTGTTCGAGCGCGTCCACCTGGACGTCGGTCTCGCCCTGCACTACACCGGGCCGGCCCGGTGCCGGGCGGTGCTGGAAGAAGCACTGGAGATCACCCCGTTCCGCAAACTGCTGTACAGCTCCGACGCCTACGGTGTGGCCGAGTTCCATCACCTGGGTGCCCTGTGCTTCCGGCAGGGCCTCGCCGATCTGCTGCAAGACCGTGTGGACGCCGACGAGTTGAGCCTGGCCGACGCCCTGCGGATCGCGGCCTGGACGGGCCGTGACAACGCCCGCCGACTGTACGGACCGCCCGTATCCGAACCGGCCCGCGATCCCAGCGCGCGCCCCACCCGGAAAGTATGATCAAGCAATGGCTGACATGACCGAAACCACGTCCGGCTGGCTGACCTCGGACGAGCTGGAAATGGCCAGAGCCCGGATGCCGATCCTGTACGTCGAGGCCGTCCCGGTGCGCGTGGACGACAGCGGCGAAGTCACCAGCATCGGGCTGCTGCTGCGCATCGGCCCGGACGGCACGGTCAACCGGACCCTGGTGTCCGGCCGGGTGCTGCACCACGAGCGGGTCCGTGACGCGCTGCTGCGCCACCTGGAGAAGGACCTCGGGCCGGTCGCCCTGCCCCGCGTCCCCTCCTCCCTCCAGCCGTTCACGGTCGCGGAGTACTTCCCGACGGCGGGCATCACGCCGTTCCACGATCCGCGCCAGCACGCGGTGTCCCTCGCCTACATCGTGCCGGTGAGCGGCGACTGCCGGCCCCGCCAGGACGCGCTGGACCTCGTCTGGTTCAGCCCCCAGGAGGCCGCCTCCCCGGCGCTGCGCAGCGAGATGCCGGGCGGGCACGGGGCTCTGCTGCAGCAGGCGCTGGCCCATGTGGGCCTCGTCTTCTGAGGTCCGGGGCCGCGGCGCACGCCGGTGCCCCGATCGGAGGAGGGCACGGGGGCCGGGAAGTGCCGGGCGGCCATGCGGGGCTCCTGACACGGCGGGCCGCCGGCCCGTGGCCGCCGCCGGGCCGCCGGGCCGCTCTGGAGGATCCGCCGGTTCCGGCGGATGATGGGGCTCGGGGCGATGTCGGGACGGAGGTCGCCCGATGGCTGACGTCCGGCGCACACGACTGCGGCGCCATGGCCTGACCGTCCTGCGGATCTGCGTGGTCGCGGCGCTGTACTTCGGTTCGGCCGAGGTGGGACTGCTGCAGGAGCTGGTACGCAGCCAGGTCACCCCGCTGTGGCCGCCGAGCGGTATCGCGCTGGCGGCCCTGCTGCTGTGCGGTGCGCGGGTCTGGCCGGGTATCGCGCTCGGCGCCTTCCTGGCCAACGTCTCGCTCGGGCCGTCGCTCGTGGCCGTACTCGTGATCACGGCGGGGAACACCCTCGCCCCGGTCTGCTCCTACGCGCTGCTGTGCCGTGCGGGCTTCCGTGTGCGACTGGACCGACTGCGGGACGCGCTCTCCCTGATCCTCCTCGGCGCGTTCACCGGGATGCTGGTCAGCGCGACGACGGGCACCACGACCCTGCTCCTCGCCGGAGTGCTGGACGAGGGGTTCTGGCCGACGTGGTCGGTCTGGTGGACCGGCGACGCCATGGGCGTGCTGGTGGTCACGCCGGTCCTGCTCGTCCTCCGGTCGGCGCGCTGGCCGAAGCACGTGCCGGCGTCCCGGTGGGCGGAGGCCCTGCTGCTCATGGCGGCCACGGCCGGCGTCGGCCTGGTCGAGACCAGCAGCTCTCCCCTGCTGTTCCTCGGCTTCCCGCTGCTGATCTGGGCGGCCTTCCGCTTCCAGCTGGCCGGGGCGGCGCCCTGCGCCCTGGCCGTGTCGACCTTCACGATCGTCTCCGCCGCGCGCGGGGCGGGCCCCTTCGCCGGTCATGATCTGCTCACCAGCATGATCGCCCTGCAGGCGTTCAACGGCTCGGCGGCACTGACCTCGCTGCTGGTCGGGGCGGTCATCAGCCGGCGGAACCAGACCGAGCGGGAGATCGCGCGCGCCTGCGGCCAGCTCGCCGAGGTGGTCGCCGGGATCACCACGGCCGACCAGCGGCTCGGCCTTCCCGGCGAGGAGGACGAGCACGACGGACGGGACAAGCGGCCCGAGCGGGTCGAGCGGGTCGAGCGGGTCGAGCGGGTCGAGCGGACACGACAAAGGCCGTCTCCTCGGATCTGAGAAGACGGCCTCCGGCCGACCATGAAGCTGGTCGGGACGACAGGATTTGAACCTGCGACCCCTTGACCCCCAGTCAAGTGCGCTACCAAGCTGCGCCACGTCCCGGTGCGGTCTGACCTGGGCTTTCCCCGGCCGAACGCGCAAGGAAACAATACCGCACTCGGATCGGTCGCCGCGCGCCCCTTTCGCTGTTGACCTCAAGCTTGGTTCAGGTTGCACGATGATCGACATGACCATCGCAGCGGACGAGAGCCGCGCATACGGCTACGACGACCTGCCCCGGCTGATGGGGCTGATGACCGGCGACGAGAAGCACGGCCCGGCGGCCACCTCCACGCTCGACGTGCTGTGGGTGCTCTACGACCGCGTGCTCCGGGTCGCTCCGGAGCTGCGCGAGGACCCGGCCCGGGACCGCTTCCTGCTGAGCAAGGGGCACGGCCCCATGGCGTACTACGCGGTGCTGGCGGCGAAGGGGTTCGTGCCGGTCGCGTGGCTGCCGGACTTCGGGGCGTACGACTCCCCGCTCGGCCACCACCCGGACCGGGTGCTGGTGCCCGGGGCCGAGATCGGCAGCGGGTCGCTCGGGCACGGGCTGCCGATCGCCGTGGGCACCGCGCTGGGCCTGCGGGCGCAGGACCGGCCCGACCCGGCGGTCTGGGTGCTGATCGGGGACGCCGAGCTGGACGAGGGCAGCAACCACGAGGCGATCGCCTTCGCCGGGCCCGCCGGACTCGACCGGCTGCACGCCGTCGTGATCGACAACTCCTCCGCCAGCCACGCGCTGCCCGGCGGGATCGCCGCCCGGTTCACCGCGGCGGGCTGGTCGGCGGTGACCGTCGACGGGCGCGACCACGAGGCGCTGTACGCCGCGTTCACCGCGCCGCATCCGGGCCGGCCGCATGTGGTCGTGGCCCGTGTCGAACCGAAGAACGCCTGACTCGCCTCCTTGCCGGGGGCGCCTCATGGCACCCGTGGCACCTCATGGAAAGGGTCCTTCGATGGACACCATGCGTGACCGTTTCGCCCCCGTCGTCTCCCGGCTGCTGGACGAGGATCCGCGGGTCGCGGTCGTCCTCGCCGAGATCGGCGTCGACGGCTTCCGGGAGGCCGTGCGCCGCCATCCCCACCGGGTGATCAACGTCGGCATCCGCGAGCAGCTGCTGGTCGGAGCGGCGGCGGGGCTGGCGCTCACCGGACTGCGGCCCGTGGTGCACACCTTCGCCAGCTTTCTCGTGGAGCGACCGTTCGAGCAGGTCAAGCTGGATCTGGGGCACCAGGACACGGGCGCGGTGCTGGTGAGCGCCGCCGCCTCCTTCGACTGGCCGGCCGGCGGCTTCACCCACATGGCTCCCGGCGATGTGGCCCTCCTGGACACGCTGGACGGCTGGACCGTACATGTGCCCGGGCACCCGGACGAGGCCGAGACGCTGCTGCACCACGCGATCGCGGCGGGCGACGACAAGGTGTACGTGCGGCTGTCCGTGCAGGCCAACCAGCAGGGCCGGGTGATCGACGGGCAGCACTTCGTCACGGTCCGCGAGGGCCGCTCGGGTGTGGTCGTCGCCGTCGGCCCGATGCTCGACGCGGTCCTCGCCGCCACCGAGGGCCTGGACGTGACCGTGCTGTACGCGACGACCGTGCGGCCGTTCGACGCGGCCGGACTGCGCCGGGCCACCGAGGCGGCGGGGAACGACGTCGTGCTGGTCGAGCCGTACCTCGCGGGGACGTCGACGGCCGCGGTGAGCGAGGCGCTGTCCGACGTACCGCACCGGGTGCTCGGCCTCGGCGTCGGCCGCCGCGAGCTGCGCCGCTACGGCACCGTCGAGGAGCATGTGGCGGCCCACGGGCTGGACGCGGCGGGCCTGCGGGACCGGATCGGCCGCTTCCTGGGTGCCGGGCGGGTGCCGGCCGGCCGGTGAGCCGCGGGCTCAGGGTGCGGGGGCGGGTGTGGGTGCGGGTGCGGGCGCGTCGGCCCGGACCAGGTCGCGTACCGCCGGTATCGCGAGCAGGATCGCCGCCACCGCCAGGCTCACTCCCCCGGCGGCCAGCAGGACGTGGTCGGCGCCCAGCGCGCCGGCCGCCGGACCCGCCAGGGCCTGCCCGACCGGCATCATGGCGAGCGATCCCGCCACGTCGTAGGCATGGATGCGGTTGAGGACGGCGGCCGGGACCTGTGTCTGCACGGTGGTCGCCCACATCACGCCCCAGAAGGACATGCCGGCACCGGCGAGCGCGGCGCCCGCCGCCATGGCGGGTACACCGAGGCCCGCCCCGACGGCCGCCGGGAAACCGAAGAAGGCGAAGAGGGAGACCGCGCCGGCCCGGAGCATACGGCGGGGGCGCAGCCTGAGGGCGAGCAGACCGCCGACCACCGTGCCCGCGCCGAGGGCCGAGTTGACCAGACCGTAGGCGCCGGGCCCGTGGTGCTGGACCACCTCGGTCGCCACCAGCGGGACGGTCGGGCCCCACACGGCGACCATGTACAGGCACCAGACGGCGATCACCCCCCACAGCCAGGCGCGGGAGCGGAACTCCCGCCAGCCGTCGACCAGATCGGCGCGGAAGGCGCGCGGACCGGCGCCGGCTCCGCGGGCGGCCGCGGGGAGCGGGCGCAGCCGCAGGAGCAGCAGGCACAGGGCGCTGAGCGCATAGGTGGCGGCGTGCGCGGCGAAGACGCCGCCGGGCGAGGCGAGGCCGACCAGGACGCCGGCCACCGCGGGTCCGGCGAGCTGTGCGGCGGACTCGGCGATCCGGATCGCGCCGTTCGCCCCCTGGATGTCGGCGGCCAGCCGGGGCACGGTGCTGGCCACGCCCGGCTGGAAGACCGCGCCGGCCATGCCGTTGGCGACGCCGATGGCGCAGATCTGCCAGAGCACCACGTGCCCGGTGAAGAAGAGTCCCGCGGCGACGGACTGGGTGCCGAGCCGGACCAGGTCGGCGCCGATCATCAGTCTGCGGGTGCTGAACCGGTCGGCGATGACCCCGCCGAAGACGACCAGACCGGCGAAGGCGGCGGCCGTGGAGGCCATGGCGAGGCCGACAGCGCCCGCGCCGTACCCGTGCTCCAGCAGGCCGGCGGCCAGGGCCACGGGCAGCATCGTGTCGCCGAGGCGGGCGAGTGCCCGGGCCACGAAGAACAGGGCGAAGTCCCGCGACCACAGGGCCGGGTCACCGGCCGCCGCCTTGCGCACATCCTGGGCGGCGATGTCGCGCCGCGCGTCCGTTCCGGTCATCCCGAGTGCTCCCCTCCCTGCCGTCCGGCCGCTCCCCCCGCACCGCCCGGCCGCGTCGGCTCCGTCGCGCGGGATCATGCCACTGTCCGGCGGCGCCCACCGGGTATTTCAGCCCCCGGGCAGCCGCCCCAACTCCGGGTGTGCGTCCAGCAGTCGGGGCGGGGCGGCCTGGCGCCAGGAGTCCGCCAGGATGTCCCGCAGCTCGCCCTCGTCGTCGAGGGCGGCGAGTCTCGCTCTGACCCAGGCGAACTGGGCCTCGTGGCCGGCGATCCAGAACTTCTCCGGCTCGGCCAGCACGAGTTCGTCGCGCTCCTCCTTGGGGCAGCGCACGGCGATGGACGTCTCGTCCTCCGGGAGGGTCGCGAACATCTTCCCGGCCACCCGGAACGTGGGCATGCTCCAGGCGACCTTCTCCGTGGTGTCCGGCAGGGACAGGGCGATTCGTCGTACGTCTTCTCCATCGGGCATGCAACGCACCGTAGTCCCTGCCACTGACAGTCACCCGAGCCGAGCCGGCGGCCGGCGGGGCCGCGCAACGGCCGGCCGGGCCACCGGGCCCGCGCGCACGCGGCTGGGCACGGTCCGCTACGCGATCTTCACGCCTGTGCCGCCTCGCCCAGCGCCTCCAGCACCGGGCGGATCAGCGGGTGCCCCTCCGCTCCCCGGCGGACGGCGGCGAAGACCCGGCGGGTCGGGGCGACCCCGTCGACCGGTCGTACGACGACATCGGCGAGGTCCATGCCGCGCAGCGCCGAGCGCGGGACGAGGGCCACGCCCGCGTCGGCCGAGGCGAGGGCGACGACGGCACGGAAGTCGTCGGAGGAGTGTTCCAGCCGGGGCTGGAAGCCGGCGCTCTCACAGGCGAGGACCACCACGTCATGGCAGGGATTGCCGGGGTACGGGCCGATCCAGGGGTCCTTGGCCAGCTCGGCGAGCGGGACCTCGGCGGCGTCCGCGAGCCGGTGTCCCAGGGGCACGACCGCGTCGAACGGCTCGGCGTACAGCGGCACGTGGGTCAGGCGGGGGTCGTCCGCCGACGGGGCACCCCGGTACTCGACGGCGACCGCGACATCGACCTGCCGGTCCAGGACCATGGGCAGGCTCGCGTCGCCCTCCGCGTCCTGCACCCGGATCCGTATACCGGGTGCCGTGACGGCGAGCCGGGCCACGGCCGGGGCGACCACCTGGGCGATGCCGGTCGCGAAGGCCGCCACCGTCACCGTGCCCGCCGCGCCCGAGCTGTAGGCCGCCAGCTCGGCCTCGGCGCGCTCCAGCTGGGCGAGGACCGCGTTGGTGTGGCTGAGCAGGATCTCGCCGGCCGGGGTGAGCCGTACCCCCTTGGCGCCGCGCTCGACCAGGCGGTGGCCGGTCTCCTGCTCCAGGGCCGTGAGCTGCTGGGAGACGGCCGAAGGCGTGAGATAGAGCGCGGCGGCCGCCGCGGTGACCGTGCGGTGGTCGGCCACCGCACGGAGGATGTGGAGCCGCCGTGCCTCGATCATGCCCTCGATTATCCCAGGGCGTCCGCGCTGGTCAGACCTCCAGCTCGGCGCGCGCCGCGATGAACGCGTCGACGGCGCGGTTCACGTCCGCCGTGGAGTGGGCGGCGGACAGCTGGACGCGGATGCGGGCCTGGCCCTGCGGCACGACCGGGTAGGAGAAGCCGATCACGTACACGCCCCGCTCCAGCAGCAGCTCGGCCATGCGGGCCGCCTTCGCCGCGTCGCCGATCATGACGGGCGCGATGGCGTGGTCGCCGGCAAGGACGTCGAAGCCCGCCTCGGTCATCCGGCTGCGGAACAGCTTGGTGTTCTCGGCGAGCCGTACGCGCAGGTCGTCGGCCGACTCCAGCAGGTCGAGGACCTTGAGGGAGGCGGCGGCGATCACCGGGGCGAGGGTGTTGGAGAACAGGTACGGGCGGGAGCGCTGGCGCAGCAGGGCGACGATCTCGGCGCGGGCGGCGACATAGCCGCCGGAGGCGCCGCCGAGGGCCTTGCCGAGGGTGCCGGTGATGATGTCGACGCGGTCCATCACGCCGTGCAGCTCGGGGGTGCCGCGGCCGCTCGGGCCGACGAAGCCGACGGCGTGCGAGTCGTCGACCATGACCATGGCGTCGTAGCGGTCGGCGAGGTCGCAGATCTCCTTCAGCGGGGCCACGTAGCCGTCCATGGAGAAGACGCCGTCGGTGACGATCAGGCGGCGCCGGGCGCCGGACGCCTCCTTGAGCTTGGCCTCCAGGTCCGCGAGGTCGCGGTTGGCGTAGCGGAAGCGGCGGGCCTTGGACAGCCGGATGCCGTCGATGATGGAGGCGTGGTTGAGGGCGTCGGAGATCACCGCGTCCTCCTCGCCGAGCAGGGTCTCGAAGACACCGCCGTTGGCGTCGAAGCAGGAGGAGTACAGGATCGTGTCCTCCTGGCCGAGGAACGCGGAGAGCCGGTTCTCCAGTTCCTTGTGCACCTCCTGGGTGCCGCAGATGAAGCGGACGGAGGCCATGCCGTAGCCCCAGCGGTCCAGGGCCTCGTGGGCGGCGGTGACCACGTCGGGGTGGTCGGCGAGGCCGAGGTAGTTGTTGGCGCAGAAGTTGAGGACCTCGCCGGGACGGCCGCCGGCGGTGACGTTCACGGTCGCGGACTGCGGGCTGCCGATGACCCGCTCGGGCTTGTGCAGGCCCGCGGCGCGGATCTCGTCGAGGGTGGCGCGCAGGTCGTCGCGGACGGTGTCGAACATGGGGGCTCCTGAAAGCGCTGACGGGGTGAGGGAGTTCGCGTTCTGGCGGCGGGCGCGGCGCGCGGGGCCGCGGTGGGACGGCTTACGCGGTCCAGTCCAGGATGACCTTGCCGCCCCTGCCGCTGGCCGCGTCGGCGAAGGCGGCCTCGTAGTCGTGGTAGTCGTACCGGCCGGTGATCACGGGGGCGAGGTCAAGGCCGCCTTCCAGCAGGACCGACATCGCGTACCAGGTCTCGAACATCTCGCGGCCGTAGATGCCCTTGATGGTGATCATCGAGGTGACGATCCGCGCCCAGTCGACCGCGAACTCCTGGGCCGGCAGGCCGAGCATGGCGATCCGGCCGCCGTGCGTCATGTTGGCGATCATGTCCCGCATGGCCTCGCCGCGGCCGGACATCTCCAGGCCGACGTCGAAGCCCTCGCGCAGTCCCAGTTCGCGCTGCCCGTCGGCGATGGAGGTCTCGGCCACGTTCAGGGCGAGGCTCACGCCGATCTTGCGGGCCAGTTCCAGGCGCTCCTCGCTGACGTCGGTGATGACGACATGGCGGGCGCCCGCGTGCCGGGCCACGGCGGCGGCCATCAGGCCGATCGGGCCGGCGCCGGTGATCAGCACGTCCTCGCCGACCAGCGGGAAGGACAGCGCGGTGTGCACGGCGTTGCCGAACGGGTCGAAGATCGCGGCGACGTCGAGGTCGACCGGGATCCGGTGCACCCAGACGTTGGACGCGGGCAGGGCGACGTACTCGGCGAACGCTCCGTCGCGGCCGACGCCCAGGCCGACGGTGGCCCGGCACAGGTGGCGGCGGCCGGCCAGGCAGTTGCGGCACTTGCCGCACACCAGGTGGCCCTCGCCGCTGACCCGGTCGCCGATGCGGATGTCGGCCACGTCCCGTCCGACTTCGACGACCTGCCCGACGAACTCGTGGCCGACCACGAGCGGGGTGCGGATCGTCTGCTGGGCCCAGCCGTCCCAGGCCCTGATGTGCAGGTCGGTGCCGCAGATACCGGTCCGCATGACCTTGATCAGCACGTCACCGGGGCCGATGGCGGGCTCCGGGACGTCCGTGAGCCAGAGTCCCGGCTCCGCCTTCTCCTTGACCAGCGCCTTCACGCAAGGGCTCCTGAGGGGTGAGGCCCGGCCCGCGGGCACGCCGAAGGGGCCCGCACCGGGTCAGAGGGGTGGAATCACCCTGCAATCTGCCGTACGCGCGCGCCCTGGTCCATCGAGCTTTTCTTAACCGGCGCCTCAGCTTTCCTACAGGCCCTCTCCCTACCCGCGCGTCACCCCCGGGGATGCTGGGCCGACGCCCGCCCGCGAGGCCCCTAGCCGTGCCCCTCGGCTCAGAGCGGCAGGCCGTCCTCCGTACTCCGTTCGAGGCGCAGGACGAGGTCGGCGGCGAGTGCCTTGATGGTCTCCAGGCCCGGCCTGCCCCACGCACGGGGCGCCGTGTCGGCGGCACACACGGTGCCGAGCGCCATACCGGAGCTGTCGATCAGCGGGGCGCCGAGATAGGAGCGGATGCCGTACTCGTCGACCACCGGATTGCCCGCGAACCGCGGATAGTCGCTGACGTCCTCCAGGACCAGGGCTTTGCGGCGGACCACCACATGGGGGCAGAACCCGTGGTCGCGCGGCAGCACCCGGCCGATCTCGGCCCTGGTGCCGTCCTCCCGCACGACGGGGGCGGTGGCGGGGGCGCTCAGGCCCGCGAAGAACTGGTGCTCCTCGCCGATGAAGTTGACCATGGCGTAGAGCGCGCCGGTGAGCTGGGCGAGGTGACCGGCGAAGGTGTCGAGCACGGGGTCGGGCCGGTCCACCAGACCGAGTCGGCGCAGCCGGTGGACGCGTGCGGGTGCCTCCTTGTCCTCGGGGGTGAGCAGCAGACCCCGGACCGGCCGGGGCGGCTCGTAGCTCATGGCCGGGCTCCGGCACTGTGGGCAGACCTCATATAGCGGCTCCGTGGGCGGTAGGGCGGGATCACATGTGGGCGCCATGGCTGGGCGCGGGCGCCGGGGCATGGGCGAGGAGGTGGCGGACCAGGGTGAGCAGCGTCTGGACACCGGAGCTCGAGATCCGGGCGTCGCAGCGCACCACCGGGACCTCCGGGCCGAGATCGATGGCGGACCGCACCTCGTCGGGGTCGTAGCGGAAGGACCCGTCGAACTCGTTGACGGCGACGATGAACGCGAGCCCGCGTTCCTCGAAGAAGTCCACGGCGGCGAAGCAGTCCTGGAGGCGGCGGGTGTCGGCGAGGATCACCGCGCCGAGCGCGCCCTCGGACAGCTCGTCCCACATGAACCAGAACCGCTCCTGTCCCGGAGTGCCGAACAGGTACAGCACGTGGTCCGGATCGAGGGTGATCCGGCCGAAGTCCATGGCGACCGTGGTCTCCATCTTGTTCTCGACGCCGTCGAGACTGTCCGTGCCGACGCTGACTGTGGTGAGCAGCTCCTCCGTACTGAGCGGCGCGATCTCGCTGACCGCACCGACGAAGGTCGTCTTCCCGACCCCGAACCCGCCCGCCACCAGGATCTTGAGGGCGGTGGGGAACGGGTCAGAGCTGTCGTCGTAGTCCATCGAGCACTGCCTCCAGCAGAGACCGGTCAGTGGGAGTGTGGTGATACACGGGCGGCTTGGTGGTCAGCGCACCGCAGTCGACCAGGTCCGAGAGCAGCACCTTGGTCACCACCGCGGGCAGTTTCAGCTGGGCGGCCGCCTCGGCGACCGAGACGGGCGCGCGGCACAGGTCGAGCGCCTGCGCGTGCTCGGGGCCGAGGTAGCCGAGCGGGGTGACTCCGGTGGCCATCACCTGCGACATCAGGTCGAGGGCGACGCTGGGTTCGGTGCGGCCGTTGCTGACCGTGAAGGGGCGCACCAGCCGCCCGGCCGCGTCGTCCAGCCAGGGCCCGTCGCCGGCTGCGGCCACGCTCAAGGCCTCGTCGCCGTGGATTCGACGGCATGCTGCCGGGGCGCGGTCACCAGGTACGGGCGGACGCTCTTGACCAGCATGGCCATCTCGTAGCCGAGCACCGCGGCGTCGGCCTCGCGGCCGGCCAGCACGGCGAGGCAGGTGCCGGAGCCCGCGGTGGTGACGAAGAGCAGGGTCGCGTCGAGTTCGACGACGACCTGGCGGACCTCCCCGCCGTCGCCGAACCGGACGCCCGCGCTGCGGCCGAGGGAGTACAGGCCGGAGGCCAGGGCCGCCATGTGGTCGGCGCTGTCGGCGTCCAGGCCGTGCACGGACTTGACGAGTCCGTCGCTGGACAGGAGCACCGCGCTGCTGGTGTGGGGTACGCGCTGCACGAGGCCGCTCAGCAGCCAGTCGAGGTCGGATGCGTGGACGGTCGGCGCGTCGCTCGCCATGGTGGATCGACTCCTTGGGGTACGAAGATCTGCGGGAGCGCTGGGGGTGGGGGTACGACGTGCGGGTGTGGAGGTGGTCATCCGGCCGGGGCGCTCCCGTCGGTCCGGCCGGTGCCGCGGATGCCGTCGGACACGGGCGCGACGGCGCGCGCCGGAGGTATGGGGGCGGGCTCCCTGTGGTCCGGGGTCGTGTGGTCCTGAGCCGTGTGGTCCTGAGCCATGTGGTCCTGGGCCATGTGGTCCTGGGCCATGTAGGGACCCTCCATGTGCTCCTGACCCGTGTGGGGTGAGCCCATGGCGTCCGCGCCCATGTGCGCGTGGGCCGGCTCGGTGGCGTCCGGCACGGAGGCCGACAGGTGTGTGCCCGCCATGACCGCCGCCTCCGCATGGCCCGACCCCATGTGCTCGTACGACGTCTTCTCGTACGACGTCTTGTCGTACGAGGTTTTCCCGTACGCCGTCTCGCTGTACGGCGTCGTCCCGTACCCGGGCTGCTCGTACCCCGGTTCCCGGTACTCCGGGTCCCCGTACTCCGACTCCAGGTTCTGCTGGGCCTCGGCGAGCCCGATCCCGCGCTGGAAGGCGGCCATCAGGCCGGGATCGTGGCCGGCGACGCTGTCGGCGTCCTGGCGGGGCGCCGGGCCGCCGCGCAGCTGGGGAGCGATGTGCTCCTGGGCACGCCGGCGGGGCAGTTGGGGCTTGTCCATGGTGCCGCGGACCGGGCCGACGCGCGGAGTGGGCGCGATGCCCGCGTGCGCCTCGACGGCCTGCCGGTCCTCGGCGCTGATGCCGGGCACGGCCTCGGCGGGGGTGGGCCGCGTGTCATGGGCACCGCGTACCGGAAGCGGGGCGGGGGCGCCCGTGTTCCCTCCGCGGGTGCCGGTCTCGGCGCCGCGTCGCGCGGATCCGCGCTGGGCGTGCCGCCGCCGACCGGTGCCGGGTGCCTGCCCGGCAGCCGCCCCGGTCCCGGCCTCGGCCCCGCCCTGGACGGGCTGTTGCGGCTGGGACTGCGTCCGCGCCGGATGCACCGGGTGCGGCCGGGTCTGCGGCTGCGGCTGCGGCTGCGGCTGCGGCTGCGATACGGCAGTCCCGTCGCCGGGACTCGTGTCGGCGTCCGCACTCGCGTCGGTGTCCGCGCCCGGTGCGTCCGGCGCGGCCGGTGCGTCGCCCAACAGCGCCTGCGGGACGACGAGTACGGCCTGGACGCCGCCGTAGATGTTGGTCTGGAGCCGCACATGGATGCCGTGCCGGCGGGCGAGCTGGGAGACGACGTAGAGGCCGATGCGGCCGTCGGCCAACAGGCTGGCGACGTTGACCTGGTCGGGGTCGGCGAGTAGGGCGTTCATCCGGTTCTGCTCGCCCACGGGCATGCCGAGCCCGCGGTCCTCGACCTCCACGGCGAGCCCGGAGGTGACGAGGTTGGCGCGGAGCAGGACCTGGGTGTGCGGGGCGGAGAACACCGTGGCGTTCTCGATGAGTTCGGCGAGCAGATGGATGACGTCGGCGACGGCGTGGCCGCGCAGTTCGCCGTCGATGGGCGGCACCAGCTTGACCCGGGAGTACTGCTCGACCTCGGCGATGGCGGAGCGCAGGACCTCGGTCATGCAGACCGGGTTGCTCCACTGCCGGCGGGAGACCGCGCCGCCGAGCACGGCGAGGTTCTCGGCGTGCCGCCGGATCCGGGTGGCCAGATGGTCCACGTGGAACAGGCCCTTGAGCAGATCGGGGTCCTCGATCTCGTTCTCGAGGTCGTCGAGGATCGAGATCTCCCGGTGCACGAGCGACTGCAGCCGGCGCGCGAGGTTGACGAACACTTCCAGCTTCTGCTCGCTGCCCGTCTGGCTGGAGAGCTGGGCCGCGCGTACGACGGCGGTGACGGCGCCGTCGTGCGCGCGGGCCAGCTCCGCTGCGAGCAGCTCGAAGTCGTCGGCGTCCGCGGGCGGCCGGCGGCGCGGGCCGCGCTGCGGCGGGGCCTCGCCCTGCCGCAGCGCGTCGACCAGGGCGTGCAGATCGGCCTCGCCGCGCGCGGCGGTGCGGCGCAGCGCCTCGACGCGGTCGGCGACGCAGCGGGCGGCGCGGTCGGCGGCGATGGCGGCGATCAGGATGCCGGCCACGGCCACGGCGACCGCTCCGGCGAGTACGGCCCACAGGACGGGTCCGGTGTGCGCGCCGGTGGAGCGGATGCTGACCAGAACCGCGGCGGTGCCGCTCAGGGCGACCGCGAGGGGTGGCAGGACGGCGAGCCGCATGAGCTGGGGCCGTATATGCGTTTCGGGCAGTGCGGGAGCGGGTCGGGCGACCGGCCGCCCGTGCCGGCCGCCCTCGCGGCGGTCGGCGCGAGCGGCCGGTGCTCGGAGGTGAGACATCTGCGTCCTCGTACTGATCCGTGGGGGCCTGGGTTCTCGTGCGGTGCGCGCCGCGGGCAGATGCGGATGCGGGCGTGCGCGATCGCGGTGCCGGGTGGCGGAACCGGTGGATCCGGCCGCGCGTCGCCCGACGGACACTCACAGTAGTTGCCTGCGCATCATGTGCGGCGGGCAGTTGACAAAGTCCGCCGGGGAGCGTCCCGCTCTGGTATGAGGCTTCGTACGAAAGTCCGATGACCGTGACGCGGTGCCTGACCGAGCGCGAACAGGATCGATCCTGGCTGGTCACAGGCGGTCGTAAACGAAAGGCGGTCCCGATCGTGCCGCGCCCCGGAGACGTGGTCGAGCGGGCGCGTGCGTCTCCGCCGACGACTCCCGGATCCTCCGTCACGGCAGCCGCAGGGGGTCTTGCCGCCCGCTGAACCCCACCCGAAAACTACGGAGAGTGTCTGCTTTGGCCTGCACCTCGGCCGGGGTGAGGGAGCGCGACGGGAGAGGGCGTACGCGGAGTGGAGGCGTACGCGGAGAAATGGCCGTCAGGCGTACGCGGAGGGGAGGCGATCAGCGCCTTGGCGTACGCGGAGGTGTCTGGGTGCGCGGGTGCGGCGAACGGCGTGCCCTCAGCCGTTCGCCGCAGACCCGGGAAAAGTCCGCCGCGGACCCGGGGAAAGGGGTGGGCGCAGGTGCCTCGTCGGGCTCAGCCCACGCTGCCGTGCGTGGCGGCGCCCCGGGCGGGCGGCTCCGCGACGAACGCCCCCACCGAGCGCCATGTCCGCCGCACCTCGCCCGCCACGCCGCGCCACCACGCCTCCGCCGGAAGCTTGCCGGACGGTTCGAAGGGCTCGCCCGGGCGGGGCAGGGCGACCGCCTGGCCGGCCTCCTCGGCGGCCTCCTTCGTCCAGTCCCCCGGCTCGGCCCACGGGTGCGGGGCGAGGTTGAAGGTGCCCCAGTGGATCGGCAGCAGGACGCCGTGCGGCGCCCCGCCCTGGAGGTCCAGATGGGCGCGCAGGCCCTCCGCGGGGGTCATGTGGATGTCGGGCCAGAACTCGCTGTACGCCCCGATCTGGATCATCGTGGCGTCGAACGGGCCGTGGCCGGCACCGATGTCCTTGAAGCCGTCGAAGTAGCCGGTGTCACCGCTGTGGTAGATCCGGTGCTCCTCGCCCGCCACGACCCAGGACGCCCAGAGGGTGTGCTGGGTGTTGCGCAGGCCCCGGCCGCAGAAGTGGCGGGCCGGGGCGGCGGTGAGGGTGAGGCCGCCGACGCGGGTGGCCTCGTGCCAGTCCAGCTCGCGCAGCCGGTCCGGGGAGACACCCCACTGTTCGAGGTGGGCGCCGACGCCGAGCGGCACGGCGAACAGGGTGTCCGTGCCCGCCAGCGCCTTGATCGTGGGCAGGTCAAGGTGGTCGTAGTGGTCGTGCGAGATGACGACGACGTCGACCGGACCGAGCGCGGCCAGCGGCAGCGGCACGGGGTGCAGGCGCTTGGGCCCGGCGAAGGGGAACGGGGAGCAGCGCTCGCCCCAGACGGGGTCGAACAGCACCCGGTGGCCGTCGATCTCGGCGAGCACGCTGGAGTGGCCCATCCAGGTCAGCCGCAGTCCGGTGGCGGGCGGCTCGGCCAGGTCGGCGAAGGTGGTCGGGTGGACCGGGATCGTGCCCTTGGGGGCCCGCAACGGCCGGGTCTCCTTGTCGAGGAACACCTTCGCGAGGTCCAGCGTGGAGCCGCTGGGCCGGGTGCGGGCGGGGCCGCCGGGGTTCTGGAAGACGCCGTCCTTGAAGTGCGGCGACCGGCGGATGCGCGCCAGGCGTTCACCGCCCGGGTCCGCGCCGAAGGCAGCGGGCCGCAGCGCGCGGAGCCCGGAGTTCGGAGAACGCAGACCGGTCACAGTACCTCCCGGTGAAGTGGGTGAGGCCCTCCATTATGGTCGGCCCCTGCGACAGTCCGGACACGGCGGGGTGCGCCCGCCCGCCACTGAAGATCGGTTCAGCGCGTTGACAGGGCCCGGACCCGCTCCGGAAACTGACTCACGGTTCAGTAACATTCGCCTTCACGCCCTCCGGAGCTCCCATGACCGCCCCCCTGATCTCGCTCGTCTGGACCGATCACGTCACCGGCCGCCAGGGCTTCCTGGTCGTGGACCGGCTGGTGCGCGGCGTGGCGAGCGGCGGGCTGCGGATGCGCCCCGGCTGCACGCTGGAGGAGGTGGCCGGGCTCGCCCGCGGCATGACGATGAAGGAGGCCCTGCACTACGACCCCGCGGCCCGCTACGTCCCGCTCGGCGGCGCGAAGGGCGGCATCGACTGCGATCCTCAGGACCCGCGGGCGTACGGGATCCTCGTCCGCTACCTGCGCGCGATGCGGCCGTACATCGAGAGCGTCTGGACCACCGGCGAGGATCTGGGCCTCAGCCAGGACCTGGTGGACCGTGCGGCGGCCGAGGCGGGCCTGGTCTCCTCCGTGCAGGCGGTGTATCCGCTGCTGGACGACGAGGCGGCGGCCCGGAAGCGGCTCGCGGACGCCTTCGCGGTCGAGGTGGACGGCATCGGCCTGGACGAGCTGGCCGGCGGCTGCGGGGTCGCCGAGTCGGTGCTGGCGGCCCTGGACCGGGCGGCGGTGCCGTACGCCGGCACCCGGGTCGCCGTGCAGGGGCTCGGCACCATGGGCGGGGCCACCGCGCGCTTCCTCACGCGCGCGGGTCTGACGGTGGTGGCCGTCGCCGACATCAAGGGCACGATCGCCAACCCGGCGGGGCTCGACGTCGAGGCGCTGCTGGCCGCGCGGGACGGCTACGGGACCGTGGACCGGGGCGCGCTGCGGCCGGACGACCGGGAGCTGCCCGGCGGCGCCTGGCTGTCCGCCGAGGCGGAGGTGCTGGTGCCGGCCGCCGTGTCGTACGTGGTGGACGGCGCGAACCAGGACCGGATCCGGGCGCGCTGGATCGTCGAGGCGGCCAACATGCCCGTCGTACCCGAGGCGGAGGCGCCGCTGGCCGCGCGCGGGGTGACGGTGCTGCCGGACGTGGTGGTCAACTCCGGGACGAACGCCTGGTGGTGGTGGACCCTGTTCGGCGACATCGGCGCGGACCCCGACGAGGCCTTCGCGCACATCCGGCGCTCCATGCGGGCCCTGGTCGGCCTGATGCTCGACCGTGCCGAGGCCGACGGGACGACCCCGCGCGCGGCGGCGCACGCCCTGGTGACCGACCGGCTGCCGGTGATCGCGGACCGCTACGGCTGGTACCGCTGACGGGCCCGTGCACACGGCTTAGGCGCCACCGGGGTCAGCGGCTAGGGTGACCGCGTGGCGAGAGTGCGGTTGAGCGTGGCGGAGCGGCGGGAGGAGCTGCTGCGGGCTGCCATCGAGCAGATCGAGGCGCGGGGCGTGGCGGCGGTGCGGATCGCCGACGTCGCCGCCGCCCTCGGTGTGAGCAACGCGCTGGTGCTGTACCACTTCTCCACCAAGGAGAACCTGGTCGCCGACGCGTTCGCCTACGCGGCCCGGGACGACCTCGCGCATCTGCGGAAGCTGCTGGGCCGGCGGACCACCGCGCTGCGCCGGCTGCGGTCGGCGGTGCGCTGGTACGCGCCGACCGGACAGGCCAAGGGCTGGCGGCTGTGGATCGAGGGCTGGGCCGTCGCCCTGCGCGAGCCCGCCCTGCGGGAGGTCGGCCGGGAGCTGGACAAGCAGTGGAAGGCGGCGATCGCCGAGGTCATCGCCGAGGGGGTGGCGGCCGGCGAGTTCCGGTGCCCGGACCCGGCGGGTACGGCGCTGCGGCTGACCGCGCTGCTGGACGGTCTGGCGGTGCAGCTGACGTCGTACCCGGGCGCGGTGCCGCGGTCCCGGGCGCAGGAGTGGGTGGACGACGCCCTCGCCCGGGAACTGGGTCTGGACCGGGATGCGTTGACCGAGCGCCGGCGGTGAGCACGCGCGCGGCCGGGCCCCGGACCGCGCTGGAGCGGTCCGGGGCCCGGTCCGCGGGTCAGGCCACGGAGGCGATGCGCATCTTGATGTCGTCCGGCGACAGCGCGCCCTTGGCGGTCACGTGGTCGCCGGAGGACTCGCCGCGCAGCCGCCGCCCGATCCAGGGGACGAGGAACTCGCGCGCCCACTGGACGTTGTCACGGCGGATCTCCAGGGTGCCCCGCTGCGGCAGCGGCGGCCACGGCTGCTCCGGGTCGGCCGGCACGTCCAGGCCGAGTGCCTGCCCCGCGCGCAGCGCCACGCGCGTGTGCCCCTCGGGCGAGAGGTGCAGCCGGTCGCTGTCCCACGCCCTGCGGTCCCGCACGGACTTGAGGGACCACAGGTCGAGCACGGGGCAGCCGTACCGGTCGGCGATGGCGCGGACATGCCCGTTGTAGGTGGCGATCTTGCCGCGCAGGTGTTTGAGCACGGGGACGCCGCGGGTGTCGAAGCCGGTGGTCACCAGGACCGTGCCGGCGGCCTCGGTCAGCCGGGCCACGGCGCGCTCGAAGCGCTCGGCCACCTCGTCCGGGTCGGTGCCCGGGCGGATGATGTCGTTGCCGCCCGCGCAGAAGGAGATCAGGTCCGGGGCCATGCCCGCGGCCTGCGGAAGCTGGTCTTCCATGATCTGGTCCAGCAGCTTCCCGCGCACGGCGAGATTGGTGTACTGGAAGTCGCCCTCGGGACGCCGGTCGGCGAGCAGCACCGCGAGCCGGTCGGCCCAGCCCACGAACGCCCCGTCGGGGCCGGGATCGCCGACGCCCTCGGTGAAGCTGTCCCCCACCGCCACGTACGACCCGATCACTGATCTGCTGTCATTCTTCGAATCGTCTGCCACGTCGGACCATGATTCCCCTTCGGATGTGACCTACGCGACCGTAGGCGGGGGTTGACGAACGGTGAGATGAGCCACTCGTAAAGAATTTGCCATCCAGGAATACACATGATCTCCGGGCTGTTGGACGCGGACACACCAAAGGCCGGACCCGGGGATCGGGGTCCGGCCTTCGGCGGCGTGTCAGGCAGGTGGTGCGGGGGGAGCGCTCAGCCGACGGCGACGCCGTGCGAGCGGAGGTAGGCGACCGGGTCCACGTCCGAGCCGTACTCGGGCGTGGTGCGGATCTCGAAGTGCAGGTGCGGTCCGGTCACGTTGCCGGTGGCGCCGGACAGGCCGATCTGCCGGCCGGGGCTCACGCTCTGGCCGGCCGAGACGGAGAGCTGCGAGAGGTGGGCGTACTGGGCGTAGTGGCCGTCGTTCAGCTTGATGACGACCTGGTTGCCGTACGCGCCGCCCCAGCCGGCGGAGACGACGGTGCCCGCGGCGACGGCCTTGAGCGGGGTGCCGGTCGGTACGACGAAGTCGACGCCGGTGTGGTAGCCGCTGGACCACATGCTGCCGGCGACGTGGTAGTTGGTGCCGACGGTGGCGCCGGTCACCGGGAGGAGGTAGCCGGTGGCGGAGGTGCGCGCGCTGCCGGACCCGGAGGTCTGGGCGGGCTGCGGGGCGGCGGGCTGGGCGGCGGGCGGTTGGGAGGGCCGCGCGGCGGCCGAGGGGTGCTGGGGGGCAGCGGACTCGGTGCGGGCCGGTGCGGCCTGCCGGCCGATGCTGAGCTTCAGGCCCGGGTGGATGAGCGACGGGTCGGCGCCCACGGCCTGCCGGTTGTCGGCGTAGAGCCGCTGCCAGCCACCGCCGACGTGCTGCTCCTCCGCGATCTTCGCAAGGCAGTCACCGCCGCGCACGGTGTAGGTGCGCACACCCGCGCCCGACTGGGCCGAGGTCTTCTTCGTCGTTTCCGGAAGGGACTGCACGGCCTTTCCGGAGACCGGCTGCGCGGCGGGGGCGGCGTGCGCTCCGGCGGCTCCGAGGAGCGGCAGGGCCAAGGCGGCACCGCCGGTTCCGGCGGCGGCTATGGAGCGAGAAAAACGCGGGGTCTTGGGACGTCGGTGCTTACCCTTGGCGGGCATGGCGCGATTCCTCTCCGGCGCCTGCGAGGTCAGCTGTCGGGTTCGGGCTGGAGCTGCCCGGCCGTGCGCGCACGGCTGCACCCCTAGCCTGTCGCGGAGACCGGACAGGCAGTCGTACCCGGGTCCCCCGCTCCTGCCGGCACGGGTCACATGTCAGGGGACTCCGGGCGGCGGCAGGATTCGGCGTTCCGACCGGATTGAGGGCGAAGGTAGGCGAGCAAGACGCGTGGAAACAAGCGACAGATTCCCGTTGTCCGTGTTTCGACTGATCACGGACGAAAATCCATGGTCACCCAGCGTGAATTCCCGCGTCTCCGCGCGCCCGTTCCGCTTTTCCCGTACGGCTATTACGTGGACATGACGCGCGACGCACGGTCACGGATATGACGCTGCTCACGCACTGCTCGGCCATGACGCCTCATTCCACGGCGAGTTTGGACGAAGGCATCAATTCGGGCAGATGGCTCAGATGCGGTGCAGTCGGATAACCGTCGCGTCCAGGTCGCCCGTGAGCCCGGTGCGCAGTCCATGGTGCAGCAGAACGGCCCCTCGGTACACTTCGCCCGTTTCACGGCATTCATACGATGCCGTCGGGTCGAGTCCGCGCAGCCGCAGCGCCGGCGCCGGCTCGCCGAAGCTCTGCGCCTGGAGCCAGGCGAGGACGACCGTCTCCGCTCCTCGCACGTACTGGACGGCGCTCAGGCCGCCCGCCGGGGGCCGCAGCCGGTACAGCTCGCCGTGCTGCACGACCGGCCGGATCTCCTTGTACAGCTCCACCCACCGCCGGGCCTCGGCCAGCTCCCGCGCGCTCCACTCCGTCAGGTCGCCGCCGACCCCGAGCACGCCCGCCATGGCGCTGACGAACCGGAAGCGCAGGGAGCTGGAACGCCCGTTGAGCTGGGTGTTGGGGCTGTCGGTGACCCAGGCGGCCATCACGCGCGCGGGATGGATCTGGCTGAAGCCGTGCTGGATGGCGAGCCGGTCCAGCGGGTCGGTGTTGTCGGAGGTCCACACCTGGTCGGTGCGGCTCAGCACCCCCAGGTCGATCCGGCCGCCGCCGCCCGAGCAGGACTCGAAGGCGACCTGGGGGTGCGCGGCCCGCAACCGGTCCAGCAGGGCGTACAGGGCGCGGACGTGGTCCACCCAGAGGCGCTGCGGGTACGGCTCCCCCGGCCAGCCGGCGTCGGTGAAGCAGCGGTTGAAGTCCCACTTGACGTAGTCGACCGGGGCGCTGGACAGCAGGGTGTCCAGCTGCTCCCACAGATACTCCTGGACATCCTCGCGGGCGAGGTTGAGAACGAGCTGATTGCGCAGTTCCGTCCGCTTGCGTCCCGTCTGGTGCTGGACCCAGTCGGGGTGGGCACGGTACAGCTCGCTGTCCGCGTTGACCATCTCGGGCTCCACCCAGATGCCGAACCGCATGCCCAGGCCGTGCACCTGGTCGGCGAGGGGCTTGAGACCGTGCGGGAACCGGTCGGGGTTGGGCGTCCAGTCGCCGAGGCCCGCGTGGTCGCTGGTGCGGGCGCCGAACCAGCCGTCGTCCACCACGAACAGCTCGACGCCGATTTCGGCGGCCCGGCGGGCCAGGGCGGCCTGCTGCTTCTCGGAGATGTCGAAGGTCGTCGCCTCCCAGGAGTTGAACAGCACCGGGCGGTCCCGGTCGGCCCCCGGGATCACATGGGCGCGCTGATAGGCGTGCCAGGTGCGGCTCGCGCCGCCGAAGCCGCCGTCGCTCCACAGGCCCGCGAAGACCGGGGTGGTGTACGACTCACCGGGCGCGAGGAGCAGCAGCCCGGAGTCGTCGTGGCCGGCGCCGCCGGTGATCTGCACGCGCGCGTCCGGGAGTTGGGCGACGGCGATGCGCCAGGAGCCGGACCAGCCGAGCGCGCAGCCGTAGACCTCGCCGCGTTCCTCGGTGGCGTCGGTGTCGAGGGCGACCCAGGGCAGGTGCTGGTGGCCGGTGTGGCCGCGGCGGCTGCCGATGACCTTCTCGCCGTAGGTGAGGGGGGCGGTGGTGAGCCGGGACTCGGCGGCCCAGCGGCCGTGCAGCTGGGACAGCCGCCAGCCCTCGCGGTCGGGCAGGGTCCAGGTGGCCGCGTCCGCCCGCAGCAGCTCCACGCGCGAGCTGCCGCCGTTCTGGACGGTCACCCAGCGCTCGACGACGTCGCCGCGCATCCGGTAGTGCAGCGTGATGCCCACGCCGTCGTCGTCGAAGCGCAGCCGCAGCTCGTCGCCCTCCGCGCGGTAGGACTCGAAGCGCCACTCGGTGCCGCGGCGCTCGTCGGTGCGCACGGAGAGAGCGGGGCGGACGAAGCGGGGGCCGCCCTCGACGGGGTACTCCTCGCGGCCGTCGAGGGGGGACTCGAAGGCCCAGTAAGCGGGCAGCGGGTGTGCCGCGAGCGCCTCGGCGTCGGCGAGGGCGATCCGCGGCCCCCAGTGCAGGTGCAGCAGCTCGTCCGCTGCGGTGAGGTGCAGGGCATAGCTGCTGCCGGGGCCCGACAGGAGCCAGGTACGACCGTCTTCGGCGATGTCCACCATCGAGACCTCACAGGTGCCAACAGATCCGCTCAAGTGCCAACATCATCAAGGGCCGCGGACCCTGCTGACAATGCCTGTGGACAACTCATTGCCCCAGGAAACCGATGCCGTATGGTCGACTGAGCGCCCACCGCCGAGCAGCGGCGGCGGGGCCGACCGGGAGGAGCCCCTCGTGACGCAGCAGGTCCCGTCGACCGAGCCGGAGCTGGCCGGCGTCCGCAACTTCCGCGACGTGGGCGGACTGCCCACCGTGGACGGGCGGCGGGTGCGCCACGGAGTGCTGTACCGCAGCGGTCATCTCGCGCACGCGACCGAGGAGGACGCGGCCTTCCTCGCCTCCCTGGGCCTGCACACGATCTTCGACTTCCGCAACGCCGCCGACCAGAGGCTGGAAGGCCCCGATGTCGCGCTGCCCGGGGTGCGGAACGTGAATCTGCCGCTGAGCGACCCGGCGGACGGCGCCGAGTTCTGGAAGATGGTCCGCGACGGCGACCTCGACCAGCTGCGCGCGCTGCTCGACGACGGCAAGGGGGCGGCCCGGATGATCGCCTCCTACCGGAAGATCGTCAAGGAGCGCACCGCCGAGCACTCCCGGGTGCTGCACGCGCTCGCGGTGGACAGCGTGCCCGCGCTGATGCACTGCGCCGCCGGCAAGGACCGCGCGGGCATCTCCGTGGCCGTCACCCTGCTCGCCGTCGGTGTCGAGCGCGAGGCGATCGTCGCCGACTACCTGGAGTCCAATGCCAAGCACCGCCGCTACAAGGTCCGCCGCGGCGGCAGCCCGGGCACCGCGTACACGCCCGAGGTGATGGAGCTGCTCAACCCGCTCTTCGACGCCCGTGCCGAGTACCTCGACGCGGCGTTCGCGAGCATCGAGGAGACCTGGGGCGGCGTCGAGCCCTACCTCGCCGAGGGCCTCGGCCTCTCCCCCGAGGCCCGCGAGCGGCTGCGCGACCGGCTGGTGGACTGACCGGCGGCGGTCAGAGGGCCCAGGGCAGGCGGACGGCCTCGATCTCCGGGTCGCGGAGCAGGGCCTCGACGAGCGGGGCGGGGCCCGACAGCTTGCTGGCCCACAGGTCGTAGTCGGTGCACAGGACCCAGGAGCGGTCCTCGGCCCACAGGTTGGACGGGCTGAACCTGACCTCGGGGTTGTCGTACAGCAGGGCGGCGTCCCCGAGCCGGCCGGCCCGTACGTGGGTGTTCTCGCCGTCGAAGTCCAGGAGCATCAGCGGGTTGTAGTAGGCGAGGCAGCGGGTGTCCGGGCCCGCCGGGCTGTGCTCGGTGAGGATCCCGATCAGCCGGTTCCAGCTCTCCCGGTCCAGGCTGCCCTCGGTGGGCGGCGCGATCCGCAGCGGCCAGCTGCCGCCCTGCTTCGCCGAGGGGAAGCAGCGGAAGGACGGCAGGAGTCCCTCGGGCACCATGGCGTCGCCGGTGCGTGCGGCGAGTTCCGCCCAGCGCAGCCGGCGCCAGCCGGGTCCGGGATGCTCGGCCCGGCCGAGACCGCCGCCGGTGGTCACCGACCGCTCGGTGAGGTCGATGTCCCCGACGACGTGCCGTGCGATGCTCCCGTCCGCCACCCGGGCCCGGTGGTACGCGTCGTGAGTGACATCGGCCGGGGCCCGCTCGTGCTCGTACATCGCGTTGAGCACCCAGGCCGAGTCCGGGAGCGGCGGGGCCATGAATCCGGTGATGCCGTCCCCCGCCAGCTCCCGCAGCCAGTCGGCCGTACGGGGCTCGGCGAGCGGCCAGCGGGCGGTGATCGGGTCGGACGTCTCGGGCATCCGTGCATGATGTCACGCCCGCGGCGGGTCAGCCCTTGGCGCCCACGGCGAACAGCAGGTAGAGGAACGCGGCCAGCACATGCCCGAGGGCGATGTAGATGATCAGCCGGATCCACAGGGAGCGGGGGAACTTCTCCTCGAAATCGCTCATGGCAGCTCTCCGGTCGACGGGCCCAGGCACAGGGTGGCCGTGGGGCTCTGCAGCAGGGTGTGGACGAACAGCAGCTCCACGCCGTCGCGGTCCTCGGCGGCGAGGCGGTGCGGGGTGAGCGAGTCGAAGTGCGCGCTGTCACCGGGCCCGAGCAGGTGCACGGTGTCGCCGAGCCGCAGCCGCAGGCGGCCCGTGAGGACGTGGAGCCACTCCTCGCCGGGGTGGACGCGCACGATGTCGCCCTGCGAGCCGTAGGGCACCCGTACCCGCAGGGCCTGCATGCCGCGGCCCGGCGCCCCCGCCTGGAAGTACGTCCACCCGCCCGCCCTGGTCGGCTCCATGTCGGCGGCCCGTACGATGGCGTCCCGGTCGGCGACCGTCTCGCCGAGCAGCTCGGAGACGGTCGTACCGTAGATACGGGCGAGGGCGAGGAGCATCGGCAGCGAGGGCTGGCGGTGCCCGGTCTCCAGCCGGGAGAGATGGGCCGGGGAGAGCCCGGCCGCGCGGGCGGCGGCCTCCAGGGTGAGGCCCGCGTGCCGGCGCAGGTCGCGCAGCTGTGGCGCGACGGCGGTGAGGCCGTCGTCCGGTGCCGGTGGCGGCCCGGGGTCTGAGGCGTTCATGCCTCCATTGAGCCCGAATCTTGCCTCTCGGGCAATTTTCTTGCCCCAGAGGCAAAAAGCGCGCCCACCTCGGCTTCCGCCCCGCCGTGCCGCACCCCTGCTACGATCAAGCCCAGAGTTTGAACACGTTCAAAACTTGGGGGATGGCATGTCCGCTGAAACCGCGCAGGGCCCGAGCGACACACCCGCCGGCGCCCTCGGCCCCACCTCGATGGTCCTCGGAACGGTCGCCGCGGCGGGTGTGTGGCCCACGCTCACGTTCTTGCTGATGCCCGTGATGCTCATCGCGGGAGGGCTCGCCGTCGCCTTCGGTCTGACGGGGATCCACCACGCCCGCCGGAACGGCGGCCGGCTGTGGACCTCGGTGACGGGAACCGTCCTGGGCACGACCGGACTGCTCTTCCCCTTCGTTCTCGTGCTGTCGCTCGGCTGAACCGGCCGCGGTCAGCGGTTGGCCACCGCCTGCTTGATGAGGGTCTTGCCGAAGTCCCACATCAGACCGCCGCCGCTGTGCGCGTCGTCCATCACGGCCGTGAAGGCCTCCACGAACCGGTCCACGTCGGCCTCGTCGAGGACCAGCGGCGGGATGAGCTTGATCACCTCCAGGTGGTCACCGGAGACCTGGGTGAGGATCCGGTGCTTCTGCAGCAGCGGTACGACCACCATCTGCGCGAACAGGCCCTTGCGGGCCGCCTGGAGCATGGTCCAGCGGCTGCGCAGCTTCAGCGAGGTCGGCCTGCCGAACTCGATGCCGATCATCAGGCCCCGGCCGCGCACGTCGGCGAGCAGCTCGTACGTGTCGATCAGCCCGGTGAGGCGGGTCCTGAGCAGCTCGCCCGTCCGGCGTACACCGGCGACGATCTGCTCGTCCTCCATGACCGACAGCACGGCCAGACCGCACGCCATCGCCTGGGCGTTGGCGCCGAAGCTCGCCGAGTGCACCAGCACGCGGTCCATGGACGAGTAGACCTTCTTGAAGATCCAGTCCTTGCCGAGGGTGGCGCCCACGGGCACATAGCCGCCGGAGAGCGCCTTGGCCACGCACACCAGGTCCGGTTCCACGCCGTCCTCGTGCTGATAGGCGTAGAAGTCGCCGGTGCGCCCGAGGCCGGTCTGCACCTCGTCGGCGATGAGCAGCGCCTTGTGCCGGTGCAGCAGCTCCTGCGCGGCGCGCAGGTAGCCGGGCGGCGCCTCGTGCACGCCCTTGCCCTGGATCGGCTCCACGATCAGCGCGGCCACATCGCCCTTCTTCAGCTCCCGCGCCAGAGCCTCCAGATCGCCCAGCGGTACGGCGGTGTCGGGCAGCAGCGGGGCGAAGCCGTCCCGGAAGCCGCTCTCGCCGTTGACCGAGAGCGAACCAGTGGTCAGCCCGTGGAAGGCGTGGTCGCAGTACAGGACGCGGGGCCGGCCGGTGGCGTACCGGGCGAACTTCAGGGCCGTCTCGACCGCCTCGGTGCCGCTGTTGCCGAAGAACACCCGGTCCAGGTGCGGACTCCGGGCGAGCAGCCGCTCGGCGAGCAGGCCGGGCAGCGGCTGGCAGTCGAAGCGGGTGAGGTCGGCCAGGTCCAGGTCCAGGACGTCGTGCAGCGCCTTGCGGACCACCGGGTGGTGGCGGCCGAGGCCCATCACGCCGAACCCGGCCAGCATGTCCAGGTAGTCGTTGCCGTCCGCGTCGAAGAAGTGGGCGCCCTCGGCCCGCTCGTAGACCTTGTCGAAGCCGATGGTGTGCAGCATGCGCGGCAGCTGCGGGTTCAGGTGCTTCGTGTGCAGCTCGTAGCGTTCGGCTCCGCGCTCGGCGAGCAGGGCGCCGAGGTCGAACTCGGTGGTCATTCACTCTCCTTGGCTGTGCCGCCCGCGTCCCTGACGGCCAGGCTCGCACTGATCCGCCCGGCGATCTCGACGGGCGTGAGGCCGATGTCGGCCAGCAGCTCGCCGCGCTTGGCGTGCGCGAGGAACTGCTCCGGGATGCCGAACCGCCGTACCGGCACGTCCACGTCGGCGTCGCCGAGGGCCAGCGCCACGGCCGAACCGACGCCCGCCGACCGGCTGTTGTCCTCGACCACGGCCACCAGCCGGTGTCCGGCCGCGAGACCGGGCAACGCGGGGTCGACGGGCTTGACCCACCGCGGGTCCACCACCGTGCAGCCGATACCGCGGGCTTCGAGCAGCTCAGCGGCCCGGAGGCACACGGGCGCCATCACGCCGACCGCCACCAGCAGCACCTCGGGGCGTTCGGCGCGGTGCAGGACGTCCATCCCGCCGACCCGGTCGAGGGCCGGGACGCGCGGCCCGACGGACTCCTTCGGGAAGCGGACCAGGGTGGGCGCGTCGTCCACGGCGACCGCCTCGCGCAGCTGTGCGCGCAGCTGCTCGGCGTCGCGCGGGGCGGCGATCCGCAGCCCCGGGACGACCTGGAGGACCGACATGTCCCACATGCCGTTGTGGGAGGCGCCGTCGGCGCCCGTGACCCCGGCCCGGTCCAGGACGAAGGTGACCCCGCAGCGGTGCAGGGCGACATCCATCAGCAGCTGGTCGAAGGCCCGGTTGAGGAAGGTGGCGTAGACGGCGACGACGGGGTGCAGTCCGCCGGTCGCGAGCCCGGCCGCCGACACGGCCGCGTGCTGCTCGGCGATGCCCACGTCCCACACCCTGTCGGGGAAGCGCTCGGCGAAGGCGCCGAGACCGACCGGGTGCAGCATGGCCGCCGTGATCGCCACGACGTCCGCGCGCTCCTCCCCGATCCGCACGATCTCGTCCCCGAACACCGAGGTCCAGGAGGGTCCGCTGGACGGGGCGAGCGGCTCGCAGGTGAGCGGGTCCATCACGCCGACGGTGTGGAAGTGGTCCTCCTCGTGCGCGAGGGCGGGCTCGTAACCGCGGCCCTTCTCGGTGAGGCAGTGGACCAGGACGGGGCCGTGGAAGCGTTTCGCCCGGCGCAGCGCCGACTCCACGGCCTCGATGTCATGGCCGTCGATCGGCCCGAGGTACTTCAGGCCCAGGTCCTCGAACATGCCCTGCGGGGCGAAGGCGTCCTTGAACCCCTTCTTCGCGCCGTGCAGGGACTCGTAGAGCGTGCCGCCGACGACCGGGGTGCGCTGGAGCACCTCCTTGCCCCAGGCCAGGACCCGCTCGTAGCCGTCGGTGGTGCGCAGGGTGGCCAGGTGGTTGGCGAGGCCGCCGATGGTGGGGGCGTACGACCGCTCGTTGTCGTTGACGACGATGATCAGCGGCCGGTCCTTGGCCGCCGCGATGTTGTTCAGTGCCTCCCAGGCCATGCCGCCGGTCAGCGCGCCGTCGCCGATGACCGCGACCACATGGCCCTTCTCGCCCCGCACCTGTTTGGCCTTGGCGAGGCCGTCGGCCCAGCCGAGCGCGGTGGAGGCGTGGCTGTTCTCGATGACGTCGTGCTCGGACTCCTCGCGCGAGGGGTAGCCGGAAAGACCGCCCTTGCCGCGCAGCTTCGAAAAGTCCTGACGCCCTGTCAGCAGCTTGTGCACATAGCTCTGGTGGCCGGTGTCCCAGAGGATCCGGTCGACCGGCGACTCGAAGACCCGGTGGAGCGCGATGGACAGCTCCACCACCCCCAGATTGGGCCCGAGGTGCCCGCCGGTTCTCGACACCGCGTGCACCAGGAACTCACGTATCTCCTCGGACAGTTCACCGAGTTCCGCCTCGGACAGCGCCTTCAGGTCGCGTGGTCCCCGGATGCTCTCCAGAATGGTCACGCTCGGGCCCCCTCTCGGTCCGTGCTTCTGCTCAACTCACTTGGTCTGCGGGGCTCGTCCGCTCGGCGAGCTTCATGGCCTCCTCGATGAGGGTCTCCACGATCTTCGACTCCGGTACGGTCTTGACGACCTCGCCCTTGACGAAGATCTGCCCCTTGCCGTTGCCCGAGGCGACCCCGAGGTCGGCCTCGCGGGCCTCGCCCGGACCGTTGACCACGCACCCCATCACCGCGACCCGCAGCGGCACCTCCATGCCGTCGAGGCCCGCGGTGACCTCCTCGGCCAGCTTGTACACGTCCACCTGGGCCCGGCCGCAGGAGGGGCACGAGACGATCTCCAGGCGCCGCTGCCGCAGCCCCAGCGACTGAAGGATCTGGATGCCGACCTTGACCTCCTCGGCGGGCGGCGCGCTCAGCGACACCCGGATGGTGTCCCCGATGCCCCGCGCCAGCAACGCCCCGAAGGCCACGGCCGACTTGACCGTCCCCTGGAACGCCGGACCCGCCTCGGTCACACCCAGGTGCAGCGGGTAGTCGCACGCCTCGGCGAGCTGCCGGTACGCCTCGATCATCACGACCGGGTCGTTGTGCTTGACGGAGATCTTGATGTCCCTGAAGCCGTGCTCCTCGAAGAGCGACGCCTCCCACAACGCGCTCTCCACCAGCGCCTCGGGGGTCGCCCTGCCGTACTTGCGCAGCAGCCGCCCGTCCAGCGAACCGGCGTTGACGCCGATCCGGATCGGCGTGCCGTGGTCCTTGGCGGCGCGCGCGATCTCCTTCACCTGGTCGTCGAACTTCTTGATGTTCCCCGGGTTCACCCGGACCGCGGCGCAGCCGGCCTCGATGGCCGCGAACACGTACTTCGGCTGGAAGTGGATGTCCGCGATCACCGGGATCTGCGACTTGCGGGCGATGGTCGCGAGGGCGTCCGCGTCGTCCTGCGTAGGGCAGGCGACGCGGACGATCTGGCAGCCGGACGCGGTGAGTTCCGCGATCTGCTGCAGGGTGGCGCCGATGTCCGACGTACGGGTCGTCGTCATCGACTGCACCGACACGGGGGCTCCGCCCCCGACCGCCACCGGCCCGACCTGGATCTGCCGCGACACGCGTCGCGGCGCGACCGGGCGGGCCGGTACCTCGGGAACGCCCAAGGGGACGGCGGTCACCGCCTCACTCCCGGTTTCCGGAGACGGTCTCGCGCATCGCGCGCAGCGACTCCTTCAGGGAGCCCATGGTGGCGAGGACGGCGGTCGGCTCGTAGCCGCAGTGCGCCATGCAGTTGGCGCACCGCGGGTCCTTGCCGCGGCCGTACTTGTCCCAGTCGGTCTCCTCGACCAGTTCGCGGTACGTGGGCACGTACCCGTCGCTCATCAGGTAGCAGGGGCGCTGCCAGCCGAAGAGCGAGTAGTTCGGGATCGCCCACGCGGTGCACGGGAAGTCGACCTTGCCCTCCAGGAAGTCCAGGAAGAGCGGGGAGTGGTTGAGCCGCCACTTCCTGCGGTTGCCGCCCGCGAAGGCCTTCTTGAACAGCTCGCGGGTCTGCTCGACACCGAGGAAGTGCTCCTGGTCGGGCGCCTTCTCGTAGGCGTAGGCGGGCGAGATCATCATCTCGTCCACCTTCAGGTCGTCGTTGAGGAAGTTGAGCACCTCGACGATGGTCTGCGGGGTGTCCGTGTTGAAGAAGGTGGAGTTGGTGGTGACCCGGAAGCCGCGCCGCTTGGCCTCCTTGATGGCCTCCACCGCCTCGTCGAACACGCCTTCCTTCGCGACGGACTCGTCGTGCCGTTCGCGCAGCCCGTCGATGTGCACGGCGAACGCGAAGTAGGGCGACGGCGTGAACTTGTCGATCTTCTTGCGCAGCAGCATCGCGTTGGTGCACAGGAAGACGTACTTCCGTTTCGCCACCAACTGCCGCACGATCTCGTCGATCTGCGGGTGCATCAGCGGTTCGCCGCCGGCGATGGACACCATCGGCGCACCGGACTCCAGTACCGCGCCCACGGCCTGGGCCACCGGCATGCGCTGCTTGAGCACACCGGCCGGGTGCTGGATCTTGCCGCAGCCCTCGCACTTCAGGTTGCAGGCGAACAGCGGCTCCAGCTCGACGATGAGCGGGAACTTGTCCCGCTTGCGGAGCTTCTGTTCGGCCAGGTATGTAGCGACCTTGATGGACTGACGCAACGGCATGGCCATCTGGCTCACCTCCGGGGGAGCAGCAAAGAACGGTGCCATTCGAAAAATGCGGGAAGGATGGAACGAAGAACACGGAAAGCTGATATTCCACCGCGCACCGTGCCGATCCGGACCAGCTCGTGCTCCGGAGCGTCCACGACCACGCGTACCGCCGCGACCGGGCGTTCGCCGGTGCGGACGGCGGCCAGCAGTGTGGCCGCCGACTCCATGTCCACCGCGATCGCGCCGGTGGCGAGGAGGTCGGACCGCTCGGGTCCCCGGACGACATGGTCGGAGCCGGTGAGCGGGCCGGTGTGGACCGTGCGCCCGGGCAGCAGCCGCGCGAGTTCCTTGACCAGCAGTTCGGTGCCCACGCACGGGACGGTCCCGCGCGGGTCCCGGGTCTCCTCGGCGACCACCAGGTCGCCGGGGTGCATTCCGGGAGCGAGCCCGGCACAGAAGCCGGTGGCCAGCACGGCCGTGTCGGCCGCCGGCCGGCCGGCGAGGTGCCGGGTGACGGAGCGTTCCGCCGCACGCGGCCCCATGCCCGTGCGGACGAGGTGCACCGGCCCGCCGGCCCCGCCGCGGTCGCCGGTGCGCAGGGCGAGGTGCTCGATGCCGAGCGCGCAGGCGATCAGCAGCGGGGCCGGAGCGGGCTGGTTGCTCAATTCAGTCCCCCTCGGCCTGCGAGGAGGCTTTTCCGGACGGGGCGAGCAGACGGCGCTCGAAGGGGTCCCCGTGCAGGTACCGGCCGAGGGCGGTGAGCGGGAACACCTGCCGGTAGAGGTGGTAGTTGATGGAGAAGTCCCAGGGGAAGCCGGTGCCGGTGAAGTACGGCTCGTCCCAGGTGCCGTCCTCCCGCTGGGTCTCGGCCAGCCACTGGACGCCGCGCTCGACGGCCTTGGAGCCCTTCTCCCCCGCCGCGAGCAGCGCCATCAGCGCCCACGCGGTCTGCGAGGCGGTGGAGGCGCCCCGGCCGCTCCACTCCTTGGCGTACTTGTAGGAGCGCAGGTCCTCGCCCCAGCCGCCGTCGTCGTTCTGGACGCTCTCCAGCCAGCGCACGGCCCGCCGGATCGCGGGGTGCGAGCCGGGCAGTCCGGCCGCGGTGAGCGCGGGGACGACCGATCCGGTGCCATAGATGTAGTTGACGCCCCAGCGGCCGAACCACGAGCCGTTCGGCTCCTGGTCGGCGAGCAGCCAGTCGATGCCGCGCCGGGTGCGCGGGTCGTGGGCGAGGCCCTCGGCCGCGAGCATCTCGACCACGTGCGCGGTGACGTCGGCGGACGGCGGGTCGATGACCTCGCCGAAGTCGCAGAAGGGCAGGCGGTTCGGGAAGGGGCTGGTGTTGTCGACGTCGAAGGCGCCCCAGGCGCCGTTCTTGGACTGCATGCCGAGGTTCCAGCGGACGGCCCGCCCGATCGACCGGTCCACGCGCTCGGGGTCGTGGTGCCTGACCCGGCGCAGCGCGAGGGCGACCTCGGCGGTGTCGTCGATGTCCGGGTAGTTGTCGTTGTGGAACTCGAACGCCCAGCCGCCCGGGGGCAGTTGGGGCCGCCGTACGGCCCAGTCGCCGGGCCGGACGATCTCCTCGCCGATCATCCAGTCGGCCGCCTTGACCAGTTGCGGATGGTCGACGGGCAGTCCGGCGTCCACGAGGGCGATGGTGGCGAGGCAGGTGTCCCACACCGGGGACTGGCAGGCCTCGATCATCCGGGCGCCGTCCTCGCGCCAGACGGCGAAACGGTCCAGCGAGGCGAGGCCCTCGCGCAGCACCGGGTGTTCGAGGTCGTAGCCGAGCAGGTGCAGGGCGATGACCGAGTACACGGCTGGGGGCTGGATGCCGCCCCAGCAGCCGTCGTTCTCCTGGCGCTCGACGATCCAGCGGGCGGCCGAGTTCAGCGCGGCCTTGCGCAGCCGGCGCACGGCGACCTTGCGGTAGCCGCGGACCACCTTGTCGAGCCGCTGGAAGAGTCCGTCCCAGCTGAGCACCGGCGCGAGCGGCTGCGGCGGGTTGGGCCGCGCCGGGTCGGTGTGCAGCTCGTCCAGCGCGAAGGGGGCGGGGCGCACCGGGCGCTTGGCGGAGACGATGGTGAGCGGCACGATGGTCTGCCGCGCCCAGCAGCCGAAGTTGTAGATGTTGAGCGGGAACCAGGTCGGGAAGTAGATGAGTTCCGGCGGGAGTTCGGGCAGGTCGTCCCACTTCCACCAGCCGAAGAGGGCGAGCCAGATCCGGGTGAAGACCCGGGCGGCGGCGATGCCGCCGCGCTCGCGGATCCAGGCGGAGGCCCGCGCCATGTGCGGGGCGTCGGGCGTGTCCCCGGCCAGCCGCAGGGCGACGTACGCCTCGATGGTGGTGGACAGTTCGCCGGGCCCGCCGTAGAAGGTGGCCCAGGTGCCGTCCGCGCGCTGCTCGCCGCGGATGAACTTCGCGGCGGCCCCGGCGGTCCGCTCGTCCAGGATGCCCAGGAACTGGCGGAGCAGCAGGTCCTCGGCGTCCATGGTGACGTTGGTCTCCAGGTCGCCCTTCCACCAGCCCTGGCTGTCCTGCGTGGCGAGCAGGAAGTCGGTGGCGCGCTGTGCGGCCCGTGCGGCGGCTTCGTGCACCCCGGCCGTCTCGGGGGTGGTACGGGTGATGTCGCTGGCCGCGGCAGCGCGGGACGGCAAGGTCGCCCCGGTGCTTCCGTCGGTCGTCGCTGTCATGGCTTCCCCTTCGTGCAGTCGTGCGAGTCGTGCTGCTGTGGGTCCGCCGTCGGCCGGTGACCGCAGGCTCCCTGCGGCACCGGCCGGCGACTACGCGAGACGTGTTCGCCCGATAGTGATCATCTCTTTCGTACGACGACGAAGTCGGCGAGCGCCGTGAAGGAGTCCCGTACCCGCTCGGGCATGTCGACGGCGTCGAGGGCTTCGATGGCGATGGTGTGCTGACGGCGCGCTTCCTGGGCCGTCCACTCGCGGCCGCCCGACTCCTCGATGAGGGCGGCGCGGGCCGCGAACTCCTCCTCGGAGAAGTTCTCGAAGTCGCTGCTCTTGGCGTCGGCCGCGAGGATCTCGCCGAGGCGCTCCGAGGCGGGGCCGCCGGCCGCGAGCGCGGCCACCACCGGCAGGGACTTCTTGCGCTGGCGCAGATCGCTCCAGGTCTGCTTGCCGGTGGCGTCCGGGTCGCCCCAGATGCCGAGCAGGTCGTCCACGGCCTGGAAGGCGAGGCCGAGGTGGTAGCCGTACCGTTCCAGCGCGTCGGCGGTGGCGTCGTCCGCGCCGCCGAGGACCGCGCCGATGGAGGAGGCGCAGGCGAGCAGGGCGCCGGTCTTGTTGCCCTCCATCTCCAGGCACTCCTCGACGCTGACGCGGTCGCGGTGCTCGTAGGAGATGTCCTGGGCCTGGCCGTCGATCAGGGCCCGGGTGGCGGTGGTCAGACGGCGGGTGGCGCGGCCGGCCTCGACCGTGCCGAGCTCCAGCAGGACCTCGTTGGCGAGGGCGAACAGGGCGTCGCCGACCAGGATGGCCTGGGCGGGGCCGTGCACCTTCCAGACGGTGTCGCGGTGCCGGCGCTGCTCGTCGCCGTCCATCAGGTCGTCGTGCAGCAGCGAGAAGTTGTGCACGAGTTCGACGGCCACCGCGCCGGGGATGCCCGCCTCGGGTGCGGCGCCGGTGACCTCGGCGGAGAGCACGGCGAGCGCGGGACGCACCGCCTTGCCCCCGTCGCCGTCGGCGGGGTTGCCCGCGGCGTCGATCCAGCCGAAGTGGTAGGCGGCGACGGTGTCCATGGGAGGGGCGAGGCGGTCGACGGCCGCACGCAGCACCGGTGTGGCCAGGGTCCGGCCGCGCTCAAGGAGCGCGGTCACGTCTGCCGCGGCCCTCCGAGCGGGCGTCGCGGCCGTGGGCACAGTGGGCACAGTCTCTCCTCTGATCGCGGAACCGGGGGTGCGGGGGCCCGCCGCGTGCTGATCGGACATCAGGCCGCCTCCTCGAACGCGAAGAGGTGGCGGGGGCGGGGCCGGCCCAGGGCGTCGAGGGCGGCGCCGGCCGCGCTCACTCCACTGCGGACCGCACTCTCCATGGTCGCGGGCCACCCGGTGGCGGTCCACGCTCCGGCCAGGTACAGGCCGGGGGCCTTGGTGCGGGCGCCGGGCCGCAGCCGCCCGACGCCCGGGGTGGGGGCGAACGTCGCCGTGCGCTCCCGGGTCACGAAGAAGTCCTTCACCACGGCCGCGCGCGTGCCCGGGATCAGCCGTTCCAGCTCGGGCAGATAGCGCTCTCGGAGGTCGGCGACCGGCAGGTCGATCTCGTCCTGCGCGGCCGACTGGGACAGCGCCAGGTACTGCCCGGCGTCCAGGCCGGAGGCGTGAGTGCGGTCGAACACCCACTGCACGGGGGTGCCGACGGCCGCGAAGAAGGGCCGGGCGAGCACCTTGCGGTCGTAGACGACGTGGACGTTGAGGATCGGCGCGGTGCCGATCTCCAGCAGCCGCTCGGGCGCGTCGAGGGCGCCGGCCGGCAGCAGTTCGTGGGTCTCGCGCTGGGGCACGGCGAGGACGACGGCGTCCGCGGAGAGTGTCTCGCCGGGAACCTGAACGTTCCAGCCGCCGTTCTCGTTAAGAGAGACGGAGGTGACGCGTGTACGGACCTCGGTACGGACGCCCGCGGAGTCGAGCGCCTTGCGGGCCAGCCGGTCGTGCAGTTCGCCCAGCGGGACATGGGCCCAGCCGATGTCGGCCGCGCCCGGGTCGGACAGCAGACCGGTCTTGAACACCATCGCGGCGAGCCCCAGCGAGGCGTCGCCCGCGACCGCGTTGAGGGTGGCGACCCCGACCAGGTCCCACAGGGCCTCGATGGCACGGGCCGACTGGCCGTGCGCGGCCAGCCAGCCGCCGAAGTCCTGGGCGTCCAGGGCCGGATCGGCGAGGTCGAGCCCCTTCAGCGCGAGCGCGGCACGCCCGACGGCGGCGCGCTCGGCGAGCGAGAGGTGCGGATAGGCGGCCAGGCTGCGCCCCAGGTGGAGGGGGACGGGCAGCGGGTCGCGCCGCAGTCTGCCGAGCCGTCGTCCCTCGGGCTTGGCGACGTCGACGACGGGCACGTCCAGGCGGTCCTGCAGCGGTGCCAGCGCCGTGCCCTCGATCCGGTCGAGGAACCAGCGGTAGGCGGTACAGCAGCGCAGGTACACATGCTGACCGTTGTCGACGGTCAGGTCGCCGCGCTGGAAGGAGAAGGCGAGGCCGCCCAGCCTGGGTCTGCCTTCGAGCAGGGTGACCCGGACGCCCGCGTCGGCGAGGGCGAGCGCCGCGGTGACTCCGGCGAGGCCGCCGCCGACCACGACCGCACTGCGGCCTGCCGTCCGCGCGGTGCCGGGCGGGGGCTGTGCGGGGGGTGGTGAGCCGTCGCTCATCGTGCGTCCTTCCGTGCGTGCCGAGCGTGCTGGTTGAACGGTGCACGCCCGGCCGTCGCAGTCAGGGACGCCACGCCGCAGCGGAGGGTTGCCTGCGGTTCGCCGGCTGGTTCCGTGATGTCCATCAGGCACGCCTCCTGACGGAGCGCCGGGAGACATGGCGGCTCACGTGCCGGGTGTCGAGCCCGGACAGGCCGCGCACGGCGACGTAGGCCTTCTCGTGTCCGGGCAGCGAGACCCGGCCGCGCAGCACGGCCTCCGGGTCGCGCTCGATGCGGTCGAGCAGCCGGCGGTAGATGCCCGCCATCGCGGCCACGCAGGCGCCGCTGCGCCGGTCGAGCATGGGCAGCAGCCGGTAGCCCTCGGCGAACAGGGCGCGGGCGCGGCGCACTTCGAAGTGGACGAGGCCGGCGAAGTCGGAGCCCTCCGGCGGGGTCGGCCCGTGGAACCCGGCCGAGCAGCCGAATTTGGCGAGGTCGTCGGCGGGCAGATAGGTGCGGCCGCCGATCGCGTCCTCGCGGACGTCCCGGAGGATGTTGGTGAGCTGCAGCGCGAGCCCCAGGGTGTCGGCGTACTCGGCGGCGCGCTCGGCGCCGCGCGCTCCCGGTTCGGTGCCGAACACGCCGAGCGAGAGGCGGCCGATGGCACCCGCGACACACCGGCAGTAGACCTTCAGGTCGTCCCAGGTCTCGTAGGTCTCGCCGCGCACGTCCATCTGGACGCCGTCGATCAGCTCGTCCAGGCCGGCGAGCGGGACCGGGAAGGCCCGCGCGGCATGGCTGAGGGCGACGGCCACCGGGTCGGTGTCGTCCTCCTCCACCTCGCCCTCGTGGACCCGGGCGAGCAGCGCGCGGGTGTCTTCGAGCCGCGCCAGCTTGACCTCGTCGGCCAGGTCGCCGTCACCGATGTCGTCCACGCGCCGGGAGAACGCGTACAGCGCCGACATGGCGCGGCGCTTGGCCGTCGGCAGCAGCCGGATGCCGTAGGCGAAGTTCCGGGCCTGCTGCCCGGTGACGGCCTCGCAGTAGCTGTAGGCGGCGAGTACCGGTGCGGACACGTGCGGCGGAGTATCCACGGTCCGGATCACCCCTCTCCTCGCAGGATCACGCCCGCCTCGCGCAGCAACTGGACCTTGCCGGGTCTGGGCGGGCCGGGAAGTACGTCGTATTCGGCGGCGGCGATCGCCCTGATCGCCGCCCTTCCCCCCGCCACGAACCCCGCGAGCAGCAGCTTCAGCCTGCCGTGGACGCTACCCACCAGGGGGGCGCCTTCATTCAGCAGATCGCGGGCGCGTTGTGCTTCGTATGCAACCAGGGCGCGCACCGATGCGCCCGCGGTTTTCGCGGCCAGGTCCGTTTCCCGGACGTGGAAGCGCTTCATGTCCTCGGCGGGGAGGTAGATCCGGTCGTCGCCGAGGTCCTCGGCGACGTCCTGGAGGTGTTCCACGATCTGCAGGGCCGTGCAGATCGCGTCGGACAGCCGGATCCGTTCGGGGGTGGAGGTGCCGGTGACACCGAGGACGAGGCGGCCGACGGGGTTGGCGGACAGTTCGCAGTAGGCGAGGAGATCGTCGTAGGTCTCGTAGCGCGTGACGAGCTGGTCCTGGCGGTTGGCGGCGATCAGTCCGAGGAAGGGCTCGGGGGTGAGGGCGCGGCGGCGGACGGTGGGCTGCAGCCGGCGCAGCAGCGGATGGCCCGGGGTGCCGTCGAAGACACGCCGGAGGTCCGCTTCGAAGGCGTCGAGGAGGAGGAGCCGGTCGGCGGCCTCGGCGGGCGACACGCCGAGCGCCCGGGCGTCGGCTCCGCCGGGGGCGAGGTCGCCGTCGCCGATGTCGTCCACGAGGCGCGCGAAGCCGTAGACGGCCATGAGGTCGTCGCGCCAGGCTCCGGGCAGGAAGAAGGGGGCCACCGGGAAGTTCTCGTGCGCGGCCTTGTCCAGCGTGGCGCGTTCCAGGTCGGGCACCGTGCCGGTGCCGGTCATCGGGCGCTGCCCGGGGCGGGAACGGCACATGCTGCCCCGAGCAGGGGAGTTTCCGTAGCCATTGCCGTCACATCTCCCGTTCTACACTGCCGACCCAATACACACTATTTCGGACACGCCGCCCCGCAATGCGCGGAGACACCCCCACGGAGGGTGACGCGCATTATCGCCCCACTTGCCGGTTTCCGGCACCGGTACAGCTTACGTTGTACAACGCGGCGCCGACCGTCGGGGTGTCCTGCGCATCACAACAACACACCGATTGGCTCCAAGATTCCTAACGCCAGACCGAGTTGACGTTTCCTTTGCAGACACAGGGCCCCGCCGGAGGAATTCCGGCGGGGCCCTGGCCGAAACGGGTCACTTGCCCGTGAACTTCTCATACTCCTTGAGGACCTCGTCGGTGGGTCCGTCCATGCGCAGTTCACCGCGCTCCAGCCACAACACGCGGTTGCAGGTGTCGCGGATGGACTTGTTGTTGTGGCTGACGAGAAAGACCGTTCCCGCCTCTTTGCGCAGTTCCCGGATCCGTTCTTCGGAACGCTTCTGGAACTTGCGGTCACCGGTGGCCAGCGCCTCGTCGATCATGAGGACGTCGTGGTCCTTGGCGGCCGCGATGGAGAACCGGAGCCGGGCCGCCATACCGGAGGAGTACGTGCGCATCGGCAGCGTGATGAAATCGCCCTTCTCATTGATGCCCGAGAAGTCGACGATGTCCTGATAGCGCTCCTTGACCTGTTCCCGGGACATGCCCATGGCGAGCCCGCCCAGAATGACGTTCCGCTCCCCGGTGAGGTCGTTCATCAGGGCCGCGTTGACGCCCAGCAGGGACGGCTGGCCGTCGGTGTAGACCTTGCCCCGCTCCGCGGGCAGCAGGCCGGCGATGGCCCGCAGCAGGGTGGACTTGCCGGAGCCGTTGGAGCCGATGAGACCGATGGCCTCGCCGCGGTAGGCGACGAAGGAGACACCGCGCACGGCGTGCACCTTGCGCACCCCCCGCGCCGTGTCGTCGGAGCCCCGCCTGAGTATCCGGCTCAGGGCCGCCGTCGCGCTGCCCTTCCCGGTCTTGGCGCCGTTGACCCGGTAGACGATGTGCAGCTCGTCCGCGATGACCGTCGGACGCTGGTCCTGGATGTTGTCCTCAGCCACGGCCGTACCGCTCCTCAGCCTTCCAGAAGTACACGAAGCCGCCGACGAAGACGACCACTGCCCAGAACAGGGCGATGGCCCAGACATGCGGCGGCAGGTTCGCCGAGCCGTAGCCGTCGATCAGGGCGAACCGCATCAGGTCCATGTAGACCGCGGCCGGATTGACCTGGAGCACCCGGGCGACCCACTCGGAGCGGCCCTCCAGCATGTGGTTGATCGAGAACATGACGCCGGAGGTGTACATCCAGGTCCGCAGGATGAACGGCATGAGCTGCGCCATGTCCGGCGTCTTGGCGCCCATGCGGGCCACGATCAGCGCGAGCCCGGTGTTGAACAGGAACTGGAGCGCCAGCACCGGCACGATCAGCAGCCAGGACGGGCCCGGGTAGCTGCCGAAGCCGATCGCCACGACGAACATCACGATCATCGAGAACAGGAGCTGCTGGAGCTGCTGGAGCGAGAAGGACACCGGCAGGGAGGCGCGCGGGAAGTGCAGGGCGCGCACCAGGCCCAGGTTGCCGGAGATCGCGCGGACGCCCGACATGACCGAACTCTGCGTGAAGGTGAACACGAACACACCGGTCACCAGGAACGGGATGTACACGTCCTGGGACATGCCGCGGCTGGCCTTCAGGATCATCCCGAAGATGAAGAAGTACACGGCCGCGTTCAGCAGCGGGGTGGCCACCTGCCAGAGCTGGCCGAGCTTGGCCTGGCTGTACTGGGCGGTCAGCTTCGCCTGGGAGAAGGCGAGGATGAAGTGGCGGCGCCCCCACAGCTGCCGGATGTACTCCACGAGCGAGGGGCGGGCGCCGCTCACGGAGAGCCCGTACTTGGCGGCGAGCTCGGCCGCCGTCAGGCCCGCGTCGGGCGACGGGGCCGCGGTCACCGCGACCGTACCGTCGTGCGTGGTCTCACTCACAGGTGGGAAACTTTCGTCTTCGGGTGCGTCTGCCGCGTGTCCGCCCTCGTCGGCGAACACGCGTTCATGAGCTGTTCGAGAGTAGCGACCTCTCAGGGTCGAGCTTGTCAGATGACCGGGGGACGGCCCAGTCGGGTGAGTCGCCACACCGTACGCCAGCGCATCGGACGGCGGGCACCGCACGGCGTGGCCCAGCCCTCCCGGAAGCCGCCGAACCAGGCCCGCAGGGCCGGCCGCGAGGGGCGGCGGACCAGGGTGAGCAGCAGCCAGACCCCGAGGTAGACCGGGACCAGCGCGGCGGGGAGGTTGCGGCGGGCGAGCCAGACGCGGTTGCGGGCGACCATGCGGTGGTACACCGCGTGCCGCGAGGGGGCGGTCGTCGGGTGGTAGAGCACCATGTCGGACCGGTAGTCGATCATCCAGCCGGCATCGAGGGCCCGCCAGGCCAGGTCGGTCTCCTCGTGCGCGTAGAAGAACTCGTCCGGGAGCCCGCCGACCTCCGCGAAGACGCGGGTGCGGACGGCGTTGGCGCCGCCGAGGAAGGTGGTGACCCGGGAGGAGCGCATCGGGTCGGAGGCGCGCAGCCGGGGCACGTGCCGGCGCTGGGTCTCGCCGGTCTCGGGGTCGGCGATGCGGAAGCTGATGATGCCGAGCTCCGGGTCGGCCTCGAACGCCGTACGGCACAGTTCGGCGGTGTCGTGCCGGGCGAGCAGGCCGTCGTCGTCGAGGAAGAGCAATATGTCGACGTCGCGGCCACCGGGGCCGAAGGCCTCTATGCCGACGTTGCGCCCGCCGGGGATGCCCAGGTTCTCCGGCAGTTCCTTGATCCGCACCCCGTCGGGCACGTCCGGGACGGGCGAGCCGTTGCCGACGACGACCACCTCGACCGGGTCGCCGTCCTGCTTGGCGACCGAGTCGAGCAGAGCCCGCAGCTCCTCGGGCCGGTTGCCCATGGTGATGATGACCGCGCCGACCTTCATGGGCGTGCTCACTTCAGCCTGCTGGAGGCGAGGATGGACACCAGGTGCAGCAGGGTCTGCAGCATCGCGATACCGGCGAGTACGGCCGTACCGAGGCGGGTGAAGAACAGGTCGCCGCGGGCCTGGTCCAGGATCGCGAGGAGCACGATGAGCAGCGAGGCCTCGATGCCGAGGATCAGCCGGTGGAACTTCAGGGCCGCGGCGGCCCGGCGGGCCAGCGCCATCTTGGCGGAGCGCGGCTCGGCGACGCCGGCGGCGTCCTGCACCGGCGGCATGCCGGCCTGGTGCCGGGCGACGCCGACCAGGTCGGTCTCGGCCTTGATCAGGATGGCGCCGAGCGCGGCGAGGGTCCCGAGGAAGGCCCACAGCCAGTCGATACGGCCGCTGCCCCACAGGTCGGCGGCGCGCAGGCCGAGGCCGACCAGGACGGCCGCGTCGGTCAGGTAGGCGCCGACGCGGTCCAGGTAGACCCCGCCGAGGGAGTACTGCTTCTTCCAGCGGGCGATCTCGCCGTCGACGCAGTCCAGCAGCAGGTACAGCTGGGTGGCGACCACGCCGAGCAGGGCGCCCGTGATCCCCGGCACCAGCAGGGCCGGGGCGGCGAGCACGCCGCAGACGGTCATCAGGTACGTGAGCTGGTTGGGCGTGACCCTGGTGTTCACCAGGTAGCGGTCGACGCGCAGGGACACCTCACGCATGTAGAGGCGTCCCGCCCAGTGCTCACCGCTGCGCCGGTCCTTCACCCCCGCGGGGTGGACGACCGGACGGAGTTCAGCTACCGATGGCCTTGACATAGTCGGCGTAGGTGTCCTTGATCTGGTTCGTCTTGAGGTCGAGGTGTTCGAGGATCGTGTAGCGGCCGGGGCGCGTCTCGGGGGCGAACTCCACCGCGCGGACGAACTCGTCCACCGTGAAGCCGATCTCCTCCGGCAGCACCGGAAGCCCGTGCCGGCGCAGCACCTCGGCCATGTACGCCGACTCCTCGTGGGCGCCGCGCAGGTACATCGCGAAGGCGGCGCCGAGGCCGCACTGCTCGCCGTGGGCGGCGGCCCGCTTGGGGTAGAGCAGGTCGAAAGCGTGGTTGATCTCGTGGCAGGCGCCGGAGGACGGGCGTGAGTCGCCCGACACCGACATGGCGATACCGGTGAGGACCAGCGCCTCGGCCAGCACCTGGAGGAAGCCGTCGTCGCCGACTCCGCCGGGGTGCCTGAGCACCGCCTCGCCGGCCTGCCTGGCCATGGCGGCGGCCAGGCCGTCCACCTTCTCGCCCTTGACCCGGTTGGCCAGCTCCCAGTCCGCGACCGCGGAGATGTTGGAGATGGCGTCGCCGATGCCGGAACGGACGAACCGGACGGGCGCCTCGCGGATCACGTTGAGGTCGATGACCACCGCGATCGGGTTCGGCACGCCGTAGGAGCCGCGGCCCGCGTCGTTGTCGAGGGTCGCGACCGGCGAGCACAGGCCGTCGTGCGCGAGGTTGGTGGCGACGGCGACCAGCGGCAGGCCGACCCGGGCCGCCGCGAACTTGGCGCAGTCGATGATCTTTCCGCCGCCGAGGCCGACGACCGCGTCGTAGCGGCCTGCCTTTATGGCGCCGGCCAGCCGCACCGCGTCGTCGAGGGTGCCGCCGCCGACCTCGTACCAGCTGGCGCCGGGCAGCGAGGAGGCGATCCGCTCGCGCAGCCGGGCCCCGGATCCGCCGCTGACGGCGATGGCCAGCCGGCCCGAGGTCGAGATGCGCTCGTCGGCGAGGACGGCGGCGAGGTCGTCGAGGGCACCCGGGCGGATGTCCACGACGACCGGCGAGGGGATGAGCCGGGTCAGTACTGGCACGCGATCTCCCGTCCGCGGGCAAGGTCGTCGTGGTTGTCGATCTCGACCCACTCGACGTCGCCGATCGGGGCCACGTCGATGCGGAAGCCGCGGTTGACCAGCTCCTGGTAGCCGTGCTCGTAGAACTGCTGCGGGTCGGTCTCCCAGACCGTCTTCAGCGCGTCGGCCAGCTCGGGCGCGGCATCGCCCTCGATCAGGGTGACGCCGATGTACTCGCCGGTGGCCTCGGCGGGCTCCATCAGCTTGGTGATCCTCGTCATGCCCTTCTCGGGGTCGACGACGACCTTCATCTCCTCGTCGGCCAGGTTCTTCACCGTGTCCAGGGCGAGGATGATCCGCTTGCCGTCGCCGCGGGCGGCGAGCAGCGTCTTCTCGACGGAGACCGGGTGGACGGTGTCGCCGTTGGCGAGGATCACGCCGTCCTTGAGGGCGTCACGGCCGCACCACAGGGAGTAGGCGTTGTTCCACTCCTCGGCCTTGTCGTTGTCGATGAGGGTGAGCTTGAGGCCGTACTTCTGCTCCAGGGCCGCCTTGCGCTCGTACACGGCCTCCTTGCGGTAGCCGACGATGATCGCGACCTCGGTCAGCCCGATCTCGGCGAAGTTGCCGAGGGTGAGGTCGAGCACCGTGATCGAGTCCTCTATGCCCGCGGGCCCCACCGGCACCAGCGCCTTGGGCAGGCTGTCGGTGTAGGGGCGCAGACGCCGTCCGGCGCCGGCCGCCAGCACGAGGCCGATCATGCGGGTTCTCCTTCATCGTGTACGGCGGGCGCCCCAGCGGACACCCAGAAGCGGATGCTCTCGACGAGCACCACCAGGGCGACGGCCACGGCGAGAACCGTGAGCGCGACCTTGAACTGCGCGGCGGTGAGCAGCACGGCCAGGACGGTGACGAGCAGCGTGCGCCCCTCGTGACCCCCGATCGCGCGCACCAGCCAGGCCGGCGGCGCTCCGGCGTTGCCGCGGATGCGGTACACCGTGTCGTAGTGATGGTAGGCGACGGCGGCCACCAGGCCGAAAGCTGCGGGAAGGGTCCCGTTCACCCCGGATTCGGCCGCGAGGATCAGCACGGTGCCGTATTCGGCGGCCCGGAAGAACGGCGGGACCAGCCAGTCGAGGGCGCCCTTGAGGGGGTGGTCGACGGCTTCGGCCGCCAGGACGACGTAAAGGCCGGCGGCGGCGACGGTCTGCCAGCTCGCCCCCCACACCCCGGCCACGACCACGAGGAGCGCGCCGCCGAAGCCGGCGCTGAGCGGCGCCAGGGCGTGAGCCTTGACCCGCAGGCCCCGGCCGAGCAGTTCGGCGAGCGGACCGGAGTCGGCGAGGTCGGCGAGCGCCTGCGCGGCCCGGTCGGTGCGCCGCGCCTTGCGGGTCAGGGACCGCAGTACCCGGCCCGCCGTGGTGTACGTCGCGGCGAAGGCGCAGCCGATGAGCAGGACGGTGAAGGTGATCCGCGGGGTGGTGGCCGCCGTGAGGACCGCGATCAGCGCCCAGCGCTCGCCGATCGGCAGCACGATCATGCGGCGCAGCCAGACCGTCCAGCCGACGCTGTCGAGCTTGTCGGAGAGGGTGGCCGTGGGGCTGGTGTTGGCGGTGGCGTCGTGGTTGGCCTCGTTGAAGGAGAAGTCGACCACGTGCCGGCAGGTCTGCAGGATCATCGCGCCGAGGGCGAGGGCCCATACGTCGTCGCCGCCGCGGGCGGCGCCGAGGGCGAGTCCCGCGTAGTAGGCGTACTCCTTGGCCCGGTCGAAGGTGGCGTCGAGCCAGGCGCCGAGGGTGGAGTACTTCAGGGCGTACCGGGCGAGCTGGCCGTCGGTGCAGTCCAGGACGAAGGAGGCGATCAGCAGGACGCCGGCCGCGACGAAGCCGCCGCGGGTGCCGGTCGCCGCGCAGCCGGCCGCGATGAGCGCGGTCAGCAGCGAGGCCGTGGTCACCTGGTTCGGGGTCAGCCCGCGGCGGGCGCACCAGCGTGCGATGTAGCGCGAGTACGGGCTGATGAAGTAGGTGGTGAAGAAGCCGTCCCGGGACTTCACGGCCGACTTCAGGCGTATGGCCTCGTCATCGACGGCGGCGACGGCCTGCCGGGCCTCGTTGCGGGCCTGCGGGTCGGCCGGCACGACGGCGACCAGGCTGCCTAGCTCGGGCCGGTGCACCGCCTCGCCGTCGGCGTCGAGGGCCGTGACAACACGGTCGGCGAGGCTGTCCACGGCGACCGCGGGGGCGCCGCCCGCCTCACGCGCACCGTCGGCCGCCGCGGCGTCGCCCGCCGAGGTCTCGCGGGCCACGGCCCGGGTGAGGGCCTGCCGGGCGGCCGGCTGGGCGGTGACGGCGCCGGGGACGGCGGCGAGCGGGAAGCGCGGGTCGGTCAGCCCGAGGCGCAGCGCGTGCGGGTGCCCGACGAACCGGGCGTCGACCAGGGCCACGCGCCGGCCGGCCGGTACGGCCGCGAGCAGGGTCTCCGACTCGGCGGCGTCGGCGGCCACGCGCACGTCGAAGCCGAGGGACCGCAGATCGTTCTCCAGTGACGATCCGGGGACCGGCTGACCGGTGACGATGGCCGTCGACAACCGAACTCACTCCCTGGGTGCCGACGCGCCAGGCGCCGGTCTTCTGCGTGATGGGGCGCCCCTGCCTGCGGCACCCGGGCGGCATGTCGGCAGAGGCTATCCGATGGGCCGGGATCCGTGTTCACCGGCCGTTCACGGTCCGGCCCACAGGGGCTGACCCGGCCTTTGCCGCGATCATCATCGGGGATCCGGGGCCCGGCCCACAAACCCGTGGCGCAGACCCGGGCAACCGGGACACCGGGCCGCTCGGCATAGGGTGGGCGACCATGACGTGGCTGATCACCGGCGGAGCCGGATACATCGGGGCGCATGTGGCGCGGGCCATGACGAGCGCCGGGGAGAGCGTCGTGGCGCTGGACGATCTGTCGGCCGCCGTGCCGGCGCGGCTGCCGGCGGAGGTTCCGCTCGTGCGGGGCTCGACGCTGGACGGGCCGCTGCTGAAGCGGGTCTTCGCCGAGCACGGCGTGACGGGTGTGATCCATCTCGCCGCGCGCAAGCAGGTCGGGGAGTCGGTGGCGCAGCCCACCCGCTACTACCGGGAGAACGTGGGCGGCCTGGCCACCCTGCTGGACGCGGTCGCGGAGGCGGGCATCGGCCGGCTGCTGTTCTCCTCGTCGGCGGCGGTGTACGGCAACCCGGACGTGTCCCTCATCACGGAGGACACCCCGTGCGCCCCGGTGAACCCCTACGGCGAGACCAAGCTGGCCGGCGAGTGGCTGGTCCGGGCGGCCGGGCGGGCGCACGGAATCTCCACGGTGTGCCTGCGGTATTTCAACGTGGCGGGCGCGGCGGCGCCCGAGCTGGCGGACACCGGTGTGTTCAACATCGTGCCGATGGTCTTCGACCGGCTCACCCGGGACGAGGCCCCGCGGATCTTCGGCGACGACTATCCGACGCCGGACGGCACCTGCGTCCGTGACTACATCCATGTCGCCGATCTCGCCGAGGCCCACCTGGCGGCGGCGCGGCGGCTCGCCGGCGGGGATCTCACCGGCGATCTGACGCTGAACATCGGCCGGGGCGAGGGGGTCTCGGTGCGCGAGCTGATCTCGGTCATCGGGGAGGTCACCGGGGACCGCAGGGCGCCGCTGGTGGAGGGGCGCCGCCCCGGGGACGCGCCCCGCGCGGTGGCCTCGGCCGAGCGGGCCGCCGAGACCCTGGGCTGGCGGGCCCGGCGCGGGGTGCGAGAGATGGTCGAGTCGGCCTGGGCGGGCTGGCGCCAGCACCGCGGCGCGTGAGCCGGCAGCCCCTGGCAGCGCCCTGACCTGCGGAACGTTTCCGCAGGTCAGGGCACATGACAACGGTGTTCAGTGCCGCGTTGCCAGATACCCCCCACCCGTAGTTCACTGGCTTCCGGACAGGCACACGGGAGGCGGTAGTCATGGGGGCAGGGCACGACCACGGGCATGCGCACGCGCCGGCCACGGGTACGGCCGCGGCCGCGTACCGGGGCCGGCTGCGGATCGCGCTGGGCATCACGCTCACGATCATGGTCGTCGAGATCATCGGCGGGCTGCTCGCGGACTCGCTCGCGCTGATCGCGGACGCGGCGCACATGGCGACCGACGGGGTGGGCCTCGGCATGGCGCTGCTCGCCGTCCACTTCGCCAACCTCCCGCCGAGCACCAACCGCACCTTCGGCTACGCACGCGCCGAGATCCTCGCGGCCCTGGCCAACTGCGTGCTGCTGCTCGGCGTCGGCGGATACGTCCTGTACGAGGCGGTCCAGCGGTTCGTCGAGCCCGCGCAGACCCGGGGCGGTCTGATGATCGTGTTCGGTCTGATCGGCCTGGCCGCGAACTCCGTCTCGCTGGTGCTGCTGATGCACGGGCAGAAGGAGAGCCTGAACGTGCGCGGCGCCTTCCTCGAAGTGGCGGCGGACGCGCTGGGCTCGGTGGCGGTGCTGATCTCGGCCGCGGTGATCCTGCTCACCGGCTGGCAGACGGCGGACCCCATCGCCTCGCTGGTCATCGGCCTGATGATCGTGCCGCGGACGGTGAAGCTGCTGCGCGAGACGCTGGACGTGCTGCTGGAGGCGGCGCCCAAGGGCGTCGACATGGCGGAGGTCCGGGCCCACATCCTGGCGCTCGACGGCGTGGAGGACGTCCACGACCTGCACGCCTGGACCATCACCTCGGGCATGCCGGTGCTGTCGGCGCACGTGGTCGTCAGCACCGAGGTGCTGAGCGCCATCGGGCACGAGAAGATGCTGCACGAACTGCAGGGCTGCATCGGCCACCACTTCGACGTGGAGCACTGCACCTTCCAGCTGGAGCCGGGCGGCCACGCGGAGCACGAGGCGCGTCTGTGCCACTGACCGCGCGTACGCACTGCTGTTCGACGTACCCCCGGGCGGTTCCCGGCGGCGGGCACCGGGCACGATGATCTACCGGGTCCGCCTCCCGGTGGCCGCGCCGCGCGCGGACACGCTGACGTGCCGGGAGTGCCGGATTCGTACGGCAGACTTGGGGTGCGAAGACCGAGGCGAAGGATGGGTATGCCGATCACACCTGCCACCGCGACGCACAGCTCGTCGGAGGGCACCGCAGAGGCGATTTTGCTGGAACTGGTCGACGAGAAGGGTGTGACGATCGGTACGGCGGAGAAGCTCGCGGCCCATCAGCCGCCGGGACAGCTGCACCGGGCGTTCTCCGTCTTCCTCTTCGACGAGCAGGGCCGGCTGCTCCTCCAGCAGCGCGCGCTCGGCAAGTACCACTCGCCCGGTGTGTGGTCCAACACCTGCTGCGGCCACCCGTACCCGGGTGAGGCGCCCTTCGCCGCGGCGGCCCGGCGCACCTACGAGGAGCTGGGCGTGTCGCCCTCGCTGCTCGCGGAGGCCGGCACGGTCCGCTACAACCACCCCGACCCCGCCTCGGGCCTGGTGGAGCAGGAGTTCAACCACCTCTTCGTCGGCCTGGTGCAGGCGCCGCTCGGGCCGGACCCGGAGGAGGTCGCCCAGGCCGCCTTCGTGACGGCGGCCGAGCTGGCCGAGCGGCATGCCGAGGACCCCTTCTCGGCCTGGTTCATGACCGTGCTGGACGCCGCCCGCCCGGCGATCAGGGAGCTGACGGGCGCGTCCGCCGGCTGGTGACCGGCCCGGCTCCCGCTAGGGCAGCGCCGCGGGCTTGAGCGGCAGGGCGGCCCAGATCACCTTGCCGCCGCTCGCGGTGTGCTCCACGTCGACCACCCCGCCCGCTTCCCTGGCCACCTCGCGGACCAGGAGCAGTCCGCGCCCGCCCGTCTGACCGTGGTCGGCCTCCAGGGCGGTCGGGCGGTAGGGGTGGTTGTCCTCCACGGACACCCGCACCCACTCGGCTCCGACGGCCACCTCCACGGCGAGCACCGGCGACAGCAGCGCCGCGTGCCGGACCGCGTTGGTGACCAGCTCGGAGACGATCAGCAGCAGGCCGTGCACCAGGTCGTCGGAGGCCGGCACACCCTGGCGCAGCAGCAGGTCCCGCACCGCGTGCCGGGCCTGCGGGACCGAGGCGTCCACCGCCGCAGCGGTGAAGCGCCAGACGCCTTCGTACGGCAGTGGATCCGGCGGCCGGTCGCCGCTCCCCGCTGGGCGCGGGCCGTCCCCACGCCCGTGGTTGTCCATCGTCCGGTCGCCACCCTCGCGCTCGATTGTCACCACACGTCGAGTGTTGGTAACGATGCGCTCCCGCCCGGATGCCTGAACAGAAGTCAGCGGGTATCGAGCGGTTTCTGACCGACTGCGTATGACCTGGTCACGGGTGGGACTGTTCCTGTTCTCCGGACGCCGTTTCCCGAACTAGTCGGGTTGTACGGGTTCGGCGGCCCGCTCCTCGGCGACGAGGCCGACGATACGGCGCCCGCCGAAACCGGTGGCGATCAGGCCGAGCCCGTCGAAGAGCAGGGAGAGCGAGATGAAGCAGCCGATCACGTACTGGCTGCTGCTCGGCCAGGACCCGAGGACCAGGATCCCGAGCAGCAGGTCGAAGACGCCGAGCAGCAGGGTCCAGCCGAACTGGGGACCGCGGACCACCATGCTGCCGACCAGCCGGAAGATCCCGGCGGAGAGGAAGAGCAGGGCGGCGAACATGGTGAGCGCTGCGGCCGCCGCGTGGGGCAGCCGGATGACGACGACGCCGGCCGCGATGTTCAGACCGCTGACGACGACACCGAGCCAGAAGTAGTTCGTGCCGCGGGCCTGGACGGCGTGCAGCAGGCCGATGATCCCGCCGATCAGCAGCAGCCAGCCGAAGAGCAGCATCGAGGTCAGCGTGGCCACGCCGGTGTAGACGAGTCCGACGAGTCCGGCGAGCACGAGGATCACGCCGAGCACCGCGAGCCAGCTGAAATCGCGGCGCATCCGCGCCGCCCCGTCCCTGGACTTGCCGGACCTGGCCATCGCCGCCTCCTGGGATAACGCCGCTTTGCTACTCCCTTCCCTCTTTGTCCCCGTCATGCGGAGTCTCGTAACTCATCCGCCCTTCCGGTCCGGTCCGCCAGCCGTACGGCCGCCCCGACCGCCGCGGCGCCCGGCCGATACGATCACCGCATGGAGCCCCAGCTGTCGCACCAGGTCGCCGACTCCGTCGCCACGGTGGTCATCCGTCATCCGGCCCGGCGCAACGCCATGACGGCCGCGATGTGGCGGTCCCTGCCGCCCCTGCTGGACCGGCTCGCGCGCGCCCCGGAGGTCCGGGCGCTGGTGCTCACCGGAGAGGGCGGCACCTTCTGCGCGGGCGCGGACATCACCTCGCTGCAGGGGGCGCCCGAAGAGCCGCAGCAGCTCGCGGTGGCGGCGGAGGAGGCCCTGGTCGCGTTCCCCAAGCCGACCGTCGCCGCCGTCCGCGGACACTGCGTGGGCGGCGGGGCGCAGCTGGCGGTCGCCTGCGATCTGCGGCTCGCCGAGGAGGGGAGCCGCTTCGGGGTGACGCCGGCCCGCCTCGGCCTGGTCTACCCGGCCTCCTCGACCCGGCGTCTCGCCGCGCTCGTGGGGCCGTCCACCGCCAAGTACCTGCTGTTCAGCGCCGAGTTGATCGACACCGGACGGGCCCTGCGCACCGGGCTCGTGGACGAGGTGCTGCCCGAGGGCGGCCTCGACGCCCGTGTCGCCGAGCTGACCGGGGTGCTCGCCTCCCGTTCGCAGCTCACCCAGGCCGCGGCGAAGGAGTTCGTGAACGGCAGGGCGGACCGGGACGGCCACTGGGCCGAGCGGGCGCGCGGCAACGGCGAGGCAGCGGAGGGCGTCGCCGCGTTCCTGGAGCGCAGGCAGCCCCGCTTCACCTGGAGCGTCTCCGCGTCAGGCTGAGGCGACCTGCTCGCGGAACCGGGCCACCAGGTGCGCGGGCGCCTTCTCCGGCGACCCGGCGTCGTAGGGCGGCTGGGGGTCGTACTCGGTCAGCAGCTGGACCAGCTGGGCCTGTTCGTCCCCGGCGATGGCGCCGAGGAGGGTCAGGCCCATGTCGATGCCGGACGACACACCCGCCGCGGTGACGTACTTGCCGTCCACGACCACCCGCTCCCCTGTCGGCTCGGCGCCGTGACCGGGCAGCTGGTCCAGGGCCAGCCAGTGGGAGGTGGCGCGGCGGCCCCGCAGCAGCCCCGCGGCGGCCAGCAGCAGTGAACCCGTGCACACCGAGGTGGTCCAGGTGCTGGTGGCGTCGGCCGCGCGCAGCCAGTCCAGCAGGACGGGGTTCTCCATCTGCGGGCGCTGCCCCGGGCCCCCGGGCACGACCAGGATGTCCGGCGCCGGTACGTCGGCGAGCGTCCGGTCGGCGACGAGCGCCAGGTTCCCGGTGTCGGCGCGGACGGGGCCGGTGCGCTCGGCGACGAACACGGTCTCGGAGTCCGGGAGCCGGCCCAGGGTCTCGTAGGGGCCGACGGCGTCGAGGGCGGTGAAGCGGTCGTAGAGCACGATGGCGATCTGCATACGATTTCCTCTTCTCTGGGGGGACTTCTCTGGCCTGCCGGATCTGGCCTGCCGGATCTGGTCTGCTGGGCCTGGTCTGCTGGGCCTGGTCTGCTGGGCCTGGTCTGCTGGGTTTGGCCTGCCGGGTTTGGCCTGCCGGAACGTTCAGCCCACCGGTGCCGGGCGGAAGCGGCGTCGGTACTCGGCCGGGGAGGTGGCGAGGGCGCGCACGAAGGCGCGGCGCATGGCCTCCGGCGTGCCGTAGCCGCTGGCGCGGGCCACGCGCTCGATGCCGTCGGTGGTGTCCTCCAGCAGCCGGCGGGCGTGTTCGAGGCGGACCCGGTCGACGTACCGGCCGGGTGTCATGCCGGTCTCGGCGTGGAAGGCACGGGCGAAGTGGCGCGGGGAGAGGGCGGCGCGCGCGGCCAGCGCCTCGACACCGAGGTCCCCGTCCGGGTGCTCGGTGATCCACTGCTGGACGTCCCGCAGGGGTTCGCGCCGGGCGGTCTGGACGGCCAGCTGGGCGCTGAACTGGGCCTGGTTGCCCGGCCTGCGCAGGAACACCACGAGGTGGCGGGCGATGGTCAGCGCCGTCTCCCGGCCCAGGTCCTCCTCCACCAGCGCGAGGGCGAGGTCGATGCCGGCGGTGACCCCGGCCGAGGTGGCCACGCGCCCGTCCCGGACGAAGATCGGGTCGGGGTCGACCCGGACGGCGGGATGGTCCCGGGCGAGCGCCTCGCAGTACGCCCAGTGCGTCGTGACACGCCGTCCGTCCAGCAGACCGGCCCGCGCCAGCGGGATGGCGCCGGTGCAGACGGAGACCAGGCGCGACGCCCGCGGGCCGTGCACCCGCAGCCACTCCACGAGGCGCGGGTCCGGGTCCCGGCTGCCCTCCCCGCCGGGGACCAGCAGGGTATGCGGGTCCCCGGCGTCCGCGAGGGAGCCGTCCGGTACGAGGACGAGCCCGCTGGAGGCCCGTACGGGAGCGCCGTCCACGGAGGCCGTACGGATCCGGTACGAGCCCGGAGTGTGCGACTCGGCACCGGCGAAGACCTCCAGGGGACCGGTGACATCGAGGCTCTGGAGGCCCTCGAAGAGGGTGAGCAGGACGTTTCGCTGCGCCATGCCCTCGATTGTTCGCGGGCACGCGGATGACCGCAATGACGTCCTTCCCACCTTTTCTGCCATGCGGGGCTCCGGCGTGCCGCGCGCAGTGGTGCGTCCTCGCCGGCCCGTCGGGCGCGGAGCCGGCCTTCGCACCCGGGAACCGGACCCGCGGCCCGCCGGGCGCGGCCCTGATCCCCGGTTGTCGGTGTCACCTGCCACAATTGCCGCGCAACCTCAGTGGAGAAGGCGGTACCGGATCGTGACGACACCCGGGTCCCTCGGAGCAGGGTCCATCGAAGGCAGGATCGCCGGTGAGCTCGGCGTACGGGAGCGGCAGGTGAAGGCCGCGGTGGAGCTGCTGGACAGCGGCTCGACGGTGCCCTTCATCGCTCGCTACCGCAAGGAAGCGACCGAGATGCTCGACGACGCGCAGCTGCGCACCCTCGAGGAGCGGCTGCGCTATCTGCGGGAGCTGGAGGAGCGGCGGACCGCGATCCTGGAGTCGGTGCGGGAGCAGGGCAAGCTCACCGAGGAGCTGGAGGCGCGGATCCGGAGCGCCGAGACCAAGGCGCGGCTGGAGGACATCTACCTCCCCTACAAGCCCAAGCGGCGGACCAAGGCGCAGATCGCCCGCGAGGCGGGTCTCGAACCGCTCGCGGAGGGGCTGCTGAGCGACCCGACGGTCGAACCGCAGGCCGCGGCCGCCGCGTTCGTGGACGCGGCCAAGGGCGTCGCCGATCCGCAGGCCGCGCTGGACGGCGCGCGGGCGATCCTCACCGAGCGGTTCTCCGAGGACGCCGACCTGATCGGCGAGTTGCGCGAACGCATGTGGGTGCGCGGGCGGCTGGCCGCGAAGGTGCGGGACGGCAAGGAGGAGGCGGGCGCCAAGTTCGCCGACTACTTCGACTTCGCCGAGCCGTTCACCGAGCTGCCCTCGCACCGGATCCTGGCGATGCTGCGCGGTGAGAAGGAAGAGGTCCTGGATCTCGTCCTGGAGCCGGAGGAGGCCACGGAGGGTCCCTCGTCGTACGAGGGCATCGTCGCTTCGCGGTTCGCGATCGCCGACCGGGGACGGCCGGGCGACAAGTGGCTCTCGGACACGGTCCGCTGGGCCTGGCGCACCCGCATCCTGGTCCACCTCGGCATCGATCTGCGGCTGCGGCTGCGCACGGCCGCCGAGGACGAGGCCGTGAACGTGTTCGCGGCCAACCTGCGCGACCTGCTGCTGGCCGCCCCGGCAGGCACCCGCTCGACGCTCGGCCTCGACCCCGGTTTCCGTACGGGTGTGAAGGTCGCCGTGGTCGACGCCACCGGCAAGGTCGTCGCCACGGACGTGATCCACCCGCACGTCCCGGCGAACAAGTGGGACGAGGCGATCGCCAAGCTCGCCCGGCTGTCGCGGGAGCACGCGGTCGAACTGATCGCGATCGGGAACGGCACGGCGTCCCGCGAGACCGACAAGCTCGCCGGTGAACTCATCGCCAGGCACCCGGAGCTGAAGCTCACCAAGGTGATGGTGTCCGAGGCGGGCGCGTCGGTGTACTCGGCGTCGGCGTACGCCTCGCAGGAGCTGCCGGACATGGACGTGTCGCTGCGCGGCGCGGTCTCCATCGCCCGGCGCCTGCAGGACCCGCTGGCCGAGCTGGTGAAGATCGACCCGAAGTCGATCGGCGTCGGCCAGTACCAGCACGACCTGTCCGAGGTGAAGCTGTCCCGCTCGCTCGACGCGGTGGTCGAGGACTGTGTGAACGGCGTCGGCGTGGACGTCAACACGGCCTCCGCGCCGCTCCTCGCGCGCGTGTCGGGCATCTCGGCCGGGCTCGCCGAGAACATCGTCACGCACCGGGACCAGAACGGCCCCTTCACGTCCCGCGCGGAGCTGAAGAAGGTGGCGCGGCTCGGCCCGAAGGCGTACGAGCAGTGCGCGGGCTTCCTGCGCATCCGGGACGGCGTCGACCCGCTGGACGCCTCCAGCGTGCACCCCGAGGCCTACCCGGTGGTGCGCCGCATGGTGAAGACCACGGGCCAGGAGGTGGCCTCCCTCGTCGGCAACACGGGCGCGCTGCGCTCCCTGCGCCCCGCCGACTTCGTGGACGACACCTTCGGTCTGCCCACCGTCACCGACATCCTCAAGGAGCTGGAGAAGCCGGGCCGCGACCCGCGTCCCGCCTTCAAGACGGCCACCTTCAAGGAGGGCGTGGAGAAGATCTCCGACCTGTCCGCCGGGATGGTCCTGGAGGGCGTGGTCACCAATGTGGCCGCGTTCGGCGCGTTCGTGGACATCGGCGTCCACCAGGACGGCCTGGTGCATGTGTCGGCGATGTCGAAGACGTTCGTCAAGGACCCGCGCGATGTCGCCAAGCCCGGTGACATCGTCAAGGTGAAGGTCCTGGACGTCGACATCCCGCGCAAGCGGATCGCCCTGACCCTGCGTCTCGACGACGAGGCCGCGCCGGAGGGCCAGGGCGGCGGCGGCCGGCAGCAGCGCGGCGGCGGCGCCCGCCCGCCCCAGCAGCGGCAGAGCGGCGGCCAGCGGCAAGGCGGCGGCCAGCGGCAGGGCCGTGGCGGAGGCGGTGGCGGTGGCGGCGGTGACCGCGGCGGCCGGCAGGCCCCGGCACCGGCCAACAGCGCGATGGCCGACGCGCTGCGCCGCGCGGGCCTGCTGGACCCGAAGAAGCGCTGACCACCGGCGTCCGGGCCCGCTGCCACGGCGGCGGGCCCGGACGGGCCGGCGGAGAGCCGGCTGATCCCGTTGCCCGGGACGCCCGGGATCCGCACGGACCCGGTGCCGGGATGCCGGCCGGGCCGGCTAGCGCTCGGTGACCTTGCCGTCCGCGACCTCCAGGCGGCGGGTGACGTGGACGGCGTCCAGCATGCGGCGGTCGTGGGTGACCAGCAGGAGGGTGCCCTCGTAGGCGTCGAGGGCCGACTCCAGCTGCTCGATGGCCGGCAGGTCCAGGTGGTTCGTCGGCTCGTCCAGGACGAGCAGATTGACGCCCCGGCCCTGGAGCAGGGCGAGCGCGGCGCGGGTGCGTTCGCCCGGGGAGAGGGTCGCGGCCGGGCGCACCACATGGCCGGACTTCAGGCCGAACTTGGCCAGCAGGGTGCGGACCTCCACCGGCTCGGTGTCGGGGACGGCCGCGCAGAAGGCGTCGAGCAGGCTCTCGGTGCCGTGGAACAGCTTGCGGGCCTGGTCGACCTCGCCGACCAGCACACCCGAGCCGAGGGCGGCGTGGCCGCCGTCGAGCGGGACCCGGCCCAGCAGCGCGCCGAGCAGCGTGGACTTCCCGGAGCCGTTCGCGCCCGTGACCGCGATCCGGTCCGCCCAGTCGATCTGCAGCGACACCGGGCCGAAGGTGAAGTCGCCGCGCCGGATCTCGGCGTCCCGCAGGGTCGCCACGACCGCACCCGAGCGCGGCGCGGACGCGATCTCCATGCGCAGCTCCCACTCCTTGCGCGGCTCCTCGACCACGTCGAGGCGTTCGATCATGCGCTGGGTCTGGCGGGCCTTGGCGGCCTGCTTCTCGCTGGCCTCGCTGCGGAACTTGCGGCCGAGCTTGTCGTTGTCGCCGCCCGCCTTCCGCCGGGCGTTCTTCACGCCCTTGTCCATCCAGGACCGCTGCATCTGCGCGCGGTCCTGGAGCGCGGCCTTCTTGTCGGCGTACTCCTCGTAGTCGTCGCGGGCGTGCCGGCGCGCGACATCGCGCTCCTCCAGGTAGGCGTCGTAGCCGCCGCCGTAGAGGTTGATCTGCTGCTGGGCGAGGTCCAGTTCGAGGACCTTGGTGACCGTGCGGGTGAGGAACTCGCGGTCGTGGCTGACGACGACCGTGCCCGCGCGCAGGCCGGTGACGAACCGTTCCAGCCGCTCGAGGCCGTCCAGGTCCAGGTCGTTGGTGGGCTCGTCCAGCAGGAAGACGTCGTAGCGGGACAGCAGCAGGGAGGCGAGGCCGGCGCGGGCCGCCTGGCCGCCGGAGAGGGCGGTCATGTGCTGGTCGAGGCCGACGGCGAGACCGAGGGAGTCGGCGACCTCCTCCGCGCGTTCCTCCAGGTCGGCGCCGCCGAGTCCCAGCCAGCGCTCCAGGGCGGTGGCGTAGGCGTCGTCGGCGCCCGACGCGCCGTCCACCAGGGCCTGGGTGGCCTCGTCCATGACCCGCTGGGCCTCGGCGACACCGGTGCGGCGGGCCAGGAACTCGCGGACCGTCTCCCCCGGCCGGCGCTCCGGCTCCTGCGGCAGATGGCCGACGGTCGCGGCGGGCGGCGACAGCCGGAGGTCGCCCTCCTCGGGCGGGACGAGTCCGGCGAGCATCCGCAGCAGGGTCGACTTGCCCGCGCCGTTGGCGCCGACCAGCCCGATCACATCGCCGGGCGCGACGACCAGGTCGAGCCCGGAGAACAGGGCGCGGTCGCCGTGTCCGGCGGCGAGGTTCTTGGCAACGAGGGTGGCAGTCATCAGAACGCCGATCCTAATGGCCGCACCGGAGCGTGCCGCGCATGTGCTCCGCCGGCGGCCGGCGCCACCGGCCCTCCCGGAGCGCCCGGGTCAGGGCCTATCGTCCCGGCATGAACAGTGCGCCGCATGACGAAGTGATCGTGGTCGGGGGCGGGATCGCCGGGCTGACGACGGCCGTGCTGCTGGCCGAGTCCGGGTGCCGGGTGCGGGTGTGGGCGCGGGAACCGGCCGAGCGGACGACCTCGGCCGTCGCCGGCGGCCTGTGGTGGCCGTACCGCATCGAACCGGAGCCGCTGGCCGGCGCCTGGGCGGTGGAGTCCCTCGGCGTGTACGAGGAGCTGGCGGACCGCCCGGAGGAGACGGGGGTACGTCTGGCGGAGGGTGTCCACCACGGGGCCCGGCTGGACGGGCTGGGCGCGTGGGCGGGCCGGGTGCGGGGGCTGCGGGCGGTGGCCGGAGGGCTGGCGGCGCGACTGCCGGTGATCGACATGCCGGTGCATCTGGCGTGGCTGCGGCGCCGCCTGGAGCGGGCGGGCGGCGCGCTGGAGGTGCGCGAGGTGACCGATCTGGCCGCCGTGCCCGCCGCCGTGGTGGTCAACTGCACCGGGCTCGGCGCCCGTTCACTGGTGCCCGACCCCGCGGTGCGTCCGGTGCGCGGGCAGCTGGTCGTGGTGGAGAACCCGGGCGTCAGCAGCTGGTTCACCGCCGTGGACCACTCCTCGGCCGCCTCCACCTACGTCATTCCGCAGCCGGGGCGGCTGCTGCTCGGCGGCACCGCTGAGGAGGACGACTGGTCCCTGGAGCCGGACCCGGGGACCGCCGCGGCGATCGTCGCCCGGTGTGCTGCCGTCCGGCCGGAGATCGCCGGAGCCCGGGTGCTGGCGCACCGCGTGGGGCTGCGTCCGGCCCGGGAGTCGGTACGGCTGGAGCGGCGGCCCCTGCCCGGCGGCCGGACGCTGGTGCACAACTACGGGCACGGCGGGGCCGGTGTCACGGTGGCCTGGGGATGTGCGCGGGAGGCGGCCGGGCTGGCGTGCCCGGCCGCCTGAGCCGTCAGCCGGCCGGGACGTGCCGGACGGCGCGGGGAGCGCGGACGCCGTCCAGGACCGCGGGGGCCGGTGCCGCGGCCCGGCCGGAGGCGGCCCGGGCGAACGCCGCCGCACCGCCGACCAGCGGCACCTTCGCCGTCGTACGGGACAGGTCCAGGGTGAGGGTCGGCCGGGTGGACGGCGGGTCGATGAGGTCCTTGTCCGTGCCGGCGACGATCAGTGCCAGGCGGTGTCCCGCGGGGACGACGTGGTCGGTGGCCGCGAGATCGAGGGTCATCGTGTACGCCCTGCCCGGGGTGAGCGGGACGCCCTCGGTCGCCGAGGCGTAGTGGCCGAGATCGGCCCAGCCGCGGCTGACGACGGTGTAGTCGACGGCGGTGGTCTTGGCCCGCGTCTCCTTGTAGCAGGCGCTGTCCCCTGCCGTGCTCGCGCCCCAGCAGGTGCGGTCGGTGAGGGTGGTGATGCCCTCGGCACTGTCGGCGTAGTCGCGGATGGTGTCCGGGCCGACGTCGACCAGGACGGCGGACAGGTGGGCGGAGGCGGTGGTCGGGGTCGCGGTGACCGTCACCCGGGCGGAGCCGGCGAGCCGCAGGTCGCGGGTGAGGGGCGTGGTGAGGAATCCCGCCTTCTCCGGGGTGGACGCGGTGAGACGGGCGGCCCAGTCGGTCTCGCTCAGCCGGGGGTCGTCCGTGAAGGTCTCGGTGCCGGCGGCCGGGCGCGGGCCGAGGGTGCCGACGCCGGCCCGGCTGCCGGCGGCCGGGTGCAGGACGGTGGCGCGGGTGCCGTGCGGGGGCCAGGCGGCGGAGGTGGCCCAGCGGTCGGGCCCGCGTTCGATGTCGGCCGCCGGCTCGCGGTCGATGCCGTTGTCGTAGCCGAGGAGTTCATGGTCGAACCAGCGGTGCAGGGTGTCGACCCAGGCGCCGCGCCGGTAGTCGAAGGGATCGACATGACCGGTCTGGGACAGCCAGATCTTCCGCTCGACGCCGTGCCGGGCGAGGGCGTCCCACCACTGGCCGAAGTTCTTGGTGCGGACGTTGAGGTCCTGCATGCCGTGGACCAGGAACACGCTGGCGCGCACCTTGGCCGCGTCCTTGACGTAGTCCCGCTCGGTCCACAGCGGGGTCCGGTCGCCGCTGCGCGGGCTGCCGTCGGCGAGCCTGCGCTGGACGGCGGCGCAGTGGGCCCGCGCTCCGGCGCTCTCGACGTAGTCGGCCAGCTCGTCGGGGCCGCCTTCGTAGAGCGGGGCGCCCTGGGCGAAGTAGTAGTCGTACCAGGAGGAGATGGCGCTGATCGGGACGATGGTCCTCAGGCCCTTGACGCCCGTCGCGGCGACGCCGTTGGCGATGGTGCCGTCCCAGCTCTTGCCGATCATGCCGGTTCTGCCGTTGCTCCAGCCGGCCCGCGCCCGGGTGTCGCCGGTGCGGCTGGTGTATCCCTTGGCGCGGCCGTTCAGCCAGTCGATGACGGCCTTCGCGGACAGGACGTCGGACCGGCCGCCGACGTCGACGCAGCCGTCGGAGCGGTTGGTTCCGGCGAGGTCGACGCCGACGAAGGCGTAGCCGCGGGGGACGAAGTAGTTGTCGTAGAACAGCGGCATCTGGACGACGTGGCCCTGGGGGTCGTAGGTCTTGCGCTGGCTCTCGTTGCCCCGGCCGCAGCACGAGTAGTAGGGGCTCGCGTCCATGATGACCGGCACCTTGCGGCCCTGCCGGGCCGGTTCGGCGGGCCGGACGATGTCGGCGGCGACGCGGTCGTGGTGTCCGTCGCCGTCCTCGTCGAGTCCCGTGTCCACCCACACGGACTCGCGGACGGCATGGGCGTAGGAGTAGACGGGCCGGCTCTCCCGGGGTGCCGCCTGGGCGGCGGCCGGCGTGAGGAACACGGCCGTCAGGGTGGCGACGACCGCGGTCACCAGCGGTCTCCAGAGGGTCAAGCGGGTGCGTTTCGGCATGCGCGGACCGTACTCCCGTCAACTCCTGTGCAAAAGACGCCTTTCCGGTGGTCGTGACGGCTGAATGGCGATCGTGTGACAGCAGGGGCCATGGACAAGCCGGAGGCCACAGGGACTGAATAGGCTCCGAACAGAATTCCGGAACGGACTCGCAGTCCCGACGACTTGGAGCTGACGTGCACCGCAGAATCATCGCCCCGGGCGCACTGGCGGCGGCCTCCCTTCTGCTGGCGATCCCGGCATCGGCCGCGAGCCACTCGCCCGGCGCACCGGGCATCGGCGACCCCTATTACCCGTACTACGGCAATGGCGGCTATGACGTCTCGCACTACGACCTGAGGCTGCAGTACCAGCCGAAGACGGACGAGTTGCAGGGCACGGCGACGATCCTGGCCAGGACCACCCAGGATCTGTCCAGCTTCGACCTGGACTTCCTGCTGGACGTGAGCGAGGTGCGGGTCAACGGCACCAAGGCGGCCTTCACCACCTCCGGCCAGCACGAACTGGTCATCACCCCGAAGACGCCGCTGGCCAAGGGCACACCGGTCTCCGTCGTGGTCCGCTACAGCGGGGTGCCGTCGACGAAGAGCGCCTACGGCTTCTCCACCTGGCACCGCACGCCGGACGGCGCGGTGGCCGCCGATGAGCCCGAGTCGGCCTGGTGGTGGTTCCCGAGCAACGACCACCCGAGGGACAAGGCCACCTACGACGTGTCGGTGGCCGTGCCGGACGGCACCCAGGCCATCTCCAACGGCACGCTGCAGTCGACCAGTTCGAAGCTCGGCTGGACCCGGTACACCTGGCGGCAGAACAAGCCGCAGGCCACCTATCTGACCACGCTGGCGCTGGGCAAGTTCGACATCACCACCGGCACCTCCGACGGCGGCGTGCCCGTCGTCAACGCCTACAGCAAGGACCTCGGCGACAACGACGGGGCCGCGCGGGCCAGCGTGGAGCGCACCGGGGAGCTCGTGGACTGGCTGAGCGGCTACTTCGGGCCGTATCCGTTCAGTTCGGCGGGCGGGTACGTGCCGAACACCACCACCGGGTACGCGCTGGAGACGCAGACCCGGGTCTATTACAGCCCCAAGCAGTTCGCGAATGGTTCCAACACCTCCGTGGTCGTGCACGAGCTGGCCCACCAGTGGTACGGCGACTCCGTGTCGCTGAAGGACTGGAAGGACATCTGGGTCAACGAGGGCTTCGCCCGGTACGCGCAGTGGCTGTGGTCCGAGCACGAGGGCGAGGGCACCGCGCAGGAACTCGCCGACTACGTGTACGCCTCGCACCCGGCCGACGACGCCTTCTGGACGGTCGCGCCCGGCGACCCCGGTGCGGACAACCAGTTCGACACCGCCGTCTACGACCGGGGCGCGCTGGCGATCCAGGCGCTGCGCAACGCGATCGGTGACGACGCCTTCTTCGCGATCCTGAAGGGCTGGCCGAAGGAGCACGCCTACGGCAACGCCTCGGTGGCCGACTTCCAGAAGTACGCCGAGCACGTGTCCGGCAAGCCGCTGTCCGCACTGTTCGACACCTGGCTCTTCCAGCCGTCGAAGCCGGCCGCGTCGTCGGTGCGCGCGCTGGCGAAGAAGGGCGGTGCGACGGTGTCGCAGCCGAAGTCGTGGAAGAAGATCGAGGCGACGAACGACGTCCACGGGCACTGAGGTGCCCGGGTGCTGATGCGCCCCGCCGCTGAGGTTCCCGGGGCGCCGCGCCCCGGGGCGCCTCAGCGGCTCGGTTCGGCCGCCTGCCGCAGCAGCTCGTCCCGGCCTATCGCGTCCGCGCGGGCGGCCGGGACGGTGCACGCGTAGGCGCCCGCTATCGCGCCGAAGCGGGCGCATCGCTCGGGCGGCTCGCCGCTGAGCCGGCCGTGGAGGAACGCGGCGGCGAAGGCGTCGCCCGCGCCGTTGGAGTCCACCACCGGTCCGGGCGGGGCCGCCGCCGGTATCCGGGTCAGCGCGCCGCCGGTCAGCAGATACGCGCCCGCCGCGCCGGCGGTGGCGACGACGGTCGCGGCCCGGCCCCGCTCGGCGATACGCCGCATGGTCCGCTCGGGGTCGGTGAGGGCGGCGGCCGACAGGAAGACGACGTCGGCCGCGAGCGCGAACGGCTCGTGGTACGGGTTCTCGCCGTCCCAGTCGTGCAGGTCCGTGGAGAGCGGCACGCCCGTCTCGCGCAGGACCGGCAGGGCCTCGGCGCACGGCTGGGTGATGGTCACGTGCACATGCCGGCTGGCGGCGGCCAGCGCGCGCAGGACCGCCTCGGGGAAGCGGTCGCCGGGCCGGGCGCGGCTCGTGTCGTAGAGCGAGAGGCGGCGGCCGTCGGGGCCGACGAGGTTGACCGCCCGCTTCGTCCCGGCCGGCTGGGGCAGTGCGGTGAGGGCGATGCCGTGCTCGTGGTGCAGGGCGCGGACGAGGTCGCCCTCGGGGTCGTCGCCGAGCAGGTCGAGATGGTGGGTGCGCAGGCCGAGCGCGGCCAGGCCCAGCGCGACGAAGTCGCCGGTCTGCCCGGCGCGGGTGCGGATCCCGGAGTCGATCATGTAGCTGTCGGCGTACGGGAGGGGCAGCTCGGGGACGTGGACGATCGTGTCCACACCGGCTCCGCCCAGGACCAGTACATCGGTCGCTTCCGTCTGCCCGGTCATGCCCCGCCCCCTCCGTGGTCGTACACCGTCACCGCGATTCCCCGGCGCACCAGGCGGTCGGTGACGAGCGGCTCCACGCGGGACCACTTGCCGCCCGCCAGGCCGCAGCCTATGCGCGGCATGTGCACGGACGCGCCGCGTTCGCTCGCCTCGCCGGCGAGGCGGCCGAGGGCGGTGCCGATGGCCTCGTAGCGTACGGGGGCGCCCTTGCTGCCGGTTCTGATGCCGCGCTGGCCGATCATGTTGGCCACCCACACCTGGGGGGCGACCGGCACCAGCTGGACGGCGCCGAGGGCGAAGTCGTTGCGCGCGCGGTCGCGGTGCCAGGCGCGGTACGCCGCCTCGGGCTCCGGCCAGCGCCGGGAGAGGGCCAGGACGAAGCCCTTGCCCCAGCCGCCGAGGTCGTTGCAGACATGGGCGATCACCTTGGCGCCCTTGACCGACGGCACGGTGGCGTCACCTCGGACATACATGATCTCCGACATGACGCCACCGTAGGCGATGCCACTGACAGTGGCCCTGAGCTGCTACTTCGAGGAGTCCGACAGCTTCGACAGCTCCTGGTCGGCGTTCTTGGCCGCCTGGCGGCGGATGCCGAACCAGCCGACGACCAGCATGAGGGCGATCACCGGGATGAGGAGCAGGGTCTTGCGGCCGACCTCGGCGTCGTTCCACATCATGCCGAGGCAGACCAGCAGGAAGACGATCGTGGCGATCTCGGTGACCGGGCTGAACTTCAGCTGGAAGCGCGGCCGGGTCAGCTGGCCCGCGCGGGCGCGGCGGACGAACACCACGTGGCAGAGCATGATGATCACCCAGGTGCTGATGATGCCGAGCGAGGCGACGTTCAGCACGATCTCGAAGGCCTGGCTCGGCATCAGGTAGTTCAGACCGACGCCGAGCACGCACACCCCGCAGGTCAGCAGGATGCCGCCGTAGGGCACCTGGCTGCGGTTCATCCGGGCGGTGAACTTGGGCGCGGAGCCCGCCATGGCCATCGAGCGCAGGATGCGGCCGGTGGAGTACAGGCCGGAGTTCAGCGAGGACATGGCGGCGGTCAGCACGACCAGGTTCATCACGTCACCGGCCGCCGGCACGCCGATCTTGGAGAGCACGGTCACGAACGGGCTCTGGTCGGCGGAGTACACCGAGCCGGGCAGCAGCAGGGCGAGCAGCACGACCGAGCCGACGTAGAACAGGCCCACGCGCCACATGATCGAGTTCACCGCGCGCGGGACGACCTTCTCGGGCTCGGCGGTCTCGCCCGCGGCCACGCCGACCAGCTCGAGGGCGGCGTAGGCGAAGATCACGCCCTGCATGACGAGGACGACCGGCATCAGGCCGTGCGGGAAGACGCCGCCGTGGTCGGTGATGACGCTCAGGCCCGGCTTGCTGCCGCCGACGTCGTGCTGGGTGGCCAGCAGGAAGATGCCGATCAGCATGAAGCTCACGAGGGTGGCGACCTTGATGATCGCGAACCAGAACTCCATCTCGCCGAAGATCTTCACCGAGATCAGGTTCACGGCGAGCACGACCGCGAGGGCGATCAGCGCCAGGACCCACTGCGGGATCGACGTGAACATGCTCCAGTAGTGCGTGTAGAGCGCGATCGCGGTGATGTCGGCGATGCCGGTGGTCGACCAGTTCAGGAAGTACATCCAGCCGGCGACGTAGGCGCCCTTCTCACCGAGGAACTCGCGCGCGTACGACACGAAGGAACCGGAGGACGGGCGGTACAGGACCAGCTCGCCGAGGGCCCGCACCACGAAGAAGGCGAAGACACCGCAGACCAGGTAGGCCAGGGCGAGCGCCGGTCCGGCGTTGTGGAGGCGTCCTCCGGCGCCCAGGAAGAGGCCGGTGCCGATGGCGCCACCGATGGCGATCATGTTGACGTGGCGGGCCTTGAGGCCCTTGCTGTAACCGGCGTCGCCCGCGTCCGCGGGCGTCTGGGCCACCTGGGGATGGGCAGCGGCCTGTGCCGCCTGTACGGCGTCCTTGCTCACGGTGGTAACCACTTCCTGGTGCGCCCGGACCTCGTGGGTCCGGGTGTCCGTACGTTCTCGGCCCGCGCCCACTACTGTGCGTGTCGCGCGGCACAGACCGAGACAGCACCTTCCCAGATGGATCGACCGGTACGCGGTGGTCCACGTCACAGAGCGTTGCTTCTCACACGGTCCATACAAGGTCCACACGCCGTTCACCGGGACTTTCACACCATTGGTGAGACAGCAATACTGCTGCACATGACGACCGAGGCCGAGGAGCCGACCCTCACCATCGACGAGCTGGCCGCGCGGGCCGGCGTCACGGTCCGCACCGTCCGCTTCTACGGCGGCAAGGGGCTTCTCCCGCCGCCCGTGATCGGTCCGCGCCGGGTGGGCCGCTACGGGCCCGGGCACGTGGCGCGGCTGGCGCTCATCGAGGAGCTGCAGCAGCAGGGCATGACGCTCGCCGCGATCGAGCGGTACCTGGGGCAGCTGCCGGCGGACCTCACCCCGCACGACCTGGCGATCCACCGCGCCGTGGTCGCGTCGTGGGCGCCGGATCTGCGGGAGACGGTGTCGCGGGACGAGCTGGAGCGGCGGGCGGGCCGGACACTGACCGCCGAGGACGTCGAGCGGCTGACGGCGATGGGCGTCGTCCTCCGGCAGGACCGGCGCGAGCCGCCCGACCGGCCGGATCGGCCCGACCGGTCAGAACAGTCAGAACAGGCGGATCAGGCGGATCAGACAGGTCAGCCGGGCCAGGAAGCCGGGGAGGACGCCTTCCGCGTCGACTCCGGAATGCTGCGGCTCGGGGTCCGGCTGCTGGACGTGCCGCTGTCGCAGGACGCGATCCTCGCGGCGCGCAAGGTGCTCATCGAGCATTCGCGCGCCGCGGCCCGTGAACTGGCCCAGCTCTTCCGCGGCGAGGTCGCGGAGCGTGACGCCCGGGATGTGAAGTCCCTGTCGGCGCACATGCACCCCTTGGTGGTGCAGGCGCTGCTGACGACGTTCCAGCGGTCGCTGCGGGAAGAGCTGAGCGAGTGGCTCACCAGATCATGAGCGGGCCGAGTCGCTGAACGGCTCCCCCTTCTCCGCCTTCTCCACGAGCAGCGCGGGCGGGGTGAACCGCTCGCCATAGCGCTCGGCCAGCTCGCGCGCGCGGGCGACGAAGCCGGTGAGCCCCGTGGCTCCCCCGTCGCCGCCCTCGTAGCCGTTGATGTACTGGAGCACACCGCCGGTCCAGCCCGGGAAGCCGATGCCGAAGAGCGAGCCGATGTTGGCGTCGGCGACCGAGGTCAGCACGCCCTCCTCGAGGAGTCGTACGGTGTCGAGCGCCTCGGCGAAGAGCATCCGCTCCTGCATGTCCCGGAACGGGATCTCGTGTCCGGGCCTGGTGAAGTGCTCACGCAGGCCCGGCCACAGCCCGGCGCGCTTGCCGTCCTCCGCGTAGTCGTAGAAGCCGGCGCCGCCGCTGCGGCCGGGGCGGTCGAACTCATCGACCATCCGGTCGATGACCGCCTCCGCCGGGTGCGCCGTCCAGGTGCCGCCCGCCTCCTCCACGGCCTGCTTCGTCTCCTTGCGGATCTTGCGCGGGAGGGTCAGGGTCAGCTCGTCCATGAGCGACAGCACCTTGGCCGGGTAGCCGGCCTGGGCGGCGGCCTGCTCCACGGAGGCCGGCTCGATGCCCTCGCCGACCATGGCGACGCCCTCGTTGATGAAGTGGCCGATCACCCGCGAGGTGAAGAAGCCGCGCGAGTCGTTGACGACGATCGGCGTCTTGTTGATCTGCCGGACCAGGTCGAAGGCGCGGGCGAGGGCCTCGTCGCCGGTGCGCTCGCCCTTGATGATCTCGACCAGCGGCATCTTGTCGACCGGCGAGAAGAAGTGCAGCCCGATGAAGTCGGCCTGGCGCTCCACGCCCTCGGAGAGCGTGGTGATCGGCAGCGTGGAGGTGTTGGAGCACAGCAGCGCGTCGGGGGCGACGACCGACTCGATCTCCTGGAACACCTTGTGCTTGAGGGCGGTGTCCTCGAACACGGCTTCGATGACGGCGTCACAGCCCGCGAGATCGGCCGCCTCGGCGGTGGGGGTGATCCGGGCGAGCAGCGCGTCGGCCTTCTCCTGGCTGGTACGGCCCTTGGCGACGGCCTTGGCGCACAGCTTCTCCGAGTAGTTCTTGCCCTTGGCCGCCGCCTCCGGGGTGACGTCCTTCAGGACGACGTCGATTCCCGCGCGGGCGCAGGAGTAGGCGATGCCGGCGCCCATCATGCCGGCGCCGAGGACGGCCACCTTGCGGACCGGGCGGGGCTCGATGCCCTGGGGGCGGTTGGCGCCCGAGTTGACCGCCTGGAGGTCGAAGAAGAACGCCTGGATCATGTTCTTCGAGGTCTGTCCCGCGGCCAGCTCCACGAAGTAGCGGGCCTCGATGACCTGCGCGGTCTCGAAGTCGACCTGGGAGCCCTCGACGGCGGCGGCGAGGATGTTGCGCGGCGCCGGGTAGGGGGCGCCGTTGGTCTGCTTGCGCAGGTTCGCCGGGAAGGCGGGCAGGTTGGCGGCGAACTTCGGGTTGGCCGGGGTGCCGCCGGGGATCCTGTAGCCCGGCTTGTCCCAGGGCTGCTGGGACTCGGGATTGGCGTCGATGAAGGCCCTGGCCTTGGCCAGGAGTTCCTCGGGCGTGGCGGCGACCTCGTGGACGAGACCGTTCTCCTGGGCCCGGCGCGCGTTGTACTGCGTGCCCTGGAGCAGCACCTTCAGCAGGGCGTCGGCGATGCCCAGCAGCCGCACGGTGCGGACGACTCCGCCGCCGCCGGGAAGCAGGCCGAGGGTGACCTCGGGGCAGCCGATCTTGGTGCCGGAGGTGTCGAGGGCGACCCGGTGGTGGCAGGCGAGGGCCAGCTCGAAGCCGCCGCCCAGGGCGGCGCCGTTGATGGCGGCGACGACCGGCTTGCCGAGCGTCTCGATGCGGCGCAGGTTCCGCTTGATGGCGAGGCCGCCGTCGAACAGGTCCTGGGCGGTCTCGGGGGTGACCCGGATCAGGTCGCGCAGGTCGCCGCCGGCGAAGAAGGTCTTCTTCGCCGAGGTGAAGATGATGCCGCGGACGGAGTCCCGCTCGGCCTCCAGCCGGTCGGTGATCGCGGCGAGGGAGTCGCGGAACGCCTGGTTCATGGTGTTCGCGGACTGGTTGGGGTCGTCCAGGACGAGGGTGACGACACCGGTGTCGTCCTGCTCCCAGCGGATGGTGGTGCTCTCGGTCATGACAGTCGTCTCCGTTGAAGTCGCTTGGTTCCGCAGGGAGGTCAGATGCGCTCGACGATGGTGGCGATGCCCATGCCGCCGCCGACGCACAGCGTGGCGAGGCCGTAGCGCTTGTCCTGGCGCTCCAGTTCGTCGACGAGCGTGCCGAGGATCATGGCGCCGGTGGCGCCGAGCGGGTGGCCGAGAGCGATGGCGCCGCCGTTGACGTTGACCTTGTCCAGGGACAGGCCCATGTCCTTCACGAAGCGCAGCACGACCGCGGCGAACGCCTCGTTGATCTCGACCAGGTCGATGTCGTCGATGGTGAGGCCGGCCTTCGCCAGGGCCTTGCGGCTGGCGGGGGCGGGGCCGGTGAGCATGATGGTCGGCTCGGAGCCGGAGACGGCCGCGGAGACGATCCGCGCGCGCGGGGTGAGGCCGTTGCGCTCCCCCGCCTCCTTGGAGCCGATCGCGACGAGCGAGGCGCCGTCCACGATGCCGGAGGAGTTGCCCGCGTGGTGGACGTGGTCGATCTTCTCCACCCAGTGGTACTTCTGCAGCGCCACCGCGTCGAAGCCGCCCAGGTCGCCGATGTCCGCGAACGACGGCTTCAGCTTGGCGAGGGAGTCCGCCGTGGTGCCGGGGCGCGGGTGCTCGTCGTGGTCGAGGACGACCAGGCCGCTGCGGTCCGTCACGGGGACCACCGAGCGGTCGAAGCGGCCCTCCTTCACGGCGGTGGCGGCGCGCTCCTGGGACAGCGCCGCGTACTCGTCCACGTCCCGGCGGGAGAAGCCCTCGATGGTGGCGATCAGGTCGGCGCCGATGCCCTGCGGCACGAAGTTGACGGCGAGGTTGGTCATCGGGTCGTTGAACCAGGCGCCGCCGTCCGAGGCCATCGGGACGCGGGACATGGACTCGACGCCGCCCGCGAGGATCAGGTCCTCCCAGCCCGAGCGGATCTTGGCGGCGGCCATGTTGACGGCCTCCAGGCCGGAGGCACAGAAGCGGTTCTCCTGCACGCCGGCGACCGTGTCGGGCAGTCCGGCGGCGACGGCGGCGATCCGGGCGATGTCGGAGCCCTGATCGCCCACGGGGCCGACGACACCGAGCACGATGTCGTCGATCGCGGCCGGGTCGAGGCCGGGGAAGCGGTCGCGGATCTCGTGGATGAGGCCGACGACCAGGTCGATGGGCTTCGTGCCGTGCAGGGCGCCGCTCGCCTTGCCGCGGCCGCGCGGGGTGCGGATCGCGTCGTACACGTACGCTTCGGTGCTCACTGGTGTGCCTTTCGGGAGGGTGGGCCGGGCGGGGGGCGTTCAGCCGCCGTCGGTGACCAGGTCGTCGGGGTCGTCGGTCGGGTGTGCCGGTATGCCCCAGTCCAGGACGACCGCGGCCGTGTCCGCGCCGGGCCGGGCCGGGCCCGTGCGGACGGCGGTGGGGGTCGCGGAGAACCGGGGGGCGGGGGCCGGCTGGGTGATGCCGCCCTGGTCGGTGAAGGTGCCGCGGGCGGCGAGGTGCGGGTGGTCCGGGGCTTCGCGCAGGGTCAGTACGGGCGCGACGCAGGCGTCGGAGCCGGCGAAGACCGCGGTCCACTCGTCCCGGGTGCGGGTCCTGAAGGCGGCGGCGATCCGGTCGCGCAGCTCGCCCCAGCGGGCCCAGTCCGTGCGGGCGGAGGCCAGGTCGTCCAGGCCGAGCAGGCTCAGGAACTCGGCGTAGAACTTTCCCTCCAGGGCGCCGACCGCCATGTACCGGCCGTCGGCGGTCTCGTAGGTGCCGTAGTAGGGGCAGCCGCCGTCCAGGAGGTTGGCCGCGCGCCGGTCCTGCCAGCTCCCGGCGGCGAGCATGCCGTGGATCATCGCGGACAGATGGGCCGTGCCGTCGACGATGGCCGCGTCGACCACCTGGCCGGTGCCGGTCGCGCGTGCGTGGTGCAGGGCGGCCAGGACACCGACGACCAGGTAGAGGGAGCCGCCCGCGTAGTCCCCGAGGAGGTTGGCGGGGACGGCAGGGGGCTCGTCCGGGCGGCCGATCATGCCGAGCGTGCCGGTGACGGCGATGTAGGCGACGTCGTGTCCGGCGCGCTGCGCGAGAGGGCCGTCCTGGCCCCAGCCGGTCATGCGGCCGTAGACCAGGCGGGGGTTGCGGGCGTGGCAGTCCCCGGGGCCGATGCCGAGCCGCTCGGCGACGCCCGGGCGGTAGCCCTCGATGAGGATGTCGGCCCGCTCGGCGAGGTCGAGGACGCGCGCGGGGCCGTCCGGCGCCTTCAGGTCGACCACGAGGGAGCGCTTGTTGCGGTTGGTGATGTCGCAGGCCGGGTCGAGGGCGAGGTCCGCGCCGCCGGGGCGGTCCACCCGGACCACGTCGGCCCCCAGGTCGGCCAGGAGCATAGCGGCGAACGGGCCCGGCCCGATGCCGGCCAGCTCGACCACCCGCACGCCGGAGAGCGGGCCGGTGCCCGGCGTCGGCGGCGTCCCTGCCGTTGTCATGCGTCCAGCCCCCAAGCATGTGTGACACAACTGATGTAACACCGGTGATGCTAAGAACGTGTTCCACCGGGCACAAGACCTGAACGAGCAAGCGCTTAGCCAAGTGCCCGGTCCGCCGGTCATCACCCGGGAGAGTGACCGATACCCGATCGCCTCCGTGGCGGAAAACGCCTCGCGGCGGAACGTGACGCGCAGGTTCCGGCAGTCGGCGCGCACGCCCTCGCACCCGACACACGCCCACCGCGTTTCCCCGGCGCGCGGACCTCGCCACTCGACGCGGCAGCCCGTCACCCGACGCAGGAGCCCGTCACCCGACGCGGGCGTCCCGTCCCGCGTCCGGCGCCCGCGCCCGCACCACGGGACCTCGTCCGGCCGCGCCCGGCGGGCAGAGCGCGAACGCGTGCGCTTTCTCCCGCTTCTTCAGGGCATTCCTGGCTACGGCCACCGCTGCCTCCGGCCGGTCGTCGGGCTGGTCGTCGAATCCCGCACTCCTCACGCTAGCCTCGGCCACCGACAGCGGCGCGGGCTGCACGACGGGGTGCGCGGCGGGCTGCCTGAATCGAGGGATGTCATGAGCAGGATGAGCAGGCCGGACCGCCCGTACGACCTCGTGCTCTTCGGAGCCACGGGCTTCGTCGGCGCGCTCACGGCCCACTATCTCGCCGCGCACGCGCCGCACGACCTCCGCTGGGCGGTCGCCGGCCGCGACGAACGGCGGCTGCAGGAGCTGCGCGAGGGCCTGCCCGGCGGTGCCGACGTCGGTGTCCTGCGGGCCGACGCGGCCGAACCGGCCACCCTGCGCGCCCTCGCCGAGCACGCGCGCGTGGTCGCCACGACCGTGGGGCCGTACGTGCTGCACGGCGAGGAACTCGTCGCCGCCTGCGCCGACACCGGTACCGACTACCTGGATCTCGCCGGCGAGCAGGAGTTCGTGGACCGGACGTACGTCCGGCACGACGCACGCGCGCGCGAGACGGGCGCGCGGCTGGTGCACGCCTGCGGTTTCGACTCCGTGCCGCACGATCTGGGCGTGTACTTCACGGTCCGCCAGCTCCCCGAGGGCGTGCCGCTGACCGTGGACGGCTATGTGTCCGCCGACGCGGCCTTCTCCGGCGGCACCCTCGCCTCGGCACTGAACCAGATGGCCCGCGGACGGCAGCTGCTCAGCGCCGCCCGCGAGCGGGCCCGGCACGAGCCGCGGCTGCCCGGCCGCCGCGTGTCGGCGCCGACGGGCACGCCGCGGTACGCCGCTGAGGTCGGGGCATGGGCGCTGCCGCTGCCCACCCTCGACCCGCAGATCGTGCGCCGTTCGGCGCGGGCCCTCGAGCGGTACGGCCCGGACTTCCGCTACCGGCACTACGCCGCCGTGCGGCGCCTGCCGGTCGCCCTCGGCGGGGTCGCGGCCGTCGGCGCGGTGACGGCCGCCGCCCAGCTGCCGCCCGCCCGGCGCTGGCTGTCCGACCGGCTCAGGCCCGGCGACGGACCGAGCGCGGAGAAGCGGGCGAAGAGCTGGTTCTCGGTGCGGTTCGTCGGCGCGGGCGACGGGCGGCGCGTGTTCACCGAGGTCACGGGCGGCGACCCCGGGTACGACGAGACGGCGAAGATCTTCGCCGAGGCCGCTCTGTCCCTGGCCTTCGACGACCTCCCGCCGACGGCCGGCCAGGTCACCACGGCCCAGGCGATGGGCGACGCCCTCGTCGAACGGCTGCGCGCGGCCGGGATCGTCTTCCGGGTGGCCGCGCGCACCTGAAAAACGCGCGCGGCCCGATGAGACGATGTCCGCCCGGACCGGAACACGCGAGAAAGGGGCGGCAGACGTGAAGTTCGTGCTGGAAGTGACCGTGGACGAGGGTGCGTCGGCGCAGGAGCGGGCGGACGAGCTGGGGCGCATCCTGCGCTACTGGGGCGGCAATCTCCACCATTACGCCGTGGAGCCCGGCGACGGCTCGGCCGTCTACGACTCGGCGTATCAGGAGGTCGGCGCCTGGCGCGTCGTCGAGTCCTGACCTTCGCCGGCGACGCCCTGTGCCGCCTCCCGCAGGGCACGGCGGCACAGGGCGTCCGCCCGGCGCGTGCTCTCCGGCAGCCGGAACCGCGGGGTCAGCGCCAGGGTGTGCGCCACGGCGCCGGCCAGGCTCACCCGGTGGCCGACGGAGACGAAGACCGGCTTGACCCCGTCCCGGGTGCGCAGGGCACGTCCGACCTCCTCGTTCCCGGCGAGCAGCGGCGCCGAGGCGCCCCGCGCCGGACCGGGGTCGTCGTACGTGAACGTGAACGGGTTCTTGGCGACGCCGATGGTCGGCAGGCCCGTCAGCACGCCCAGATGGCTCGCCAGGCCGAAGCGGCGCGGATGGGCCAGGCCGTAGCCGTCGCACACGACGAGGCCGGGCGGGCACGGCAGCCGGTCCAGGGCGGCGCGCACGGTCGGGATCTCCCGGAAGGCGAGGAGCCCGGGCACGTACGGGAAGGAGACCCGGCCGACGGCCGTCGCCTCGGCGACGACGTCCAGGGTGACGGCGTCCAGCACCACCGCCGCCGCGGCGACCAGGTCGAGACCGTCGTCGTAGGCGACGTCGACCCCCGTGACACGGCCCGTCCCGGGCGGCGGTCCCGGCTCGTCGAGCACCACGCGTCCGCGCAGTCCGTCCTGTGCCGCGCGGGCCTCTTCCTCGGTCGCGGGCCAGCCCGCTGGTACGCCGACGATCGTCATGCCGGGTGACTGTACGGGCCGCCGCCCACCGCGTGACCTGCGGGGTACGCTCGTGATCATGTTCGTACTCGAGTTGACCTACACCGCGCCCCTCGACGCCGTGGACGCCGTCCTCCAGGACCATGTGGCCTGGCTGGAGGAGCAGTACGAGAAGGGCTTCTTCCTGGCCTCCGGGCGCAAGAACCCCCGCGACGGCGGTGTGATCCTGGCCGTCGCCGAGGACCGCGCCCGCGTCGACGCACTCGTGGCGAGTGACCCGTTCGTCGTCGCCGGTGTGTGCGCGTACCGCGTCATCGAGTTCCTCGCCACGAAGACGGCTCCGGAACTGGAGCGCCACCGCCAGACGCTCGGCTGAGCCCCGCGGGAGCGGCGGGCGGGCGGCCGGGACCAGTCCGGGGGCGGCCCGTGGCCGCCCCCGGCCCGATCAGCCCTTCTCGGCGTTCAGCGCGCGCCGCAGCTGGTCCTTGTTCATGTGCGAACGGCCCTCGATGCCGCGCTGCCTGGCCTCGTTGTAGAGCTGGTCGCGGGTCGGGCCCTGCGGTCCGGACCGGCTGCCCGACCGCTGACCGCCGCGCTTGCCGGACGACATGTCCTGGATGGAGCTGCGGCTGGCGGTCTTGGACTCGCCGGAGCGGGCGCGCTCCTTGTTCACCGTCCGCGCGGCTATCTCCTTGGCGCGCGAGGCGCTCTCGCCCCGCTCCTGCGCGCTCTCCTTGATGTGCTCGTACTGGCGCTCACGCTTGGCGCTGGAACCGGCCGGCATGATCGCTCCCTTCCACGGTGACGGTGACCGGGTACCCGCGTTCCGGTCCGCCATCTCACCGTTCCAGCCGCGCCGCACGGCCCTGCTCGCCGGCCGCCCAGCAGCTCAGGTCCGGCGTACAGGCCACGGTGTCGTACGAGCCGGTGTCGAGCGTCCGCCAGCTGCGCCCGCCGTCGGTGGTCAGGTCGGTGCCGGTCGGGCCGACGGCCAGCGCGGCGGTGCGGCTGTGCGGGAGCCACGCGGCACCGGAGCGGTAGGCGGGCGGCGGGGCGGCGGCGGGCCGCCAGGTGCGGCCGCCGTCGCCGGTGACCGCCGTGGACGCGGGCGAGGGCCGGCCCGGGCGGTAGTCGCCGCCGACCGCGATGCCATGGGTGCGGTCACGGAAGGCGAGCGCGAAGACGCCCTTGGCCGGGTCGCCCGCGGGGATCGGCGTGTCGGCGGCGGTCCAGGTCAGTCCGCGGTCGGCGGAGTGCAGCACGCGCGCGTGGGCGCCGCCGCCGGTGGCCAGCCAGACGTCCTTCGGGCCGGCGGGGACCAGGCACTGGCCGCTCGCGGCGAAGCCCGCCTCGCCGTCCAGCGCCGGGGGCATGCCGTCCGAGGGGAGCACACGCCAGGAGCGTCCGCCGTCGGCGGTGGACAGGATGCGGAACTTCCCGTCCACGGGGTCGCCGAGGGCGAGGCCGTGGCGGCGGTCGAAGAAGGCGAGGCAGTCGTAGAAGCCCTTCGGGTCGGTGTTGCGGAAGGACTCCGTCCAGGTCGCCCCGCCGTCGTCGGTGCGGTAGACGCGGGACGCCTCGCCCTCGCCGATGGCCAGCACCACCGCGCGCCGCGCGTCGAACGCCGTCACGTCCCGGAACTCCAGGTCGGACGCGCCCGGCGGAGAGACGTTTCGCCAGTGCGTGCCGCCGTCCGTGGTGCGCAGCACCGTGCCGCCGGTGCCGGCGAGCCAGGCGGTGCGGCGGTCGACGGCCGCCAGGCCCCGGAACCGGATCTGCGGCGTGCCGGTGTCCTTCACCGCCCAGTGCACGCCGGCCCGGCCCGGGCTCGCCTTCGCCGGGCCGCCCTGTGCGAGCGGCCGGGCCTCGGCCGCCGGCACCGTCAGGGCGGCCAGTGCCGCCCCGCACGCCACCGCCGCCGTCAGCCGGCCCGTCCGTCCTCCGCCTCGCGTGCTCCCCAAGCGCCTCATGGCGGGCGAAGCTAGCCCCCCTCCCCCGGCCCCGTCCAGAGGGCCGCACGTGCCGCACCCGACCACGGACGAGAGGGAGCGACCGCGCGTTCCCCGCGCATGAACGCGGTGACCGAGGTCACTAGTTCCGTGTGTGCACGCATCGGCCGTTTCCGTCGTCTCTCTCAGTGCCGGGTGTCGCACACCCGGGCGCAGACCAGTCGTCACGAGGGAGCAAGGCGTTGTCCACCGTCATCGAGCAGCCCGTAGAGGCCCGTCTCGTCGCCGCCGCACCGCGTATGCCGAGCATTCCCGCCACGCTGCGCTACGACCGTCGCGACCCGTTCGCCGTCCGCATGACGTTCCCGGCCCCGGCCACCCTGGAGGGTGTCGAGGTGTGCTGGACGTTCTCCCGTGAGCTGCTGGCGGGCGGGCTGCGGGGCCCCGAGGGGCAGGGCGACGTCCGTGTGCGGCCGTACGGGTACGACCGCACGGTGCTGGAGTTCCACGCCCCGGAGGGCACCGCGATCGTGCATGTGCGCTCGGGCGAGATACGGCGGTTCCTGGAGGCGGCCGACGACCTCGTCCCGGTCGGCCTCGAACACCTCCAGCTCGATCTGGACCACGACCTCGCCGAGCTGATGCGGGACGCCTGCTGAGCCCCACGCGCGCGTGAGGGGCGCGCGGCCCGCTGCGGCCGGACACCCGCGCAGACGCCGTCCACGCCCCGCCCGGGAACAATTCCGTTGACACCCCTCCCGGCCTCTCCTACGGTGTACAGCGGTTCTGTTGTCGTCGATTGGAGAAGGACGTTGCTCGTCTGAGGTCCTGAGACATCGCGTCGCACCGGTGAGGTGTGCGCGGCGTACGACCTCGGCGTCCGAGCCGTCCTCCGGCACAGGCCCTTTCTTCTCGGCCTCTCCGTGCCCAGACCTTCGGTATTTGCCTCGCGGTGTCTCGATACGCGTCCACCCGACCGCATCATCCTCGCGAGGCGCCCATGTCTGCTTCCCTCACCTGTACCTGCCTGTCCTTCACCTGGCCCGACGGCACCGCCGTCTTCGACGGCCTGGACATCGCCTTCGGCCCCGGCAGGACCGGTCTCGTCGGCGTCAACGGATCAGGCAAGTCAACCTTGCTCAAGCTGCTGGCCGGGGAACTCGTCCCGGCCGACGGTGTCATCAAGGCGGCCGGCGAGATCGGCTGCCTTCCCCAGAACGTCACGCTCGACACCGGGCTCCGCGTCGACCAGGCCCTCGGCATCGCCGACCGCCGGGCCGCCCTGCACGCCATCGAGGCGGGCGACGTCGCCACGGAGCACTTCGAGACCGTCGGCGACGACTGGGACGTCGAGGAGCGCGCCCTGGTCACCCTCGGCGAGCTCGGCCTCGGCCACATCGGCCTCGACCGGACCGTCGGCGAGGTGTCGGGCGGCGAGTCGGTGCTGCTGCGGCTCGCCGCGCTGCTGCTGCGCCGCCCCGACATCCTGCTGCTGGACGAGCCGACCAACAATCTCGACCTGTACGCGCGCCGGAGGCTGTACCAGGCCGTCGCCTCCTGGCCGGGCGTACTGATCGTGGTCAGTCACGACCGGGAACTGCTGGAACTGGTCGACCAGATCGCGGAGCTGCGCTCCGGGGAGGTCACCTGGTTCGGCGGCAACTTCTCGGCCTACGAGGAGGCCCTCGCCGTGGAGCAGGAGGCGGCCGAGCGGACGCTGCGCACCGCCGAGGCCGATGTCCGCAAACAGAAGCGCGAACTGGCCGACGCCCAGGTCAAACTGGCCCGCCGCAAGCGGTACGGCCAGAGGATGTACGAGCAGAAGCGGGAACCCAAGATCGTCATGGGTGCCCGCAAACGCTCCGCCCAGGAGTCGGCGGGCAAGCACCGCATCATGCACGAGGAGCGGCTCGCCGAGGCCAAGGAGCGGCTGGACGACGCGGCGGAGGCCGTACGGGACGACGACGAGATCCGCGTCGACCTGCCGTACACGGCCGTACCGCCCGGCCGGCAGGTGCTCACCCTGGAGAACCTGGAGATGGCCTACCACGCGCGCGTGGCGGGCATCCTCGATCTGCGCGGCCCGGAGCGGATCGCGCTCGTCGGCCGCAACGGCGCCGGCAAGACGACGCTGCTGCGGACCGTCGCCGGTGAACTGGCGCCGCTGGCCGGCACGGCGACGGCGCACGTCCCGCTGCGCTTCCTGCCCCAGCGGCTGGACGTGCTGGACGACGATCTGTCCGTCGCCGAGAACGTGGCCCGGTTCGCGCCGGGCGCCACCAACAACCGGATCCGGGCACGGCTCGCCCGCTTCCTGTTCCGGGGCGGGCGGGCCGACCAGAAGGCGGCCACCCTGTCGGGCGGTGAGCGCTTCCGGGCGACCCTGGCCGCGCTGATGCTCGCCGAGCCCGCGCCCCAGCTGCTGCTGCTCGACGAGCCGACGAACAACCTCGACATGGCCAGCGTCCGGCAGCTGACCTCGGCCCTGGAGTCGTACGAGGGCGCGCTGATCGTCGCCAGCCACGACCTGCCGTTCCTGGAGTCGATCGGGATCACGCGCTGGCTGCTGATGGAAGGAGGAGAGCTGACGGAGACCGCACCCGAGGCGCTCGGGGACCCCGCCTGACCGGCCCGGCGGGGTCTCGGGACGGGCACGGCCCCGCCACGGGGGTTTTGCCATGGCCGAAAGGCGCTGCATGATGACGGACCGGCGCCGGGTGACCGGCGCCGGAATCCGCATGACCGCACACACCGAGTCGAAAGGCCCCTCGTGCCCAGCAAGAAGGCCCTCGTCCGCCGCCCCGGCCCCCGCCTCGCCGACGGCCTGGTGACGCACATCGAGCGGGAGAAGGTCGATGCCGGGCTCGCCGGCGAGCAGTGGGAAGCCTATGTGGAGGGGCTGCGCACGCACGGCTGGGAGACGATCGAGGTCGAACCGGCCGACGACTGTCCGGACTCGGTGTTCGTCGAGGACACCGTCGTCATGTACAGGAATGTGGCGCTGATCACCCGGCCCGGCGCCGAGTCGCGGCGCGCGGAGACCGCCGGGGTGGAGGAGGCGGTGGCCCGCCTCGGCTGCTCCGTGAACTGGATCTGGGATCCGGGCACGCTGGACGGCGGTGACGTCCTCAAGGTCGGCGACACCGTGTACGTCGGCCGCGGCGGGCGCACCAACGCGGCCGGGGTGCAGCAGCTGCGGGCGGCCTTCGAACCGCTGGGCGCCCGCGTGGTCGCCGCGCCCGTGAGCAAGGTGCTGCACCTGAAGTCGGCGGTGACCGCGCTGCCGGACGGCACGGTGATCGGGCACATACCGAAGGTGGACCGGCCGTCGCTGTTCCCGGGCTTCCTCTCGGTGCCGGAGGAGGCCGGCGCGCACGTGGTGCTGCTCGGCGGCGGCAAGCTGCTGATGGCGGCGAGCGCCCCGAAGACCGCGGAACTGCTGACCGATCTCGGACACGACGTGGTGACGGTCGACATCAGCGAGTTCGAGAAGCTGGAGGGCTGTGTGACCTGCCTCTCGGTGCGTCTGCGGGAGTTGTACGCCTGATCGGGTGATCCCGCTCCTCCGACAGCCCCCGGACCTCCGTGCCCCGGGGCTGTCCGGCACGCCCCGGACGGCCCTTGCAGGCGGCTGATCAGCACTTCTTTACAGCCGCCTTAACCTACGGGTTCGTAACCTACGGATTCGTAGCCTACGATCTCGTAGGTCCCCCGGCACCGCTCGCCGGATCACCCCGTTCACTCCCTCTTGTACGGCGTCCCCCTGGAGTTCCCGTGACGATCACTTCCCCTCATCTCGGCAGCCCGTCCGTCTGGACCGACGCGCGGCTGCTGTACGCGCTGGAGGAAGTGGTCGAGAAGGAGCTGAACCGGCATCTGACGGTCGCCAAGGACTGGATGCCGCACGAGTACGTGCCGTGGAGCGACGCCCGTAACTTCCCGGGCCTGTTCGAGGACGGGGAATCCTGGGACAAAGAGCAGTCCAAGGTGACGGAGATCGGCCGTATCGCCCTCGTGGTCAACCTGCTGACCGAGGACAACCTGCCGAGCTACCACCACGAGATCGCCTCGCTCTTCGGCCGTGAAGGCGCCTGGGGCACCTGGGTGCACCGCTGGACGGCCGAGGAGGGCCGGCACGGCATCGTCATGCGGGACTATCTGCTGGCCTCGCGCGCGGTGGACCCGGACAAGCTGGAAAGCTTCCGGATGTCGCACATGAGCGAGGGCTTCGAGTCCGACAACCGGCACTCGATGCTGCACTCGATCGCCTACGTCGCCTTCCAGGAGCTGGCCACGCGGATCTCGCACCGCAACACCGGCCACCAGTCCGGGGACCCGGTCTGCGACCGCATGCTGGCCCGCATCGCGACCGACGAGAACCTGCACATGGTCTTCTACCGCAACCTGCTCAAGGCCGCCTTCGAGCTCGCCCCCGACCTGACCATGCAGGCGGTCCGGGACGTCGTGGTGAACTTCCGCATGCCCGGCCACGGCATCCCCGGCTTCGAGCGGGCCGCCGCGCAGATGGCCATCGGCGAGGTCTACAACCTGCGCATCCACCACGACGACGTGCTGCAGCCGGTGCTGCGCTTCCTGAAGGTCCTGGACATCGACGGGCTCGGTCCCGAGGGGCGCCAGGCGCAGGAGGAACTCGGCCTGTTTATGGGCGGACTGGACGCGGAGGCCCTGAAGTTCGACGAGAAGCTGGCCGCGCGCAAGGCGCGGATGGCGGCACGCGCCGGGGCCTGACGGCCCGCGCGCGTCGACGTTCTCACCGCCGGTGCCGGTCGACGGCGCCGGCGGACGCGCCCGGCGGCAGGCCGGCCCGAAGGGCCGGCCTGAGCCTTCGGCCGGGGCTGCGGGCGGTGTCAGAGCGCGGTGCGCCGCAGCGCGAGGCGCTCCTTCTCCGACAGTCCGCCCCAGACACCGAACCGCTCGTCGTTGGCCAGCGCGTACTCCAGGCAGGCGGGACGCAGCTCGCACATGGCGCAGATGCGCTTCGCCTCGCGCACCGAGCTGCCGGGCTCGGGGAAGAAGAACTCCGGCCCCGTCTGCGCGCACAGCGCCTGTGCCTGCCAGGTGTCGTCGGCCGGGGTGATGGTTTCGAAGTGCATGGTCAGGAGCCTGCCGCACGTCGAAAAACGTTCGCTCAACGTGGACTCAACGACGGGCCCGGGGCCTCCGCCCCACCCGATGATGCTCCCCGGGGCCCGGCGTGCGCACGGCGGCGCGCGGAGCGGCGGGAAACCCGGGAAACAGGGAGAACGCGCGCGGCCACGCCGAGTGAGAGCGCGGCGGCCCGGCGCGTCGCGCTACTCCGGCGGCGATTGTCAGCGGGCGGTGCCAGACTCGGCAGTGCACAGGACGGGACCCCCTGCGAGGAGGGCCGAGATGCTCACCACCCGTTTCGTCGACGGCGCCCCCAACTGGATCGACGTCGCCAGCCCCGACCTCGACGGCGCCGCGGCCTTCTACGGCGCCCTCTTCGGCTGGCGGTTGCGGTCGGCGGGGCCGGACGCCGGCGGTTACGGCTTCTTCCAGTCTGCCGGGAAGACCGTCGCCGGCGGGATGCGGACCGGCCCCGACCAGGGCCCCCCTGCCTGGACCGTGTATTTCCGGAGCGCGGACGCCCAGTCCACCGCAGAGGCGGCCGAACGCGCCCACGGCCGCGTGCTGTTCCAGCCGAGGGACGTGAGGGGCGAGGGCCGGATGGCGGTCCTCGCCGACCAGGCGGGGGTGCCGTTCGGGATCTGGCAGCCCGGGCGCACCCAGGGCGTGGACGTGGCGGGCGAGCCGGGCGCGCTGTGCTGGGTCGAGCTGTACACGCCGGACATCGCGGCGGCCGCCGCCTTCTATCACAAGGTGCTCGACCTGGAGACCTGGGCCGTGCCCTTCCCGGGCGGGACGTACACCAGCATCAACCCCGGCGGTGCCGACGAGAGCGCTATGTTCGGCGGGATTGTGCCGATGGCCGACGCGCCCGCCGAGGCGTCCGAGGGTCCGTACTGGCTGCCGTACTTCGAGGTGGCGGACACCGACACCGTGGTCGAAGAGGCACAGCGCCTCGGCGGAAGGGTGCGGATGCCCGCGACGACCATGGAGGGGGTGGGCCGCATGGCCAAGCTCGCCGATCCGTACGGGGCCCGCTTCGCGGTGATCAAGAGCGAGCCGCGGGCCTGATCCGCCGTCACCTCCCGGGCGGCGGTTAGGCGGAGGCGCGGTGTATCAGCGTCGTCGGCAGGATCACGGCCCGCCCCGCGGTGCCCTGCGCCTCGGGATCCGGGCGCATCCGGTCCCTGCCGTCACGGCCGTCCCGGTCGCTGGACAGTCCCTGCAGCAGCAGACGAGCCATCAGCCGGCCCATCTCCTCGATGTCCTGACGGACCGTCGTCAGCGGCGGTTCGGCCTGCTCGGTGACCGGCACCATGTCGTCGAAGCCGACCACCGCCACGTCCTCGGGCACCCGCCGGCCGCTCGCCCGCAGCACCCGCAGGGCACCGAGCGCGGTGAGGTCGTTGGCGGCGAACACGGCGTCCACATCCGGGCAGCGGTCGAGGAGTTCACGCATGGCGCGCTCGCCACCGGCCGGGGTGAAGTCGCTCTCCACGACCAGCCGGGGATCGCTCTCGCCGAGGACGTCGGCCATGACGTCCCGGTAGCCGTCCAGCCGGTCCACCGCCGACGTCTGGTCCAGCGCACCGGTGATGTGCGCGACACGCCGGCGCCCCTTGTCCACGAGATGCCGTACCGCGGCGCGCGCCCCGCCCCGGTTGTCACAGTCGACGTACACCACGCCCTGGTTCTGCCCCGCCCGCGTCCGGCCGGTGCCGGTGGTGTCGGCGTCGTCGCCCCAGCCGGGACGGCCGCCGAACACGGTGGGCACACCGGCGGCCTGGATGAGCCCGGGCAGCGGGTCGTCCAGGTGGAGGGAGAAGACGAGCGCGCCGTCGACATGGCCGCCGGCGAGATACCGGGCCACCCGGGGGTGGTCGGCCCGGCCCTCGATCAGCAGCAGCACCAGCTGGTTGTCGTGGGCGGTCAGTTCCTTGCTGATGCCGCGCAGCTGGAGGGCGAAGAAGGGGTCGGCGAAGACCCTGGCCTCGGGCTCGGCGATGACGACGGCGACGGCGTCGTGCCGCCGGGTGACGAGGCTGCGCGCGGCCTGGTTGGGGACGTAGCCCAGCTCTTCCACGGCCTGCCGCACCCGCTCGGCGAGCGGTTCGCGCACGCCGTCCCCCCCGTTGACCACCCGGGACACGGTGGCGCGGGACACTCCGGCCCGTGCGGCCACCTCCTCCAGCGTGGGACGCGACACTGCCTCGGTCACTTCGGGACTCCTCATCCGTCGGCGGGCGATCAGGATAGCCGCGGGGCGCCGGTCCGGCGGGGGTGGGAAGGGACCGCACCGGGCGGCTCGGCCCGGCGGGTCCCCGTCATCCCCCGCGGCCCGCCGCTCCGCCTCCCGGCAGGTGGGCCGGGTGACGGCCCGGCGGGCGCGGCGGAGTGAGGCCCGGCAGGTGTACCGGGTGCCGGCCCGGCCGGTGCGCCGTGGGCAGCCGGCCGGTGCGCCGTGGGCAGCCGGCCGGTGCGCCGTGGGCAGCCGGCCGGTGCGGCGTGGGCGGCCGGCCGGGCCGCTTGGTCACTCGTCCGAGGCCGTTGTCAGTGCCGTGGTGCATGCTGTGATCAGTGGCGCGGGGGCGCCCGAACGGCGGGGAGGACAGGGTGTTCAGGGGGATCGAGGACGTCGACTGGGCGTCACTGGGGCATGCGTACACCGACTCGGCGACGGACGTGCCGGACCTGCTGCGGGGACTGGCGTCGGACGACCCGGAGCGCCGGGAGATCGCGCTCGACGGCATGTACGGGGCGGTACTGCACCAAGGGACGGTGTACGACAGCACGGTGGCCTGCGTGCCGTTCCTGTTCGAGCTGATCGCCAACGAGGCGGTGGCGGGCCGGGGGGACGTGGTCGCGCTGCTGCACAGCATCGCCGACCCCTTCGAGGGCGAGGACGAGGGGGACGAGCCGGACGAGGGGGACGCGGAGGAATCCGGGTTCTGGGAGGCGTACGACGCTGAGCTGCACGAGGAGTGGCAGCGGGAGTACTTCGTGGCCCGGGACCTGATCCGGGGGCGGGCGGAGGCGTTCCTCGATCTGCTGGACGACCCGGACCCGGGGGTGCGTGCGGCGGTGCCGGCCGCGCTGGCGCGGCTGCATCCCGAGCCGGTCCGGGTGTTCGGTGTCCTGCGCGGCCGGCTGGCCGCGGAGAGCGACCCGGAGGCGACCCGCCGGCTGGCCCGCGCCCTGAGTGTCCTGGCCGTGCGGCACCCCGACCAACTGCGGACCGAGGCCGCCGAGGCGCTGCGCGGCCTCCTCGGCTCCACCCGGGACGCGGAGCTGCGGCTGACGGCACTGATCGCGCTGGCCCGCTGCGCGCCCGCCGAACTCCCGCCCGACACGGTGCGGATCGCCTCAGAAGTGCTCCGACAGGCCCGGGAGACAGCCGAGTCGAACGGGGCGGACGGGGCGCCCCTGCCCGCGGGTCCGCTCACGCCGCCGCGGACGGACACGCACATCTCCTATGTACGCGAGCTGTACGCCGAGCATCGCCGCAGCCTGGGCCTGGACGACAGGGACGAGCTGGTCCAGGAGCTGCACACCGCGCTGCGCGACCGCACCGACATCCGCTTCCCGCTCCTCGTCGACCAGTTGCGCGGCCCGGACCTGCGGCAGCGGCGGCACGCCGCCGCCATGGCCGGGTGTCTGCTGACGGGCTGGCGGGCACCGGACGACACACCGCTGCTGGCGCTGGCCGGGCAGCTCACCGACGAGGACCTGCGGTTGCAGAAGTCGGTGCTGTCCACGCTGGTCGACCTGGCCCCGGCGGCGCACCGCGTGTCCGAGCATCTGGTGACGTACATCGCGGGCTGGGCCGACCGGCCGATCGAAAAGGACACTCCCTTCCCGGAGATGGCCCTCGGCATGGCCTACGAGGTGCTGGCGCTCCAGGGTGACACCCGGATCGTGCCCGCGCTCGTCGCGCTGCTGGAGGTGGTCGACCTCCCGGAGCGGCTGCCGCGGTGGGTGGCGGCGCTGGGCCCCGAGGCGGCGGCTACGCTCGGCCCGGTGCTGCACGAGCGGCTCGCCGCGCTGGACCCGGGCCCCCGTTCCCAGGACCGGGACCGGCTGGTGGACGCCCTCGGGGTGCTGCGCCACGCCGGGTCGGTACCCCTGCTCGTCCGCGTCCTCGCCGCGGCCGAGCAGCCCGCCGGCCGGGAGCGGGTGCTGGCGGCGCTGGCCCGTCACGGCCGGGCGGCGGCCGAGGCGGCGCCGCTGATCGGGCGGTTGTGGGACCGCGCCCCGGCGGGCGAGGAGCGGATCCACCTGGCCGAGGCGCTGTGGGCCCTGAACGGGGACACCGAGGCGGTGCTTCCCGTCGTCCGCGACGCCTTCGGCTCACGCGGATGGCGCCGGTGGCGCACCGCGCTGCGGCTGACCGAGGCGCTGGGCCGGTCCGGCGCCGCGCTCGCCCCGCGGCTGCGCGAGCTGATCGCGGCCGGGCACAGCCCCGCGCTCGCGGCGATCGCCCTGTGGCAGGTCACCGGGGACGCCGACGAGGTGCTTCCCGTCCTGCTGGAACAGTGGCCGGTCACGCCGAGGGAGTGGCCCGCCATGGCCGCATGCCTGGCCGCCATGGGCGGGACGGCGGCGCCGGCCCTGCCGCTGATACGCGCTCAACTGGCCGCACCCCGCCACCACCAGAACTACGACGCCCGGCCCGGCATACGCTACGACGTCACCTCGGACGTCGCCCTGCTGACCGATTGCCGGCGCGTCCTGGCGGAGTGCGGCGAGCGGCCGGAGGACGTCCGAATACGCCACTGACCGGACCGCCGCCGGCCGACCACCGACCTCCGACCACCAGGCCACCAGGCCACCAGGCCACCAGGCCACCAGGCCACCAGGCCACCAGGTCACCAGGCCACCAGGCCACCAGGTCACCAGGTCACCAGGTCACCAGGTCACCAGGTCACCAGGTCACCAGGTCAGTGTCGGGGCTCCGGCCCCGCCCACGACCGGCCGCCCCACGTCAGGCCGATGGTTCGGGGCGGGCGCGACTCGGCTGGACGCGTTTGGGTTCGCCGGGCATCTTCGGGTACTCCGGCGGGTACGGCAGATCGCCCAGGCCGTGGTCGTGTTCATCGCGGCGGGCCAGTTCGAGCAGCGCGTCCAGGGAGTAGGCGTGATCGTCCATGTCGGCGTGCACGTCACCGAGTTCGGCGAACCGGGCCGGCATCGTGGCGAGGTCGAAGTCGCGCGGGTGGGCGACGCCGACCTCCTCCCAGCGCAGCGGCGCCGAGACGGGTGCGCCCGGGCGGGGGCGTACGGAGTAGGCGGAGGCGATGGTGCGGTCGCGGGCGGTCTGGTTGTAGTCCAGGAAGATGCGTTCGCCGCGCTCCTCCTTCCACCACTTGATGGTCACCTGCTCGGGCATCCGGCGCTCCATCTCCCGGCCGACCGCGATGGCCGCGCGGCGCACCTGGGTGAAGGTCCAGCGCGGTTCGATGGGGACGAAGACGTGCAGGCCACGGCCGCCCGAGGTCTTCGGCCAGCCGCGCAGCCCGCCGAACTCGTCCAGAACGGCGCGCAGTTCACCGGCGGCGTGGGCCGCGTCGTCGTAGTCGGTGCCGGGCTGCGGGTCGAGGTCGATGCGGAGTTCGTCGGGGTGGTCGACATCGGTGGCGCGGACCGGCCAGGGGTGGAAGGTGAGGGTGCCGTACTGGGCGGCCCACACCACGGCGGCCTCCTCGGTGGGGCACATCTCGTCGGCGGTGCGTCCGCTGGGGAAGGTGATGTGGGCGGTGGGGATCCAGTCGGGCATGCCCTTGGGGGCGCGCTTCTGGTAGAACCATTCGCCGCCGACACCGTCCGGGTAGCGCTCCAGGGTCGTGGGGCGGTTGCGCAGGGCACGCAGGATGCCGGGGGCGACGGCGGCGTAGTACCGGGCAACGTCCAACTTGGTGAAGCCCCGGTCCGGGAAGAACACCTTGTCCGGGCTGGACAGCCGTACGGTCCTGCCGCCCACCTCGAGTTCCACCGCTGCGCCCATGCGGCCACGGTAGGCGTACCCCACACACACCGCATACCGGGCGAATCCATATGCGTGCGCGCAGAATCGGAGTCATGGATCTCCCCGTCATGCCGCCCGTGAAGCCGATGCTCGCCAAGTCGGTGGCGAAGATCCCGCCGGGCATGCACTACGAGGCGAAGTGGGACGGGTTCCGGTCGATCGTGTTCCGGGACGGCGCCGAGGTCGAGCTGGGCAGCCGTACCGGAAAGTCACTGACCAGGTATTTTCCCGAGCTGGTCGCGGCATTGGCGGAGCGGGTGCCGCAGCGGTGCGTGCTGGACGGGGAGATCGTGATCGCACGGAACGGCCGGCTGGACTTCGACGCGCTCTCCGAGCGGATCCATCCGGCCGCCTCCCGGGTGCGGATGCTGGCCGAGAAGACCCCGGCCTCCTTCGTCGCCTTCGACATGCTGGCCCTGGACGACCACGCGCTGCTCGACGTGGAGCTGACCGGCCGCCGGGCCCTGCTGGAGCGCGCCCTCGCCGACGCGACCCCGCCGGTGCATCTGGCGCCCGCGACGACCGATGCCGAGGTGGCCGCACAGTGGTTCGAGCAGTACGAGGGCGCGGGTCTCGACGGGGTCGTCGCCAAGCCGCTCACCCTGCACTATCTCCAGGACGAGCGGGCCATGTTCAAGATCAAGCACGAGCGGACGGCGGATGTCGTGGTCACCGGGTACCGCTTCCACAAGAGCGGCCCGGTGGTCGGTTCGCTGCTGCTGGGGCTGTACGACGAGCACGGCCGGCTCCAGCACGTCGGGGTGTCGGCGGCCTTCGCGATGAAGAGGCGTGCCGAGCTGGTGGCCGAGCTGGAGCCGCTGCGCATGGACGATGTGACCGGGCACCCCTGGGCCGCCTGGTCGGACGAGGCCGCGCACGAGACGGCCCGGTTGCCGGGTGCGCCGAGCCGCTGGTCCGGCAAGAAGGACCTGTCCTGGGTTCCGCTCCGGCCGGAGCGGGTGGCCGAGGTGGCGTACGACCACATGGAGAACGGGCAGCGGTTCCGGCACACGGCGCGCTTCCGCCGCTGGCGCCCGGACCGGGCGCCGGAGAGCTGCACCTACGCGCAGCTGGAGGAGCCGGTGCGCTACGACCTGGCGGAGATCCTCGGCGAGAAGGACCACGACTGAGCCGGGCGGCGGGTACGCCAGGCCCTTGGCAGGCACGAGCCCTCGGCACGCTCAGGTCCTCGGCACGCCGGGCCCTCGGCACACGGGCCGGCACCGGCGCCTTGCCCCGAACGCGCCGAACGCGCCGGGCGCCCCGGACACCCCGACGCCCCCGACGCCCCCGACGCCCCGGTGGACCTACCCGACGTCCGCCCGCACAAAGGGCCGCTCTCCCTCGCTCCCCGCCACTCCCCCCCCCCGCCGCTGCCCTTCCCCCGCGACGCCGGGGGGACCGCACACGACCGCACACGACCGCCCACGCCCGCTCGTGACCAGGTATGGCCAGTGATGACCCGATGAGCGCACAATCGGACCACACGAACGGGGTGGGCAGGGTGGGCATCGGGCACTGGGTGCGTACGCGGCGCGTCACACCGGCGGCGGTACTGCTGGCCGTCACGCTGACGGCGTCGCTCGCAGCGGGCTGCGGCGGTCCCGGCCGGGACGGCGACGACCACACCCCGCGCCACACCCCGACGCGGCCCGGTCACGCGTCCGTGGCCGGCTCGCCGCTCGCCGTGAAGATCGACAACGTGCGCGCGGCCCGCCCGCAGACCGGGCTCGGTGCGGCGGACGTGGTGTACGTGGAGCAGGTCGAGGGCGGCCTGAGCCGGCTGCTCGCGGTGTACGCGACACGGCTGCCGAAGTCCGTCGGGCCGGTACGCAGCGCCCGGGAGTCCGATCTGGAGCTGCTGCGCCAGTTCCACCTGCCGACGCTGGCCTTCTCGGGCGCCCAGCGCGCACTGCTGCCGCTGATCGACCGGGCACCGCTCCGGGCCCGGTCCCCCGACGCGGCCCCCGGCGCCTACTACCGGGACACCGGCAGGGCCGCCCCGCACAACCTCTATCTGCGCCCCGCCGCACTGCTGCCCGCCGCCCCCGGGAAGGCGGCGCTGACCACGGGCTTCCCCTACGGCCCCGCCCCCGCCGGGGGCACCCCGGTCTCCTCGCGGACCGTGCGCTATCCGGCCGCCCGGCTCGCCTTCACCTGGTCCGCCGGGCGGAGCGGCTGGCTGGTCTCCCTGGACGGCGAACCCGCCCTGAGCACCGACAGCGCCCGGCCCGCACCGCCGACGGTGGTCGTGCAGTACGTCGAGATCCGCACCTCGCCGTACCACGACGTGCTCGGCAGCCCCACGCCGTACACCGAGACGGTCGGCTCCGGACGGGCGCAGGTGCTGCGCGACGGGCGGTCCTTCGACGCCTCCTGGTCACGGCCGGCGGCGTCGGACGGTACGGCGTTCACGGCGGCGGACGGCGGCCCGATGGCCTTCGCCGCTGGTCAGGTGTGGGTGGTGTACGCACCGGCGCGCTGAGGGAGGCCGCGCGGGGCGAGGGGCTCCGGCGGGGTCAGCCCTGGGCGGTCAGCGGTTCGGACGGGTTGCGCAGGTCCTCGGCCGCGTCCGCGACCCGGCGGATCAGGTCGAAGAACACGGTCTGCTCCCCGGCGGAGAGCGGGGCCAGGAACACCTGGTTCATCCGGGCGGTGCGCACGGTCAGCTTGCGGTGGGTGCGCAGGCCGTCATCGGTGAGGCGGAGCAGGAAGCGCCGGCCGTCCCGCGGGTCGCGGACCTTGTGCACCAGCCCGCGGCGGTCGAGCCGGCTGATGACCTCGGCGATGGTCGACCGGTCGAGGCCCACCCGCTCCCCCACGGTCCGCTGGTCGAGCCCCGACTCGGCGACGAGCACGTTCATGACCGCGAACTGGGGTGAGGTGATCTCCTCCGAGACCATCGCGTTCCACAGCAGGTGGTGCGCCTGCTGGAGCCGCCGGGCGAGGTGCCCGGGATGGGTGGCGAGATCCACCGCGGCCATGTGCGCTCCCCTGGTCGATTCGTTGGCGCACTGAACGATACTCGCCCCGTGACCCGACCGCCGCACCCGGTGATGTGATCCGTTGCTGCTCTTGACGGGTATCGCCTCCGATGACAGCGTGAGCAGCACCTCACTGAATTACTCAGTGCCCTGATTATCAGCGTCCTGCTGGACCGGAGAGATGGGGCTTCACGGATGGACAAGGTGGTCGCCACGGCCGTGGAGGCGGTGGCCGATGTGCCGGACGGCGCGTCGCTCGCGGTGGGCGGGTTCGGGCTGAGCGGAGTGCCGAACGTGCTGATCCAGGCGCTCTACGAGCGGGGGCTCGGCGGGCTGAGCGTGGTGTCGAACAACTGCGGTGCGATGGAGTCCGGCCTCGCGGTACTGCTCGCGGCGGGCCGGATCGCCCGGGTGACGGCCTCCTACATCGGCGCGAACAAGGAGTTCGCCCGTCAGTACCTGGCCGGTGAGCTGGAGGTGGAGCTGATTCCGCAGGGGACGCTGGCGGAACGGTTGCGGGCGGGCGGGGCCGGCATCCCCGCCTTCTACACCCCGGCCGGGGTGGGCACGCAGGTCGCGGAGGGCGGTCTGCCCTGGCGCTACGACGGCACGGGCGGCGTAGCGCTCGCCTCGCCGGCGAAGGAGGTGCGCGAGTTCGACGGCGTCCCGTACGTGCTGGAGCGGGGCATCCGCACCGACTTCGCACTGGTCCGCGCCGCGAAGGGCGACCGGCACGGGAATCTGGTGTTCAACAAGTCCGCCCGGAACTTCAACCCGCTGTCCGCGATGGCCGGGCGGGTGACCATCGCCGAGGTGGAGCAGCTGGTCGAGCCCGGCGCCATCGACCCGGACGCGGTGCATCTGCCGGGCGTCTTCGTGCAGCGGGTGGTCGCCCTCACCCCGGAGCAGGCGGCGGACAAGAGGATCGAGCGGCGGACGGTGAGCGGCTGATGGCCTGGACGCGTGCGGAGATGGCCGCCCGGGCGGCACGGGAGCTGCGGGACGGGCAGTACGTCAATCTGGGGATCGGGCTGCCGACGCTGATCCCGAACCACCTCCCCGCGGGGGTGGAGGTGGTGCTGGAGTCGGAGAACGGCATCCTCGGCACCGGCCCGTACCCCACCGAGGACCGGCTCGACCCTGATCTGGTCAACGCGGGCAAGGAGACCGTGACGGTCCTGCCGGGCGCCTCCTTCTTCGACTCCGCGCTGTCGTTCGCGATGATCCGGGGCGGTCACATCGATGTGGCGGTGCTCGGTGCGATGCAGGTGTCCGCCGGGGGCGATCTGGCGAACTGGGCCGTGCCGGGGAAGCTGGTCACCGGGATCGGGGGCGCGATGGACCTGGTGCACGGGGCCCGGCGGGTGATCGTGGTGATGACGCACACGGCCAAGGACGGCTCGGCGAAGATCCTCGAACAGTGCACGCTGCCGCTCACGGGCAAGGCGTGTGTGAACCGGGTCATCACGGATCTCGCGGTGCTTGACGTCACGGACGAGGGGCTCGTCCTGGTGGAGACCGCCCCGGGTGTGAGCGTCGAGGACGTCGTCACCGGGACCGGCGCCGCCCTGCGGATCGGGGAGCACCTGCTGTGAACCCCGTACACCTCCCGGGCGTGGTCCTCCCCCGCTGAGGGACTCGTCCGCCACCGCCGAGAACCTCGTCCGCGAACGGCAAGGAAGCGTCAGGTATCCCATGGCTCTCACCCAGCAGGACATCGACCGGGAGATCGCGGCCCGGCACGCCGACTACGACAAGCGCGTGGCCGACGGCGGACCGGTCGAGCACCACCCCCGGCGCGACTACGCGCCGTACCGCTCCTCCGTGCTGCGCCACCCGAAGCGTCCGTTGGTGGCGATCGACACCGGCAGGGACCCCGAACTGGTGGAACTGCACTCCCCCGCCTTCGGGGAGCGCGACATCACCGAGGCCGACAACGACCTCACCCGGCAGCACACCGGGGAGCCGCTCGGCGAGCGGATCACCGTCTCCGGGCGGCTGCTGGACCGGCACGGGCAGCCGGTCCGGGGCCAGCTGGTCGAGATCTGGCAGGCCAACTCGGCCGGCCGCTACGCCCACCGGAGGGAACAGCACGACGCCCCGCTGGACCCGAACTTCACCGGCGTCGGCCGCACCCTCACCGACGCCGAGGGCCGCTACCGGTTCACCACCGTCCGGCCCGGCCCCTACCCCTGGCGCAACCACGTGGGCGCCTGGCGCCCCGCCCACATCCACTTCTCGGTGTTCGGCTCGGCGTTCACCCAGCGCCTGGTGACACAGATGTACTTCCCGAACGACCCGCTCTTCCCGTACGACCCGATCCTGCAGTCGGTGACGGACGACGCGGCCCGGCAGCGACTCGTCTCCGTCTACGACCACGGCCTGTCGGTGCCGGAGTTCTCCCTCGGCTACCACTGGGACATCGTGCTGGACGGGCCGGCCGCCACCTGGACCGAAGCCACCGGGACCGAAGGCACGGGGACCGAAGCCACCCGGACCGGAGGAGGACGCTGACCGCCATGACGCTCACCGACCCCGGCGGCCCTGAGCAGGTGCCGCCCACCCCGTCCCACACGGTCGGCCCGTTCTACGGCCACGCGCTGCCGTTCCTCGGCGGCGAGGACATCGCGCCGCCCGGCCACCCCGACGCGGTCACCGTCCACGGGTACGTCCTCGACGGCGCGGGCGCACCGCTGCCCGACGCTCTCGTGGAGCTGTGGGGACCGCGCCCCGACGGCACGGTGCCGCGCGTCGACGGCTCCCTGCGGCGCGATCCGGCCACCGGCGCCTTCCTGGGCCGCAACGGCGTGGAGTTCACCGGCTGGGGGCGCGTCCAGACCGACGCCGACGGCCACTGGTACGCGCGCACGCTGCGCCCCGGCCCGCGCGGCCCGAACGCGCCGTACCTCAGCGTCTGCGTCTTCGCGCGCGGCCTGCTCGTCCACCTGTTCACCCGGATCTACCTGCCGGGCGACGAGGCGGCCCTGGCCGCCGACCCGCTGCTCACCCGGGTGGGCGACCGGCGCGACACGCTGATCGCGGGCGACGAGGGGGGCGGCACCTACCGTTTCGACATCCGCCTTCAGGGCGAAGGCGAGACGGTCTTCCTGGAGTACCAGTGACATTCAGCTCCCCTCCCCACGCCGGCACCGGCCTGCTCGCCCCCGAGTGGGGGCTGTCGGGTGCAGCGTCCGAGACCGGCGACACCGCGTACCTGCGGGCGCTGCTCGACGCCGAGGCCGCGCTGACCCGGGCGCAGGCCGCGCTGGGGCTGGTCCCGGCCGGGGCCGCCGCGGCGGTGACCGAGGCGGCCGTCCCGGACCGGTTCGACATCCGCTCCCTGGCGGCACGGGCCGCGGACGGCGGCAATCCGGTCATCCCGCTGGTCGCCGATCTGACCGCGGCGGTCGGCGCGGAGTACGGGCCCTGCGTCCACCGGGGCGCCACCAGTCAGGACATCATGGACACGGCGACGATGCTGGTCGCGGTGCGCACCCTCGGCCCGGTCCTGGCCGACCTCGGCCGCACCGAGCGGGCGCTGGCCCGACTCGCCGCCGGCCACCGGGACACGGTGCTGCCGGGACGGACGCTCACCCAGCACGCCGTACCGACCACGTTCGGGCTGAAGGCGGCCGGCTGGCGCTCGCTCGTCCTGGACGCCCGCGACCGCGTCACCCGGGTACGGGACGCCCTGCCGGCCCAGCTCGGCGGGGCGGCGGGGACCCTGGCGGCCTTCCAGGCGTACGGCGCCACGGACCCGGCCGCGCTGAGCCGGGCGTACGCCCGCGAAGTGGGTCTCGCCGCACCGGAGTTGCCCTGGCACACGCTGCGCACACCGGTCGCGGACCTCGCGGGGTGCCTGGCGTTCACCGCGGGTGCGCTGGGCAAGCTCGGCGCGGACGTCCTGACGCTGTCGCGCACCGAGATCGGCGAGGTGGGCGAGGGCAGCGGCGGCGGCTCGTCGGCCATGCCGCACAAGGCGAACCCGGTGCGCTCCGCCCTCCTCGTCTCCGCCGCCCGGCGCGCTCCCCAGCTCGCGGCCACGCTCTACGGTTCCCTCGTCGCCGAGGACGAGCGGCCGGCCGGCGCCTGGCACGCGGAGTGGGAGCCGCTGCGCGACCTGCTCCGGCTGGCGGGCGGCGCCGCGGCGCACGCGGCCGCGCTGGCCGCGGGGCTACGGGTGCGTCCGGCCGCGATGCGCCGCAACCTCGGCATCACCCGGGGCCTGATCGTCTCCGAGCGGCTGTCCGCCGCCCTCGCCCCTGTCCTCGGCCGTGCCCGCGCCAAGGAGCTGCTGGCCGAACTGGCCCGCCGCGCCGGCACCGAGGACCGCTCGCTGAGTGAACTCCTGCGAGAGCAGCCAGAGTTGACGGATCTCGATCTGGACGACCTGGTCGATCCGGCCCATTACACCGGGTTCGCCGGCCCGCTCACCGACCGCGCCCTGGAGCGACCTTGACCGCGCACCTCCTCCACCACGTCGCCGAAGGCCCGCCCTCGGCGCCGCCCCTGCTGCTCGGGCCCTCACTCGGCACCTCACTCGCCCTGTGGGACCAGATCGCGCCCGAACTGTCCGCCGGCCACCGGGTGATCCGCTGGGACCTGCCGGGGCACGGCGGCTCGGCGCCGGATCTGATCGGGCCCGGCGCGACCGTCGGCGACCTCGCCGCACGGGTGCTGGACCTCGCCGACGCGCTCGGCGTCGACCGGTTCGCCTACGCGGGCGTGTCCCTGGGCGGCGCGGTCGGCCTGCACCTGGCCGTCCACCGCCCCGAGCGGCTCTCCTCGCTCGCGGTCGTGTGCTCCTCCGCCCACTTCGGCGGGGCGGCGCCCTGGCGGGAGCGGGCGGAGCGGGTGCGCCGCGAGGGCCTCGACCGGCTGGCGGCGAGCGCCGACGCACGCTGGTTCACCCCCGGGTTCAGCGTGCCGCGGCTGGTCCGGGACCACCGGGAGGCCGACCCGGACGCGTACGCCGCCTGCTGCGACGCGCTCGCCGCGTTCGACCTGCGCGACCGGCTCGCCGAGATCACCGTACCGACGCTCCTCGTGGCCGGGCGGCTCGATCCGGCGACGCCGCCCGCGCATCTGCGGGAGATCGCGGACGCGGTGCCCGCGGCCACGCTGGTGGAGCTCGCGGGCGCCTCCCATCTGGCCCCGGCGCAGTGCCCGCGGGCCGTGCTGACCGCGCTGCGCACCCAGCTCGACGGGCCGCCGGCGAGCGGGACGGCGGTACGCCGGGAGGTGCTGGGCGACGCCCATGTGGACCGCGCGCAGGCCCGGCAGCCCCCGTTCACCGCCCGTTTCCAGGACTTCGTAGCGCGCTGTGTCTGGGGGGAGATCTGGGCCGATCCGACGCTGTCCCGCCGCGAGCGCAGCATGATCTCCCTGACCGCGCTGGTCGCGTACGGGCACCACGACGAGCTGGCGACGCACGTCCGCGCGGCCCGGCGCAATGGGCTGACGCCCGAGGAGATCGGCGCGGTGCTCCTGCAGACCGCGGTGTACTGCGGGGTGCCCGCCGCCGACTCGGCGTTCGCGACGGCCCAGCGCGTGCTCGCCGAGGAAGCCGAGGAAGGGGAGGCGGCAGAGGAGGAGCGGCGAGGGTGACCCTGCCGGTCGCCCTCGCCGCCGGTGCCGCGGGCCGACGGGCCGGAGCGGACCGTCGGCGCCGGCTCGGCAGCCAGGAACGCATCGGCCTCGCCGGCCCGGCGGGCAGCCGGGTGACGGTGGACGTGCCGCACCCCGCCGCCCTCACGGCTGCGACGGCGGTCTCAGGCGGTTGCCGGTCCGGTGAGCCGGGGGCCGGCCACGGGCGGACGCCCGGCCCGGCTCAGTGCAGGCCCCGTCCCGTCTCCAGCACCTCGCGCGCCTGGGTCACCAGTCCTTCCGCGCCACAGGCGCGGGCGAGGTCGAGGCCGCGGTTGAGTTCGGCCGTCGAGCGGGCGGCGATGCCGTACTCGACGCGGGCCGCCGCGTGCTCGTACTGGCACGGGGACGCCTCCAGGTAGGTGACGGCCCGCGCGGCCAGCTGGACCGCCCGCTGCCCGGTCTCCAGGGCGGCGGCGCAGCGCAGGGCCTCGCCGATGGCGGTGTCCGTGCCGAACCGCTCGGCCTGCCGGCGGGCGTCGGCCGCGAGCTGGGCGGCCCGGGCCGGGTCCCGCACGGCGAGGGCCTTGGCCAGGTCGATGGACCAGGGTGCGAGGACCGGGTTGTGGCCGCCGCGCGACACGGCGGTCTTCTCGGCGGCCTCCAGTTCGCCCACGCCCTCCTCGGTGCGGCCGACGGCGAGCAGCAGCCGGCCGCGCACGGAGCGGATGTCGGGCAGCACGATGGTGGAGGGGTACGGCGGCGCGAAGCCGTACTGCTCGGCCACCGACCAGGCCTCGTCGACCCGGCCGCGGGCCAGCAGGGTGTCGACGAGACCGCAGGTGGACGACCAGTACAGCGGCAGGCGGCGGCCGACGCGCTCGGCGAGGACCAGGCCCTCGCGCAGGGTGGACTCGGCATCGCGCAGCCGGCCCTGTCTGCGGTAGGCGAGCCCGAGGAAGGCGTTGGCCAGGGAGAGGTGGCCGCCGCGCCAGCCGGCCGAGGTGTAGACGCGCCGGGCCTCGGCGAACAGGCTTTCCGCGCGGTCGAGCCGGTCGGCGTAGGCGTACGCGCTGCCGAGCATCATCAGCAGTTCCATGCCCCACTCGGGGTCGGTCCAGCCGAGGCCGGGCGCGAGGCGGCCGTTGACGAGGGCGCGATCGCAGAGTTCGAGGACCTCGTCGGCGCTCTCGCCGTGGGTCATCGCGTCGAAACCGCGCAGGATCAGCAGGGCGCGTTCGGCGTTGTCGCGGCCTGCGCAGGTGTTGGCCAGTTCGGCCAGGCGCCGGGAACGGGCCGGGGCGACGGTCTCGCCGTGGATGCCCTCCCACATGAACTGGAATGCCTGGAGCCGCATCCGGACCGGGGCCGCCTCGTGCCGGGCGGCCTCGGCCTCGACCGTGCGGACGGCTTCCTCCAGCTGGTCGTTGTGGAGCAGCGCCTGGGAGAGGCGGACGACGGCATCGACCCGGTCGTCCCCGTCGAGGCCGGGCATGCCGAGCGCGCTCTGCAACTGGTCGATGGTGCCGGCGGGGTTGGTCAGCAGGGTGGCGCAGCCCAACTCGTAGAGGACGTGCGCGTGCACCTCGGGGCGGGGCGGCTCCTCCAGCGCGCGCTCCAGACAGCGGCGGGCCGCGTCGGGCGCTCCGACGGCGAGGTGCTCACGCGCGGCCTCGCGCAGCTGTTCGACGAGTTCCTCGTCGTCGTCCGGGTGCACCTTCAGCAGGTGCCGGGCGGCCTCGGCGGCGCCGCGGCCCAGCTCGGTGATGATCTGCGCGGCGACGCCGTGCATGGCGGTGCACACGCCGGGCGGGATGGAGTTGTAGACGGCGGTGGCGATGAGCGGATGGACGAACTCCAGCTCGCCCTGCTCGTGTTCGGCACGGGTCGCCGGGGCGGGTTCGGTGAGGATGCGGGCGGTGCAGAGCAGTTCGGCGCAGTGCCGGGCCAGGTCGTCGTTCATGGTGGCGAGGCGGGCGACCATCTCGACGGTGATGCCGGTGCCGAGGATGGCGGCTGCCCAGGCGAACCGGGTGGCCTCCAGGCCGAGGCCCTTGAGCCGGTCGACGAGTCCGCCGCCGCGTGCGGCACGGTTGAGCGCGCGCAGTTCGCCGGCCTGCGCCTCGACCGGCTGGAGTTCGGTGTCCTGCACCTTGGCGAGGAGTTCGACGGTGTCGTAGGGGTTGCCGCCGGTGACGGCCCAGACCTCGCGGCAGAACGCGTCGTCGGCGTGCCGGCCGAGCGTGGCGCGGGTGAGGCCGGCGGTGGCGTCCGGGGTGAGCGCGCTGAGGTTCTGGACGGGGTGGCCGGCCGTCGCGGCCACGGCGTCCAGGAGACGGGCGCTGTCACCGCCGGTCTCGCCGGGCCTGCGGGCGACCACGACGAGGACGGACAGGTCGTCCAGGCGCTCGGCGAACGCGGCCAGCCAGCGCAGGGTCTCCTGGTCGGCCCAGTGCGCGTCGTCGAGGAGCAGCACCAGCGGCCATTCGCGGCGGGCGAGCCGGCGGACCGCGGCGACGAGGCCGTCGCAGACGTACTGCGGGTCGGCGTTGCCCTCCTGCGGGTCGACTATGCCGAGGGCGGGGCCGGCGATGTCGTACCAGTCGCCGAGGTACTCGCGGGCCTCTTCGGGCAGTAAGGACAGCAGCGCGGGCTGGAGCAGCTGCCGGACCACGTGGAACGGAACGGATTTCAGCGTCTCGGCGCCGCGGGCCGACCAGACGGTGCAGCCGCGGCGTTCGGCCATGCGGCGGGCCTCGGCCAGCAGGGCGGTCTTGCCGATCCCCGCCTCGCCCCGCAGAACCAGCAGGCCGCCCGCGGACGACTGGTCCGCGCACAGGGCGTCGACCGCCCGCACGACGGTGGCGATCTCGGCGTCCCGCTCCCACAGGGGAACCGAGCCGGCCGCCGACGGCCGTCCCTCCGTCATCCCCTTACCTCCCCAGGTCGCCCGAATGATGTACGAACCCCGAGCGTAGCCGTCCGGCGGTGCCTCCGGTGGCCGGTCACGGCAGCTGTTGCCCGGCGGGGTGAAAGAGAGTGCGAGCAGGCGACAGCGCGCCCCGTGCGACCAGCGGACGGAGCGTCAACGGGGGCTGCCGCGGGGCGTCGAGGAGAAATCCGGTGCGAAATATTCCTCTTTGCCCTCTTGGCGGCGGATCCTCTCATCCCGCTTTCACCGTCGCCTCATACGGTGGGGTCATGACGCAGGCGACTCCTCCCGGGTGGTATCCCGACCCGGGTCAGACGAACGACGGTCCGCCCACCGAGCGCTGGTGGGACGGCAAGGCCTGGACGGACCAGACCCGCCCCGCCGGCACGGCCGCCGCGTGGGGTCCCCCGGCGCAGCCGCCGGCGGACGGCGGCCCCTTGCCGGTGCAGCCGGCCCAGCCGATGCGGCAGCCCGGGCAGGCCCCCGCGGGGTACGGCGCGTATCCGGGGCACCCGGGCTATCCGGGGTATCCGGGGTATCCGGTGCAGCCGCCCGCCCGGGGGCGGCGCGGGCTGCGCACGGGCATAGCCGTCGTGGTGGCGGCCGCGGTCCTGGCCAGCATCGGGGTCGGCGTGTACGCCCTCACGCGGCACGACGGGGGCGACGACCGCGCGGGCTCGCGGCAGGGGCCGGGCGACGGGCCCGGCGGCGGACAGGGCGGACCGTTCGGCGGGTCCGGCGGCGGCTCGGGCGGCTCGGGGGGCTCCGGTGACTCAGGGGGCTCCGGCGGGGCCTCGCCGTCCCCGAGCCGGCCCGCGGCGCCGAAGATCGAGGGCGGCGGCACGGTACCCGACCCGGTCAACGGCATCAGCCTGCCGGTGCCGCGGGGCTGGACCGGGCAGACGATCGACATCGGCGCACAGGTGACCTCCGGGAACTCCTACAAGTGCCCCGGGAAACCGGCCGAGACGTGCACCCCCGGGGGTGCCTACACGGCTCCGGCGGCGCTGCTCGGCATCCGGAAGGGCACGGCGGAGGAGGTCGCGAAGGCGGACATCGCGGTCAACGCCGAGAAGTCGTACGGCGGCACCACCTACGGCAGCATCACCTCGCACGAGGTGCTGGCCTCGAAGGCGGTGACGGTGGCCGGGCAGAAGGGCTATCTGGTGCGCTGGAAGGCGGTCACCAGCAAGGGGGCCGACGGCTACGTCGAGTCGGTCGCCTTCCCCTCCCCCAACGACGCGAAGCAGATCGTGGTGGTCCGCTTCGGCGTGGACGTCGGGCAGAAGCTGTCCGTCGTCGACGAGATCCTGAAGGGGATCAAGGTCTCGTCCGGCGGCGGCACCGGGCAGGACGTCTGAGCCGGCGCCCGGCAGACCGGATCGGCCGGGTGGGATTCCCCGCCCGGCAGACCGGATCGGCCGGGTGGGATTCCCCTCCGCTCAAGGAGAACCCCACCCGGCCGGGGGGTGCGCGCCGCCCCCGTCCCCACGGTGCGGCGCCGGCAGGTCGCCGTTCAGTCATCCCGTGAACGGCGGCCTGGCTCTCATCTCAGTCCGAGCGCGGGCAGCACGGCGGCTTCCACGAACCGGACGAGATAGTCGGAATCGGCGTACTGGCCGCTGAGCACCGGCCGCACGCGCAGGACGCCGAACATCATCGCGGGGATGTACTCCAGCGCGGGATGACCCGCGCGGACCTCGCCCCGGGCCACGCCCCGGGCCAGCATCTCCTGCAACGCGGCGATCTCCGGGTTCACCAGCGCCTCGCGCAGCGCCTGGGCCAGCTCGTGGTCCGAGGTCACCGCGTGTCCCAGCGCCTGCAGCAGCCGGGTGTCCTTGTCGGACCAGTCGCCGGCGGCCCGCGCGGCCTGGCGCAGGTCCTCGGCGAGCGATCCGGTGTCGATGCCGGCGAACCGCACCCGGCGGCTGGCGCGCAGCGCCGCCGCGACGAACTGCGGCTTGGTCTTCCACTGCCGGTAGAGCGTGGACTTGCTGCACCGGGTGCTGGCGGCGACGCCCTCCATGGTGACGGACTCGTAGCCGCACTGGCGGATCTGTTCCAGCACGGCGTCGAAGAACTCCCGCTCACGCTCCGGCGTGATCTTGGAGCGGCGCGAGGCGACGACCGTCTCCGGTTCGTCCGCGGCCTGCGACGTCATGCGGTGCTTCCCCTCACTCGTGCCTGACTCCAGTGTGGCGCAGATCAATCGATACGCAAGTGTACCGGTACTCCGGCGTATCGGTACACTGGCGTATCGGTACGAACTCGTATCGATGAGCGTCGCCATCACGCACGACATACGCACCGCACACGCACCACACACGCACCACCGTCAGCGAAGGGGTCGGGGGATGAATGCCCGAACCGAGCCTGCGGGGGCGCAAGCGGAGCCGGAGAACCCGGCCCGCCCGCCCCTGATACGTGAGTTCCTGCTGGTCGCCGGGTTGTTCCTGGTCTACAAACTCGGCCGCCGGCTGGCCACCGGGCACACCGCGGAAGCCTTCCGCAACGCCCGCCGCGTCTGGGACTGGGAGCGGACCGTGCATCTCCCCCACGAGAACGCCGTGCAGACCGCACTGCTGCACGGCCACACCCTCGTCCACCTGGCGAACACCTACTACGCGACCGTGCACTTTCCCGCCACGCTCGCCTTCCTGATCTGGCTGTACCTGCGCCGGCCCGCGCACTACGTCTGGGCCCGCCGGGTGCTCGCCCTGGTCACCTCCGCCGCACTGGTCCTGCCGTTCACCTTCCCGCTGGCCCCGCCGCGGATGCTGACCGGGACGGGCCTGGTGGACACCGCCCGGCTCTACGGCCCGTCCGTGTACGGGCCGCCGTCCAGCGACCACCTCTCCAACCAGTTCGCCGCGATGCCCTCGCTGCACTTCGGCTGGGCGCTGATGGTGGCGGTCGGCCTGATCACCGCCACCCGGTCCCGGTGGCGCTGGCTGTGGCTGCTGCATCCGCTGCTCACCCTGCTGGTGATCGTGGGCACGGCGAACCACTACTGGATCGACGCGATCGTCGCGACCGCCATGCTCGGTCTCGCCCTCGCGGTGATCCATCCGCCGCAGCGCACCGCCACCACGGCAGGGCGCGGCACCCCCCGCCTCGGCACCCCCGAGCCGGTCCTGGCGGGAGCGGGCCGGTGAGCGCCGCCGCACTGGCCGCCCTCGGCCTCTCCCTCGTCTCGGCCGTCGCCTACGCGCTGGCCGCCGTCGCCCAGGAGCGCCTCGCCTCGCGCAGCGCCGACACCGGCCTGCTGCGCCTGCTCGGCACCGGCGCCTGGTGGTCGGCGGTCGGCCTGAACGCCGCCGCCGCGCTGCTGCACGTCGTCGCCCTGAAGTACGGCCCGCTGACCGTCGTGCAGCCGCTGGGCGCGCTCACCCTGGTCGCGGCCGTTCCGCTGGGAGCGCGGGCGGCCGGGCGGCGGGTCAGCGCGGCCGAGTGGCGCGGTACCGCGCTCACCCTGCTCGGGCTCGCCGCGCTGCTGGTCACCGCTTCGGGACCGGCGCCGGACCGGGTGCTCTCGCTGACCGAGGCGCTCGCCGTCGCGGGCACCACGGCCGCCGCGATCGGCCTGCTGTCCTGGCCCGGCGCCCGACCGGGCCTGCGGCACGCGACCGCGTCCGGATTCGCCTCCGGTGTGGCCTCCGCGCTGACCCAGACGGTGACCGTGGCGGCCACCGACCGCTCCGGACCGGCCCTGAGCACGGAGGTGATCGTGGTCGCCGTGCTCGTCGCCGCGTTCGCCGTCGGCGGGCTGCTGCTGTCCCAGACGGCCTACCGCGGCGGCCTCGGCGCCCCGCTGGCCGTGGTCACCCTCGCCAACCCGCTGGCGGCGGCGGTGATCGGCCTCACGCTGCTGGGGCAGGGCCTGCAGGGCGGTGCCGGCGGGGTGCTGCTCGCCCTGGCCGGTGCGGGACTCGCCGGGTGGGGCGTGGTGCTGCTCAGCAGGACCGCCCCGGAAGCCGGCCGGACGGACCCGGAACCGGACGGGGCGCCCGACGGGCACGACGAGCACCCGGTGGCGGCGGTCCTCGCCCTGGAGCAGGCGAAGGCGGCGGCCGGACCGGTGCTGCTGCCCCGGCAGCAGGACCAGCCGGGGCATCTCACGGCGTTGTGACCCCGCATACGGCGGCGGCCGGTGCGCGGAGAAGATCCGCGGACACCGGCCGCCGTCGCCGTACCGTCCTGCCGCCTGCCGGTCAGCCCCAGCCGCGCGAGTCCTGCTTGAGGGCGGTGTCCACGGTCAGGGCCGTCGCGACCACCAGGCTCAGCAGCGGCTCGGGGAGCTGGTAGTGGACCTGGAGGACGTAGTTGTCCGCGGTCGTGAAGAGGGTCTTGGCGAGGCCCTCCCAGGTCTTGGTGATCCGGGCGACCTCGTTGTCCGCGTGGTCGACGATCGCGAAGTTCCAGGCCCGCCAGTTCTCCGCCTTGATCGCGCCGACCTGCTGGCCGTTCGCCGTCATCGCGAAGTTGATCTTGCCGATCATGTTCTTCTGGACGATCTCACCGACCGGCGAACCGTCCGGGCGGGTCACGATCACCCGGGACTTGAAGATCTTCGCGGGCCGGGTCAGCAGCAGCTGGGGCTGCCCGTAGGCGTCCCGGATCTCCAGCTTGTGGGTCAGGAACTGGTCCAGGCTGGAGACGAAGCGCAGGATCTTCCTCAGCACGCCCTGCCCGACCTGGGTGACCGAGCCGATCTCCCGGCCGCCCTGATCCATGACCTTGTACTCGTTGGTCAGCTCGATCAGCTTGGCCTTCTGGTTCACGACCAGGACGGGCTCGGTGAAGAGGGTGCCGCCGCCGGGGCCGCCGGCCGCGACACCGGCCTGCTGCTGCACCTGGCGCTGCACCTTGGCGTCACCGGCCTGCTGCGGGAAGGCGGCCTGCTGGGCCGGGACCTGCTGCTGCGGAGCCTGTCCGGCGGTCTGCTGGGCCGGGTTGGTGTGCTCGGTCCACTGGGCGCCGTCCCAGTAGCGCGTCTGCGCCGCTCCGTGCGGATCCGGGTACCAGCCTGCAGGTGTGTTCGATTGCGTGGTCACCGGGGCACACTACCTTGATGTGACCAGTACCTGACCAGTCCGCCCGGAGCGGTGCTCATCGCTCGCTCACACCGTGACGATCGCCGGATCGCTGACGCCGGGCAGCCCGTTCTCCACGTGCCCGGCGAAGCCGCGCAGGAAGGCCGGGTCGGCGTCGCAGGTCACCGTCAGGTCGTACCAGCGCTTGCTCCCCGCGAGGACGACGGTGTGCCGCACGGTGGCGCCGGGCCGCACCGTCACCGCGACCGGGCTGCCGCCGTAGCCGCTGACCAGCTTCAGCCCGACCGTGCCCGAGCCCTTGTTGGTGAAGGTCAGCTCGATGTCGTCGCCCGTGTGCCGGGCGGTGGCCTCGGGTCCGGCGACCTTGTTGCGGCCCTTGAAGACCCGCAGGAAGCCGTTGGGGCCGTGCACGGCCAGGTCGTAGGAGCCGGCGGAGTAGACCGAGTTCCAGGTGTCGGAGAGGGTCTTGCCGGCCTCCGTGGTGTAGGTCCAGGGGCCGTCGGTGCGGCTGTCGGAGGTGACCAGGAAGGCGGCGCCCGCGCCCGCCCCCGAGGCGAACGTGAGCGTGAACTTGCCGGCCGCCGTGTCCGCCGAGCCGTCCACCGCCGGGGCGTACTTCAGCGGGCGGGTGGGCCGGCTGCCGCGCTCCTGCCGGGGCAGCGCCGCGGCCGCGGGCGGCTTGGGCACGTAGTCCGGGTGCCGGTCGCGGTCCGGCGGCAGGTAGCCGGCCGTGGAGGGCAGCGAGACCGGTGCGGTGTCCTTGCGGGAGAAGTCGAAGGCGCTGGTCAGGTCGCCGCAGATGGCTCGCCGCCAGGGCGAGATGTTCGGCTCCTGGACACCGAAGCGGCGCTCGACGAACCGGATGATCGAGGTGTGGTCGAGGGTCTCGGAGCAGACGTAGCCGCCCTTGCTCCACGGCGAGACGACCAGCATCGGCACCCGCTGCCCGAGCCCGTAGGGGCCGGCGGAGTAGCCGTTGCCGCCCTTGAACAGGTCCGGCGCGGGATCCACGGTCGACTTGCCCTGGGCGGCGGAGGCCGGCGGGTAGGCCGGGATGACGTGGTCGAAGAAGCCGTCGTTCTCGTCGTAGGTGAGGAACAGCGCGGTCCTGCCCCAGACATCGGGGTTGGAGGTGAGCGCGTCCAGCACCTGGGAGACGTACCAGGCACCGTAGTTGGCCGGCCAGTTGGGGTGCTCGGTGAAGGCCTCGGGGGCGACGATCCAGGAGACCTGGGGCAGCCTGCCCGCCCCCACGTCCGCCTTCAGCTGGTCGAAGAAGCCCTCGCCCTTGCGGGCGTCGGTGCCGGTGCGGGCCTTGTCGTACAGCGGGTCGCCGGGCTTGGCGCCCCGGTACTGGTTGAAGTAGAGGAGCGAGTTGTCGCCGTAGTTACCGCGGTAGGCGTCGTCGATCCAGCCCCAGGAGCCGTTCGCGTCCAGCCCGTTGCCGACGTCCTGGTAGATCTTCCAGGAGACCCCGGCCCGCTCCAGGCGCTCGGGGTACGTCGTCCAGCCGTAGCCCTTCTCGTCGTTGCCGAGGACCGGGCCGCCGCCCTTGCCGTCGTTGCCGGTGTAGCCCGTCCACATGTAGTAGCGGTTGGGGTCGGTGGAGCCTATGAACGAGCAGTGGTAGGCGTCGCAGACGGTGAAGGCGTCCGCGAGCGCGTAGTGGAACGGGATGTCGTCGCGGGTCAAGTACGCCATCGTCGTCGCGGACTTGTTGGGCACCCACTTGTCGTACTTGCCGTTGTTGAACGCGGCGTGCCCGTCGTTCCAGCCGTGCGGGAGGTCCTGGATGAAGGCCAGACCCAGGTCGTCGGCGTCCGGGTGGAAGGGCAGGACGTCCTTCGTGCCGTCGGACTGCTTCCAGACGGAGCGGCCGTTCTGGGTGACGGGGCGCGGGTCGCCGAAGCCGCGGACTCCTCGGAGCGAGCCGAAGTAATGATCGAAGGAACGGTTCTCCTGCATGAGGATCACGATGTGCTCGACATCGTCCACCGAACCGGTGCGGTAATGCGCGGGCAGGGCCGCCGCGCGCTGGATGCTGCCGGCGAGAGCCGTGAACGCCGTGCTGGCGCCCGCGACCTGGAGGAAACGCCGCCGGTTGACTTCGGGCATGAGTGAAGGTCCTCTCGTCCTGACGTTCCTGATACCGCCAGATGACGGAATCTGCGCGGAGCGAGTGTTCCAAGAGCACCAAACATCAGGGAAGGGTGCGGTGGCCTTCACGTGAAACTCGGCGGTCCGTGCGGTTCGCTGCGATGCGGGCCGCTCAGCGCTCGGCAGCGCGGCCCTTCTTCTCCTCCGCCTCGGCCCGCAGGACCTCCTCGGCCGTCCTGACGAGGTGGGCGGGGTTGCCGACGAGGACACGCGTGAGGACGTAGACGCGCGGGTCCATGGTGATGTAGCGGACCGGGCGGGCGATGACCTTGATCGTGCCGTCCTGGAGGATGACGATCTTGTCGATCCACTGGAACTGCGGATTGCCCCAGAACCGGTCGCCGAACACCGTGGGAAGGTCGAGGGACACGTTCGGCGCCCTCGTCACCACGAGCGTGGACGCCTGCTTGCCCTTGCCCGCCTCCCTGATGGCCCTGAGGATGTTCTTCTCGCTCTTGGCCCGCTCCACCCGGTACAGCTCCGCGAATTCGTCACCCCAGACGGTGTCGCTGTACTTGACCCCCTTGACCTGGGGCATCTTGGCCGCCGGATCGGTGGCCAGGTTCCGTACGAAACCGTCGTAGTCCTGGGGATGCAGCTCCGGGAGCGATACGACGCGCTTGCCGCTCAGCCGGCTCAGGTCCTCCATCATGGCCCGCTCGTGCGGCAGGACGACCACGTTGGGCGGCCGCTTCAGCGCGCGTACGTCGCTGAAGCCCGCCCCCAGATCCCGCTCGATGATCCTCAGCCACTGGGCCAGCCGCGAGGCGCAGTTCAGGCGCGAGACATAGAAGTTGAGGCTCGTCTGCTGCTCCGGAGTGAGCTTGCCGGCGATGCGGATGATCCCCAGGAACTTCTCGAACGACTCCTTCGGGAAGGACCGCAGGGCGATCACCATGTCGACCGTGAAGCGGTCGAGCCGTGCCGCGACGGAACCCGGGATGCGCCTGGCCAGGTTGACGCGGAAGTTCCGCAGGACGATGCCGCCCACCCTCGGGACCTGCTTGACCAGTGCGCCGAGCACGGGAGGGATCACAAGCCCCAGGAAGGCCAGCAGCTGCTCGGGCTTCGACAGCTTCCGGCCGCCCACGAGCTGGCGGCCGATGACGGCCTCGTACGACAGGACGAACTCGCCGACCACGGGGACCGCGCTGAGCACGAATTCGGCGAAGTCGTGGAGCACTTCGTCGGGCCGGCCGATGGCCGCCTCCGGCAGCGGGAGTTCGCCCTCGATGACCTGGAGCGGCTCGAACGCCGTGTAGAGCCATTGGAGCCACACCAGCGGCCAGGCGCCCCTCAGCGATCTGACCTGGCCCGCGCCGGGAGGGGAGCCGTCCAGGATCCGGCGGGTCTCGTCCGCCAGGTGCCGGGTGGCATCGGACGCGGCGTTCATCGTCGTACGGACGGCGAACTCGCGGTGGCCCGGCCAGGGCACGGTGGAATACCGGCTCTGCCACTCCGTGAACAGGGACCGCACCTCGGTGGCGATCAGGTGCGCCGCCTCCATGTCCTCGCGCGGCACCGTACGGGATTCCCTCTCCCGCAGCCGTTCCGTCCGGTTCGGGCTCCGGTCGATCTCGGCCTGCTCCGCCGCGGTGATGCCGCGCGCCAGCATCACCGCGTGCTTGTAGGAGGTGAGCGCCTCGGCGACCAGCCCCCAGCGGACCTCCTCCCCGGTCCGGCCGGGCACGGGATCAGGCTCCGCTGCCGAGGTCGGAGCCGATCTCGATGTCGGTGCCCGAGGAGGGGGTGTACTCGTTCCACTCGGCGATCAGCGCGCCCTTGGTGCCGGGCTGGAGCACGGCGAACGGGGTCACCGAGCCGTCGTGGGCCCGGTCGAGGCGGGCGACCGTGACGCGGGTGGGGTCCGGGACAGCCGTGATGATCTGGCTCTCCTGGACCACCCTGCCGTCGGCGGGGTCGGTCCTGTCCGCGGAGTCGATGACGACCTGGGCGCCCACCAGGAAGTCCTTGCTGGAATCCACCCGGATGGTCACCGGGCCCGCGCTCTTGCCGAGGACGTCCCGGGACGTGGCGTACACGGCCTCCTCCAGACGCACCGCGCTGCGGCCCGGGTTGGCCGGCGGGATGCCCGGATAGTTGCGGTCGTCGTAGGCGGCGATCTCCCGGGCCACGGTGAGGTACGGCGAGTCAGGCGGCGTCGGCCGTGAGGTGAAGCCGCCCTCGGCGAACCTCACCCAGTCCTCCTCCCAGCCCTTGCGGACCGTCAGGACGACCCGTGCGCTGCCGGACCGCAGGAAGGCCTGCCGGGCCGCGTCGGGGTGCCGGAGCCGGCGGACGAAGTTCCAGCTCTGGGGGACGTCCCAGAAGTACGAGTACAGGAACGTGACCACGTTCTCCCACTCGATGGCCTGGTTGACGAACCGCACGAGGTCCTCGTGCTCGCGCACGGCGGCCCAGGCCGTGGCGTCGAGGCCGAGGCCGTTCTCGTCGAAGCCGATGCCGTGCTCCAGGTCGACGCGGGCCTTGGCGAAGGCGTCGACGACCTCCGGCGGCATGAAGGCGAAGTCCGGTCCGAGCAGGAAGCGCAGCACCCCCTTCATGATCTCCTCGCTCTCCTCCCGGCGGAGGGTGAGGGTGTCGACCTGCTCGATCTGCTCCTCCAGCGCGGCGGCCTTGGTCGCGATGTCCTGCTGACGCTCGTAGTACTGGCTCTGCGCGGCGTCCCGCAGCAGGTTCCAGACGTCCGACCGCCACTTGTCCCGGACGCGGTCGCTGTGCGCCGGCTCGGTCGGGTCCGGGTCGGGCTGGGTGGGGATCGGCTCGATCTCGGAGGCGACCCTGATGGTCGTGTTCCGGTTGTTGATCATCTCGAACGAGATGAAGACCTTGCCGGTCGCGTGCAGCATGAACGCGCCGTAGGCGCCGGAGGTCAGCTCCATCGGACCGTACTCGCCCTGGTCCTGCTCCTTGATGTACAGCGGCGTGCCCAGCACCTTGAAGCTGAACTTGTTCTCGTCGCCCGTCTTGCTCGTGGTCGCGAACCACAGGTTCAGGGTCTTGACGCGGTACCCCTCCGGGATCTCCAGCGGGTCCGGGGTGAAGATGTGCCAGCCCTCGTCCTGCGAGGGGGCGCCCACGCTGAACTGCGGGGCCGACGGGGGCAGCGGCGGGTCCGGCACCACCGCCCCGTACCGCTCGGCCAGGACGCGGAAGTGCGGCTGGGTCTCGCCCGGCAGGACCGCGTCGGTGATCTCCGAGTGCGGCAGGCCGAACTGGAAGGGGCCCAGCTGCCCCTTGAGTTCGGAGAGTTCCTTGTGCATCCGGCGCAGGCCGGCCCCGGGCTCCGGGATCACCAGGTCGTAGGTCAGCCGCAGTCCGTGCCGGTACAGCCGCACCCGCCACCTGCGCATCAGGCTGAAGTAGTCGACCCGCATCGCCGCGACCTGGCTGGGGTTCTTCAGCACCCGGGTCGAGGTCTCCTCGCTGCCGGTGACCGTGGTGGTGGTGATGGTGGTCTTGTGTTCCTGCTTGGCGCGCGAGGACGCCTTCCTGGTCAGCTGAGTGGCGTGCTTGGTGCTGTCCGTCGCCGACTGGGACCTGGAGTCCTGCGAGGTGAAACCGGACTGGGCCGAGCCGTTGATCACCGGGATGCCGCCGGTGACCGTGGCGGTGACGTTGAACTGGTTGGAGTGCTGGGCCTGCGAGGTCGTCGACTGGGACAGCTCGGTGTTGTCGGTCACCCCGGTCTCGCTGACCGTCTCCAGGGAGTCGGTCACGATGGAGGTGAACTCCTTGCTGCGGACCGACCATTCCTTGTGGCTGACCGCCGTCTCCTCCAGCGGGGCCAGCGGGATCGTGGCGATCAGCTCGCCCCGCTCCAGCCCGGCCGGCACCATCTCCAGGCGTTCCAGGTTCAGCATGCCGAGCGGGGTCGCCCGGGTGTTGGCGACCAGTGCCCGCACCGCCACCAGGGCGCTGCGCACGTCCTGCTGGGCCGTCCCCGCCGGGTCCGGCGACGCCGCTTCGGCGCGCGCCCCCGCCCGGTCGGCGGCCAGTCCCGCGGCCCGCTGCCGCCGCACCTCGACGAGCGCGTCGCCGAACGCCTTCAGTGCCGCGACCGGAACCTCGGCGAAGGTGCTCGGCGGCGGCAGGAGCGAGGGCTGGTCGGGCCGCTCGTAGGCGGCGAGCAGGTCGAGGAGCGCGTCGGGCACCTCACCGGTGTGCCGGAGGCGGTCGCGGACGGCGTCCGTCTCCTGCGGCCGCAGTCCGAGCTGGCGCGCGTACGCCGATTTGACCAGGGCCTGTCCGGTCGGCGGCACCGGAAGCCGCAGCTGCACCAGGGTCGCCTTGGGGATCTCCCGTGCGGAGCCCGTGAGCGGCTGCGGGGCAGGGGACACGTGCGTCGGCGCGATGTGCTCGGTACCGGATCCGTCCAGCTCGGTCAACTCGGCCTCCGTGCAGTGCTGGTGGCGATCTCCGCTCCGCCAGCGTGAGGCATCCGCACGACACGATCGACGCGATCGCCGAAATCTTTACAGAAACCGCTCACCACAACATCAAACAGACATATGTACACAGCATTTCGGCCGACGGTTGCTTCCGGCGCCGTGCCCCGGGCCGGAGTGGTCCGGTCCGGGGCACGGCCAGGGGCACGGTCAGGGGCCGGTCCGCAGGTGCGGCTCAGGAAGCGAGGTACGCCTCCACCTCGCTGAACTGCCCCGCCGGCCAGCCGGTGTTGCCGGTGACGGTCAGGCGCAGATGGCGCAGGCTGGTGCCGGCCGGCAGGGACACGGTCGCCGTGTTGCCGGTGGCCGGGTCGAAGCGGTAGCCCTGGGAGCCGGCCACCGTGGTGTAGTGCGTGCCGTCGGTGCTGCCGAGCACCGTGACGGTCTGGGTGCGGGCGCCCCAGGCCGAGGACGGCGGCAGCTTCAGCACCAGGCGGCGCACGGCGTAGGAGGAGCCGAGGTCGACCGTCAGGGACTGCGGGAAGGCGTTGTTGGCCGACTCCCAGTAGGAGTTGGCATCACCGTCGACCGCCCTGCCCGGCGCGTAGACGTCCTGGGAACCGGTCGCGGTGGCCGGGCGGCCCTTGGCGAGGTTGCGGCCCGGGTCGGGGTCGGGGTTGCTCTGGCCCGGCTGGGGCCAGCTGGAGCAGTCGGACCAGGTGCTGGACCAGCCGGAGTTGCCGCCGCCGTCGCCGAGCGTGAAGGAGCCCGAGCCCGCCGGGTAGGGGCAGTTGTAGACACCGGCCGCCCCGACCTGGGTGGCGGTGACGTTCCTGAAGGTGGCCGCGCCCTGCGCCTCGGCCTGGACCACGACGGTTCCGGTGTTCCGTACGGTCGCGCCGGTCACGTTGACGTTCCGCACCGGGTAGCCCTGCCCGCCGCCGGAGACGAACTCGAACGCGCTGTAGGGGCTGTCGGTGATCGTGGTGTCGGTGATGTTGACGGTGGCGTTGATGGCGCTGTCGTAGGAGTCGACGCGCAGGGCGCCCATCGGGTGGTTCCAGTTGGGGTTGACGGCACCGGTGCGCACCAGGGTGTTGCCGTCGACGGTGATGGTGCCGGACAGCGGCGAGAAGGGGTCCGCGAACTTCTGGTTGGAGATCGCGATACCGCTGCCCAGGGCGTTGGTGTCGGAGACGAGGTTGCCGCGCACCGCGATGTCGGTGCCGCCGTAGACGGCGATGCCGTTGGCGAGATTGGGCTGCGAGATCGTGTTGTTCTCGAAGCTGGAGTCGGTGTCCGGTGCGTACAGCGACCACATGGCGAGCGCGTCGTCGCCCTGGTTGCGCAGGAAGTTGTTGCGCACCCGGACGCCCCGGGCGTTGCCGTTGAGGTTGAGGCCGTCGGCGGTGGTGTCGAGGATGCGGTTGTTCTCCACCACCAGGTTGTCGTTGTTGCCCGTCAGCCAGAGCCCCACCTTCATGTGCTGGATCCACATGCCGGAGACGGACGAGTTCGGGCCGAGGGAGCCGTTGACGAAGTTGTCCGGGCTGGAGTCGACGCGCTCGGTGACCTCGCCGACGACCGCGAAGTCCTTGATGCGGACATTGCCCGCGGAGCCGGACTGGTCGATGAAGCGGGAGGTGTGCACGACCGAGTGCCAGCTGCCGGCCCCCTGGAGGGTCACGTTCTGCACGCCGCTCAGCGAGGACGTGATCCGGTAGTCGCCCGGCGGGATCCAGACCGTGCCGCCCTGGGCGGCGGCGATGGCGTCCCGGAAGGCCTGGGTGGAGTCGCCGCTGCCGCTGGGGTCGGCGCCCTTGGAGACGACGGAGACCGAGCCGGCGGGCTGTCCCGTGGCACCCGCGACCTGCTCGAAGTCCGCGACGTCCACGGTGACCTGGGTGCCGGTGGACTGGAAGGCGATCCGGTCGCCCGCCTGGACGTTCTGCCCGAGCAGCAGCCGGGCGTTGTCGAAGAAGTGGTGCGTCTTCGCGCCCGCGATCCAGCCGGTGTCGACGTAGGAGTACTTGGCGGTCACCGGGAGCGTCCTGGAGATCTTGGTGCCGTTGACGTAGACGTCGAGCGAACCGGACTGGCCGTCCGGGACGCTGTAGGCGACGTTCACGGCGTTGGCCGCGCGCGGCACGGTGAACTCCACCCGCTGCCCGGAGGCCAGCCGTACGGCCTGCCGGCCCGATGCCTCCGAGGCCAGGGTGCCCTGGGTGTAGTCGGGACCGGTCTTCGTCCCGGTGGTGCTCGCCGACTCGGCCTCCACGGAGGTGAACGGGAGCGTGGCGCCCGCCGCGGCGTGGGCGGCCGGGGCGAGGGTGACGAGCATGCCGGCGGCGAGGGCGACGACCGCCCCGATGGCCGGCATGCGCCTGACATGTCCGGCGGTGCTGCTGTGCATGTGCTGATCCCTTCCTGGTGGGGGTGCAGGGAGTAGCGGGGTGCGCGGGGGCGCGGCTCAGGCGCGCAGCCAGGCCGCCGTGTCCTGCGGCAGCCGGCCCGCGTCGTCCAGCGGAGCGCTGCTGAGCAGGAGCCGGGAGTGCGCCGGGAGGTCGGCGGGGGCGGCCGAGAGGTTGACCACGCACAGCGCGCCGTCCGCGCGGGAGAAGAGGAGCACGCCCTCGGGGGCGGGCAGCCAGGTCAGCGGCCCGTCGCCGAACTCCGGCCGGAGGGCGACGGCCTCGCGGTAGAGCGCGAGCATGGAGTTGGGGTCGTGCCGCTGGCGGTCGACCGCGTACGAGGACCAGCCGGCCGGCTGCGGCAGCCACGGCTCCTCCCGGGAGCCGAACCCGGCATGGGGCAGGTCCTCGGCCCAGGGCAGCGGCACCCGGCAGCCGTCGCGGCCGGGGTCGGCGCCCCCCGAGCGGAGGTACATCGGGTCCTGGATGCGCTCGGCCGGGATCTCGGCCTCCGGCAGGCCCAGCTCCTCCCCCTGGTAGAGGTAGACCGCGCCGGGCAGCGCCAGTGACAGCAGGGCGGCGGCGCGGGCCCTGCGGGTGCCGAGCACGGGATCGGTCGGGGTGCCGAAGGCCTTGGTGGCGAAGTCGAAGGCGGTGTCCTCGCGGCCGTACCGGGTGACCGTGCGGGTGACGTCGTGGTTGCAGAGCACCCAGGTGGCCGGGGCGCCGACGGGGGCGTGCTCGGCGAGGGTGGTGTCGATCGAGGCGCGCAGCCGGCCGGCGTCCCAGGGGCAGGCGAGGAAGGCGAAGTTGAAGGCGGTGTGGAGTTCGTCGGGGCGCAGGTAGCGGGCGAAGCGCTCGGGGTCGGGCAGCCAGACCTCGCCGACGAACACGCCGTCGTAGGCGTCGGCGACGGTGCGCCAGGAGCGGTAGATGTCATGGAGTTCGTCGCGGTCGACGAACGGGTGCGGCTCCGGGTGCGCGGCGAGGTCGGGCAGGTCCGGGTCCTTGGCGAGGAGGGCGGCCGAGTCGATGCGGACGCCGGCGACTCCCCGCTCGAACCAGAAGCGCAGGATGTCCTCGTGCTCCTGGCGGACGGCCGGGTGGGCCCAGTTGAGGTCGGGCTGTTCGGGGGTGAACAGGTGCAGGTACCAGTCGCCGTCGGGCAGCCGGGTCCAGACCGGCTCGGTGGAGCCGGCGAACTGCGACGGCCAGTCGTTCGGCGGGAGCGCGCCGTCCGGGCCGCGTCCCGGCCGGAAGTGGAACAGCTCGCGCTCGGGGCTGCCCGGACCGGCGGCGAGCGCGGCCCGGAACCAGGGGTGCCGGTCGGAGACATGGTTGGGCACGATGTCGACGATGGTGCGGATGCCCAGCTCGCGGGCCTCGGCGATGAGCTTCTCCGCCTCGGCGAGGGTGCCGAAGGCCGGGTCGATGGCCCGGTAGTCGGCGACGTCGTAGCCGCCGTCCTTCAGCGGAGACAGGTACCAGGGGGTGAACCACAGCGCGTCCACGCCGAGTTCGGCCAGGTACGGCAGCCGGGAGCGGACGCCCGCGAGGTCGCCCGTGCCGTCGCCGTCGCCGTCCGCGAAGCTGCGCACGTACACCTGGTAGATGACGGCGTTGCGCCACCAGTCAGGGTCGTTCGGGGCATGGGGGGGCTGTCCCACTGGGCTTGCCTTTCTCTAGACGGGGCGACGGCGTCAGCCCTTGGTGCTGCCCGCGGTGATCCCGGCGATGATGTGCCGCTGGAAGACGAGGAACAGCGCCACCATCGGGATGCTGGCGATCACCATCGCGGCGATGAGCACGGTGAGCTGGATGTTCTGCGACAACTGGACCAGGGCCACGCTGATCGGCTGCTTGCCGGTGTCGGAGAAGACCATCAGCGGCCACAGGAAGTCCTGCCAGACGGCGACCAGCGCGAAGATCGACACGACGCCGAGCACCGGCCTTGACATGGGCAGGACGACGGACCACAGGATCCGCAGCTTGCCTGCGCCGTCGATCTCGGCGGCCTCCAGCACATCGCGCGGCAGCTGGTCGAAGAACCGTTTGAGCAGGTAGAGGTTGAAGGCGTTGGCGACCGCGGGCAGCCAGATGGCGAGCGGGTCGTTGAGCAGGCTGGTGTGGATCAGCGGCAGGTCGGCGACGGTCAGGTACTTGGGTACGACCAGGGCCTGCGCCGGGACCATGAGGGTGGCGAGGATGCCGCCGAGGACGAGCTTGCCGAAGGCGGGCCTCAGCTTGGAAAGGGAGTAGGCCGCCGCGGTGCAGAACACCAGCTGGAAGGCCCAGGCGCCGGCCGCCTGGACGAGCGTGTTCTCCAGGTGCTGCGGGAGCTGCATCAGGTCCCAGGCGTCGGTGTAGCCGCCGAGGTGCCAGTGCTGTGGTGCGAGCGTCGGCGGGGTCCGGGCCACCTCGTCCGGGGACTTCAGCGCACCGGTCACCATCCAGTACACGGGGAAGAGGAAGGCGAGCGCGAAGAGGACCAGGACGGTGGTGAACACCGTCCAGTACACGGCCTTTCCGCGCGGGCGGGCGAGGGTGGCCGGGGAGACCAGGGTGCGGGTGGCGCTCATGCTTCCCCCTCGGAGCGGGTGAGCCGCAGATAGACCGCGGAGAAGGCGCCGAGCAGCAGCAGGAGCATCACGCTGAGGGCGCAGGCGCCGCCGAAGTCGTTGTAGAGGAAGGCGTACTTGTAGATCAGGTAGAGGACGGTCACGGTGGCGTTCTCCGGGCCGCCGCCGGTGATCACGAACGGTTCGGTGAACACCTGCATGGTGGCGATGATCTGCAGGAGCATCAGCATCAGGATCACGAACCGGGTCTGCGGGACCGTGACGTGCCGGACGCGCTGGAGGAGGTTCGCGCCGTCCAGTTCGGCCGCCTCGTACAGCTCGCCCGGGATGGACTGCAGGGCGGCGAGGTAGATGAGGACGGTGCCGCCCATGTTGGCCCAGGTGGCCACGATCACCAGGGAGACCAGCGCGGTGTCGGCGCCGTTGGACCAGTTCGAGGTGGGCAGGTGCACAAAGCGCAGCGCCTCGTTGGCGAGGCCGGCGCCCGGGTCGTAGAACCACTTCCACAGCAGGGCGCTGACCACCGGCGGGATCATCACGGGCAGGTAGACCACGACCCGGAAGAACGCCTTGGCGTGCCGCAGCTCGTTGAGGACGAGGGCGAGCACGAAGGGGATCGCGAAGCCGATCAGGAGGGCCAGCAGGGTGAAGGTGAGGGTGTTGCGCCAGGCCGCGGTGAACTCGGGGTCGTGCCAGACCCGGGTGAAGTTGGCGGTGCCGACCCACTCGGGCGAGGAGCCGGGGTTGTACTTCTGGAAGGAGATGATCACCGCGCGGATCGCCGGGTACCAGGAGAACAGCGCGAAGCAGAGCAGGCCGCCGAGGAGGAAGCCGTAGGCGCGGGCCTGGTCGATGAGCCGGCGTCGCCTCCGGTCCCCTGCCGGAGGCGACGCCGGGACCGGGGGGACGGCGCGGTGCGCCACGCGCCGTCGCTCGGCCGTCTTGGTCATGGTGGTCAGCTCCGGGCCAGAATGCTGTCGATCTTTCCGGACGCGTCCTTGAGCAGCTGGTCGATGTCGGCGTCCTTCTTGGTCAGGACGGCGGAGACGGTGCCGTCGAGAACCGAGTAGATCTGCTGGGCGTTCGGCGGCTCGATCTTCATCCGGAGCCGCTGGTTTCCGTCGAGGAACGCCTGGTAGTTCTCCACCGGCACATTGGCGTTGGCCTTCTTGGCCTGCTGGTCCTTGGCGTCGGCGGCGCCGCTGAACAGGCGCGGCTCGGGCAGGCCGACGGGGGCGTCGTTCTTCTTGGCGCGGGCGTAGTCGCCGAGGAAGCCCGCGCCCGGGGTGAGGAACATGTGGTCGAGCCACTTCAGGCCGGCGCGGATCTGCTCGGGCGAGGCCTTCTTGCTGAACATGTAGCCGTCGCCGCCGATGAGGGTGCCCTCGCCGCCCGGCATGGGGGCCAGGGCGAGGTCCTTGTAGTTGCCGCCCTTCTCCTTGACCAGGATCGGGATGTTGTCGGGGGCGGCGAGGTACATGCCGAGCTTGCCCGAGCCCATCATCTGCTGCACGTCGTTGATGACCAGGAGCTGCTTGCTGCCCATGGAGTCGTCGGTCCACCGCATGTCGTGCAGGTTCTGCAGGACGGCACGGCCCTGGGGGGTGTCGATGGTGGCCTTCTTGCCGTCGGCGCCGACCACGTCGCCGCCCTGGGAGTACAGCTCGGCGGTGAAGTGCCAGCCGCCCTGGTTCTGGGCGCTGTAGTCGGCGTAGCCGACCGTGCCGTCCCCGAGGGCGGCGATCTTCTTGGCGGCGGCGCGCACCTCGTCCCAGGTGGCCGGGGGCTTGTCGGGATCCAGGCCGGCCTTCTGGAAGAGAGCGCGGTTGTAGATCAGCCCCATGCTGTAGCCGGTGCGGGGTATGCCGTAGACCTTCCCGTCCACGGTGTAGATGTCCCGCAGCTGCTTCTGGATGCTGTCGTAGCTCTTCAGGTCCTTCAGGTACGGCGTGAGATCGGCGGCCTGGTTGATGCCGACGACGTGCTTCGCGTCCGTGAAGTACGTGTAGAACACGTCCTCCATCTGGCCGCCGGCGAGCTTGGCGTCGAAGGTCTTCGGGTCCTGGCACGGGAAGGCGTCGTGCGCGACGACGTCGATGTCCGGGTTCTGCTTCTCGAAGGAGGCGATGTCCGCCTCGAAGAAGCGGCGGTCGACCTTGGCGCTCTTGGGCGGCTCGCAGTTGACGGTGATACGGGTCTTGCCGTTCGCCGCGTCGTCGTCACCGGACCCGCAGGCGGTGGCGGCGAGGGCGAGGGAGGAACAGACGCCGATCGCGACAAAGGTACGGCGGAACCCGGTGTTTCTCATCGGTGGACCCCTCATGGCACTCATGGCAGGAGCGGTGGGCGTCGCACACTCAAGCACCGCCGACAGCGGGCCGCAATATGTCGCGCAGAATCTGTAATTATTTGACAGAGGAACGGTTCTACTGCCGTTCAGTCGCGCGGAGCTTGCGCGGTGGAGCCGCGCACCACCAGTTCCGGCTCGAACAGCAGCTCCTCGGCGGGCACGGCGGTGCCGCCGATCTGCGCGTTCAGCAGCTCCACGGCAGCGCGCCCCATGGCCTCGATGGGCTGGCGGACGGTGGTCAGCGGGGGTTCGGTGCAGTTCATGAACGCCGAGTCGTCGTAGCCGACGACGGAGATCCGGCCCGGCACGTCGTAGCCCTTGCGGCGGGCCGCCCGGATCGCGCCGAGCGCCAGCGGGTCGGAGGCGCAGATGATGCCGGTGACCCCCCGGTCGATCAGCCGGGAGGCGGCCGCGTGACCGCCCTCGATGGAGAAGATGGCCCGCGCGACGAACTCCTCGGGCAGCTCGCCGGCGACGGCCCGGGCGGCGGCCAGTTTGCGGGCCGAGGGCATGTGGTCGCCGGGGCCGAGGACCAGGCCGATCCGCTCGTGGCCGAGGGAGGCCAGATGCCGCCAGGCCTGCTCGACGGCGACGGCGTCGTCGCAGGACACCCGCGGGAAGCCGAGGTGTTCGATGGCCGCGTTGACCAGGACGACCGGGATGTTGCGGCCGGCGAGCAGCCGGTAGTGGTCGTGCGGCGCGTCGGCCTGGGCGTACAGACCGCCGGCGAACACGACGCCGGAGACCTGCTGGTGGAGCAGCAGCTCGACGTAGTCCGCCTCCGAGACCCCGCCCTTGGTCTGCGTGCACAGCACCGGGGTCAGCCCGAGCTGGGCCAGCGCACCGCCGATGACCTCGGCGAACGCCGGGAAGATGGGGTTCTGCAGCTCGGGCAGGACCAGGCCGACGAGCCGGGCGCGTTCGCCGCGCAGCTGGGTGGGGCGCTCGTAGCCGAGGACGTCGAGGGCCGTCAGCACCGCCTGCCGGGTGGCGTCGGAGACTCCGGGTTTGCCGTTGAGCACCCGGCTGACCGTGGCCTCGCTGACCCCGACCTTCTTGGCCACTTCCGCAAGTCGTCGCGTCATGGCCGCAAGAGTAGCGCAACTCACGCAAACGGCTTGCGTAACGGGTGAGACATGATGGCGGGAAATCGGCGTGATGCGACCGCCGTGCCGGTCGGGGGCCGCACGGGTTGCGTACGGTCCGGCGAGCCGGCCCGGCGCCGTCGGCGACCTGAACGCCGGCGGTGCCGGGTCAGCTCTCGGGGGTCGGGACCACCATCAGATGCGAGGAGGCGCCGCGCGGGCGGCGCACCCGGCGTACGGGCACGGCCGTCCTGCGCGGGTCGCGCAGGACCATCGACAGGCGCCGGTAGCCGAGGTCGCGCAGCGGCTGCGGCGACTCCTCGACGATGCGGCACTCGGTGCGGCCGCGGCGCGGGTCGGGGTGGTTCAGCAGGCGTACGGCACCGTCGAGGCGGGCCGCGGCCTCTCCGACGGCGCGGATCCAGTGCGGCAGGCCCTGCCGGAAGGCGGCTTCCATGATCGGGTCCTGGGCGATGTCCCGGCGGACCGCCTGGAGTTCGAGGTCGTGCCCGTACGTCTCCAGCGCCGTCCGGAGCTGGGCCAGCATCGGCAGGCACCAGCCCGGTTCGTGCTCGCCGAGCACCTCCCCCGCGTCCGGGTGGAACAGGACGAAGCGCAGGAAGTTCTCGCCCGGCATGGCCGTGGGATGCGGGCGCACGCCGCAGAACAGCGTCTCGAACGCCTTGTTGGCCATGACCACGTTCCAGTGGCGGTCCACGACCAGGGACGGACAGGTCATGTGCTCCAGCAGCGTTCCGTAGTCCTGCAGGTACGCCTGGGTCTCGGAGGTCTCGGGGACGGGCCGCGGCGCTGACCGCTGCCCTCCTGCCTGATGTGCCATCGGGAGGTCACCCCTCTTGCCTCTGCGGCCTTCACGCGGCGATGCGATCCTGCTGCCCAGGCCGGAGTCGTGTCAACTATCGTGGCATTTCATGCCGGTTGACGGCTGAAATTCGCCACAGTTGTGGCGACACCTGGATGAGAGTTCGAGACACCGGCTACTCTCCGGGAAGTTCACGGCGATCGCTCGTGAGAACCACGGACACATCTGAAGCCCTCTTAGAGACGTAGGAGTTCTGTCGGTGACGGATGGCTACGAGGATCCGGGCGCCGCGGCGACCGCCCAGCTGCCGGCCGTCGTCGACCGCGTCACCGCGCTCGCCGACCGCCTCGGCGTGGCGCATGCCGAGGTCTTCGACGTCGGGCGGCTCTCCACCAACTGCGGGGTGCCGGAGCCGGTGGTCAGGGCCCTGCTCAGCGGCCGGCCCGCGGGCGAGCCGGATGTCCAGGCGCGCTTCCTGCAACGCCTCGACCTGCTGCGCCGCACCCGGCTGAAGCCCGGCGGGCGCCGCTACACCCAGCAGGAGATCGCCGACGGCGCGGGCATGTCCCGGCAGCAGGCCGGCGCTCTCATCAACGGCGACCGACGGCCCACCATGGAGCACTGCGACGCCCTGCAGCGCTTCTTCCGGGTGCACGCCGGCTTCCTCACGGCGGAGGACCCCGAGGCGCTGGCGGGCGCTCTGCAGCGCACCGAGCAGGAGCTGCTGCAGAAGCTCGCGGACCGGGAGCGGGCCGCCGCCGAGGCGGCGGAGGACCCGCTGGAGCGGCTGCTCCAGGACCACGGGGTGCGCGGAATCGCCTGGCGGGCGGCGCAGTTGCCCACGGACCAGCACCGGGACAAGGTCGCGGAGTGGCTGGACATGCTGCTGGAGAGCGTCAAGCGCCCCGAGGCGTGAGCCGGGGCAGGGCCGTCGGCACCGGCAGGGACATGCGCCTCGTGTGCGGCGAGCCCGCGGGCCCGCTGGCCCTGCCGGCGGCCCTCCGGTGCGCTTCCGTACGGCCGCGTTCCCGCCCGGCACGCCCGGCGAACCGTGGCCGGACCTGACCGGCCGGGACGTCGCCGCCGTGGAGGAACGCACCGCTCCCGGGCACCAGTCGATGATCCTCGGTCACGAACTGTGGCATCTTCGGTCCCGCCGGCGCGGGCTCCGCGTGGACGGGACCACACCACCGCCGGCCCGCACGCGGCCACTGCCCGGGCCGCACCGACCGGGCGGCGCGGTGCGCCAGGCGGCGCGGCGTACGGGGCGGCGTGGTGCGCCGGGGCGGTGGGGCGCCCGCGCTTCGGCCTCGCCGAGGAGCGGTACGCCGAGGCCCTCGGACTGCCGCCTGCCGGCAAGGGCCTTTCCTGGCCGTCCGGTTCGGCGCCGCGCGCCCCGGTGCGGCGGGACGGCGTGGCAGGCCGGACCGGGGCGTCCCCGGGGTGTCCGGGCCCGTAGGTCCGGTCCGGGCTCCGGGAGCGGCGGCGCGCGCCACCCGTTCGCGGGAGCGATGCGTGTCCGGGTGACGCGGGACAGGCCGGATTCCATCGGGTGCGGGAACGGTTCGCCCTGCGCTGAGCGGGCGAACCCGCGCGGAGCCGGACGGCGTTGTCAGTGGTGGGCGGCAAGCTGGGGGGTGTGCGCCGTACGACGCGGCGCACGGCGCCGCAGGGCGCGTGACCGTGACGCCTACTCGGGGAGAGCAGACCGATGCCCACCGCCGTACTGACCGACCGCGAGCGTACCGCCGTCCAGGCCTACCTGCGGCTGCTCCATACGGTGCGCGCCGCCTTCGACGGCCCACCGGACGACGGCCTGCCGGTGGTCGTCCCGCCCGCCGTGCTCGCCGAGGCGGACCGGGCCCTGGCCGGGGCGGGACTCGCGGGCAACGAGGACGAGTTCTTCCGGCTCCTGCGCGGCTGGTGCCCGCCCGTCTGAGCGCGGCACGGGCGCGCGCCGCCGCCGTGCGCCCCGGTGGCCCTCAGAGGTCCGCCGGGGCCGCGGCGGGGTGCGGTACGACGACGGACGTGGCCACCACGCCGTTCCGTACGGCCCACCGGCCCTCGAAGACCTGCAGCCGCTCGCCGCCGACCAGCGGGCCGGGGACGAGGAGCCGGGCGCTCAGGGTGCCGCCCGGTGCGCCCTCGGGGTCCGGGTGCAGGGTGATGTCGGCCTCGGAGAAGTCCAGCCACTTGCGGGTGAGCGGGAACCACGCCTTGTAGACGGACTCCTTCGCGCTGAACAGCAGCCGGTCCCAGTGCACCTCCGGCCGCCGCGCGGCCATGCGGGCGAGCCGTACGGACTCGGCGGGCAGGAAGACCGAGGGGCCGACGCCCTCCGGGAGCGGGCCGTGCGGTTCGGCGTCTATGCCGAGGGAGACGAGATCGGCGGCACGCACCAGCGCGGCGGCGCAGTAGCCGTCGCAGTGGGTCATGCTGCCGACGATCCCGTCCGGCCAGCGCGGGGCCCCGCGCTCACCGCTGACCACGGCCTGCGGGGGCACGCCGAGCTTCTCCATCGCGCGCCGGGCGCAGCCGCGGACGGCCGCGAACTCACGGCGCCGCTTGGCCACCGCGCGCGCGACGAGCGCTTCCTCCGCCGGATACAGCGGGGTTTCCCACAGCGGGTCGTCAGCGTGCGCCTCCACGGCCACGACCGACTCCGGGAGCAGCTCCTCGATCACCTGCTTCGACCTCCATGGGAAGGATACGGCGCAGCCGTCCCGGCGGGTCCGGGCGCTTGCGCCACTCTCGGGGGTATCCCACGGAGACCTCCATGAAGCGGACTCCGTCGTGCCAGGTGGTGCGCGGGATGTGCAGATGGCCGTAGACGTTGGTGGCGACCCGGAAACGGCGGTGCCAGTCGGCGGTCAGGCTGGTGCCGCACCACATGGCGAACTCGGGGTGCCACAGCACGTCGGTGGGGTGCCGGTCCAGCGGGTAGTGGCCGGTCAGCACGGTCGGAAGATCCTCGGGCAGCTCGGCGAGCCTGCGCTCGGTCTCCGCGACCCGCGCCCGGCACCACGCCTCACGGGTCGGATAGGGGTCGGGGTGCAGCAGGTACTCGTCGTTGCAGACGATGCCCGTGCTCTCCGCGTAGGCCAGGCCCTCCGCCTTGGTGGCGCAGCCGGCCGGCAGGAACGAGTAGTCGTACAGCAGGAACAGCGGGGCGACGACGACCGGGCCGCCGGCGCCGTGCCACACCGGGTAGGGGTCCTCGGGGGTGACGACGCCCAGCTCCCGGCAGAGTTCGACCAGGTGCTCGTAGCGGGCGACGCCACGCAGGGTGACCGGGTCGCTCGGGTGGGTCCACAGCTCGTGGTTGCCCGGAGCCCACACCACCTTGCGGAAGCGGCGCGCGAGGATGCCGAGGGCCCAGCGGATGTCGGCGACGGTCTCCGCGACGTCACCGGCCACGATCAGCCAGTCGTCCTCGCTCTCGGGGCGCATGGCCTCGACGAGGGCGCGGTTCTCCGCGTAGCTGATGTGCAGGTCGCTGATGGCCAGCAGCTGTCCGGCCCCGGCCCTCGACTCCACCCCGCACACCCCTTCCGATCATCCGTCGAGACCACGAGAACACATTTACGGGTCCACGGACAAGAGGCTCCGGTGCGCGTGTCCGCCCGTGTCGACGTCCGGGCACCGAAACCCCCCGTATCCGTAACACGCGCGTTGCACGTGGGGCCTGCCGATAGCCGTATGATCGGCCCGACACCAGCGCTCTCAACTGCCCTCCGTCAGGGCTTGTTTGGTGACCCTTCCTCCCTCCTGCCCGGGCACGGGCCGCTCCGCCCTGCCCGCACGCCCTGAAAGGCGGCCTGCATGCCCTCTCGCGTACGCGTCTGGCTCAACCGCACGTACGCGGAGAACGTGTTCTTCATGGATCAGCTGCGCAGAAATCCGAGCGATCGCGCGGTCGAGATCCATGCCACGCACGGCGACCCCGACTCCCCCGTGCTGGCCGCCGCCGACACCGCCGACCTGGAGCCGGAGGGCCTGTCCCCGGCGGGGTTCGTCGAGTACGCCCTGGACCAGTGCGCCCGGCGCGGCATCGACGTGTTCGTGCCCCGGCTGCACCAGGCGGCGATCGTGGCGCACCGGGCCGACTTCGCGGCGGCCGGTACGGCACTGCTGGCGCCGACGCCCGAGGCGGTCGCGGTGTTCGAGGACAAGGCGACCGCGTACGAGGCGGTGCGCTCGGTGGGCGTTCCGGTGCCGCCGTGGCGGCGGGTCCGCACGGCGGAGGAACTGGTGGCCGCGGTCGAGGAGTTGGAGGCGGCCGGCCATCGGGCGTGCTTCAAGCCCGCCGTCGGCGCGGGCGGGGTCGGCTTCCGGGTGATCACCCGGACCCCCTTCTCGCTCCTGCACCTGACGGGCTTCCCGGGCCCGCACGTCCAGCTGGACCTGGTGGTCGAGGCGCTGCGGCGGGCCGAGGAGCCCGTGGACTGGCTGGTGATGCCGCGCCTGGCGGAGCCCGAGGTGTCCGTCGACTGCCTGACCGGCACGGACAACCGGGTGCGGCTCGCGGTGGGCCGCACCAAGAACGGCCGCCGCCGGGGCTTCACCCTGGACGAGCGGTGGCTGGCGCCGGCCCGGCTGGTCGCGGAGGGTTTCGGGCTGCACCATCTGTCCAACATCCAGTTCCGGATGTTCGGCGACCGGCCGGTGCTCCTGGATGTCAACACGCGTCCCGCCGGGGGCCTGCACCAGCTGTCGCTCTGTGGGGTGAACGTGCCCTGGGCGGCCGTCCGGCTGGCGCTGGGCGAGGACCCGGGGGTGATCGAGCCGCCGTTCCTCGGCCCGGACTACACGGTGGTGTCGGGACCCCGGCCGCTGTCCGCCGCGGTGCCCCGGCAGCGGGTCGGGGCGGCCGATGTGCTGCTGCCCGCGGTGCCCGCGCAGACGGCCTCGGCGGCCGAGGTCCTGCCGCTGTAGGCCGCCCGACGGCCGCGGTGCCGCGGCTCGCGGCAGGCACAGATCCCGCGGACGCCGCCTTCGCTCTCCCTCCCGCTCCCCGGCTCCCCGGCCCCCGCGCTCGGCGGGACCGCCGCCCTGGCGGTCCCGCACGATGCCCGCGCGCGAGGCGACCGAACTCAGGCGCCCGAACGGCTCCGCCGGGCCGGCACGGCCGGCGTCCGACGCGTCGCGCGCGTCACGCCGTCAGTCACCCCCCTCTGCTTCTTCCTATTTCAGATAGCCCAGCCCGGGGTGCACCGCCGTGTACGCGTCCACCAGTCGGCGGGCCAGCTGGACGGAGTCCACCAGCGGGTGCAGGGCGAAGGCCTTCACCGCGGTGGCCCGGGAACCCGACTCCGCCGCGGCCAGCACCTCCCGCTCCACGTCCTTCACCGCGCACACCAGGCCGGTGGCATGGCCGGGCAGCGGATCGGCGGCGAGCGGGTGGGCGCCGTTGGCGTCGACCAGGCACGGGACCTCGACGACCGCGTCGGCGTCCAGGACGGAGAGGGTGGAGCGGTTGCGGACGTTGAGGATCAGGGTGGCGTGCTCGGCGCGGGCGATCGCCCGCATCAGGGCGAGGGCCACTTTCTCGTACCCGCCGGACAGGTCGTCGGCCTCGCGTTCGCCCGCGCCGGCGCTCTCCCGGTTCTCGGCCATATAGGTCTCCTCGCGCTCGGCGCGGGTGCGGTCCCAGGCGAGCAGTGCCGAGGCGCCGGGGTCGCCGGCCTCCGCGTAGAACCTGGCCTGCTGGTCGCTCAGGAAGGCGCCGCGGGTCCGTTCGGCCTCCTGGTAGGCGCGGACGGTCTCCCGGTTGAAGTAGTAGTAGTGCAGGTACTCGTTGGGGATCGCGCCGAGCGAGCGCAGCCAGTCGGCGCCGAACAGCTTGCCCTCCTCGAAGGAGCCGAGCAGCGCGGGATCGGCGAGCAGACGCGGCAGTTCGTCGCGTCCGGCGACGCGCAGCCCGCGCACCCAGCCGAGGTGGTTGAGCCCGACGTAGTCCACGAAGGTCTTCTTCGGGTCGGCGCCGAGGACCCGGGCGATGCGGCGGCCGAGGCCGACCGGTGAGTCGCAGATGCCGATGACGCGGTCGCCGAGGTGCCGGGACATGGCCTCGGTGACCAGGCCGGCCGGGTTGGTGAAGTTGATGACCCAGGCGTCCGGGGCGAGCCGGGCCACGCGCCGGGCGATGTCGGTGACGACGGGGACCGTGCGCAGCCCGTAGGCGATCCCGCCCGCGCCGACGGTCTCCTGGCCCAGTACCCCTTCGGCGAGCGCGACCCGTTCGTCGTCCGCGCGCCCCTCCATGCCGCCGACGCGGATCGCGGAGAAGACGAAGTCGGCGCCGCGCAGTGCCTCGTCGAGGTCGGAGGTCGCGGTGACCACGGGTGCGTCGGGGACGCCCGCCGCCTGTTCCGCCAGTACCCGGGTGACCGCGCGCAGCCGGCGGTCGTCCAGGTCGTGCAGCACGACCTCGGTGACCCGTCCCTCGGCGCGGTCGGCCAGCAGCGCGCCGTACACCACCGGCACCCGGAACCCGCCGCCGCCCAGAATCGTCAGCCTCACGCCCGTACCCTTCCTCACGCCGCACCCTTCCCCGCAGACTGTCACCCTGCCCGTCCCGGGCACCTGGCGGGGGCGCTGATCAGTATCACCTTGTCATCCGCCGCGCCCCGGGCCCGCCCGGCCGGCGCCCCGGCCCCGCTCGTGTCCCGGCGGCGACGGGGGCGCGCTCCCGGACACGGGTGGCCATCGAGTCCTCCCCGGGTCTTCAGGGCGGCTTCATCCGGGAGTTCCGGGTGCACGGGATCCTGCGGCGTGTGAGCGACGGGAGACCGGCCGGCCCCGCGGGTGCCGGGCCGGACGACAGCGGTGCCGCCGCGCCCGGCGGGTACCGGGCGTACGGCGGGGACTTCGGCGGGCGGGTGCGGCGCGGAGCCGCGGCACCGCTCCGGATCCGGTGCCACCGGCACGAGGGGATCGTGGTCACCGCCCGGCGACGGGTACGGGACCTCGGCCGGCTGGCGGCCACCTGGGAGCTGGCCCTGGCCGACGGCCGGACGCTGACCGGGCCGGCCGAGCTGCCCGATCTGCTGCCGGGCGAGACCGCCGCGGTGCCCATGGCGCTGCCGCTGCCGGCGGACGGCGGCGAGATCTGGCTGACGCTGCGGGTGGTGACGGCGGAGGAGCAGGCGGCGGCGCCGCGCGGTACGGCGGTGTGCGCGCCACGCATCCGGCTCCGGGCCGCGACGGACGAGCCGGTACGCCTCACCCCGGTCACCGCGGCTCCCGAGCCCGGCGCCGCCGGCCCACGCCTCCTCCCGGCCGGCGCCCCACGCCGTACCCGGCCCCTGCGCGCGCTCTGACCGCCGCCTCGTCGGGCGCCGGAACGGCGGGAGATCGAGCCGAGCGGCGATGCCGACCGGTTCTCGGCCGGCATCGACTTCGCGGATCGGTTCGCCGGGCCGCCCGGTGGGGCTCGCGTCGAAGACGCCGATCCCTCCCGCTCCCTCGCGATGACCGGCCGGTCACCCGCGAGCCCCGCGACGGTGACCCCTGGGCCGATACGTGGTTCTATTCCAACCCCGTTCCCCGTCGCAGCGACAGGAGTCCGATGAAGCGTCAACTTGCCATCGCGGCAGCCTTGTTGGGAGCACTCATAGGGTCCGCGCCGAGCGCGTCCGCCGCCGGACCCGACCACTGGACGGCGGCCGGGACGTCCTACACGGACTCGCTCGGCGGCGGGCAGGGGCTCGCGAGCCGTGCGGACGGCTCGCTCCTGTACCGCGGCCTGCTGGACATCCCGCTGGACCTGAGGATCGGCGGCTGGAACCACGTGGGCGACCCGGACGTCGCACGCGGTTACACCTTCGACGCCTACCAGGGTGCCGACACGGCCACCGCGAAGCTGTTCGCGGTGACCACGCCGGCCGGCAAGCGGTACGACTACGTGCACCCGCTGGATCCGGGCGAGAAGGTGAACAACTCCTTCGCCGCGGTCTCGCCCGACGAGCAGTGGCTGGTGTCGGGCGAGTGGGGCGACCAGAACCGCCTCCAGGTGTTCCCCGCCCCCTTGCTCAACCCGGCCACGCCCGCCGCCGGCGGGACCCTGCCCCAGGCCGGGCAGATCAGCCTTGACCGGCCGGTGCGGGACATCCAGGGCTGCGACTTCGTCACCGGCACCCGGCTGGTGTGCGCCTCGGACGACGCCTCGGGCGAACTGTTCCCGCAGAGCAGGCCGCTGCTCCAGGTAGATCTGGCGCACCCGTTGGACGGCGGCCCGGTCACCGGCACGGTGACCAGCCTGTTCGGCCTCGAACAGCGGAGCATCTGCACCGGCGCCTTCGAGGCGGAGGGCGTCGACTACGCCCCGCGGACCGGCACCCTGCGCACCGAGGTGATCCCGCCGGGCGTCTGCGCGGTGGCGACGACGGTGTACGCGTACCACCGGTCCTAGCGGACCCGCCCGAACCGGCGGACCCACCGGAGCGACCGGACCCACCGGAGCGAGCGGACCCACCGGGACCAGCGGACCCACCGGAACGCGGGTGCGGGCACCCGCTCCGACCGGTACGCCGTGGACGAGGACCGGCTCCCCGTCCACGGCCGGCCGTGCCGCAGCCCCAGGAGGCGGCTTCACGCAGTGAACTCACCTGCGGTTAAGGGGCTTTCCCCGCTTTGACTCTTGACGGCCGCAGGGGCGGGGAGCACATTGGCGGCACCGTGAGAGCGCTCTCGCGGTACGCCGCATCGGTGGGCACCGCCTTCAAGCCGTTGCAGAACACGTGCGACCCGCCGACCGGGCTGACGCTCGGCATCGGCTGGTGATCCGCACGCGCCGACCGGGGCGAGCCTCCAGGTCCGCCCCCGGTCAGCGCAGTTCGGCCCGGAACGCCGCCGGCGTGACACCGGTGTGCAGATGGAAGAACTTGGAGAAGTTCGCCGCGTCGGGGAAGCCCACGGCCGCCCCGACGCGGCCGATCGGCAACTCCGTGTGGGCGAGGAGGCGTTTGGCCTCCAGCACGACCCGCTTGTCGATGAAGCCCTTCGGGGTCTCGCCGGTGGCCGCGCGGACGGCGCGGACGAGGGTGCGGCGGGAGTATCCGAGCGCGTCGGCATAGGCGCTGACGCTGTGGTTGGCGGCGAAGCCCTGCTCCACCGCGTCCCGGAAGAGGGTGAAGGTGGTGTCCGACCGCTGCCGGGCCGCCTCGGCCGAGCTGGCCGCGAGATGGGCGAGGCGCAGCAGAAACGCCGTCAGCGCGTGCCGGAGCACGGCCGTGTGCAGGCTCAGCGGGAGCGTGGCGGTGTCCTCGTACTCGCGGCGCAGCTGGCCGAGTGCCGCTTCGAGCGCGGCGAGCTGGGCCGGGTCCGGGCGCAGCAGCGGCGGCAGGTCGTAGCGGTACAGGCCGGTGGCCTCGACGGTGGCGCGGGGCAGAAAACCGGGCTGCATGGTGAGGACGGTTCCGCGGTACTCGCTTGTGCGCGAGAAGCGGTGCACCTGTCCGGGACGGATCCAGAGCAGGTCGCCGGCGCCGGCCTCGTACTCGGCGAAGTCGATCATGTGCCGTACGGGGCCGTCGGTGAAGAGCATGACCACGTGGAAGTCGATGCGGTGGACGCGGTGCAGCGGGGCGTCGGCGTGCCAGGTGTGCCCGGTGCCCATCGGGCCGACCTGGATGCCGACGCCGCCGACGGACAGCTCGGCCGGGAAGGGGAAGGTTCTGATCCCGTCGCCCGTCGTGCTGCCCCCGCCGCCCGCTGCCTCGTCGGCGGCTTGGTGGGTTCTGTCAGTCATGTCCTTTTCGTGCCGTCCCTGTCGCGCGATCACTGTCCCAGATTCACCACAGGCTGACACACCGCGACCTTTCTTCGAAAAAGTCAGACTTTTAAGTTTGAACGCGTCCGGCCAGCTACTTCGCACTCAACGAGGACTTCTTGAAGATGACCACGCAGACTTCCGACGGCTTCGAGTGGACCGAGCTCGACCGGCGTGCCGTGGACACCGCCCGACTTCTGGCGGCCGACGCGGTGCAGAAGGTGGGCAACGGGCACCCGGGCACCGCGATGAGCCTGGCGCCTGCCGCGTACACGATCTTTCAGAAGGTGATGCGTCATGACCCGGCGGACCCCGAGTGGGCCGGCCGCGACCGCTTCGTCCTCTCCCCCGGCCACACCTCGCTGACCCTCTACACCCAGCTGTTCCTGGCCGGGTACGAGCTGGAGCTGGACGACCTGAAGGCGTTCCGCACGCAGGGCTCCAAGACGCCGGGCCACCCGGAGTACGGGCACACCGCGGGTGTCGAGACCACCACGGGACCGCTCGGCCAGGGCGTCGCCAACGCCGTCGGCATGGCGATGGCCGCCCGCTACGAGCGCGGCCTGTTCGACCCCGAGGCCCCCGCGGGCACCTCCCCCTTCGACCACACCGTCTGGGCGATCGTCTCCGACGGCGACCTGGAGGAGGGCGTCTCCGCCGAGGCCTCCTCGCTGGCCGGCCATCAGAAGCTCGGCAACCTGGTCTTCGTCTACGACGACAACCACATCTCCATCGAGGGCGACACCGCGACCGCCTTCTCCGAGGACGTGCTGAAGCGGTACGAGGCGTACGGCTGGCACACCCAGCGCGTCGAGCCCACCGCCGAGGGCGACATCGACGTCCCCGCCCTCCACACGGCGCTGCGGGCCGCCCAGGCCGAGACCGGCCGGCCCTCGATCATCGCGATGCGCACGATCATCGCCTGGCCCGCCCCGAACGCGCGGAACACCGAGGCATCCCACGGCTCCGCGCTCGGCGCGGAGGAGATCGCCGCGACCAAGCGCCTCCTCGGCTTCGACCCGGAGCGGTCCTTCGAGGTCGCCGACGAGGTCCTCGCCCACAGCCGCCGGGCCCTGGACCGCGGTGCCGAGGCGCACGCGGCCTGGGACAAGCGGATCGCCGAGTGGCGCACCGCCCACCCCGAGCGGGCCGCCCTCTTCGACCGGATCGGCAAGGGCGAGCTGCCCGCCGGCTGGGAGGACGCGCTGCCCGTCTTCGAGGAGGGCAAGGCGGTCGCCACCCGCGCCGCGTCCGGCAAGGTGCTCCAGGCGCTCGGCCCGGTCGTTCCCGAGCTGTGGGGCGGCTCCGCCGACCTCGCCGGCTCCAACAACACCACGATCGACAAGACCAGCTCCTTCCTGCCGGAGGGCAACCCGCTCCCCGAGGCTGACCCGTACGGCCGAACCGTCCACTTCGGCATTCGCGAGTTCTCCATGGCCGCCGCGATGAACGGCATCGCCCTGCACGGCAACACCCGCATCTACGGCGGCACCTTCCTGGTGTTCTCCGACTACATGCGCAACGCCGTCCGTATGTCGGCGCTGATGCAGCTGCCCGTGACGTACGTGTGGACGCACGACTCCGTCGGTCTCGGCGAGGACGGACCGACCCACCAGCCGGTCGAGCACCTGGCCTCGCTGCGCGCGATTCCGGGCCTGAACGTCGTCCGCCCGGCGGACGCCAACGAGACCGCGATCGCCTGGGCCGAGATCCTGAAGAGGCACGCCACGCACCCCGCCCCGCACGGGCTCGCGCTGACCCGCCAGGGCGTGCCGACGTACGCGCCGAACGAGGACGCGGCCAAGGGCGGCTACGTACTGCGCGAGTCCTCGACGGAGGTCCCGGAGGTGATCATCATCGCGACGGGCTCCGAGGTGCAGCTGGCCATGGCCGCGCGGGAGGCGCTGGAGGCCGAGGGCACCGGTACGCGCGTGGTGTCGATGCCGTCCGTGGAGTGGTTCGAGGAGCAGCCGCGGGAGTACCGCGAGCGGGTGCTGCCGCCGGCCGTGAAGGCCCGGGTCGCCGTGGAGGCCGGCATCGGCCTGACCTGGTACCGCTACGTCGGCGACGCCGGACGCATCGTCTCCCTCGAGCACTTCGGTGCCTCCGCCGACGCCAAGACCCTGTTCGCCGAGTTCGGCTTCACCCCCGAGAACGTCGCCGCCGCGGCCCGCGAGTCGCTCGCCGCCGCGCGCGCCTGACACCGACGCAAGAGAAAGATGATCACTGTGACCGAAGCAATCGCCACCCCGGGAGCCCTCAAGCGCCTCGCCGACGAGGGCGTGTCGATCTGGCTCGACGACCTGTCGCGCAAGCGGATCACCTCGGGCGGCCTCGCCGAACTGGTGGCGAGCGGAAGCGCCGTCGGTGTCACCACGAACCCGTCCATCTTCCAGGCCGCCATCGGCTCCGGCGAGGGCTACGAGGAGCAGCTGGCCGACCTCGCCGTACGCGGTGTCACGGTCGACGAGGCCGTGCGGATGATGACGACCGCCGACGTGCGCGACGCCGCCGACATCCTGCGCCCCGTGTACGACGGCACGGGCGGCCGGGACGGCCGGGTCTCCATCGAGGTCGACCCGAGGCTCGCCCACGACACCGCGGCCACCATCGCCGAGGCCAAGCAGCTGGCCTGGCTGGTGAACCGCCCCAACGTGATGATCAAGATCCCGGCGACCAAGGCGGGCCTGCCGGCGATCACCGAGGTCATCGGCCTGGGTATCAGCGTCAACGTGACCCTGATCTTCTCGCTGGAGCGCTACCGCGAGGTCATGGCCGCCTACCTGGCCGGCCTGGAGAAGGCCCGCGGACGGGGCATCGACCTGTCCTCGATCCACTCGGTGGCGTCCTTCTTCGTCTCCCGTGTGGACAGCGAGGTCGACAAGCGGCTGACCGCCCTCGGCACCGACGAGGCGCTCGCGCTCAAGGGCCGCGCGGCCCTCGCCAACGCCAGGCTCGCCTACGAGGCGTACGAGGAGGTCTTCTCCTCCGACGGCTGGACGGCGCTGGGCGGCGCACGGCCGAACAGGCAGCGCCCGCTGTGGGCGTCCACCGGTGTGAAGGACCCCGCGTACAAGGACACCCTGTACGTGGACGAGCTGGTCGCGCCGGGCACCGTCAACACCATGCCGGAGGCCACCCTGCTCGCCGTCGCCGACCACGGCGAGATCACCGGTGACACGGTGTCCGGCGGCTACCCGCAGGCCCGCGCCGACCTGGCCGCCGTGGAGCGGCTCGGCATCTCCTACGACGAGGTCGTCCAGCAGCTGGAGGACGAGGGCGTCGCCAAGTTCGAGGCGGCCTGGCAGGACCTGCTGGACGCCGTCGCCACGTCCCTGAAGAGCAAGGGAGTTGACGCCCGATGACCGAGAACGCACCCGCCGCCGCCCAGGCACCCGAGGAGGTGCGCGTGCCGGTGGCCCCGGCCGCCGACTGGGCGAACCCGCTGCGGGACGCCCGGGACCGCCGGCTGCCGCGCATCGCCGGTCCTTCGGGCCTGGTCATCTTCGGTGTGACCGGTGACCTGTCCCGCAAGAAGCTGATGCCGGCCGTCTACGACCTGGCCAACCGCGGTCTGCTGCCGCCGGGCTTCTCCCTCGTCGGGTTCGCCCGCCGGGACTGGGAGGACCAGGACTTCGCGCAGGTCGTGCACGACGCCGTGCGCGAGCACGCCCGCACCCCGTTCCGCGAGGAGGTGTGGCAGCAGCTCGCCGAGGGCATGCGGTTCATCCCCGGCGACTTCGACGACGACACCGCGTTCAAGCAGCTGAAGGACGCCGTCGACGAGCTGGACGCCTCCCGCGGCACCGGCGGCAACTTCGCCTTCTACCTCTCCGTGCCGCCGAAGTTCTTCCCCAAGGTCGTGCAGCAGCTGAAGAAGGTCGGCCTGGCGACCCCGCCGCAGGGCGCCTGGCGGCGCGCGGTCATCGAGAAGCCGTTCGGCCACGACCTGAAGTCGGCGCAGGACCTGAACCGGGTCGTGCACGACGTGTTCGAGCCGGACCAGGTGTTCCGCATCGACCACTACCTCGGCAAGGAGACCGTCCAGAACATCCTGGCGCTGCGCTTCGCCAACCAGATGTACGAGCCGATCTGGAACCGGTCGTACGTCGACCATGTCCAGATCACCATGGCCGAGGACATCGGCATCGGCGGCCGGGCCGGCTACTACGACGGCATCGGCTCGGCCCGGGACGTCATCCAGAACCACCTGCTCCAGCTCATGGCCCTCACCGCCATGGAGGAGCCGATCGCGTTCGACGCCGAGGCGCTGCTCACCGAGAAGCTGAAGGTGCTGAAGTCGGTGCGCCTGCCGGAGGAGCTCGGCGAGCACACCGTGCGCGGCCAGTACGCGGAGGGCTGGCAGGGCGGCGAGAAGGTCGTCGGCTACCTCCAGGAGGACGGCATCGACCCCGCGTCGAAGACGGACACCTTCGCCGCGATCAAGCTGGGCATCGACAACCGCCGCTGGGCGGGCGTCCCCTTCTACCTGCGCACCGGCAAGCGGCTCGGCCGCCGGGTCACCGAGATCGCGGTGGTCTTCAAGCGGGCCCCGCACTCGCCGTTCGACTCCACCGCCACCGAGGAGCTGGGGCAGAACGCGATCGTCATCCGCGTCCAGCCGGACGAGGGCATGACCGTGCGGTTCGGGTCGAAGGTGCCGGGAACCTCGATGGAGATCCGGGACGTCTCCATGGACTTCGCCTACGGCGAGTCGTTCACCGAGTCGAGCCCGGAGGCGTACGAGCGGCTCATCCTTGACGTGCTGCTCGGCGACGCCAATTTGTTCCCCCGCCACCAGGAAGTGGAAGAGTCCTGGAAGATCCTCGACCCGATCGAGGAGTACTGGGCGGCGCACGGCAGGCCGGCGCAGTACTCGTCGGGCAGCTGGGGACCGAGGGAAGCCGACGAGATGCTCGCACGAGACGGACGGAGCTGGCGCAGGCCATGAAGATCGACCTGACCGACACCACGGCAAGCAAGATCAACAAGGCGCTGGTGCAGGGCCGCCGCGCCATCGGCACGCCCGCCGTGGGCATGGTCCTGACGATGGTCATCGTCACGGACGAGGAGAACGCCTACGACTCGATCAAGGCGGCCGAGGAGGCCTCGCACGAGCACCCCTCGCGCACCCTGGTCGTCATCAAGCGGCACGCCCGCACGCTGCGCGACCGCACCCACTCGCGGCTCGACGCCGAGGTCCGGGTCGGCTCCGAGGCCGGCACCGGCGAGACGGTCGTGCTGCGCACCTACGGCGAGGTCTCCGACCACGCCGACTCGGTCGTCCTGCCGCTGCTGCTGCCGGACGCCCCGGTGGTCGTGTGGTGGCCGGTGGAGGCCCCCGACGCGCCGGCCGAGGACCCGCTGGGCGCGCTCGCGCAGCGCCGGATCACCGACCTGTACGCGGTGGAGCGGCCGATGGAGGTCCTGGAGGCCCGCGCCCGCGCCTACGCGCCCGGCGACACCGACCTGGCCTGGACCCGGCTCACGCTGTGGCGCTCGATGCTGGCCGCCGCCCTGGACCAGGCCCGGGTGAAGGTGACCACGGCGGCCGTCGAGGCGGAGGCGGACAACCCCAGCGCCGAGCTGCTGGCCCGCTGGCTCGAAGCCCGGCTGAAGGTGACCGTGGACCGTGTGGTCACCGACGGTCCCGTGGTCACGGCCGTACGGCTCGGCACCGCCAACGGTGACATCGTCATCGACCGCCCCGAAGGGCCGCTCGCCACGCTGACCCTGCCGGGCCAGCCGCCGCGCACCCTCGCCCTGAAGGTGCGCGGCACCTCCGAACTGATCGCCGAGGAGCTGCGCCGCCTCGACGCCGACGAGATGTACGCCATCGCCCTCCAGGGCGAGGGCGCCAAGGAGAACGCCTGAGATGGCCGAGATTCCCAAGCTGACCCGGCGGCCCGAGTGGACCGCCCTCACCGAGCACCGCGCCCAGGGCCGGCCGCGTCTGCGCGAGCTGTTCGCGGCGGACCCGGGGCGTGCCGAGCGGTACGTCGTACGGGTCGGCGACCTGTACATCGACTACAGCAAGCACCTGATCACCGATGAGACGCTGCGCCTGCTGCGCGAGCTGGCCGCGGCGACGGACGTCTTCGGCCTGCGGGACGCGATGTTCCGCGGCGAGAAGATCAACGTCACCGAGGACCGGGCCGTGCTGCACACCGCGCTGCGCGCGGCGCGGGACACGGTGGTCGAGGTCGACGGCGAGAACGTCGT